>CAVZGW010000013.1:0-238622 GCA_963774825.1 uncultured Actinomycetes bacterium | reverse complement strand
TGCAGGATGACCACGCACCTCCAGCCAGAGACTGCCGCTAGTTTACGCCCGGCGATGGTCTAAGTGGACAAACTGGCGTCCCAAGTTGGTCCAAATCGCCAACGACACAACGACGCGCAGGGACGACAGTAGGAACCAGCCAGGTGCTCCTCTCACGCGGGTCCCATGGACAGCCGGAGCTGTTCACGACGAGGATCCGGGCGGCGTTCAAGCCGCCTGACTGACGACAGCCGACACGTCACGGAGTCAACATCATGCACACATCACACTCATCACGGCAGGCAACGCCCGGCATGCCATCGTCTGCGGACTCTGGCGCCGCCCCGATCGTGACCATCTCCGGCGGCCGCGTCCGCGGGCTGACCGTGCCGGGGGGTTACGTCTTCCGCGGGCTGCCCTACGCCGCTCCCCCCACCGGCGACCTGCGGTGGCGTTCCCCGCGGCCGCCGGCCGGCTGGCAGGGCGTCCGCGACGCCACCCGCTTCGGGCCGAGCAGCCCGCAGCCGCCCAACCCCGCCCTGACGGGTCCGACGAGCGAGGACTGCCTGTACCTCAACGTGTACACGCCGACGCTGGGAAGCAACGGCCACGGCGGTCTGCCGGTGCTGGTGTGGATCCACGGCGGCCGCTTCAACAGGGAAGCTGGCCGGGTTTACGACGGCACCAAGCTGGCGACGGACGGCATCGTGGTCGTCACCATCAATTTCCGGCACGGTGCTCTTGGCTTCCTGGCCCACCCGGCGCTGGCGTCGGAGCCCGGCGGCCCGTCCGGCAACTACGGGCTGATGGACCAGCAGGCTGCCTTGCGCTGGGTGCAGGACAACGTCGCCCCGTTCGGCGGCGACCCGCACAACGTGACGATCGCGGGCCAGTCGTCCGGTGGCCTGTCCGTGCTCGCCCACATGATCTCCCGCGGTTCGGCCGGGCTCTTCCACCGGGCGATCCTGCAAAGCGGAGTCGGCCCCTGGGCGCTGGTGCAGAAGTCTCTCGCCGCCGCCGAGGCCGACGGCGAGGCCTTCGCCGCGAAGGCGGGCTGCCCGGACCAGACCGCCGACTGCCTGCGCCGCCTGTCGGTCGCGGACGTGGTGAGCAACCAGCCCGGCGCCGCGGTCCCAGCCGTGGTCGACGGCGAGGTGCTCGAAGAGCCGATCGGGGCGGCGCTGGCCGCGGGGCGGTTCGCCCGCGTGCCGATCCTCAACGGCAGCAACCACGACGAGGAGCGGCTCTTCGTCGAGGGCTTCCACCTGGCCGTCACCGACGCGGTCGTGCCGGTACCCCAGCCGGTGACCGCCGAGAGCTACCAGCGCGTGATCGCCTCAGTGCTGGACGTGCCCGCCGCGCGAGCCGCGGCGATCGCGGCCGAGTACCCGCTCAACGCGTATCCGTCGCCCACGGTGGCCGTCAGCGCGCTGGTCAGCGACGCCAGCTTTGCCTGCCCGGCCCTGCAGCTGGACTTGCTGACCTCCAAGTACGTGCCGACCTTCGGCTATGAGTTCAACGACGACAACTCGCCGCTGCGCTACCCGCCGATGCTGACCGGCCGGCCCGTGGCCACACACAAGTCCGAGTACCCATACCTGTTCGACCTGCCGGACGCGCCGTTCCAGGAACCGTTCAGCCCCGATCAGCAGGCCCTCGGGGTCAGCATGCGAGCGGCCTGGGCGAGCTTCGCGGCCAGCGGCAACCCGTCCACCGCGGACCTGCCCTGGCCCGCGTTCGACGCGGACAGCATGCAGATGCTGTCGCTCGTGCCGCCCCGGCCGCAGGTCGAGACGGACTTCGCCGCCAGGCACCACTGCGCGTTCTGGGCCGCCGGGTAACCAGTGGCTGACCACGAAAGGAGCAGATCATGGCCAAGACAGTGGCTGATGTCATGGTGGCCGCGCTGAAGGCGTCCGGCGTCCGGCGGGTGTACGGGATCCCGGGTGACACGATCAACGGGTTCATGGACGCCCTGCGCCGGGACGGCGGGATCACCTGGGAGCACGTACGGCACGAGGAGGCCGCCGGGTTCGCGGTGGCGGCGGAAGCCGCCGTGACCGGGCAGCTGGCGGTATGCGCGGGCAGCTGCGGCCCCGGCAACCTGCACCTGATCAACGGCCTGTTCGACGCGAACCGCAGCCGGGTGCCGGTGCTGGCCATCGCGGCGCAGATCCCGGGGGAGGAGATCGGCGAGAACTACTTCCAGGAGACCCATCCCCAGGAGCTGTTCCGCGAGTGCAGCGTCTACCGCGAGCTGATCAGCATCCCCGAGCAGATCCCGCGGATCTTTGAGATCGCGATGCGCGCGGCGGTGGAGCGCCGCGGGGTCGCCGTCGTCGTCGTGCCTGGCGAGGTCTTCTTCGCCGACGCGCCGGCCGGCGCTGACCCCGTATCGATACGGCCGACGTCCTCGGTCATCCGCCCCGCAGACGCCGCCCTTAACGCCACGGCCGAGGTGCTCAACGCCGCCAGCCGGGTGACGATCCTCGCGGGCGCCGGCTGCGCCGGGGCGCACCAGCAGCTCATCGACCTGGCCGGGGCCGTGCAGGCGCCGGTCCTGCACGCGTTCCGGGGCAAGGAGTTCGTCGAGTACGACAATCCCTACGACGTGGGGATGACCGGGCTGATCGGGTTCAGCTCGGGGTACCGGGCCATGGAGCACTGCGACGCCCTGGTCATGCTCGGCACCGACTTCCCCTACCGCCCGTTCTACCCGTCCGGGGTCCCGGTGATCCAGGTCGACGTGCGCGGCGAGCAGATCGGCCGCCGGGTGCCGGTCCAGGTCCCGCTGGTGGGCACCGTGCGGGACACGGTCGACGCGCTGCTGCCGCTGCTGGAGCTCAAGACCGATTCGGCCCACCTGGAGGTGATGACGGCGCATTACCGGCGGGCCCGCGCCCGGCTGGACAAGCTCGCCGAGGACAGGGCGAACCAGTCGCCGCTGCATCCGCAGTACGTCACCGCCACGATCGACCGGCTCGCCGCGGACAACGCGATCTTCACCGCCGACGTCGGCAGCCCCTGCGTCTGGGCTGCGCGCTACCTGCACATGAACGGCGCCCGCCGGCTGATCGGCTCGTTCAGCCACGAGTCCATGGCCAACGCCCTGCCGCACGCCATCGGAGCGCAAGCCAGCCAGCCAGGCCGCCAGGTTATCAGCCTGTCCGGCGACGGCGGGCTCGCGATGCTGCTCGGGGAGCTGCTTACGCTGCGCCAGCAGCATCTTCCGGTGAAGGTCGTGGTGTTCAACAACGGCGCACTGGGCTTCGTGGAGCTGGAGATGAAAGCCGCCGGCGTCGCCGACCTACGGCACCGAGCTGGACAACCCGGATTTCGCCGGGATCGCGAAGTCCGCCGGGTTGTTCGGCGCGACCGTAGACAAGGCCGACGAACTGGAGGACGCGCTGCGAGCCGCGTTCAGGCACGACGGGCCGGCCCTGGTCGACGTCCGCACGGCCCGGCAGGAACTCGCCCTGCCGCCCAAGCTCACCTTCGGCCAGATCAAGGGCTTCACCCTGTACGCGACCAGGACGATCCTGTCCGGCGGCGGAGAAGAACTCGTCGAGCTCACCAAGACGAACCTGCGCGAACTAGCGGCCGAATGACCTGAGCCGGCCCGGGCCACTTCGGCAGTACTGCTCCGTTCCCGCCCTGATCAAGGGCGGCATTCATCCAATGACCAGCACGGCAGCCGTACAGAAGGTACGGCTCCGATCACCTCGCAGAAGGGAACTCAGATGTCTACCACGACCGAAAGCCCAGTGGGCACCGCAGCGATCCGGCCGTTCGTCGTCCCGGTCACCCCCGAGACGGAACTCGAGGCGCTGCGCGCCCGCATCACCGCCACCCGCTGGCCCGACCCAGAACTCGTCACCGACTTCTCGCAGGGCGTGCAGCAGGCGGTGGCCCAGGAACTCGCCCGCTACTGGGCAACGGACTATGACCTGCGCAGGTGCGAGCGAAGGCTGAGCGCCCTGCCGCACTTCGTCACCGAGATCGACGGGCTGGACATCCACTTCATCCACGTCCGCTCCCAGCACGAGAACGCGCTGCCGGTCATCATCACCCACGGATGGCCCGGCTCGGTCATCGAGCTGCTCGGGGTCATCGACCCGCTCACCAACCCCACCGCGCACGGCGGGAGCGCGGCCGACGCCTTCGACGTGGTGATTCCGTCGATGCCGGGCTACGGGTACTCCGGCAAGCCGCGGGATCTCGGCTGGGGCCCGGTCCGGATAGCGCAGGCCTGGGACACGCTGATGAAGCGCCTGGGCTACCAGAGCTACGTGGCGCAAGGCGGCGACTGGGGCGCGATCATCGTCGACATGATGGGCGTGCAGGCACCCGCAGGGCTGCTCGGCATCCACACCAACATGGCCGGCGCCGTCCCGGCCGATGCCTGGCTAACACTGGTGCGCAACGTGTTCGGCGCGGCCGGCCCGCCGCCGTCAGGCATGTCGGCGGAGGAAAGCCGCTCCTACGAGCAGCTGAACTTCTTCTTCACCACCGGTATCGGGTACGGGGTACAGATGGGGACCAAGCCGCAGACCCTATACGGCCTGGCGGACTCGCCCGTCACCCTGGCGACCTGGATGATCAACCACGACGCATCCAGCTACGCCGACATCGCCGCCGCCTTCGCCGGGCACCCCGTCGGCAACCTGACCCGGGACGAGGTCCTGGACAACGTCACGTTCTACTGGCTGACCAACACGGGAGTCTCCTCCGCCCGCCTGTACCGGGAGAACACGGTCGGCTTCTTCGACGTCAAGGGAGTGTCCGTCCCGGCCGCGGTGAGCACCTTCGCGCACGAGATCTACCAGGTCCCCCGCAGCTGGGCCGAGCGGGCCTATCCCAAGCTCATCTACTTCAACGAGCTCGACCGGGGCAACCACTTCGCCGCCTGGCAGGAGCCGGCGCTGTTCAGCAGCGAGCTCCGCGCCGCCTTCCGGTCCCTGCGCTAGTCGGCCAGTACCCGGTCGCTTGCACATCCCTGTCCCGGCGGGGCCTGTGGCTGCATTCCAGGCCCCGGGCCAGCCGGGACATACCACGTCGTCCCGGCAAGCCGCCCGGCCGGACAACTAAAGGATCTGTCATGACAGCACAATGGCGAACACTCGCCGGGCTCCACACGTCACTAGCGCGGCTGCCCGTCGAGAGCCGGCTGCCGTCTTTCGACGGTGCGACCGGGTGGCTCAACTCACCGCCGCTGACGGCGGCGGACCTGCAAGGGAAGATCATCCTCGTCAACTTCTGGACCTACACCTGCATCAACTGGCTCCGCCAGCTTCCCTACATCCGCGCCTGGGCCGGGAAGTACGGCGGCGACCGGCTGGCCGTGATCGGGGTGCACACCCCTGAGTTCGGCTTCGAGCATGACCTCGGCAACGTCCGCCGCGCCGTGCGCGACATGCGGATCGATTACCCGGTCGCGGTCGACAACGACTACGCGGTCTGGGCTGCCTTCGCCAACCACTACTGGCCCGCCCTGTACTTCGCCGACCCGCAGGGCCGCATCCGGCACCATCACTACGGCGAAGGAGAGTACCAGCAGTCGGAAATGGTCATCCAGCAGTTGCTGGCCGATTCGGGAACCACCAGCCATGATCATGACCTTGTTTCGGTCGATGCCAGCGGTGCGGAGGCCCCGGCAGACTGGGCCACCCTGCGGTCACCGGAGACCTACACCGGCTACGAGCGCACCGCGAACTTCGCGTCCCCCGGCGGGGCCGTACCGGGCGAGCGTCATCTTTACAAGGCGCCGGACATGCTGCGGCTCAATCAATGGGGCCTGTCTGGAGACTGGACGATGGAGGAACAGGCCGTCATCCTGAACGAGGCCGATGGCCGGATCGCATGCCGCTTCCACGCCCGCGACCTTCACCTGGTCATGGGCCCTGCAGCACCGGGCGCCCCGGTGCGGTTCCAGGCGCGCATCGACGGACAACCGCCAGGTGCGGCGCACGGGGGCGATACCGACGACGCGGGCGATGGCACGGTGGCCGGGCCACGGCTGCACCAGATGATCCGCCAGCCCGGTCCTGTTATCGACCGCACCTTCGAGATCACATTCTCCGATCCGGGCGTCCAGGTCTACTCATTCACCTTCGGTTAGGGGCTTCATCATGACTGGCAGAGGGCCTTGGCCGTTCGTCCTCGCGCGGGCCGCGTGCTCGAACAGTCGGCTGAACCCGGATGACTGGTATCCGGTCAGCGTCCAGGTCGCCGCCGCCAGGCGTGAGGCGGCCGCCGCCATCGCGGTCTGCGCTGGCTGCCCGGTGCGCGGCGAGTGCCTGGAGTTGGCGCTGCGCAACCGGGCCATCGGACAGTTCGGCGTGTGGGGCGGCACTGTCCCGGCCGAACGGGAAAAGCTACGCGCCGGGCGGGTCACTCAGCTCGCCTATGTGCTGCCCGGAAATCAGCCCGCTGAACAGGTGGCGTCGTGACCGCGGCCGGGCAGAGCCGTGACGCAGGCCGGCCTGGAGCTGCCGTGATGAGCGCGAGCATTCCTGCCTCAGTCCAGCACGAACCGGAACTGGCCGGGCAGACGGTCGTGGTGATCGGCGGCAGTGCGGGCATCGGGCTTGAGACAGCCCGGCGCGCCCGGGCGGAGGGTGCCGAGGTCATCCTCACCGGCCGCGATCCCGTCCGGCTCAGCCAGGCGGCCAACGAAGTCGGGGCGCAGCGGACGGCGGCCTTCGACGCTAATGACACTGCTTCCCTGCAGCGGTTCTTCCAGGATCTGCCAGCGCCGATCGACCATGTAATGGTCACAGCCGGAGGCCCGGTCTACGGACCCCTGCTGGAGATGGACCCGGCCCAGGTGCGCAACGCGCTCAGCGATCACATCGTGCTGGGACTTGAGGTCGCGCGCAATGCGGCGGGCAAGATGCGGCCAGGGGGCACGCTGGTGCTCATGGGCGGTATCGGCGGCCGGCGCGTCGGGCATGGTCTCGGGATCGCCTCCGCGGCTACCGCCGCGCTGCCCCCGTTCGCGGCGGCCCTCGCGCTAGAACTCGCGCCGGTTCGGGTCAACCTTATCGCCGCCGGCTTCGTCGACACCCCGCTGTCGGCATCGCTGCTCGGAGACCAGCTCGAGGAGCGCCGCAGGGAGCTACGGGCGACGCTGCCAATCGGCCGCGTTGTCACGCCCGCCGACGTCGCCGCGCTCGCCGTCCACATCATGACCAACACGGCCCTCACCGGCGCGACCTACGACATCGACGGCGGGCAGCAATTCATCTGATCGGATCCCGCAGCACGTCCAGCCGCACGGTGGCTGCACTGCCCCACTACACGAAAGGAAGGCCCGGCATGACCGCCAACGACCACATCAGCGCCCCGGCCAGGCTCGTCGAGGCCGACGGCGTACGCGACGCCTTGGCAGAACATGCGCCCTCCATTGACTACACCAACCTGCCGGATCCCGCCGAGGGCTTCGTGGTGACCATGTTCATCACCGTTCGCAGCGTCGCGCGGTCCCGGGACTTCTACTCGCGCGTCCTTGGCGGCACCGTGGTCCTGGAGGAGAACCCGTGCCTCGTCAAGCTGGCCAACTCGTGGATCCTCATGAACCCCGGCGGCCCGCCCACGCCGGACAAGCCAGGCATCACGGTGGCCAACTACGAGCCCGGTGACACGACCTCGATCTTCCTCAACCTGCGGGTCGCTGACATCCAGGCCCGCTATGAGGAATGGAAATCGAAGGGCGCGGAATTCCTCACACCGCCAATCGACCGCGAGGCGGAGATCCGCTGCTACATGCGCGACCCGGACGGCTACCTGATCGAAGTCGGCCAGGCCACCGGCATCCGGCACGGCATACACGCCAAAAAGCGCCCAGAGGACCTTCCAGGGTGAGCTGGTGGCCAAGATGGTACTGCCTAGAGGTGGAGAGCTATCGCACATGCCGGGTGTGCGGCTGGCGCACTTGCATCCGCTGCGATGGCTCGGCCAGCGCGATCGCGGCTTCGCTGCACTGCGCCGTGCCGCCCGGACGGCGATCATCATGCCGGCCATGTTCGCCTTGGGCGACAAGGTCATCGGCATCCCGCAGGTGGCTTTGTTCGCGGCGTTCGGGTCGGTCGCGATGCTGCTTCTGGTCGACTTCGGCGGCTCCATGGCCGAACGGCTCCAGGCGCAGGCAGCACTAGCCGTGGTCGGCGGGGTGTTCATCTGCCTGGCCACGCTGGCCTCGCAGACCGTGTGGCTCGCGGCCGTTGCGATGGCGGTGGTGGGGTTCGGCGTGATCTTTGCCGGGGTGGTCAGCTCGGTGCTCGCCGGGGCGAGCACGGCGCTGCTGCTGGCGTTCATCTTGCCGGTCTCGCTGCCCGCTCCGGCCTCGGCCGTGCCCGCCCGGCTGGCCGGCTGGGCGCTGGCCGGAGGCGCCGCGCTGGTGGGGATCGCGCTCCTGTGGCCCGCGTCAGCACACGACCGGCTGCGTGATGCCGCAGCCGCCGCCTGCCGGGCGCTGGCCGCCCGGCTGCACGCGGGGGTCGCGTACCTGCTCAGCGGCATGGACGAACAATTCGCGCGGGATCGCGATCACGCGGCTGCGCAGTCGGACCAGGCAGTCGAGGCGCTGCGGAGTTCCTTCCTGGCGATGCCCTACCGCCCAACCGGGTTGAGCACTCCCGCCAGGACGACCGTGCGCCTGGTCGACGAGCTGAACTGCCTGAACAGCATTGTGGTTCAGCCAGGGCTCCACCGCAACGGCGTCCACCGCGCGGCACTGAGGGTCAAGGAGGCCGCGGCCGCCGCTCTCGACCGTGCCGCGGATCTCCTGGACTCCAGGGGCGGCAGCAGCGATGAGCTCGACGCCGCGGTGGCCGAACTGGCTGCGGCGCACGCCGAAATGCAGGACGGCGTGATGACCGACCTGCCGGTCCGGTCCCTGCGGCCGGCGAACGACCGGGCCGTGGTCGGCTCGCCGGCCGGGCCTGAGCCCCCTGCGAGGGACCCGGCCGCGGGCGGGGAGCCGGTCAGCGAGTTCATCACCTCGCTGGACCCAGCCTTCCGGGCGGAGGAGCTGAGCTACGCGGTCTCGCTCATCGCCCGCACCGCCGGGCAGACCGCGGCCGCTGAGCGGCGGAGCTGGCAGGATCGGTGGCTGGGCCGCCAGCCCGAGGGTGTGCCGGGGACGCTGTCCGCGGCGCGGGAACGGATCACGTCCTACCTCGAGCCGCACTCGGTCTGGTTGCACAACAGCCTGCGTGGTGCCGCTGGGCTGGGGCTGGCGGTCCTCGTCGCGAGGCTGACCGGGGTCCAGCACTCGTTCTGGGTGGTCCTGGGCGCGCTGTCCGTGCTGCGCTCTAACGCCCTGAACACCGGGCAGGACGCAGTGCGCGCCATCCTCGGCACGGTCGCGGGCTTCATCATCTTCGCTGCCCTGCTGGCGGGGATCGGCACGAATACCACGGTGCTGTGGTTCGTGCTGCCGCTGGCGGTCTTCGCTGGCCGGGGTCGCCCCGGCGGTCATCTCGTTCGCAGGAGGGCAGGCGGCGTTCACGCTCACCCTGGTGACCGTGTTCAGCATCCTCCAGCCGGCCGGGTGGCGCGTCGGCCTGGTGCGGGTCGAAGACGTGGCCATCGGCGCCGGCGTGAGCCTGGTCGTGGGTGTCCTGTTCTGGCCGCGCGGCGCGTCGGCCGCGCTTCGCCAGGCGCTGGCCGGAGCGTACGCCGACGGCGCGGGCTACCTGGCCAGCACGGTGCGATTCGGGACCTCACGCGGCGACCCGGGTGCGCCCGCATCTCCCGCTCCGGCCGGCGACGCGGCCCGGGCCGCGGCGGCATCGCGCCGACTCGATGACGCGTTCCGCACGTACCTGGCCGAGCGCGGCGCGAAACCGGTCCCGCTTGCTGTAATGGCCGGGCTGGTCACCGGGGTCGCCGGACTGCGCCTGGAAGCTGACGCGGTCCTGGACCTGTGGCAACGCGGCGACGGCCAGGCGGACGGCGACCCGGCCGCCGCACGTCAGGAGATCCTAGGCACGGCCGAACGCGTCACGGGCTGGTACGACGGCCTGGCGACCACCATCGTCACCGGCGGTGAGCTACCCCAGCCGCTCGCTCATGACAAGGCCGCCGATTCCCGCCTGGTCCGGGCCGTACGCCGCGACCTGCTCGGCGACGACGGCACCGCCAGCGCCACCGCGGTCCGGATGATCTGGACCGGCGATCACCTTGACGTCGCCCGCCGTCTGCAGGCCGCCATCATCTCACCCGCGCGAGCCACCGCCGGGCAGCCCCCAGCCGCCGGTTCGCGAAACGGTGCGCCGCTGGCAGGCCAGGCGGCAGAGCTTGAATCAACCGGTGATGCCGCTGAGGGTGCTGCCTGCAAGGCCGCCCGCAGTCCGGACGTGTGACCGTGACTGGGCGAAGATGGCCCTGCCGGTCGATCGGGGAGTGGGCATGGACGCTGAGTTGAATCCCGCGCAGCGGCTGCACATGCTGGGGCAGAGCCTTTGGCTGGACAGCATCAACCGGGTCATGCTGCGGACCGGGACGCTGGCCCGGTACGTGCGTGACCTGGCGGTCACCGGGCTGACGTCCAATCCGACGATCCTCGGGCATGCCATGGCCGCCGGATCAGACTACGACAGCTCGCTGGCCCGCCTGGTGGCCGAAGGTGTCACCGATGCTCAGGACCTGGTGTACGCGCTGGCGCTGGAGGACCTGGCCGAGGCGGCGGCGCTGTTCCGGCCGGCGTGGGAGCAGACCGAGGGCGTGGACGGCTACGTGTCACTGGAGGTCCCGCCCGATGTCGCCTACGATGCCGCGGCGACGGTGGAGTTCGCCCGGCGGCTGCACGACCAGGCCGGCTTCCCCAACCTGCTGATCAGGATCCCCGGCACCCCGCAGGGCCTGACCGCCATGGAAGAGGCCATCACCGCCGGCATCGGAGTGAACGTGACGCTGCTGTTCTCCGACACCCACTACCTGCGCACCGCCGACGCCTACCTGCGGGCCCTGGAGCGCCGCCGCCGCGCCGGCCTGGACCTGGCGGTGCCCTCGGTGGCCTCGCTGTTCATCTCCCGCTGGGATTCGGCCGCCGACCCGCTGCTGCCGCCCGCGCTGCACGGCAGCTTGGGGCTGGCGATGGCGCAGAAGACCTACGCCTCCCATGTGCAGCTGCTCGCGGACCAGCGCTGGCAGGCGCTCGCCGCGGCGGGCGCCCGTCCGCAGCGGGTTCTGTGGGCCTCCACCTCGACCAAGAACCCGGACCTGCCCGACACCTACTATCTGGGCCGGCTGGCCGCCCCCGACACGATCGACACCGTCCCGGAGAAGACCCTGCTCGCCTTCGCCGACCACGGGAACCTCGACGACCGGCTGGAGCCCGACTACGCCGCCGCGGAAGCGGCCATCTCCGCGGCCGCCGACGCCGGCATCGACGCCGATGCGCTCGCTGAGCATCTGCAGCGCCAGGGAGCAGGCGCCTTCACCGCGGACTGGGCCGCGCTCCTCACGGCAATCAAGGAAAAGGCGGCAAAGCCCACGACCTAAAGCTGCCCGGGACTTGCATCCCACCCGGAGAATCGCAATTCTGCAAGGAGGTTGTGGCCCGCCGCGAGGTACTTAACAACCCTGGAGGTTCCGCAGCTCGATGTGCCCGAGCAGCGGGGGTCAGGTAGGTGTCGATGCTGCACCGACCCGTTTCCCGAGGCCCTGACCTCCGGTACCCCGGCCATCATCCCGACGGCCCCACCGTCTCCTGTGACTCCTGCGGCGAGAACCTGAGCGACCACCCGCGCAGCGGCGGTTTCCTGTTCGGCTGAGGGGCTAGGCCGTCCGGCGGGAACCGTTTTGCCCTTGGACGTGGCTATTCGGTATTACTTTCGGTATGCCTCGCGCCGATCGGATCACCTTGACGTCCAAGGGCTTGGCCATACCGTCAGTTGATCACCTCTCAAACAAAGGGGTGCTCAATGTTCTGCTTGACCGTTCATTTTCCAGTCTTCCCGCAGGGCTGCCGCCTGACAGGACGACGTTTGGCCTGTTCATGAACTTCTCCAGGCTTACCGACAAGGCGCTCCGCGAGTACGACGCGGCCGGGCCGAGCTGCTGGACTATGTCTCCCCACACAACGGGGTACTGCGCATCACTCCGTACCTGCGGGCGATCGACCACATGGAGAACTGCGTAGGCGCCGCAGCCCGCGCCGTGCTGAACGCGAAGGCGCTCCGGGACAACAAGATCGGCCGGTCGGGACCGCGCCTGACCGACCGGCAGGACCGGCGGCTGGCGTACCTGCGTAACGCAATCGAGCACTCCGATGAGAAGCTGCTGGGCAAGAAGCACGGCAAGAGCCCGGTATTCGACAAGGTCGACCCGTACTCGCTACGGCTGGCGAACACCAGCATGGTCATCGGCAAGAACGTGCTGACCTACATAGAGCTCGTGTCGATCATGACCAAGTGCCACAAGACCATCGAGGCGATCCGGAAAGTACCCACCGGGACACCCGGCCCGGCGTTCCCCAACGCCAAGCTGCGGACCGACGCGGGAACCCCAGTGCCCAGGCCCGGGGTGATGATGCTGTCGCCGACCAACAACCTCCAAGAGCTGACCCGGCTGATAATCACCCACTCCTGACGGCCAGACCATCGGGCGCCCCTTGCAGGGCGGCAACCACGCCGGGTGGCACCGCGCCGCGGGACGGCTTAGGCAGCGGCCATGGCCAGGGTCACGATCAGCGCGGCGGGGCCAGCGCCCGGATGATGCCTGAGCGGCGCTGGGTTGCCATGTAGCGGCGGGTGCCGGTGAATCTCGGACGATTCATCTGACGATGAACCCTCGTTCTAATCGCCCGGCCATCCCGGAGCACCAGATGGCCATTTGCGACGGTGGATCGGCCTCCGGCTTGGTCGTGGAACGTCGCCGTGTTGTGACGTCATGCTGTCGGTCCACTTCGTTACCATGACTCTCATGAGCGAACTGCCCGCCGGTGACACCCACGACGTGATTCGTCATAGCGGCCAGGTGGTTGCCGTGGTGGTGCCCATCGAGGAGTACCAGCAGCTGCGCCAGGCGATGCATGAGCAGCAGGTCAACAAGGAGTTCGACGATGCCCGGGCCGGGTACCTGGCGCGCCGTGAGGCCGGGGCGATCCGCTACGTGTCGCATGAGGAAGCGGGCCGCCGCCTGGGCATGCCATCCCGGTGAGCTATCAGGTCAACTGGGAGATTCAAGCTCTGGACCAGGCGGCGGGTTTCCTCCGCGACGATCCCGTCGGTGTCGCTGCGCTCTGGGACGCTGTCAGCCAGCTCTGCGATGAGCCGCGGCCGCCGGAGTCGTTCCCTTATGGGTCGCCGGATCTGCGGCGCCTGCGGGCCGGACGCTACCGCGTCTTCTACACGATCGATGAGGAACGGCGGGCAGTCCAGATCGACCACGTCGCCCGCCTGCCGTAGCTCTCGCTTATTGAGGTGCCCCTGCGGCGGTGACGTTCTGTGACCGGTATCTGGTGGTCACCATAGTCAGGCGTGGACCGGTTCGTGGACCGAGTCACCTGTGCAAACGCTGCAATTAGCGCCGTCGGCGGCACCACTCCGTGGTGTCCGTGCAGGTAGAGCGTCGGTAGCGTCGGGCCATAGTTCTCATAATCCGCCGGTCGTGGGTTCGAGCCCCACCCGCCCCACAGCTTGAAAGTCCTGGTCATGCCCGTCTGACCTGCAGATTCGCGGCCTTCTCCTGATTGTGCCGCGCTGCTCTTGTGCGACTGTATGTGGTCTCAGGCGGCCAGATGCAGGTCGCTGTGCCCAATACGTGCCCAAGTTCAGTCCTGGCTCAGCGCCTCGGAGATCCGGCGCTTGGCGATCTCGACCACGGCCACCTAAGCCCACGCCCCCGAGCATTTGGGGCGGGTAGAAAGCAGGCCCGGCATCTGTAACGACCCGATCGCGCCGCCGTCTGGTTGGTGAGATGGAGACATGCCGAGGGGACCGCGACCGCCGTACCTGGTCGTCGCTGACGGCCTGCGGGAGCGCATCGACCGCGGTGAGTGGCTGCCTGGGGAAGCTCTGCCGTCTGTGACCGAACTTGCCGAATCCTATGGGGTGTCCAGTTCAACTGCTGGCCGGGCAATTAGGGTGCTGGTGGGCGAGGGAAAGCTCACCACGGTCAAAGGCTGGGGAACGTTTGTAGCCGAGCGAAGTTGATAGGCCCATGGGCAAACATGGGGGAACTTGCGCGGCTCGTGCTTGACACCGCCACGGACCCGGACCTTGGCAGTCGGAAGCGGTGGTCGAGCTACAACTGCGTCCCTCGCGTCCAGGGCGCAACCCCAGCCGAGCTTGCTAACGCCGCGCTAACGACGGCTGTGGGAAGGTGGGGTTGATCCTGGACGCCAAGGACAGGCAGAACCTCGTATGGCCTAGTCAGGCGGCTTATGGTGGACAAACCTGGACTAGCCAAGCCTCCTGAAAATCGGACGCTCGCGGGCAGGCGGATCATCCGGCGATACGCTTGAGGGGTGAGGGATGACGTGCTGACACTGGAAGGGCTGCGCCGCCGCCGCCCGGAGATTCTCCGCGTCGCGCAGAAGCGCAGGGCTCATCGGATCGCCGTCTTCGGTTCTGTTGCCCGGGGAGAGGCTCGCCCGGACAGCGACCTGGATCTGTTGGTGGACTTCGAGCCCGGTACCTCTCTTCTTGATCACGTCGGCCTGTTCCAGGATCTTGAGGATCTCCTCGGTGTTGGGGTTGATGTCGTTGCGCGGAGCGCCCTAAAGCCGCGGGACGAGCACATCCGCGCCGAGGCCGTGGATCTGTGACCAGAGGGGTCGACGACCTTCTAGCCGACCTGGCCGAGGCAGTCGATGCGGCCGCCGAACTCGTGAGTTTCGGGAAGGAGCGCTGGGACGCCGAGCGTCCGTTGCGTCTTGCGGGTGAGGCCGTCATCGGCCGTCTGGGCGATGTCGCCACCAAGCTGCCAGATGAGGTCATCAAGGCAACTCCTGAGATTCCCTGGCGAGAAGTCAAGGGCATGAGGATCATCGCTGCGCACGCCTACCACCGCATCGAGTACGAGACGGTATGGGTCACCTTGCGCGACGACGTCCCCAGAATGGCCGAGGCGATCAGGCGCTGGCGCCAGACGCAATCATGATCATGCCAAATACGTGCCTAAATCATGGCGAGCGTGGTGTCGCAAATGATGGTTTGCCCAGCTCAGAGGCTATGAAGCAGTTGGCTGGTGGCCTGGACTCATAATCCGCCGGTCGTGGGTTCGAGCCCCACCCGCCCCACACCGCATGACCTGCGGGAACACGGTCCTGAGCGCCACCGGTAAGATCGTTAACCGGGGCGCCGGGGAACACCCGGGGAACATCCGTCCGCGTCATGACGCGTCGCCGGCTGCCCGGACCAGCCCGGCGACCTGCCCGGCGGCGGCCAGGTGCGCCTGCTCCGGGTGGTTGTACCTCTGGCTGATCTCCTCGCTGGCGTGGCCGACCTGGCGCATCACGATGTCCCGGCGTACCTCGGCGTCGTACATCAGGCTGTTGCCGGTGTGACGACCGCCCTCGTGCAGCTTGATCGCGGGAACGCCAGCCGCCGCGGCCAGCCGCCGGAACCGGCGCCAAGCTGGAGGATCGTCCGCTTCACGGTGAGTACCGCGCCCACGGCCTGCTCACCGGTCCCTGGATCCCGGTAGGCCGCCTCCAGGTCGGCGAATGCCCACCGGAACCCGACCAGCTCGCTGCGCCGCGCGCCGCTCAGCACCATGACCCGGAACATCAGGCCCATCGGGTCATCCGAGGCGCAGTCGATGAACCGGGCCGCCTCCGCCGCGCTCCACCGCTTCGCCTCGGCCGGGTTATCCGGCTCCAGCTCTACTCCGTCGCACGGGCTGTGCAGGATCCTGCGCTGTCGCACCGCGGCGTTCAGCGCGCCCCGCAAGGTGGTGTAGACCCGGTGCACGGTGCCGGGCGCTGGGCCCTGACCGCTACCGGCTGCGGGCCAGCGGGCCCCCTGCCAGGGAACAGTGCCCCTCGTCCTTATCCGCCCCTGGGACGAGGGGCACTGCCACGGGGGGATAGGTCAAGCGGCGGTCGCCTTACCTCCGTTGGGCTTCCGCCCCGCCCCGGCTGGCGGGCCCAGGCCGTCAGCCGGGACATCCAGATTGTCAGCGGGGACGGCGCAGCATTGACAGTGCCCCGCTCAGGTCTTCCCGCAGCGGCGCCCGTGGTGCGTGCGTCCAGCGCGGCCAGCGGCGAAGGCTAGTAATCGTCCGGAGCTGGGGCGTGTTGGTCGCCGACCGGCAGGGCCCGGGGCGCGGTACCTGCGTTCGGTCTCACGATCCCCGGACC
This sequence comes from uncultured Actinomycetes bacterium, assembly GCA_963774825.1. Classification (GTDB taxonomy): domain Bacteria; phylum Actinomycetota; class Actinomycetes; order Streptosporangiales; family Streptosporangiaceae; genus DATBGO01. The sequence goes on along the minus strand of CAVZGW010000013.1, from coordinate 222,331 downwards.
CAGGTAACTGCGAACGCCTCGCTGCCGTACAGCGGCCCGGGAGTCGCCATCGGCAGGTCCGACGGATCCTCCATGTCGATGGTCTGGCTGTTCCACGACGTCCCGGAGCCAAACGACCCGGACTGCCCGGCCTGATTGTGCGCGGTGATCGCATCCTGCTCGTCCAGCCCGAAGTCAGCCAGGTCGACCCCGTCCGCTACCGCCCCGCCAGTGTCCTCGCTGATGACTTCGGCGTCCTGGTCCTTGCACACCGACCCGGACGGGCACAGCTGGGTGGTGACGAACCCGGACTCAGTGGTGACGTCAGTCAGCGACAGGACGTAGTCGGAGCCAGACCGCCGTGACTCCACGGTGACCGCGTCCCCCGGGCTGGCCGTGCCCTCGACCACCGGGTCCAGCGGGTACATCTCGTACCAGGTGTAGTAAGCGGCCGGGCTGGTAGTGGACGTGCAGTAGGCGTCCACGCCTTCCTGCTCGACGGTGCCATTGGTGAGTCCGTCGAACCCGGCCCAGTCCGCAACGTAGGCGAAGCCGGACGATCCGATAGTGCTGTCCGCGCAGTTGACGTCGGGCACGATGAATGTGTCACTGACCTGCGGGATCGTCAGGCCGCCCTTGGATGTGATGGCGTACCCGGCCCAGTTGTCTGACACATAGGTGCCGTTACGGGCTACCGGGTGCGGCAGATGTGTTGGCGGCAGGTGCACGCCAGGCAAGGCGCGGGCACTGCCAAACGTGACGGTCTGGCCTGCCGGGGGCGGGCTGGCTGGCCGCGCCGTCACCGCTGACGCTGATGTCCCGGCTGATATCGCGGGGACTAAAGCAGCGGCTGCGGCGGCCGTGATGGCTGCCACGATCCTGGGTCTGTGCATGGTCTGCTCCGTCCTTTACGGGTAGGTAACGACGCCGGCTGCTACGAGCAGATCAGCGATGCCGAACTGGCCGGCCGACGGGGCGATCGGAGGCTGGGGGGCAAACGATACGCCGGGGTGCAGGATGCTCTGCCGAGCGGGATCACCGCGAGCCGGTCACGGGCCGTCCGGGGATCGGGGACACCCAGGTTGACCGGACGTCTTCTCCCAGGAGAAGACGGTCTGGACAGCCTGGTCACCGCGAACGTGCCCGGCATGGGATGCCCGCCGGGACACTAGCCCCGCTCGGGCACGCGGTCTCCGCGGTCCGGGGCGGTCACCGGAACCTCCTCGGGGAACACCCGGGGAACAGATGTCCGGGGATCAGCGGGAACGCAGGAGGACGGGAAGGGACGCTAGACCCGCCCTGGCCAGGCGAAACTGGACCGGAGGGGATCAGCGGGGATTGGAGGGGAAGGTTTCGGGCGGACTCATAATCCGCCGGTCGTGGGTTCGAGCCCCACCCGCCCCACTTGGGATCATGGTGTTGACCTCAGGTTTCTTGGCTGAGCCCGGGTCCTGCAGCGGGCTGGGTCACCTTGCGCCTCGGGCCGGTCCCGCCGATTCCTGATGGACGTCGAGGAGTTCGAGCCCGAACTCCTCGATTCTCCGTAGGAGGCCGTACAGGGCCGCCTGGTCGGCCCCGGCGCACCGCAGCACCGTCGTATCGCCCACCACGCTCACCTCTGTGTCGTCGAAGACGCCCCGCACCCAGGGACCCGCGACACCGCGTACGGTGATCACATAGGCACCATCGGCCACGTTTCCAGGCTTTGTCACTCTTGCAGGGAACCGCCGGAGGGGGTGAGTTGGCTACACCCGTTCCGGGTATGCCTGCCAGTCGCCGCCTAGCTAGGGGCGAGATGAGCCGGGTCCGGAACTGGGGCAATACGCCGGATGGGACTTTCGTCCCTGGCATCGCAGAGCCCGCTGTGATCAGGTGGTGATGGTGTTTAGACGGCTATGTCACGCAAATGGCCAGGAAGCAAGGCTCTAGCGTCAGCGATCAGGCGCTATCCGACTCGGCTGGACATCTGCAGGGCCGTGTAGGCCCGTTTTAAGTCATAACGGACATCGCTGCTCTGGACCCGCTGGTGGCGGGGTCGGCTGGGGTGGGCTGAGTGAGCAGTAAGAATTGACCAGTAGCGGTATACGCGCGGGTGCCGTCTCCGAGGGCGGTCCGCTTTCGGTTCCGCGCTCGAAGTTCGGGTGCCCGGCGGTCCCGGTCCGGGCGATTGCCCGTCCGCGCCTGCTCGAGGTTCTGGCCCAGCCCGACTGGCGGGTGGCGCTGGTGACCGGCGGTCCCGCGACCGGGAAGACCGTGGCCATCGCGCAGTGGTTCCAGGCCCTGGGCCCGGTCGCCAGGGAATGGGTGACTCTCGACGCCGGCGATGACCGGCCGGAGCGTTTCTGGCTCACGTTCGTCCTGGCTCTGGAGCGCGCGGTCCCGGGTGCCTTCGCTCAGGCGGGGTCGGCAGCTGACGTGCATCGTCTGCCGTCGGAGTTTCTCCGCCGGTTGCTGAGCGCGTGGTCGGCCGTGGACGATCCGCTGGTCATCGTGCTGGAGGATATTCATCACCTGCAAAGCCCGGAGATCACCCAGGATCTCGGGTTCGTCATCGAGCACCTTCCCGGAGCAGCGCGGATGCTGCTGACCGGCCGGGTCGACCCGCCCTTGCCGGTCAGCCGGTGGCGGGGACGGGGCTGGCTCGCCGAGCTCCGCCAGCGCGATCTGGCGCTGACGCTGCCCGAGACCGCCGAACTGTTCACCGCACTCGGCGAGAGTCGTGTAACCGAGAGTGAGATCGAGCGGCTCTGGCGGCACACCGAGGGCTGGGTGGCCGGCCTGCGCCTGGCCGCCGCCGAGCTCAAGGACCGCGCCGACGTCTCGGCTGCGGTGGCCGAGTTCTCCGGGCGGAGCCCGATGGTGGCCGATCTGCTCGCTGAGGAGCTGCTCCACCGCGCCCCCAAGGACCTGTCGGAGTTCTTGCTGCGGACGTCGGTCGCCGACGTCCTGGACGCCGAGCTCTGCGACGCACTGTCAGGACGCACCGACAGCGGCGAAATGCTCCGGCGCATGGAGGCCGACCTGAAGTTCGTCATGGCGACCGGACCCGGCCGGGACACCTGGCGGTACCACCCGCTGCTGGCCGAAATGCTGCGCTCGGAGTTGCAGACGCACCGCCCGGACGAGGTACAAGGACTAAATCGCCTGGCCGCCGGAATCCTCCAGCCCCGCGGGGACATCGCGGGGGCGGCCCGCTGCCTGCTCGCCGCCGGTGACACCGACCGGGCATTCTCGCTCGTATTCGAGGCGGCGTACCGCCGCGCCGATGTGTCCGATATCCCGGGCATCGCGGCATTCGTCAACTTGTTCCCTCAGGTGCTGGTGACCGAATCGGCCTCCCGGATGCTCACCTACGCCCTGATGCTCGGGCTGTCCGGTCGGGTGGCGGAGGCCCACGCCTGGCTCCAGCGCGCCCAGATGCGCATCAGCGACGAGCCCCAGGCACGGACGAAGGACATGGCGACCCTCGATGTGCTCCGGCTTCTCGCCTTCGCGGTCAGCGCGGGTGCGGGCAATGAGATCGATGCCGGCCGCCGGGCGGTCGAGGCGGTCGAGGCCGGTCTGGACCTCGGGGTCGCCGGCGCTCGGGCGCGGATGAACCTGGTGCGCGGCTACCTGCTGGTGGATCAGCCCGGTGAGGCCGGCGCGGTTCTGCGCGCGGGCAGCCCGGGCGATGAGATCGCGGCGCTCGTGCTCGCGCCGGCGCTCGCCGCGCGGATCGCGTTGCGGGAAGGCAGGCTCTCAGAAGCCGGGCGTCAGGCTACCGCCGCCCTGCAGGCGGCTGGCGCGTTCGGTCTCGACACCCACCCAGGCGCGGCCGACGCCCATCTGGCGCTGGCCGGGACGCTGATCGACCGCAACGAGATCGCGGCTGCGATCGCGGCGTTCCAGCTCCTGGATGAGGTCCTTCAGGCCAACCCGTCTATCCTCGTCTACCAGGTCCTGGTCCGGCTGGAGAAGGTCCGGGTGGCCGTCGCGCTGGACGACTGGGACGAGGTATTCGCGACCGTGCGCGAGGCCGGCAAGCTGATCGACCACGTCCCGCGGTCGGCGTTGGGGTGCCTGGTCGACGCGGCTGCTGCCCGCTGGCACCTGGAAGCCGGCCAGGCACGCCAGGCTGAAGAACTGATCGCCACCCTGCCCGACGCCAGCCCGGCGCGCACGCTGCTGCGGGCCCGCCTGGACTTGGCACGCGGCCGCTTCGACGCGGTGCGGGCCTGGCTCGGCCAGGCGAGCCCCGGCACGATGCGCGACCAGGTGGTCGCTGAGCTACTGCTGGGCCGCGCCGCCCTCGAGTCCGGTGAGGACCCCGGAGGGCACATGATGGCCGCGGCCGGGCTCGCGGCCCCCGAGCACCTGGTCCGGGTCTTCCTCGAAGAAGGCCCGGCGGTGGCCCGCCTGGCCCGGGCGGCCGCGGAATCGCTCGGGACCGAATCCGGCATTGCTTTGTCGGTGGCGCTGGGTTCCCCTTCCTCCTCCCGCGCCGCATCCCGCCAGCCGGCGGTGATCTTGACCGAGCGGGAGCTGCTGGTGCTGCGATTCTTGCCCTCGCACCTGACCAACGCGGAGATCGCCCGCGAATGCCTGATGTCGGTGAACACGGTCAAGGCGCACCTGAAGAACATCTACGCCAAGCTCGGCGTCTCCTCCCGCGCCGAGACGGTCGAGCGGGCCCGCCTGCTCGGCCTGCTCTGACCGGCCGCGCCCAGCCCGTTTCCGGTCCCGCACGCTGATCCGGGGACGGTGTGCCGGGCGCGCGGCCGGACCCGGCATTCGTTCCCGTGCAAGCGCCAGCAGCAGCACGTCGTCACGGCCCGCCGCCGATCGAGCCTGGGCCGCCGCTGACCCGCACGGCGCCTTGTACTTCACGGTGACCGTGTTCTCGACGGTGGGGTTCGGCGACATCACCGCCAAATCGGAGACTGCCCGGGTCGTGCTCATCGTCCAGATGATCGCCGACCTCGTACTTCTTGGCGCCGGCATCCGGGTGCTCCTGGGGGCCGTGCAGCGCGGCCGGGACCGACGGGTTGACGTTCGAAGGCATCAACCCAACGCCGGGCCTGGCGAGCGCGGCGAACTGGTTCCCGCGGACCGAAGAGGTAGGGCCCGACGAGTTGCGGATCACGTTCATGGGCACGGCGCCATTCATTCGGCCGGGACAGATGAACACGTCGATCTTCATCGAGCTGGGCAATGGCGACAACTTCGTGTTCGACCTCGGCGAAGGGTCGGTGGCGAACTACATCTCCGCCGGGCTGGCGATCAACCAGCTCGACAAGATCTTCATCACGCACCTGCACGTGGACCATTTCGGCGCGCTGCCGTATCTCTACATGTTCGGCGGCTGGGCGGGGCGGTGGCATAAGCCGCTGCGCGTGTTCGGCCCGTCGGGACGCAGCCCCGAGTTCGGCACGGCGCACATGGTGGAGGGCATGAAGCAGATGCTCACCTGGCATCGGGACGCGTTCGCGTGTTCCCGGTCGGCCAGGGCCACGATGTCGACGTCACCGAGTTCGACTTCCGTGACAACGGCGGCGTCTTCTACGACGAGAACGGCGTCAAGGTCATCCACTGGCAGCGGTCACACGCCAAGGACGGCGCCTCGGCCTACCGGCTGGACTGGAACGGGCTGAAGATGGTCTGGACCGGCGACGGCCGCCCCTCCAAGCTCGACGCGCAGTTCGCCTCGGGCGCCGACGTCTACATCACCGAGACCCAGGCGGAGCTGTGCGCGATCAGCTCGGGCGTGCAGGGCGTACCTCCGTTCCTGGGCCGCTACACGGCTGGACACCCACCACACCCCGGGCTACGCGGCCGGGTACGTCGCCAGCCGGGCGAACCCGCGGTTGTTCATGACCACGCACATGCCCTTCGATCCGTACATCAACGCGGAGACCGTGGCCGAGGTGCGCCAGCACTGGAAGGGCCCGTACCACTTCGGGGCACCCGACGGCATCGTCGTCAACGTCACCAAGGACGACATCTGGGTCCGCGAGGGTGTGCTACCGGACTATCCCAACAGCCGGGCGCCCCAGTTCGACTTCGACGACGGCCAGCTCGTGGTGCCCCATCCCCCGACCAGCCGCGCCGAGATCCAGGAACCGTTCATCCGCGACCAGGAGATCCCTCCGGACGACTACTACCCGGACGGTTACCACCCGCAACTGCTCCAGGAATGGCCGGTCGACAGCGACCTCGTCGTCCCGATGGAAGTCATGCCCGACGCCATGCTCCAGAGCATGGGGGCCGCCTGGCGGCAGCAGCAGGCCTACAACAAGAAGCACCTTGACGCCCTCACCGCCCCGGACGCCTGAGTGACCGTGACCGGCCCCGGCCCGGCGGAGGATCTCGGCTGGCTCCTGGCACCGACGGAGCCAGCCGAGGCGGCGGCGACGACGCCCGTCACCGTGCTGACCGGGTTTCTCGGCGCGGGAAAAACCACGCTGGCCAACCGGATCCTGTCCGAGGCCCACGGACTGCGCATCGCGGTGATCGTCAACGACTTCGGCGCGGTCTCCATCGACTCGGAGCTGATCATCGGCGTCGAGTCGGGCACCGTCAGCCTGGCCAACGGGTGCGTGTGCTGCGAGATCCGCGGCGATCTCGTCGCTGCCGTGGACAGTGTCCTGGGCCAGGACCGCGAACTCGACGCGCTCGTGCTCGAAGCCAGCGGGGTGGCCGAACCCAGCGGCATCGCCCGGACGTTCACCTCCGAAGTGTTCCGGTCGCCGGTCCGTCTGGACGGCATCGTCGCCGTCATCGACGCCGAACAGCTCCCCGCCCAGGCCGAGGACACCACGACCCGGGATCTGGTGTTCGGCCAGATCGGCTACTCCGACATCGTCCTGCTCAACAAGATCGACCTCGCCGACCGGACCCAGGTCGACGCCGTCCGCAACTTCGTGCACGACCGCCTTCCAGCGGTCCGCATTATCGAGACCAGCCACGCACAGGTGCCCTTCCACGTGCTGCTCGGCATCGGACCAACCGAAACCGCGGCGACCGTGGGCCACGGAACCGACGGCGACCATCACCATGGATCCGGCGCTTTCCAGCACTGGACCTACACCCGCGACGCCCCCGCCGACATCGACGCCCTGCTCGCGTCGATCCGGCTTCTTCCCCGCTCCGTCTACCGGATCAAGGGGTTCGTGCATAACGCCCACGATCCGGGCCACCGATACCTGCTCCAGGTAGTCGGACAACGAGGCGAGGCACACCGGTTCGACGAATGGGCCGACCGGCCCCCCAGCACCGAACTCGTCATCATCGCCGGCCGACCCGATGCCGACCGCACAGCCATCGACGGACAACTCGACGCCTGTCTCATCGAGCAGCCGCACCACCGTCCGTGAGACCTCGAACCGCTCGCCCGTACGGGAGCACCTGGCTGCTGCCGATCTGTGCCGCTCCCCGCCCAGCGGCCGCGCCAGCCGGCACTACAGGGAGTTTCGTGGCTACCTCACGCCGCCACGACCCTATGACTAGTTGCCAACCCAATCGATCGCTATTCCATCGGCGACCGCACGCCGGGGCTGAAGACGGGAGAAGACGGCAGCGTATCCAGCAGGACTCACCCGGCTATCTATATCCAGCAGGACTCACCCGGCCCGGACAAGGAGATTATCGTCCTGCCTCAGGGACGCGACGCGCAGGATCCGGCTTGAGCCCACGTACACCATCCGGGGACTGACACGGACATCGCGGTGGCATGCGTGGCCTACCGCGGACCGGCACGCCAGCTGACGCCTGCCAGACGTTCTGGCAACGAGCCAAGATAGGCCAGGCCGCCGGGGGCGTGCAGTCGTTGTGCGCTTCTCTATGCCGGGTGTGCACTCCCCGCGGTGATGGCCCGCGATGGCGCGCCCAGAAACCTCATGGTTGCCTTCTCAGGAATGAGATCGGCGGGTGATCTGATATCCGAGGGATGGCTGCGGATGCCTGCGCTTGACATCAGCCCGGCTGTTTATTGCGTCCCTTTCGCCGGCCCGCGCATACCGGGATCCGGTGAATCCCGCCGCACCCGCGACGGCAGGCGGGCGAGCACGAGGGCAACGCCGACGAGTGCGACGGCGGCGCCGACGGCCAGCGCTACCTCGTTGCCGCTCATGAACGCGGCTCGGGCGGTGTGCGCCAGCAGGGCGCCGGCGGCGCCCCCGGCGTGAGCAGCGACGGCGAGCGCGCCGCCGAGGCCCGGCTTGCAGCGGCGAGAAGCCGAGGTCGAACTGCAGGAACTGCGTCTGGACGAACAGCGCCCCAGCAGCCCGAAGACCCCGAGGGTCTCAGCCGCCGCGGCTACCGAGAACCGGCGGTCAGAAAAGAATCCCAGGTTCAGCATCGGATGGCTGCTGCGGGCCTCCCAGCCGACGAAGGCGCCCAGAACAACAAGGCTGGCCAGCCCGACTCCGATTACCTCCGCTGAGACCCAGCCTCTGGCCGCCTCTCGAAAGCTCACGCCACACATCGCGGCCACCTCAATGAATAATGTGATTCATGGGCCCACGATCAAGGAGCAGGCGCTGGCGCCGACTTGAACGATGGCAGGTGCTGCTGGCTGCGGTTGTCGCCGCGATAGCGAGCATCGTCGTAGCGCTCATCAGCCTTTCCCCTGGTGGACCCGCGCAGGTTAGCGTCACAACCACCTCACCGGCCTCGCCAAGCCTCGCGATCACAAGTGAACTAGAACAGTCCCACCCGCCCCCACCGGGCCGGTTGTACATGTGGAGCGGCACGGTGCGCAATATGCCAGCTGCTGCCTCGATCTTTGTCATTGACAAGCTCCCCGGCGCCCACGCGACAGTCACAGAAGGCAAAGGCGCCCCGCCGTGGCTGGTCTCACCCCAAGCAAGCGTCGCAAAAAATGGGACATGGACCGTCACCTGGGTTATTGCGAAGCCGCCATCTACCGTGCGGTGGATTGCTGTGTTGCAGATCCCATCATTTGGAGCATGCACTTCCCCGGGCTGCTCCAGCCCGTTTCCGCCGCCTTTCGACCTGACCAGCCAAGGTTCGAGGGCTCCGGGAGTCCTAGCGACCGCCACGTATCGTCGGAAGGCCACGCCGTGACTGACCCTGCGGAAAAGCACGCCGGGCCGGATCCACGAGGCATCGGCGACCGTCGGCCGTGAGCTCTGACGAAGAGCGGGCCAGATGAGGGCAGCTGCCGTCGAATGCCACCGCCGCTTCGCTGCGCGCTAGGCGCCACCGAGGTCCAGAGCAGCCCGGGACGAATCTTAAATCTCGTCTACACGCAGATAAACGAGGACACCTTCTTGATCCGGGCGCTACGCCCCATCCGTCGGGGAGACAAGAGAGCCGGGAGACGATTACGCGACCAGCGGCGGAGCAGCGCTGCCAGCTCTCGACGTGTACTTCTCACGGCATGCCGCCACTGCTTACATGCCCACCGCTCGGTACTGGCTGGGCCGTGCCGCGGGTGCGCTCGAGGCCGTCGAGGATCAGGTCGAGCCCGAACTCGTACTCGTTGCCGTGGTCGTAGCCGGGCTGCAGGACGTGCTCGAGTGTCAGCTCGGTGAGGTGGGGGTACCCGTCGGGAGTGAACCGCGTCATGATCGTTCGCGCCAGGTCGGCTTTTTGCTCCCCGGTGTCGAACGGCAGGCTCGCTTCCTGCAGCGCGAAGCCGTAGATGTAACTGTCCAGGACGGAGAACGCATGTGCCGCCAGCGGGACCGGGAAGCCGGCCTCGCGAAGGCACCCGATGACAGCGTCGTGGTGCCGCAGCGTTGCGGGGCCGGGTGTGCTGCGCGACTCCATCAGGTCGATCGCCCAGCGGTGGCGGGACAATGCCTGGCGGGCGGAGACCGCCCTGCCGCGCATGGCCGACTTCCAGTCGGCTCCGCGCGGGGGCAGGCCGATCTCGCTGAAGACGAGGTCGATCATGCCGTCCAGAAGATCGCCCTTGCTGGCCACATGCTTGTACAGCGACATCGCCTCGACCCCGAGGGCCTCGCCGAGCTTTCGCATGGTGAGCGACCCGATGCCGTGCTCGTCGGCGAAGGTTACGGCACCGCGCAGCACCCGGTCCCGGCTAAGCGGGGTTCCGGGCTGTGTGGCCGGTCTGGCCGGTCGCGCCATCTCTGCACGTTCTCCTGTCACCAGCTTGACAAAGCTTACGGTGTAAGCCTACCGTAAGTTTACGACGTAAGCCACGCGACACCATCGAGACTAGGGCGACAGCGACGTTCGAGCCTGTCGACTTCGTCACGGAACGCCGGATGCTGCAGGGCAGCAGAGCCCGCGCCGAGACCCGCCGTTCCGTTCCCGAAGCGGCCCGAACGATGGAGCCATCGTGTCCATGCCGCTGTCCGCCCCGTATCCCGTCCAGCTGGACTTCCACGCCGACCATCACATCACCCGGTGGCGCCCCCTGGTGCAGTGGCTGCTGGCCATCCCGCACCTGATGATCGGCTATGCGCTGCGTTGCCTGCGGCAGGTCCTGACCCTGATCAGCTTCTTCACCGTGCTGATCACCGAGCAGATCCCGCGACCGCTCTTCGACGCGATCGCCATGACCTACCGCTACGAGTGGCGGGCCATGAGCTACGCCTTCTTCATGCACGAGGACTATCCCCCGTTCGACTTCGAGCTGTCCGCCGACGACGACGGGATGGAACCGCACACGTCCCTGCGGCTCACCTATCCCGCACACCTCGAGCGGTGGCAGCCGCTGTACAAGTGGTTCCTGGCCATTCCCCAGTACTTCGTGGTGGCCGGCCTGACCATCGCGGCGGCGCTGGGCATCATCGCCGGCTTCTTCGCCGTGGTCTTCACCGGGCAGTACCCCGAGGGCATCCGGGACTTCCTGGTCAGCTCCTACCGCTACGCGCTCCGGGTGGAGGCCTACGTAGGTTTCCTCACCGACCGCTACCCGCCCTTCAGCCTCGCCGCCTAAGGCCGCGGCTTCGGCGAGCTGCATGAGTGAAACCAGACCAGCACGGTGGGGCCGCCGGACCATCAGCCCGTCCGCCGACCTGTGAAGCGTGTTGGCCAAAGCGGTTAGCGGATGTGCAGACGAGGCGATCGGCGCGCCTGGTCATCATTGGCTAAGGCTGACTGGAACGACTGCCGCTCAACAGGAGAAAGAACCGCAGGTGGTTCAGCCCGGCCCAGATGTTGAAACGTCACCGTTCTCGGTGCCGTGGTCCTGCCGCATACTGGTCCGGTGGAACCGGCAGCTGAGTCCGTCGAGGGGCAGATCCAGCCCGCGGGCCGCCGCGGGCGGGCACGCCGCCTGCGGTTAGCAGGACCATCCGACCAGGCCCTGCACCGGCTGGCCGGCTGGTATGCGATCGCCCTGCGCCTCGGCGGCGCGGTCTTGTTCACCGCCATAGCCGTGCTGGCCGCTACGAAGCCGATCTCCGGCTGGTGGCTGGGCGCGCCGCTGACTGCGCTGTGTTTGTGGTCAGCCTTCTTCACCTGGCGGGTCCGGCGGTCCGGGTTGACGCCGACCGTGGTACTGGCCGACGCCGCGGTTATCTCGGCGCTGGCGCTGGCGCAGCAGCACCTGGTCCCGGCCGTGCTGATCGAGGACAGCACGACCTGGATGCTCCCGCTGGCCTGCACGTCGGTGTACATCCTGCAGATCGCGCTGCGGCCGTGGCTCGGGCTGCCCGGGGCCGCGATCGTGGTCATCGCCTACGGGCTCGGCGCCGGCCACCCGGCCGATGCCTGGCTGCTGGTGGTGGAGACGATCGTCGCCGCCGGGCTGGTGGCAGTGATCCGCGGCGGCGCCCGGCAAGCGGACGCGACCGTCGCCGCCGGCCTGGAGACCGAGCGGCAGATCCGGGCAGAGGAGGCGCGGCGCGCTGACGAGCAAGAGCAGCACCGCCAGCTGCACGACACCGTCCTGTCGACACTGACCATGGTTGCGGCCGGCGCCTTTGCCGGACCGTCCCCGGCGCTTACCGTGCAGGCGGCCCGGGACCTGCGCGTGCTGCAAGGGCTCGCGGGCGGCCCGGCCGTGCCGGGCGGGTGGGCGCCGCCGACTGACCTGAGACCGAAGCTGGAGCGGGCTGCGGCCAGCACCGATGGCCTGGCCGTGCGGCTGAAGCTCGTCCCGGTCACGCTGCCGTCTCCGGTCGCGGATCAGCTCGTCGCCTGCGTCGGCGAGGCGTTGCGCAACGTCGAGCGGCACGCCGGAACCGGCCAGGCGGTGGTGACCGTCAGCGGCGGTGCGGGCTGGGCGGTCGTCAAGATCATTGACCGGGGCCGCGGCTTCGATCCGGCCGCCACCCCGCCATCCCGCCGGGGCATCCGCGAGTCGATCACCGGGCGGATGCTGGCGGCCGGCGGCCGGGCCGCGATCACCAGCCGTCCCGGCGCGGGCACGACCGTCACCGTGAGCTGGCCGGCATGACCGGCGCGGCGCCGACGGCGATGATGTCCGGCCGCTATCAGTGGGCCTTCACCATCGCTGTGGTCTTCCTGGTCGCGGGCTGGCATCTCGCCGGAGCGGGCGGGCAGCTGCTGCATAACCGGTCGGCGTACAGCTCGTTCGCCTTCCAGGGCGCCATGTGGCTGGTCATGGCGCTGGCGATCACCGCCGGGTCGGTCCTGGTGCTGCGCGGAGCGCCCGGCTGGCGCGCAGCCTGGGCGGTGGCCGTGATCGGGCTGACCGCCAGCACGGCAGCGGCGGCGGCCAGCCCGGCCGGCCAGATGCTGGCGGTCAACTGGGCGTGGGGAAGTGCCGGCTGGATGGGCGTGCTCGTGCTGCTCCGCCGCCGGTTCGCCGAGCTTGCGTGGTTCCTCGCCGCCGAGGCCCTCGCCATCCTGGGCGTGCAGGTGTGGGACGGGCTGCACCGCACCGACCTGGCCGGGTTCCTCGCCGTGCTGGCCTGGTCGACCGGAGCCCAGGTGGCCGTCGCCGCCGGGGTCAGGGCGCTGGATGCCGCCGCCGGCCAGGCCGCCGCGGCGGCGCGGAGTGAGCACGCCGCGCGCGAGCAGGCCGCCACTGCGGAAATCATCCGGGCCGCCCGGCACACCCGCTGGCTTGCGCTGCAGGAAAGCGCCGTCCCGCTGGTCACCGAGCTGGGGGCGGCGACGGCTGACCCGGGCGACGCGCAAGTGCGCATCAGGTGCGCGGTCCAGGCGGCCCGGCTGCGCCGGCTACTGGCCGAGGGCGATGAGGTACCCGGATCGCTGGTGCACGAACTGCACGCGAGTGCCGACGTGGCCGAGCGGCGCGGGGTTGCCGTCGAGATCGAGACGGCCGGGCCGCTGCCGCAGGTGCCCGGCCCGGCCCGGCGGGTGATCACCGACGCTGCCATCGCGATCTTGACCGCCGCGCGCAGCCAGGCGCGGATCACCCTGGCGGCGGTGGCCGCCGGAATCGCCGTCAGCTTCGTCGCCGATATCGCCGCGGTCGTCCGGCTGCCCGCAGCAGGCGAGGGGGTCGCCATCGAACAGCAGCAAGACGGCGGCATGCTCTGGGCGGAGGCGCGATGGAACAGCCTGTGACGGTGGCGATCATCGAAGACCATCCGGTCGTCACCGAGGGGGTGGCGTCCTGGATCCGGTCCGATCCCGGCCAGCGGGTGCGGCTGGTGCAGACGGCGCGCGACCTGACCGGGCTCCGCGCCATGCCGCGACCGCCGGCCGACGTGGTCATCCTGGACCTCGAGCTGTCCGGCGAGCTGGTCACCACGCAGATCCCCCGGCTGGTGGCAGCCGGATACCGGGTGGTGGCCTTCTCCGGGCACAGCGATCCGGCGATCGTGATGGAGACGCTGGACAACGGCGCGCACGCCTACGTGTCCAAGGACGAGGGCTGCGACCATCTGGTAGAGGCAGTGCTGGCGGCTGCCGCAGACCGGCCGTACGTGACCCGGTCGCAGGCCAGGGCGATGCTCGCCGACCAGCGCCCGGCTCGGCCGGCGCTGTCGGAGCAGGAGCGGCAGGCGCTGCTGCTGTGGTTCCAGGGCATGTCGAAAGCGTCGGTCGGGCGGCGCATGTCGATCAGCGAGAACACGGTCCGTCAGTACATCAGCCGCGCGCGCGCCAAGTACGCGGCCACCGGGCGGACCGCGCCGAGCAAAGACGCGCTGCTCGCCCGCGCGATCGAGGACGGCGTGATCAAGCCGGGCGAGATCATGCCGTACAAGTCATTCGCCCGCGCCGCGGCCGACCGCCCCAGCCCGGGTGCCCCGGGCCAGTGAATGGCCCCGGGACACCCAAGCCCCCCCGGGAGCTGCCCCCCAGGCGAATCGGCCGCAGGCCGACGCCAGGCTGCATGGCCGGGCGCCGCAGTGTCATTTAGAACGCTGGCTGGCGCACATCAGCATTCCCGATCGGGGGCGACACTGTCATGACGCCCGATCGGGTGACACCACGGCGGGCTGGCAGAAGCTGTCCGGGTGCGAGGCGAGCACGGCCTCCTTGTCGGCCAGTCCCAGTGTGGATCATGTCTACGGCGCGGGCACCGCAGGGAACGAGGAGAGCGAGCGATCTAAGGCGTCATTGCCGGGAGGGGCTGACTGCTCGCAAGCGCACTTACAGGGCGGTCACCGTCATCGGCCGCCTCACCTCGTCGGGCCAGCGACCAAAGGTGGTTGAGAAGCGGCCGAGGGGTCTTTCGGCCCTGCCCTGGGTGCGAAGTTGGGGAGACCCTGGACTTGGAGGCGTGGGAGCGGGAGGTGCTGTCATGCGAGCAGTCATCGTCTACGAATCGATATTCGGGAGCACCAAGAAGGTGGCCGAGGCCATCGCCGAGGGGCTGGCCGATTGCGCAGAGGTCTCGGTGGTGCCGGTCACTTCGGCCGAAGCGCACATCCTCGACGGCGCGGATCTCGTGGTGGTGGGCGGTCCCACCCACACCCACGAGATGTCCAGGCCGCGTACCCGGAAGAAGGCCGGGAAGCTGGCGAGGAAGCCGGGGAGCGAGATCGAGCTGGTACCGGGCGCCGTCAGCGGCCCGGGAGTACGCGAATGGCTCGCATCGCTCGGCCGGCTGGAGGTCGCCGGCGCCGCTTTCGATACCCGGCTCCAGGGACTGCCGGCGTTCACTGGCCAAGCGTCGAAGTCCATCCGCCGGCTCCTCGCGCAGCACGGGGCGCGCATCGCGGCGTCACCCGAGAGCTTCCTCGTCGAGGGCATGACCGGGGCCTTGGTCGAGGGCGAACTGGGGCGGGCCCGCGCCTGGGGAGAGCGCCTGAGTGGAGTGACTGCCTCCGAGGCGTCGCCGGGGCGCCGCCAGGCCACCTGACGCCGTTCGCAGTCAAGAGCGCGACGGTGCGGAACACCGTGCAGCCGTTAGCGGGCCCGGCGACTGTAGTCGAAGAAGTTGAGGAACCACTCCGTCAGCTTGTGGCCCGGGGATGAGCCCGCGCTGCCAGCGCTGGCAGGGTTGTTGAGCCGCTCGCCCAGAGCCCGCAACGCGGGAGCAAGCACCGGGCAGGCCATCGGTCTTCCGTGGCCCGGCGCCAGCACGCTCGGCTCCAGCCGGGCCAGTTCAGACACAGACTCAGTCGCTGCCCGCCAGTTCCAAGTGGCAAAGCGCGGTGGCCCGCCGAGGGTGTGCCGTTGCGACAGGGCGTCGCCAAGCGAATTGAGGTTGACGGTCAGGACGGCGTCGCCCGGGATGAGGGCACGGTCTCCCCTCCGAAACAGCGCCAGGTGGCCAGGGGTGTGGCCGGGCGTGGAGATGACCTGCCAGTCCGGCAGGCCGGGAACGCCTACGTTCGGGTCGACAGGGCTCAGCCCGTCCTGCCCGGAGGGGAACATCCAGCTCCGCTCGACACGAGCCAAGGCGCCGATGATGCGGCCGGAGGGGGGCAATGGCAGTTCGTCGGGGTGCACGTACATGGTGACGTCCCACATGCGGGCCAGTTCGGAAGCTGAGCCAGCGTGGTCCGGGTGCACGTGCGTAAGCACGATCGCTCGTGGCCGGGCGCCGACCCCGAACAGGGTCTCCGCTGCGCTCCTGATCAGCTCGGCCCGGCCGCGCCACCCGGTGTCGACCAAAACCCAGGTTTCGCCCGACCGCACGAAGTAGACGTTCGAGTCTCGCCGTTTCCCGGTGACCAGGCAGTAGACCCCGGTGGCGACGGTTTCTTCGAGCGTGGCGCCGTGCAGGTACCTTTCCACGTCGAATTGACGGCCCCCGAGCCAGTCATTTTGTGATGCTTCCATAAGACCAATGTCCACCAATGCTGGGCCTGCAACCAGGGTTACGCCCCCGGGGCCTTTGGTGACCTTGGTCCGGTGCCGGACGGTGGCAAAAGTGGACTCGATCGGGTGGTGCTGGTGCGCGTCAGCTGGCTTCCTGGCACCGCAGGCTGACGATGCCGGTGGCGCTGGCCGCCATCGCCAGCCCAGCCCGGTGCCAGCCTCAGCCCGGGCCCGGGCCCATCGGGTGCGGTCGGCACATTAGGGGCAGAATGCTGCCATGGTCATTGTCGACGCCTGGATGCAGCATCCGACGCCGGGATTCCTGCAGAATGACATGTTCGACACGCTTCGGTGGTGGACCGGGCAGCAGCTGTCAGGTGACGAGGTACCTATCGAGCGCACCCTCGCCGTCATGGACGAAGCCGGCGTGGAGCGCGGGATGATCTGCGCCTGGTACGACACGAGCGGCCCGCTCATCAGCAACGACGTGGTGGCAGGCTGGGTCGCGGCGCATCCGGACCGGCTGACCGGCATCGCGTCCGTCGACATCCGCCGCCCGCGGCCGGCCGTGCTGGAACTGCGCCGGGCGGTCAGCGAACTCGGGTTCCGCGGGTTGCGCATTCTGCCGTGGCTGTGGGGACTGCCGCCCAGCCACCGCCTGTACTACCCACTGTTCGCTGAGTGCGTGGAACTCGGTATCCCATTTATGACCCAGGTCGGCTATACCGGCACGCTCCGCACGTCGGAGACCGGCCGCCCGATCCCGTACCTCGACGACGTCGCCCTCGACTTCCCCGAACTCGTGATCGTCGGCGGCCACATCGGCTACCCGTGGACCACCGAGATGATCGCGCTCGCCACCAAGTACCCCAACGTCTACATAGACACCTCCGCCCACGTGGCGCACCGCTACCCGGCAGAGCTGGTCGAGTACATGCGCGGGCACGGCCGGCGTAAGGTCCTCTTCGGCTCCAACTACCCGATGATCACCCCGGCGCAGGCCCTGAGGCGCCTCGGCGAGCTCGCCCTCGACGACGAGGCCCGGGACCTGTTCCTGGGCGGCAACGCGTCGCGGCTCTTCTCCACGGACAGCTGACGGCCTGGCGCAGCCGGAGGAGGGAAGTGGTCGGCCTGCAGATCACGCAGATATGGCGGTTCCTCACACGGAGTCGTCACGTGACAGGGCTGACAAGCTGTATGTCTCCCGTACGTACAGAACACCTTCGTGGGGGGAAAGCGTGACCTTAGACGGAGCCGGCTGCTCGTGTACATCCCGCAGCCCAGCCGGCACACGGAAGGTCACCCGTCGGCGCGGACGCTCGTTCAGGTTCACGGCCGCCCAGCCGTTGCTGAAGGAACGAGACCGGCCGTTGCCACGTCGGCGGATTTCTTCCAGTGGGACTCCGAGATCCCAATTGTACTGGGAAATAAATGGCGTGGCTGAATAGCCGTCGTGGGCCGTGGCCGCGTAGGCGCCTCCGCAGCCTCCACCGAACACCCAGAACGCGGCCAGCCCATAGGTCACATTTGGATGCATGTCGGTTCCATCCGACGCCACCCGCATGATCGTAATGCCTGGTCCCGGCACCTGTGCGGCCTGGGCGAGCACAGTCGGGACATCGAAATAGTCGTCGGGTCCGTGCGCTAGCCATACCTCTTCAAAGCCTCCGCCGTACGCCGCATGACGCGCCCATCGGCCCGGATCGCGCCGGGATTCGGCGATGTTGGGTATCAGCAGCTTGCCAACGGCATTCAAACTGGCGCCGACCAGTGGGACGAACTCGTCCAGCGCCCTTCGGAAGTCCGCAAGTGTCCGACCGCCCTCGATCGGCGGGCACAGGCCGTAGTAGTCGTCGTAGACGTCATTGTCGGCCATGACGCCATCCCACAGCGAGCCCGCAATCTCCGCAGCCACGTTGTCACGCCACCGGGTCCGGTACTCCTCATTCCACACCGCCATCTGCCAATGCCCGCTGTAGGTATTCCACTCGATGCGGCTGCGGCCGTCGATGCGGTGTGCGAACCATTCCTCGTCTGCTGCTCCTGCCTCGGCGTAACTGACGCCAGACGTGAACACCGGCCCTGGTTCATAGCTGCGCGTCGACGATAGGCATTTGTAGCAAAGCACGGTCATATCCGGGCGAGCCGACTTCAATCGCGACAGGGCGTCCCTCTCCCATGGCTGCAGGATCGCCACCTGGTAGTTGTTGATAGCGAAGTCGACCTGTTCCGTGGTCAGCGGGGCGCCGTAGCGAAGCCAAGCACCGTGGCGTCGTGGCATGCCTAACGCCTCCCGGGTGCGCTCAACGGGCGTGTTATAAGCCGCACAAGCTCGCACCTGCCGTATCGTCGCGCGTACATCGACATGAGCCGCGTATTGGATATGACGGAAAAAGAGGGCATCCTCGTCGTACTCACCCTTGGTGATTGGGTTATTTTGGGTGAATCCACCGCACGGCATGCCGCACGCTGTCGATGTCTGAACGTCCTTAAGCATTGGATTCGGGAGGCGCCCGGTCAAGTTTTCGCGAAGGCCGTGACAACCTGCTCTCGGCCATACTACCATCCGTTTTCTTGATGGTACACGCGTGAGTATATGTTATTGGCGTGGAGCACATTTGACCTTGAGTTTTTCTATCAGGAGTCCGCGCCAGGTGAGGGATGAATCCTTTGATCATTTCTGGGCTGAGGCTGGCGAACCGTGTGTTGCGGTCCGTTGGCCCCCTGCCGTTGGTGACACTTGCTGCCCTGGCGGCGGTCGGGCTCTTGCCGGCATTTCAGCCCAGGTTCGGCAGCACGCCCGTCGTCAATCTCGCGGTTGTCGCGGTTATCGCGCTGACTCTGGTCCTGCTGACGGTACACCGTGGCAGGGGCCGGCACTGACGGGCAGCGGGAGTGATTCGACCGGCCATTGAGCTGCTATTACATCTCTCCCCGGTCGGTCTTCTCACCGTCGTCTTCCCAATCGCCACCGAGCGCATGGCCCACGTGGAGGTCGGCGGGACCGGGCTGACTTCACTGTTGCTGGCCGCTTCGTTGACGGTCCCTTGGCTGAGCCAAGTGGTCTGCCTCCCGTTGTATCGCGGGCTTGGGCCGCTGACTAGTAATGGCGACTGCGAAGAAGTGCGCCGTCGCTTCTGCGAGCTGTGGCCGACGAACCTCCTGCAGTCGTTGCCCGTCATCCTTCCCTTCGCGCTATTGACCGAGGTGGCGACGCGGTGGTCCATCGCCGCGCTGGCCACCTACGCGGCGATGTGCGCGCTGAACCTGGCGTTTGCTCAATCTGTGGTGCCGGCCCTGGTGCGGGGAAATGTGACAGGCAAGCGCGGCTTGTGGGCGCTGGCTTGGACGAGCTACGCGGCCGCACTGCTGGCGTTCCCAACCGCCTGGTATCTGCCGCCACTGCTCGGGGTGGCGTCACAGCTTTTTCCGCTGCGTCACTATCTGTGGACCCGGCCCACTTCGTGGGGCGGGCTTCAGGCGGCTCGCGATCTCGGACGCGGGTTCCTGTTGGGCTCTGTGCTGTGGGCGGACAAGGTGCTCCTTTTCCTCAAGGCCGGGAATCACTTCCCGGTGACGACGGTGTTCATGGCGCTACTGCCGGCGGTCCTGGCCTACAGTTACTACTTCGTCTGTCTGGCACCGCAGTTCGATCAATCCGTTCGGTCGCTGCGGGTGGCGATGGAGCGTGAGTCATACCGTCGGCTGGCGGACCGCTCCCGCTCGCTTGCGTCCAAGGTCGCGAGTTCGATCAGCCGCACCGCGTTCGTGGGCGCCTGTCTTGCCTTCTGCGTCACGTGGATCATGGGCGGGCACCAGCCGAGGTCGGTGAGCCTGGCCGCGATGGTCGCCCTGGCGTCCTGGCTGTTCATGTTGAATACGGTGCTCTGCTACAAGCTCGACTACATTGGCCAGTCCGGAATGGCGCAGGCCTTGAGCGGAGTGCATCTTCTGGTGTGCGTCGGTGTCTTCCTGGCGTTCTCACCGGGGGCCAGCCTCTATGGCTGGCTCGCCGTGCTGGAGGTGCCGGTTTTCCTTCTGACGCTGGTCAGTTGCCTCCGGCAATGGCGGACTCCTGAGTACACCCTCTTCTGGCGACACGCGACGGCTTGGTGACGCTCAGGGCCCCTCGTCGCACGGCGGCCCTGAACTGACCTCTGGCAACAAAGTCTTGGAGGCAGGAATTGATCACGGATCTGCTGGCCAGCAGGAGCCGTGCCGAAAGGGTGCCCGCGGCGCCGCGCGATGAGGACCACTCGATGGTCGATGTCGCGATCGTCGCCGAATCGACGTACCCCTACCTGCGGGGCGGAGTCTCGGCCGTCGTTCAGGACATCGTCGAGGGCAACCCAGACTTGACGTTTGGCATCATTCACATCGCTTGGGACTCGAACGCTCCTTCCACCGCCCTGTACGAGGTGCCTCCAAACGTGCTGTGGGTGCACACGGTCTTCCTCAGCATGCGGGAGCACCGCGACGACTTTTTGCGGCTTCGGGGCGAGGCGCTCGGCATGCGCAGCGCGGCCCGGGCGCGGCTTGCGCACCGCGTCTACGACGTTCTCGAATCCATTCTCGCCGGAGAAATGGAACCCACGTGGAAACTCTACGACGAGGGCATGAATCCCCGTACCCAGACGTACCCGCTGTGGGCACTGCTCGGCACCAGGGAGTTCATGACGGCCACCCGGGATCGACTACCGAGCCTGGGCTTGCCGTTGACCGATACGTTCTGGCTGCTGCGCGATTTCTTCTCGCTGGCCTGCGCAGTCCTCGGTCACGACTTCCCGGCGGCGCGGGTCTACCATGCGCACACCACCGGCTACGCCTCTTTGATCGGTACTGCCGCGGCCCGGCAGAACGGCGGAAAGTTCCTGCTGACGGAGCACAACCTGTACGTTCGTGACACCGTCAACACACTGCTCGAGCGGAGCATGCAGCTTCCCGTCACGGTCTCGGACTGGCGAGAGTTTGAGGTGACCCCGGTGCAGCGGGCGTGGATGGCCTGGTGGATCGAGATGGGCCGGTTGTGCTATCCCAGCGCTGCCGCGATCACCTACCTTTACCCGCTGGCGATCACTGAGGCAGCCGACCTCGGTTCTCCTGTGGAGAAGAGCGTTATCATCCCCAACGGGATGCCCGTAGGAGACTTCGACGCGATCTACCAGCAGCGGCTTCAGGCCTTGGAGGACATCAGCGCCGGCGAAAGCACGCGCCAGTGGCGGCTTGTCTACATCGCCCGCGTCGTGCCCATCAAGGGCCTACTCGACCTGATCTCGACCATCCACATTCTTGTGCAGCGGGGCGTTACGGGTTTCCACCTCGACGTCCTCGGGCCCACCGACCACACGCCGGACTACTACACAGCATGTCAGAACAAGGCTCGCGAACTGCAGGTGGAGGATTACCTCACCTTCCATGGCACGGTCAACGTTCGGGCCATGCTCGCCGACTTCGACCTCCTCGTCCTGCCGAGCTACAACGAGGGCCAGCCCATAGTGGTGCTTGAGGCAATGACCGCCGGCATACCGACGGTTGGCACCGAGGTCGGCGGCATGGCGCAGCTCATCAGCGACCCGTTGACCACCAAGGACGGGCACACCTGGCAGGCATGCGGACTGCTCGTGAGCCCTGGCCCGACTGACAAGATGGCCGACGCACTGCAGACAGTCATGCAGGATCGGGTGATGTACGAGCAGTTCGCCACGAATGCGCGAGGCCGCGTCATCGACTTCTTCCAGCTCAAGGACGCCATGGCCGCGTACAACCAGCTGTACCGAGAGCTCGGGCGGACCGCCCACGGTCCGCGCCGGGAAGGACATATGCGAACGCTCCCGCCGTCCGTTTCTCGCCAACGGCAGATCGACCTCGTCGCGACGGACTCAACAACCTCCGCGGACGACCAGCAATAACGTTCCGCCCGGCGATGCCACGGTCGAAGCATCCCGACCTTCGGTCACTAGACGTAATCATGCGACTACAGTTAGCATCGGGGAGTGGCTGTCCCACCGCTGGCCGCCGTGTTACCGACCGCGCCCCCTGCCCTGATCGTGATCGCCTATCCGGCGTTCGGGTCGCGGCCGACAGGCGGCGCTGCTGCCACGGCGGACCCCACTAGCGGCAACAACGGCGCAGCCGGCAGCCTGACACAATTCGGAACGGTGTTCGCCCCTGGCGGCGGCGGGACGTCGGTCACCACGGCACCGTATTCAGGCGCGGGCGCCTGCTGCGACGGAGGCGCGTCGCTGAACGGGAACGACTCCGGCGCCGGAGGTAACGGCGTCCCCGGGTTCGCACTGATCATCACCCACTTCGCTTAACGCGGGAGAACCCAATGCAAATTTTCGTGCCCGCCTACTCCTACCCGACCCCCCCGGCGCCGTACTGGACGAGCGTAGACGCGGCCGCGCCGACCGTCGCGTATCTCGTGGCGAACGTCGACAGCGGCCCCGGGGTCACCGGTTCCCCTGACCCTAACTACACGACCGTCATCAACGCGGCCAAGCTCGCGCCGGGGCTGACCGTCCTCGGCTACGTCGACACCATGCATAACGGGGTGTCCGTCAGCAGCGTCAAGGCGCAGATCGACCTCTGGTACACGTATTACGGCGTCGCGTCGATTTTCCTGGACAACGTGTCCACGGATCTCGGCGCGGATTTCACCTATTACACAACGGTCTGCAACTACATCCATGCGGCGCACGCAGGCGCGATCACGATGCTGAACCATGGCACGATCCCGGACCAGGCGTACGCGGCCATCGGCGACGTGATGGTCGTCTTCGAGGGCCCGTCGTATGCCGACGGGACCGGGGTCACGCCGTGGCCCGCGTTCAGCCCGCCGTCCTGGTTCTCGTCGTACCCGCCGGGCCGGTTCGCCGGGATCGTCTACGAGACCCAGCCCGTGGCGGGCGGGATGGCGTGGCAGACGGTCCTGTCGCAGATGAAGGCGGCCGGCATCGGTGTCCTGTATCTCACTGACGCGACTCTCTCCGGTAACCCATATGACGTCCTGCCGACGTACTGGGCCGCCGAGGTCGCCGCGGTCGCGGCGGCGGGCGGGTTCACGAATCCGATGACGACGCTCGGCGACACCCTCTATGAGGACGGCGCGCTCACTGCGGTGCGGCTCGCCGGCCAAACGTCAGCGACGAAGCACTTCCTCACCCAGACCGGCGACGGGACTATTTCGGCCGCCCCGGCGTGGGGCACCATCGCCGCTGGCGACGTCCCGACCCTCAACCAGAACACCACGGGCACCGCTTCCAACATCACGGGCACGCTCGACCAGGTGCCATTGCCCGCCGCGAACGTCAGCATGAACAGCCACAAGATCACCAGCGTCGCCACGGCGGCGACGCCGGGCGAGGCGCTGCCGTACGGCCAGCCCGCGGCCGGAGACCTCCGGGGCATCTACCCGAACCCGACAGTGACGGCAACTCACCTCGGGTCACCACTTCCCGTCGCGCAGGGCGGCACCGCGAACACGACCGGCGCCGGGATCGCCCCGAATATCCAGTGGTTCGATGGCACGCCAGGCACCTTCACGTGGAACAAGCCATCCGGCGCGCAGACCGTCTACGTGATCGCCGTCGGCGGCGGCGGGCAGGGTGGCTCGGGTGCCGCCGGCACGTCCTCCGCCGCCCGGACCGGTGGCGGCGGTGGCGGTGGCGGTGGCGTCACCGCAGGCTGGCTCGTCGCGTCTCACCTGCCGTCGTCGGTGCCGGTGACGGTCGGCGCGGGCGGAAGCAACGCCGGCGCACCGGTCACGGGAACGAGCTCAGGTAACGCCGGACGGGCCGGCTGAAACTCAACGTTCGGAACATACCTGACGGGCGGCGGGGGGCAGCACGGCGGCGGCGGCGGCGCCGGAGTGGCAGGAACTGGCGGCGCTGGCGGCGTCGGGACAGCGCCCGGCGGGACTGGCGGCGCCTCAATCTCCGGGGGCGGACGTGGCAACGCCGCCGTGGGAGCCGGGGGTGCCGTCGGCGGCGGGGCCGGCGGCGGCCTGGCGACAACAACCCAGGTAGCGGTGAATGGCGCAGCCTCTTCAGGCTTCTCGGCCCTCGGCTGCTCCACCAACACGGCCGCAGGCGGCGTCGTTGACTCCACCGCGCCGGGGACCGGCTCGTCGATCACCATCCAGGGCAACGTCGGCTGCGGCGGCGGGGGCGGCGCGTCGTCCATTACCACCAACGCCCAGGCCGGCGCGAACGCCGCTGGTTACGGCGGTGGCGGTGGCGGCGGCGGCGCGGCGAATTCGTCGTTCAGCTCCGGCGCAGGCGGCGCCGGAGCCCAGGGGTACGTCCTGGTCATCACGTACTTCCAGTAGGCGCCCACCTGAATGCGCCTAGCATGACGCCGAGAGCGGTGAACAATCAGCCAGCGAATGGTAGTTCATTAGCGGGGCGAAGAACGGCAGCAAGACCGCTGTGCCGCGCCTGTATGGTCGGCGCAAAAGAACGGCTAGGTCACGGCCGTTACCCAGCGCGTCTCCCGGCTGCTACAACGCTCTCGGCTTCGCTGCCTCCCGCGCACTGGCGCGATCGAGATTAGCTCTCGAACGGTCGAGTTCCACTCTGCGATAGGAGGTTGTAAGCGGCCGCGAGTCCCCGCAGCTTGTCGACATCCGTGGGACCAGAGTTCAGGTTTTCCACTATCTTCCACAGGATTCCCTGACGAGCTTCGCGGAGCGTCCTGAGAATTTCATCATCAGTCGACATGGCTGTGACTCTAGCGGGTACGCGGAGTGCCGTGCCACCGCGTCCGTGTTCATTCAGGGGCCGGCTGAGAGCGCTCGGGACGCCCTGCTTGTCCCGAGGCCGTTAGGCGGAATGTTGGCGGTATGCCCTGGCCAGGCGCTTTAGGCTAGATATAACCGATTCGAGAACTTTCAACATTAACTGCATAGTCGCGCAGCGCATTTGAATTCATTCGAGCGCGGACAGCCGCTAGGCGATCCCACTCGCCGCGATAGCGCATCCGGTCGCCGGTTGAGGGCGACCACGGGAATCTGGCGTGTGGTTCTGTTCTGGTGGACCACCGTTCTGGTAGACCACCGTCGGCGGCTCTTGGCACCGGTCGTGGTGACCAGGAGCAGCGACATGTCGGCGAAGTAACCGCCCACCTGGCGCTACTGCGAGACCGCATCACCAGGTCCACACTCGACGTGCGGCAGGATCACGCGCTAGTCAACAGTTCTCCTGGCGCCCTACCAGCACATCCAATAGCCGCCGCCGCAAGGCACGCCCCGGGGTTGCCGGAGACTCCCGGGGCGTGCCGCAACTGCTGGCTATCGTGGCAGGCGGTGGGCAACTGCACGCTGGGGAGCGATTAAGGGGGTCAGCATGAGCGGGCCGCCAACGGGCACGCTGCTCGACCTGCTCGAACCTGGCTGGCGCCGGCATCTCGCGTCCGGGGAGCCAGCCGGGACACTCGACGTGGAACCCAAGATGCTGGACGCGGCCGCAACGGCGCTGGGAAGCCTTTCCCGGTCTGAGCCGCTGACAATACTGAACTGCCGGTGGCCGGCCTGCGTCGTCGTCGCCATGGCGCAGATCACGGCGCACTACGATAAGAACGGGAAGGTTTGGCCGGCCTGGCACCGGGCGACCGGATCGCGCGCGACCAAGCGCTCCTCCGCTGAGTGGGCCGAGACGTTTGTTGGCTCGCTCGCGACCCTAGGCGTCCCGGCCCCGGCGGGCGACCCGCGTGAGACTGTGCTCGCTCACGCGGCAGTGACCAGGTCGTCCCTGCCGGAGTTCCTGCAGCTGGCCGGTACCGGAGCGCCGGAACAGGAACTTGCCGCGCTCGATCCCGCGGTGGCCGCGCTGCTGCGCCTCAGGGCAGGCACCGCGTTTGTCGAACGCTGCCGTGCGCTCATGGAGCTGCTCTCCGAGAACGATGAACCCGGCGCTGGAGACCTGGCGGGCTTGTCTCTGCCGGGCCGCGTCATCGACGCGGCCCGGACGGTCGCGGCCGCCTCCCTGGGACCGGTCCGGCGGCCGCCGTTGCGGCTCGACCCGTTCGGGCGGGGCGTGCTGACCCGCGACGTGGACCCCGCCGATCCTGGCCGGGATGAGGCGGGATGCTGGACCCCGGTGTCTGCGGGCGAGGTCACCGATCCTCCGGGTCCGCTCCTGGCCTTCGACGCCGGCGGTGAGCCGATCGCGGCGGTGTTGCCACCCGAGGCCGTCTGGCTGGTCTACCCTGAGGACCGGGTGCTGCGTGCCGATACCGCGCTGCGGGTCGTGGTGGCGAGCAGGCTGCCGCTGACCTGGAAAGGCTGGCGGCTGGTCCAGCTGGACCTGGCCGGAATTGCCTGGCTGGAACTGGAGCCGGCGGGTCAGGATGTGCCGCGACGGCACATTGTCCGCGGCCGGTCGAGACCGCGGCTAGTGACGGGCGCCCCGGTACCGGGGATCCACACGACGGACGGGCTCGCAGTCTTCGGGACGCTGCCGACAGTGCGGCTGCCCGCCGGTGATACCCGATGGCGGGTCGAGGTGCGGGGGCCGGGCTCCGGCCGGGTCCTCGGGGCGGCCGAGGCCAGCGGGGATCACTGGAATCCGGAGCGTCTGTGGGATCGGGCGCCTCGTCCGGTGCTCGGCGAACTGGTGGTGACCGTGACCGCGCTGGACACCGCGCCCGTCGCCGGGCTGCGCCGGGCCGTAGTCGTGGCTGAGGGCTTGGACGTTGCCTACTCGCCCGCGCTGCGATTGACAGCTGAGGAGGGTTTGGATGCGGCCGAGGCCGTGCTCTGGCCCGCGCCCGGGATGACCGCCTCGCCGTGCGCGGCCATGATCGGGGCCGAGGACACCGGGACTGAGGTGGCATGTGTGGCGGGTCCGGTCGTGCTGCCGCTCCGGGTCACCCCGCCGTACTGCCGGATACGGATCGAACCCGAACCGGGCAGTGCGGGTGCCCCCACGGCCTGGCACAGTCTCGGGCCGCTGCAGCTGGATGCGGCGGACCTGATCCGCGGTGGCGGGCTGCGCCTGGACCTCCCCGGGGCCGCCGCTGATCCAGCCATCGATGTGGTCACCGCGCGGGGGGTCGTGCAGGTACTGGAGCCTTCGAAGCGGGGCAGCTATCCGCTGCGGCGGATGCTGGACACGGTGAGCGCGCACGGCGGCGCGGAGCTGCGGATGACTGTGGGTGCGCGGACCGCGGTGATCGCCCGGATCAGCGCTTCCGCGCCCTTCGCCGACCCTTGGCTGCCCAGTTGACCCGTTGCTTTGCCGCTGCGCGTCTGCTGGCGCTGTATGGTTTCCAGGATCATTTCCTTCCGCTCGGGAGCGGCTTCCATCGTGGACGCGATCGCTACCAGCACTCTGCTGAGCACCACATACCGGCGCTACCTGCGGTCGCTATTGCCCGTCCGTGACCGCGCGCTGGCGGTCGCGCTTGCCGACTGTATCGCCGCCAGCCCGCTGCTGAGCAAGGGGCCGCTGCTGGAGGCGACGCCGCCCTACCGGGCCGGGGCGAGCCTGCGTGACCTGATCGGCGAGGGCGTGCTGGATCCGGCGTTCGCCCGGCTGGGCAGCCCGGCGCTGCCCCTGGACCGGCCTCTTTATGGCCATCAGGAGCAGGCGCTGCGGAAGGCCGCCGCGGGACGAAACCTGGTGGTGGCCACCGGCACCGGCTCAGGGAAGACGGAGAGCTTCCTGCTGCCGGTACTGTCGGCGCTGACTGCTGAGCACGAGGCTGGCACGCTCGGACCCGGGGTGCGGGCGCTGCTGCTGTATCCGATGAACGCGCTCGCCAACGACCAGCTCCGCAGGCTCCGCCGGCTGCTGGCCAGCGTGCCGCAGATCACCTTCGGCCGTTACACGGGAGACACCCCGGAGCGAGCCGGCGAGGGCGCGTCGCTATTCGAGTCGCTGAACCCGGGCGAATCGCGGCTGCCGAACGAACTGCTCAGCCGCCAGGAAATGCGCGACAGCCCGCCGCACCTGCTGCTCACCAACTATGCGATGCTGGAGTACCTGCTGCTGCGCCCGGCGGACATGGACCTGTTCGAAGGCAAGCACGGCGGGCACTGGCGGTTCGTCGTGCTGGACGAGGCGCACGTCTACGACGGGGCGAAGGCCGAAGAGGTCGGCATGCTCCTGCGCCGGCTGCGCGAGCGCGTCGGCCGCGGTCGTGCGGACGTGGCGTTCCAGGCGGTCGCCACGAGCGCTACTGTCGGTGACCATCCGCGGGCGGTGATGGACTTCGCCGCCAAGTTGTTCGACGCCTCCTTCGAGTGGGTGGACGGCGACCCGGCACGCCAGGATCTGGTCAGCGCGCAGCGGGTAGCCATCCCGGCCGGACCGCTGTGGGGGCCGCTTGGTCCCGACGACTATCTCGACCTGGCCGGCTCGGCCGATCCAGGGGCGATGCTGCTGGGTCGGGCGGCGGACGATCCGGTGGCCGCCGGCCTTGCCGGTAACGACGCCGCGCTGCTGCTCGCGCACGAGCAGACGATGGCGCGGCTGCGCACTCTGCTGGCCGGTTCGCCCCGGCCGTTCACCGACCTGGCCGCCGAGGTGTTCACCGGCGCCGCTGGTCCTCGTGCGGAGGCGGCGCTCGCCGCGCTGGTCGCGGTGGGCTCGAAGATTCGGGACAGCGCCGGCGCCCCGGTGCTGTCGGCGAGGTACCACCTGTTCGCCCGGGCCACCGAGGGCGCCTACACCTGCCTGACGCCCGGCGGCCCGCACGTGTCGCTGGCCCGTCGCGAGATCTGTCCGGACTGTTCCGGCGCGGTATTCGAGCTCGGCTGCTGCAAGCGGTGCGGCGCGGTCCATCTGGCGGGCTTGGTGGAGCGCACCTCGGGGGGTGAGCGCTTCACATCGCGGGCGGCGCGTCCCGACCGCCGTACCTGGCTGCTGCTCGGCGCGCCAGCCGAGACGGCCGACGAGGATGATGAGATCCTTGAGCAGGCCGCGGCGGCGACCGCCAAAGACGCTTTGCTGTGCGGTCGCTGCGGAGCTCTCCACGCCACGGCCGCAGCCGCGGCGGTGCCGGCACCCTGCGGATGCTGCGCCGCCGACCTGCGGACTGTGCGGCGGCTGGCGGCCACGTCCGGCGCCCCAAGCGGGTGCCTGGCCTGCGGGGCGCGCGGCGCCGGACAGGTGCGCCTGTTCGAGAGCGGCAACGAGGCAGCCGCGGCGGTGCTGGTTACCGCCCTGTACCAGACGCTCCCCACGGATGAGGAGTTCGCGGACCGGCCCGGGGGCGGCCGGAAGCTCCTCGCGTTCAGTGACAGCCGGCAGGCTGCCGCGTTCTTCGCCCCCTACCTGGCTTCCAGCCACGCACTCGTGCAGCAGCGGCGGCTGATCCTGGACGGCCTGGCGCGGGCCACCACCCGCGACGCGGACGCCACGGTGGACGACCTGATCGAGGAGACCGCCGCCGCGGCCGGCCGCGCGGGGGTGTTCTCACGGCGGGAGTCACGGCAGGGCCGCCGCCGGGAGGCCGCCCGCTGGGTGCTGCGCGAACTGGTCGCCCTCGACGATCGCCAGTCCCTGGAAGGCCTCGGGCTGCTGCGGGTCGGGCTGGGCATGGAGCCTTCATGGCGGCCGTCTGCGCCGCTGCTCGACCTCGGCCTGTCCGCGCAGGAGTGCGTGGCGCTGTTCACCGAACTGCTCCGCACGGTGCGGCTGCAGGGCGCGCTCACCATGCCGGAAGACGTCGATCCGGCGGACGAGATGTTCGACCCGCGGCGCGGGCCGATCTTCGTCCGCGGCGACGGCGCGGAGGCAAGGCTCAAGGTACTGAGCTGGCTTCCCACCCGTGGCGTCAACAAGCGGCTGGACTACCTGCGTCGGCTGCTGGCAGTCCTCGGCGAGCCCGCGTCCGGAATCGACGCGCGCGACGTCCTGGCCGGGTGCTGGCGGGCGCTCACCGCTGCCCGGGACGGCTGGCTGCACGCGGCGACGCTGCCCAAGCTGGGCCAGGTGCACCAGGTCGATCACACCTGGCTCACGCTGTCGGCGAGCAGCGACCTGTGGCGGTGCTCACTGTGCCGGCGGGTCACTACGGCCACCCTTCGCGGTGTGTGCCCGACGCTGGGCTGCACCGGTGAACTGGTCGCCGACCGTGCCGACGAAGACGGCCACTACCGCTCCCTATACCGGCAGACCGCACCGGTGCCGCTGGTCGCCCGTGAACATACCGCGCAGTGGACCGGCCTGGAAGCCGCCGACATCCAGCAGCGGTTCCTCGCCGGCGAGGTCAACGTGCTGAGCTGCTCCACCACGTTCGAGCTGGGCGTCGACGTCGGGGCGCTTTCGGCGGTGCTGCTGCGGAACATGCCACCTACCACCGCCAACTACATCCAGCGGGCCGGGCGGGCGGGTCGTCGCAGTGGCACCGCCGCGCTGGTGGTCACTTACGCTCAGCGCCGCTCCCATGATCTGTCCCGTTACCAGGCGCCGGAGTCAATGCTGACCGGGCAGGTACGCGCCCCCTATGTGCCGTTGGGAAATCCGCGCATCGACCGGCGGCACGCGCATTCGGTGGCGCTTGCAGCGTTCTTCCGCGACGCCAAGGACAACGGCAGCCGCGAATGGAAGAGCGCCGGGGATTTCTTCCTGCCCGCCGGACGGACCGAGCCGCCCTGCAACGCGGTCCGCGGTTACCTCACGCCGGTGCCCGCCGAGGTCGGCGCGGCGCTGCGCGCGGTGCTCCCGGAGCGGGCTTGGCCGCAGATCGGGCTGAACGACGGTAGCTGGGTGGAGCAGTTGTGCGGGCTCCTGGAACAGGTCCGCGCCGAGCTGGCCCACGATGTGGCGATGTTCGAGGAGCGCCGCACGGAGGCGTTCGAGTCCCGGCGCAGCGACTTGGCGGCCCGGCTCGAGCGCAGCATCGCCACCATCACCCGGCGGCCGCTGGTCGGTTACCTGGCCAACCGGAACGTCCTGCCGAAGTACGGGTTTCCGGTGGACACCGTCGAGTTGCGTACCGCGCACTGCGACAGCCAGGTCGGCGCCCGGCTGGAGCTGAACCGGGACCTGTCAGTGGCGATCCACGAATACGCGCCTGGCGCCGAACTGGTCGCGGGCGGTGTGCTGTGGCGCTCGGGCGGCATATATCGGCTTCCCGGCCGGGAACTGATCACCCGCAGCTACACGGTGTGCCGGGGCTGTCGGCACTACCGGGAGGGCGGCAACGAGCTTGAACCGGCCTGCTCGGCGTGCGGGCGGGCGGGCGATGGCCCGGTCCGCGAGTACTGCGTGCCGGAGTTCGGCTTCGTCGCCGACCCGCGCACGGGCAAGCCCAGTAACGTGCCGCCGCAGCGGTCCTGGAACGGCGCCGTGCATGTGGTGTCGCTTGGCGAGGAACTCGCTGAGGCCCGCTGGAAGGCTGGCACCGGCGCCCTGGCGTGGTGCCACTCCGGTGCACGGGGCCGGCTGGTGTCGCTGGCCGAGGGACCAGGCGGCTCGGGGTTCCTGATCTGCGACTGGTGCGGGTGGGGCGCCCCCAACCACGGCCGTTCCCCCATGTCGCACGTCAACCCGCTGCGCGGCAAGCCTTGCACGGGGCCGCTGCGATGGCGTTCGCTTGCGCACACCTATGAGACGGACATACTGCGACTGCGGCTCGACGCTCCCGGCCTGGATACCGAGGGGGAGTGGCACTCCCTCTTGTACGCGGTACTGGAAGGTGCCGCCGACGGCCTTGAGATCAGCCGCACCGACATCGACGGTGTAGTGCATTCGGGGGCGGATGGCAGCAGTGGCCTGGTGCTGTTCGACACCGTCCCGGGCGGGGCGGGCAGCGTGCTGCGAATCGCGGGCGCGCTCGACGCGGTGATCGCCACCGCGGTCCGGCGGGTGGGGTCGTGTGATTGTGGCCTGGAGACGTCGTGCTACGGCTGCCTGCGCACCCCTCGCAACGAGCGTCACCACGAGGACCTCAGCCGCGGTGCCGCGCTGACGGTGCTGACATCGCTGCACGGCCTCGCGAGGTGCGCCGAGCCGCCGGAGGGCTGACCGGACTGCGGCCTTTGTGCGGCGTGTCGCAGGCATCCGGGACGGCGATCCGGCACACTGGGCACCACATCCCCCGGCCGTTCCATCACGAATTCATCGGACGATCGAGATGCCCAGAACCTGTGACCGGTAGTCATTCGGCTGTCTCTATAAGCGAGATGGCGGCTTGCGCCGCGCCCATCGACGCAATCCCGTCATCTCCGGACGTCCCCGCTGTGGCTGATCCCGGTGGCCGGCCCGCCGCTGTTCCTGGCGGCACAGCGGCGGGGGACGCCGCCTTCGGCATCGACGCGTTCACTCTCGATGACCGGCTGCGGCTGTTCCACTTCGCGGCCGCCGAGAAACGCCATGAGTACCTGTGGCTGCTCCGTGCCTTCGACCGGGCCAGGGCAAACTACCAGGTGCTGATGCACGCGTCCGACGCCCGCGAGGCACTCGGCCAACTGGCCGAGCAGCACCAGGGGGCGGCCGCCGTCGCCGACGTGCAGGGTTTGCTGGATGCCCTCGCCGAATGGCAGGTGCTGGACCGGTCCTACGACGGCACCCGCGCCACGAACCTCGCCGAGTACCGCAACCGGCACTACGTCTACCAGTTCAACCAGGCTGGATACCGGGCCTTCCGGGCCGTCGAAGAGGTGCTGACGGCCAGCCTCGAAGACGCCCAGCTGTCCCGCCTTGTCTTCCCTGACATCCTGGCCGACCTGCGGGCGCTCGCCGAGGCGGCGCGGTCCGGGGACGCCGCCGAGGTCTACCGGAAGCTGTCCAGGCTGGACGGAGTGCTCGCCGACATGGCACAGCGCGCCGCCCGGTTCTACCTGATGCTGGGCGATCTGGCCCGCACCAACGACACCCGGCCCGAAGTGTTCCTCGCGCACAAGGACACGCTGCTCACCCACATGCGGGAGTTCCACACCGAGCTGACCCGGTTCGCACCGCTCCTGGCCGCCGCGGTCGCCGAGGTGGACGGCACCGGCACTGAGCGCCTCGCCCGGCTCGCCGCCGAGGCTGACGAGTCGCTCTTCCGCGCCGCCGACGAACGCGTCGCGGACTGGCGGGCGCGCTGGGGCGGCCTGGTGCAGTGGTTCGGCACCGCTCGCCGCAGCGAGGCCGAACGCCTGCAGGACGCAACGGTCACCGCCATCGCGAACGTCACGGCGTTGCTGCGCCGGGTCACTGAGTCGCGCCGCGGCGGGGTGAGCAGGGAGACCCAGCTGCGCCATCTGGCGCAATGGTTCACCGCCTGCCCGACTGACGACGACGCCCATGCGCTATTCCAGGCGGTGTTCGGTCTTGGGGCACCCCGGCACGTCTCAGCCGTGCATGCGGACCCGGAGGCGATCGGCAGCCGGCTGTCGTGGTGGGACGCCGAGCCGGTCGAGCTGTCCCGGACGCTGGTGCGCAGCGGCAGGTCCGAGGCGCTGCGCGGTCCCGGCCGGATCCAGCGCAACGACGATGAGAGGCAGCGGCTGCGCGCCGAGCAACTGAAGGCGACCGCGGAGCGCCGTACCGCGGCGGCAGCGCTGGCCGGGGACGGCGTCTACGGCCGGGTGCTGGACGAGCCGGAGACCCAGGCCCTGCTCAGCCTGCTGGACGTGGCGTTGTCCGCGCGGGTCCCGGTCAGCCGTACGGCGCGCGGGTCCGCGCACGGAGTCCGCCTCACCTTGCGGCCTGCCCCTGGCTCTACCACTGTGCACACGGTTCGCGGCCGGTTCCATCTGGACGGACTGGCCGTGGAGGTCGCCGGATGAGGGTTGCCGCGAACGTCAGCCCGCTCGAGCTGGCCGAGTATCAGAAGGCAGCGCGGCTGGTGCTGCGTCATCCGCTGATCACCTCCTCATATCCGGACGCCTTGACGCTTCCGCTCGTGCGCAAGTGGGTCAGACAGCTGCGCACCGACCTCAGCGAGGTCCTTGGCTACACTCTCCTCAGCGGCGGCGACACCATCCGGCTGCGCCGAGTGCAGGACGCGCTGGATGGCACCCGCCCGGCAGCCACCCTGGCACGGCGGCCGTTCGATCGCCGCCGTTACGCCTACCTGGTGCTGACCATCTCCGCGCTGGGCCGCTCCGGCGCCCAGATCGCACTCAGCGAGCTGGCGGACACGGTCGCCGCTGACGCCGGGCGGGTCGACGGCCTCGGCATGGACACCGGTCGCAAACCTGACCGTGACGCGTTCGTGGACGCGGTCGCCTGGCTGGAGGTGCGCGGCGCCCTGCGGATGGCCGACGGCTCGGCCATCGAGTGGGTCAACGATCCCGAGCGTGCCGAGGCGCTTTACGACATCGACCGAGAAGTGGTCGGCGCCCTCTATTCGCCAAGCCGGGTGCTGCAGCATCTGACCTCAGTCACCGAGCTGCTGGATGGCCCCGGCGGCCCCGCGTCGGCCCAGGGCCGGGAGGCACGGCGGCGGGTGACCGCGCGGCATGCCCGCCGGCTCGTCGTGGAGCAGCCGGCCGTCTACTACGCCGACGTCGATGAAGGGCTGCGTGGCCAGCTCCGGTCGGCGAGTCTTGCCGAGGACATCGAGCGGCTCACCGGCCTCGATCTGGAGCGGCGCGCCGAAGGGGTGGCGCTGGTCAACGCCGGGCAGCGGTTCAGCGACGTGGCATTCCCCTCGACCGGCACCGTCGCGCAAGCCGCACTCCTGCTGTGCGCGCGGATCGCCGGCTACCTGCAACGCAACAGATCCAGGATCGAACCGCTGCCCGCGGCCACCGCCGCGGAACGGCTCGCCGACGCGGCCCGGCGGATCAACGCGGCCCTGCCGGACCGGACCCGCGTCGCCGACCTGCTCGCCGAACAGGCTTGGCGACCGGAGACTGATGATCCCGGCCCTGGGGACGGAACCGATTCCGGATCAGCTGGCCCCGGCGGCGCCGCCGATGCCGCCTACCCGTTCCTCAGCGACGTATGGCTGCGCACCGAGCTGCGGAAGCTGGTGGCGGACTTCGGCGCGGGCATGGCGGAGAAACAGGCCGCCGACCCTGGTCGCCTGCTGACCGAGGCGGTCGCCCTGCTTGCCTCGCTGGGCCTGGTCGCGAAGGTGGACGGAGGCGTCCTGGCGCTACCGCTGCTGGGGCGCTACCGCAGCATCACCGCGCACATCAAGAGCCCGCCAGGCGCGCTCTGAGCCTGGCGTTCCGTCAGCGCGCCAGCGACGGGAATGCGAGTAATAACCGTGAAGGAAGGCTGCGCGTGACCCGTTTCCAACCCACCCGGGCCGGAATCATCAACATGTGGGACTACCGGGATGAGGAGTTCTGCTTCGCCAGTGGCTGGCTGATCCTGCGCGGTCCCAACGGATCCGGGAAGACCAAGGCTCTCGAGGTACTGTTCCCGTTCGTCCTGGACGGCCGGATCGACCCGAAGCGGCTGAACCCGTTCGCCGCTGAGGACCGGACCATGAAGTCCAACCTGCTATTCCGTGGCGGTGAGAACGCGGTCGGCTATGTATGGCTGGAGCTGCGGCATCGCGACACCGGTGCGGCGGTCACCATCGGCATCGGCCTGCACGCCCAGAAGCACCGCGACACACCGGTCCGCTGGCATTTCGTCGCCGAAGGGCGAGTCGGTGCGGACTTCTCGCTCATCACCGATGACGATCGGCCCATGACCAGGAAGCAGCTTGCCGAGGAGATCGGGGAGTCGAGCCTGCACGCCTCTCCCACCGACTACCGGGCCGCCCTCGATCAGCGGTTGTTCGGCCTCGGCCGGGAACGCTACGAACAGCTCCTCACCCTGATCCTGACGTTGCGGCGGCCGCAGCTGGCCAAGAACCTCGACCCGGCGAAGTTGTCGGACACACTCACCGACGGGCTGCGCCCGGTCGATGATGACCTGATCACCGAGGCTGCCCGCTCGTTCGACGACATGGAGACGGTCGCCACCACGCTTGAGGGGCTGACCGCCGCCGATGAGGCTACCCGCGCCTTCCTCGCCTCCTACACCACTTATCTGCGCACTCACGCCCGGTCGGCCGCCGATGCCCTCACCCGCCGCCGCGGGGCAAGTACGCAGCGGCGCACCGAACTCGGCAACGACATCACGGCCCTGGCGGGCGCTGAAGCCGAGCAGGCGCGGACGCAGGCCCGCCGGGAAGAAGCGGAGAACGCTCTCGCCGGGCTGCGCGCCCGGCTCGACCAGCTGAAGTCCACCACCGCCTACCAGGCGGTCGGGCAACTCGCCGACCTTGAACGGCTCGTCCGCACCAACGAGCGGACTGTTGCCGAGGCCGCTGCGGAACTCGCCCGGCGCATCGCGGGGACCGCCCGTGCCGATGCCGACCTGCAGCAGGCCGCGGCGACACTCGCCGACCTGGAATCGGTAGTCTCGCGTAGCGCGGCTGAACTCGCCGATCACGCCACCGCGGCCGGGATCGGCTGGCAGCCCGCCGACGCCGGAGCTGACGGGTTCACCGAACGGGCCGGCGGCCGGGTCGCCGCGCGGCTGGAGGCCGTCCGCTCGGTACGGGCCGCGCTGCAGGCGCACCGCAGCGCTGAGCACGCCCGGGATCTGGCACGGCTTGTGCTCGACCGGGCAATGGAGGCAGTGACCGCCGCCGAGCAAGCCGAACAGTCCGCAGCCGATGCGGTCGCCACAGCCCGCGCCGGCGCCCAGGCCGCGCTGCGGCGGTGGGCGGCCGACTACGCTGATGTGCTGGACGAGACGGCGATGCGGGAACTGACCCAGGGCCTCAGCGTGGCCATCGAGATGTTCGGCGAGCCGGATGCGCCCACCGTTGACTCGGTGTTCGCCGGGTCGACCACCGTCGCCGAGCAGTCTGTGCGTGACGAGCAGGCACGCCTGCGCGCCGAGCGTGCCACCGTGCAGACGCATCGGCAGCGCATCGCCGAGGAGCGGGACCGGATCGCCTCGGAACGCGACGACGCACCGCCCGCCCATCCGGGACGCGCTGCTAACCGGTCAGGACGCGACGGTGCACCGCTGTGGCGGCTGGTCCGGTTCGCTGGCGACGTTGGTGACACGCGGGCCGCCGCGCTCGAGGCGGCGCTGGAAGCCACCGGGATGCTGGATGCCTGGATCACGCCGGACGGACAGGCGGCCGCCGCCGGAGACGACGACGGATACCTGGTCCCCGGCACGCCGGTCAAGGGCGCCAGCCTCGCTGGCGTGCTGGTGCCCGAGGACGACGCCCCAGTGCCCGTCACGCGGATCAGTGCCGTGCTAGCTTCCATCGCCCTGGATGGCGAATGGTTCTCCGCCACCGCTGTGATCGGCGCCGACGGCCGCTATTCCCAGGGCGTCACCGCTGGTGTCCACCACAAGGACCAGGCCGAGTACATCGGAGCGACCGCCCGGGCCCGCCGCCGGCTCGCGCGCATCGCTGAATGCGAGGCCCAGATCGCCGGGCTGACGGAGCTGCTGACCGGCCTCGACCGCGAGCTCGACGGGCTGGGCAGCGCACTGTCCGCGTTCGCGCAGGCCCGAGCCGCGCTTCCCCGCACAACCGCGACTGCCGCCGCGCTGCGCACGCATTCGCAGGCCGTCGGGCAGCTGCGCTCGGCCCGGGCGAGTGCCGACGGTGCCCAGTCCGGCTACGACGAGTCGATGGCGGCCTGCACCGTCACGGAGCGGGCGCTGCGCCGTACCGCTATCGACCACGCCATCGAATGGGACCAGGCCGACCGGGTGGAGGCCGCCACCCGGCGGTTCGAGGCCACCGCTCGGGACCTCACCGGCCGCCGTCGTGAGAAGACGCAGCAGGGCAGCGTCGTCGCCGACGCCCGAGGCCGACTAGAGCAGGCCAGCGATGAGGAGCGCGCCTCCGCCGAGACCGAACGGATGGCCTACCGCCGACACACCGAGGAGGCCGCCAAACTGGCGGCCCTGCACGGCGCGGTCGGCAAGGCGGCCACCGAGGTGATGGCGCAGGTCGACAAGACCGGGCAGGACATCACGGCCACCCAGTCCGATGAGCATTCTGCCCGCACCGCCGAGATCGGGGCCATCAAGGCCGTCAGTGCCGCAACCGAGCGGGTGTCCAGCGGCAGGCGCGCCCTCGATGTCGCGCGTGCGGAGGAGCGGGCCACCGCGCGCGGTCTCGCCCCGTTCGCCGCCCGAGAGCTCCTGGACGTGCTGAAGTGCCCGCCGCGGCTGGCCTGGCCTGCGCAGGAGGCGGACTGGACAGGTGCTGACCTGCCACCGGCGGTCGTGGGAGTGCACGAGGCGATCCTCGAGGTCACCCGCGATCTGACGCCGAGCGAGACGTCACTGAAAATCTCCACCACCCGGCTGACCCGGGCGCTGGAGGATCTGCAGACCCAGTTGGGTGCAGCGGGCCAGGATTACCACCCCGAGTGGGATAGTGCCGACGGTGTCATAGTGGTCCGCATCGCCG
The DNA here is from genome assembly GCA_963774825.1 of uncultured Actinomycetes bacterium. GTDB lineage: Bacteria > Actinomycetota > Actinomycetes > Streptosporangiales > Streptosporangiaceae > DATBGO01. The sequence goes on along the minus strand of CAVZGW010000013.1, from coordinate 183,895 downwards.
ATGAGCAGGGCCCGCTGCCGGTCGGCGCGTTCGCGGAGCGCATCGCAGCCGCCCGCCGTGACCAGCAGCTGCTGCTGACCGAGTCTGAGCAGCGCATCCTCGAAGATGCACTGCTGGCCAGGCTCGCCCAGCAGATCCACGAGCGAACCGTGGACGCCAAGGACCTGATCAGATCGATGAACACCGAAATGCGGTCCCGGAAAATGTCCTCAGGGAAGACGGTCGGCGTGCGGTGGCTGCTGGCCGATCATCTCGACGACGAGCAGCGAGCGGTGTGCGGGCTGCTGGATGCCGACGCCTCCCGGCTCAACCCAGACTCCCTCGCCCGGATGCGCGGCCACTTCGCCGCGCAGATCAAGACCGCTCGTGCCCGGTTCCGCGAACTCCCGTACCGAGAGTTGCTGGCCGGGGTACTGGACTACCGTCGCTGGCGGCAGTTCGTGTTCCAGATGGTCAGCGCTGGGGGCACTGAGGAGAAGCTGACCCGGACACGGCACAGCCAGCTGTCCGGCGGCGAGCAATCGGTCTCCTTGCACTTGCCGCTGTTCGCCGCCGCGCACGCGATGCTGAACTCGGCACATCCGCACGCACCGCGCCTGCTCGCCCTTGACGAGGCATTCGCCGGAGTGGACGACACCGGCCGCAGCGAGCTTATGGGCCTTGCCGCGCAGTTCGATCTGGACCTGTTCATGACCGGCTATGACCTGTGGGCGGCGCAGGCCTCCGTCCGCGCCGCCGCGCACTATGACCTGGCGCACTCTCCCACTGAGCACACCGTCAGCGCGCTCCTGCTGGTATGGGATGGAGCGCATCTCCTCGCCGACGATGCGGGCGAACTGCCCGCCGTACTAGGTTCGCCCGGCACCCGGCGGGCGATCACCGCTGCGGCATGAGGACGGCGGGGCCGGGCGGTCCTTCTTCGGTAGTTTGCTGACCACGGCCTGGTAGGAGGCATCGACGGCGTCGAGGAGTTCGTCATCGGGGATTGCGCCGCCGGTCCGCAGGCTATTCCATTCCATCCCGAGCGGCCGATGTAGGCCATGACCGAGGCGTCGCGCGGGTAGCGCAACAGCCATTCGTCTGCCGCTTCCCGGGAAGGGCCGCACTTGAGGCCAATCGCGCCCCCGGGCCCAGATCCCAGGAACGCGAAGATCCTGGGCCCGACTTTTACCACCACGTCGCCTTCCCAGGGCTCGTCTTGCCACGCACCGGGCTTGCCCAGGCAGTAGGCGAGCAGCTCCTGCCAGATCATGACCGCCTTCCTCGCGCCACTCCCATAATTCCTGATGTGGGCGGCAACGGGCTTGATCCACGCCGAGGTGGCCAGCAATCGCGCTAGAGGTGGAAGCTTGTGCCGACGGTGTTCGGGACGAAGGCATCCGGGAAGCGGGCGGACATAGCGTGCTGGGCCCGCCAGCCGGTGCAGTGACCCGGCACGAGCACGCTCGGGTTCATGAAGGCCAGATCGTCCAGGACGCGCGGAATCAGTGGCTCAAACAGGAGTCCGTTGAGGTGGAATCCGCCGACCAGCGCATACAGCTGCTGGCCGCCAGTGAGGAGCCGGGCGTAGCGGGCGATGTTGACCACGCCGGCATGACCGCAGCCGGTGACCACGACCAGCCCCTTACCGGTGACGTTGATAATGAGCGCCTGATCGTCGAGGACTAGGGGGTCAGGCTGCCAGCTGCCGCCGATCCAGGCCTGCTGTGGCGGGAAGCCCGGCTCGTATCCGGTGGTCCGGGGGACTTCCCCGGTGACCAGTACGGACCGGTCGAACAGGAAACTCGGCTGCCGTTCCTCAATGACGTCGAAGCCAGCCTCCGCGAGCGCCCGGCTGCTGGTGGCGGGTATCTCCTGCGGCTCCCTGCCGGGCAGCATGACGCGGCGGCGGCGCCAGAAATGAGGGTGGATCAGCACCGGCAGGTGCGCCCAGCCCAACGTCCGGATCAGTCCGTCGATCCCGGTCGTATGGTCGAAGTGGCCGTGGCTGCACACGATCGCCTCGATCGAGGCTGGGTCGATCCCGAGCCGCCGCATGTTCTCCACCACGCCGTCCGGGCTCGTTCCGGCGTCGAACAGGAACCGGTGCACGCGCCCGGCCTTGGTCACCGTCACGAGCACGGAGAACCCGTGCTCGGCGATCAGCGCGTCCGGAACCTGGCCGCCCGCCATCACCGGCGCGGTACGCCATGGGCCTTCGCCCGGACCGGTACGCTGCGCCGGCCCCTGATCGGGCATCAACATATCGGTGACGTTGTCCATCAGCGTGGTCACCACAACAGAGTCAACTGGCTCGAGGTCGATCTCGACGTCCGGCTCGAAATCATGCATCACCGCAGGAAGGCCGCCGGCCGGACGCTCATCCACGCACACCACGCCATCGTGTTCGCGTGATCCGCTCCCGCCATCGGCGACCTGCGGGCGCTACGGGCACCCGGTTAAGCTTGGGCGGTGGCCCAGGCTGCCCCGTCGCAGACCGCGCTGGTCCGCCGAGCGCGCCGGATCAACCGTGAACTCGCCCGGCTGTACCCGAAAGCGCATATCGAGCTGAACTTCACGTCCCCGCTCGAGTTGCTCGTGGCGACGATCCTGTCCGCCCAGACCACGGATCGCGGGGTCAATGCGGTAACGCGAGTGCTCTTCGCCCAATACTGCACTGCCTCCGACTACGCCGCTGCGGACCGGGCGGAACTTGAGAAGCTGATCCAGCCAACCGGGTTCTTCCGCATCAAGGCGAACAGTCTCATCACCCTTGGCCAGGCGTTGTGCGACCGCTTCGGCGGGGAGGTTCCCGACACGCTCGAAGAGCTCGTGTCCTTGCCGGGTGTTGGTCGAAAGACCGCCAATGTGGTGCTCGGCGATGCCTTCGGCAAGCCGAGCCTCACGATAGATACCCATTTTGCCCGGCTGGCACGGCGGTTTGGCTGGACGGCGCGTACCGACCCAGACAAGATCGAGCGCGACGTCGGCGCGCTCCTGCCGCGGGGTGACTGGACCGCCGCCTCCCACCGGGTGATCTGGCACGGTCGTCGGGTCTGTCATGCTCGCAGGCCCGCGTGCGGCGCCTGCGAGATCGCCCGGCTGTGCCCGTCCTTCGGCGCGGGCCCTACCGATGCGGAGACTGCGCTCAAGCTTGTCAGGACTGGGCCGTTTTCGTGACTTAGCGGCGACGCCGTGCGACGTTTCGCGCGCCGGATCTGTCAGAACGCTGGGCATTTCATCCATAGACCGCCTACCCCGATAAGCACCGCCGCCAGCACCGCGGGGCCGGCTATCCCCGTTGCGGTGATCCCGACGCCATCGCGATCACGCCAGACGGCAAGACCGCCTACGTAGCCAACTTTTTCTCGGGCACTGCAACGCCGATCAGCACCGCCACCAACACCGCAGGTCCGGCCATCCAGGTCGGGAAGAACCCCAGGTACATCGCGATCAAGCCGTAGCAGCCCGGGCAGCCGCTCGGGGACGGCGCATGAGTGACTCTGCGGGAGCAAGGGGGGCCAACTCGGCCTCCCGGCCGGCGCGAGCTGCCCGGCGCAGCTATCCTTGCGCCGAAGGCCGATAGTAATGATCAGCGCCGTGCCGGGGTACAGAAGCCGGAGCAGCGCACCGCCTAGTTGAGGGACCGGGCGGGGGTCGTTGGCAAATCAGTCGTTGGTAAATCAAGAGCCATGAAGCTACCAACTATCGGGCCGGAACCAGGCGATGATCTTCGTCGCGGGTTGGCCCGCGCATCGGGCCTGAATATCGCGGTTAGGGTGCATGGGTGGTCTGGAATCGATGGATATGCGTGACGAGGTGACCGCCACCCGCCGTCCGGAGCCGGCTCCGCCGCGCCCGGCGACTGCCAGGCTGCGTGCCGGGCTGGGCGGCAACGGGGGCCTGCTCCTGGCCGTGGGGGTAATCGCCTTCGGCGTCACTATCGGGCTCTATGTCTTCATCGCCGTGACGCATCCGCTTAACTGGGCGTTCAACCCGGTTGATCTGCGTGTCTACCGCGAAGGCGGCAGCAGCATCCGGCACATCGCGCCGTGGTACAACCCGCATTCCACGGCGCCGCTCTACAGCTGGCCGCACCACTACACGCTCAAGTTCACCTACCCCCCGTTCGCTGCCCTGCTCTTCACCGTCCTTTCGCTCCCGAGGTTGCAGGTCATGGAGAGGCTATGGGTGGGGGTCAACATCGTGGCCCTGCTTGTCGCGCTCTGGGCGACCTTCGGCGGCCTCGGCTACCGGAACTGGCGGGTTCGCGGTGGCGCGACGTTGCTGGTGGCCGCGGTGATGTTCTGGACGGAGCCGGTGCAGCGGGTGCTGTATCTCGGTCAGATCGAGCTTGTGCTGCTCGCGCTTGTCTTGTGGGACGTATGCCAGCCGGATCGCCGGTGGTGGAAGGGCGCCGGGATCGGGATCGCGGCCGGGATCAAGCTGGTGCCGCTGATCTTCATTCCGTACCTGTTGCTAACGAGACGGTTCCGTCAGGCAGCCGTCGCCGCCGGCGCGTTTGTGGCGACGGTCCTGGTGAGCTTCGCCGTGGTGCCTGGCGACTCGTCAGGTGGTGGCTGCACGGGCTCTTCCTGCAGGGCGGCCGCACCGGTTTCGTCGCCTGGGAGGGCAACCAGTCGCTGCGGGCGATCATCACCAGGCTCGTGGGCAGTGTGGCTACGGCAGCACCGGTGTGGGTGGTGGTGGCGGCGCTGACGACGGTCATCGGATTGGGGTGCGCCGCGATGCTCGACCGTTACGGCCACCGGATGCTTGGAGTGCTGGCATGCGCGCTCACCGGGCTGCTCGTCTCGCCGATCAGCTGGGACCATCACTGGGTCTGGATTGTTCCCGGGGTAGCAGTGGCTGCTCACTACGCGGTCCGGTTCTTCCGGCAGGAAGGCCGCGCGCGGGCGGCTGGCTGGGCTGCGCTCGGCCTGGGCGGCGCGATCGCGGCTATCTTCGGAGCGTGGCCTGGCAGCCTCTGGGGCAGGCCCAACGACCTTGGCAGCTTCTCCAGGGGGCTGATCTGGGCACCCCCGAATACCAACCCGCAGATTTACTACAAGTACGGGGACCTGCCGCGGTACGTCGAATATCACTGGCACGGGATCCAGCTCATCGTCGGGAACTTGTACGTGCTGACCGGGATCGCGCTGCTGGCCCTGCTCGTGGTCATCGCTATCCGGGCGGCCCGGTCCAGCCGAGGGTCTGGCGGTCCGGGCGGTGCTCAGGGCCGGGATCGGGGAGGCGGCGGGAACGAGGAGAGCGTCGGCTCAGGTCAGGCTCAGCAGCTCCGGCTGGCGGGCGAGGCCAGGGGGCTGAATCCGCCAAGACCCGGTGAGGCATAGCCAGACCAGCACGGCTGTCGCCGCGAGCATCAGCCCGGGACCGACGTAGTCGAGCGTCGCAGTTGCGACGTTGGTCAGCCACGTCGGCGGCGGCCACGTCGAGTTGCCCGGCATGAGCGCAATGGTCGCGGCGCAGAGCCGTCCGATCACCAGCCAGTCCAGCCGCGACGCCGGGTAAAGGGCAAGGATGCAGAGGACCATCGCGTCGTACCAGGGATACTGGTAAGGCCAGACGAACAGCCAGGCGAGGCTGAGGGCCAGGGGGCTGGATGGCGGGCAGGTCCGGAACGTGGTCAGGGAACCGCTGCAGCATGGCCGCGGTGACAAGGGCCAGGGCCGGAAGGGCGAAGAACAAGATCAGCTGGTTGCTATCGGGCAGCCAGCTGAGGAGCCGGTAGAAGCTGACGGCGCTGTCGTTGCCGGAGCGGCTGAGCAGCGCCGCGATGGCGGGCGGGCCGAACCAGACGTAGCCGGGAACGATGACCACCAGAGCGCTCGCCGCACCGGTCAGCGCGGTCCTCAGCGATCGCCGGGACGCCCAGATAAGCCCAAGACCGAACAGCGCGAAAGAGATCTTCAGGTCGGCCGCCATGCCAATGAGCAGGCCGGCGGCCGCCGCTCGGAGCGGACCCGGATCGCCGTCCGTGCGTGATGCGCTGAACAAGGCCAGGCCGAGGAATCCGGCAGCCGCCGCCAGGCCGTCCAGGTGCCCTCCGGCGATCAGGTTCCACAGCAGCAGCGGATTGACGGTCCAGAGCAGGTGGACGCGCGTTCGCCTGGCCGGATCGCCCCGTACCATCCGGTCCAGGGCGAGCGCCACGGCGCCGAACGCGAGGGCATTCCAAAGCTTCAGCCAGAAAACGATCCGCGCTACCGACCTGCCGCCCAGCAGCGCAGCGGCCGCCTCCTCGACGGTCGCAAGCGGGCCGTACAACGAGACGCGCTTGCCCCACAGGAACGGCGCGGCCCGGCCGATCGGATCACCCATTGCGCGTAGCTGATCGGGGGTCATCACGTACGGGGAATGACCGAGCACGACCATTCTGCCGTAGGCGGCGTAATCGAGGGTGTCGGTGGATCCAGTCGGCGGCAGCACCGTCAGCGCCGCCACGGCCATGACCGCACCGCCGATCATCAGCCAGAGCGGAAAGCGTGCGCCACGGGCCAGGGCGGCGAGCCCGGCTAGCACGCCGCCTGCCGCCAGCACCCCAGCCGCCCACAGGCCGACCGTGACCGTTATCGGTGCCAGGCTGACGTTCAGTAACGGGGGAGCGTAGGGCGCCGGCCAGGGCATCGGAGCGGCAGCCCAGCTATGCCGGACCGCCGATATCGTGATCATGATCAGCAGTGCGGTACCAATCCCGGCCAGCGCTGAGCAGCGCAGCACCTGGGTACCGCGATCGGCGGGTGCTGCCGGAGGCGTCGGCCGCGCCAGGCCTGGCCGGCGCGAAGTCGCCGGTAATGCTGCTAGCCACCCGTGCGCTCGCTCTCGAATTCGAATGCCCTGGGCACGCCGGAGTGCTTCAGGAACGCTCACCGACTGGGCGATACCGCGTGGCATCTCCGCAGGCCTGCTGGTGGCCACTCCCGAGGCATCCGGCCATCCGCATGCGTTGCGCGCGCTAACGCCAACTGCGCGAGCGCGCGGCAGGAGACTTGCAATCCCCCGATGGCATGACTCACGCTTGCCATCTGATCGAAACCGTACCCGACATTGTCGGTGCAAGATGACTGTTCAGATAGCGTGCGCTGCCCGACGGCGTCACGCGCCGCGGCTTGGACACGCGGGACCGGCGGGATTTGACCGCGGTCCGGTAAACTGGTTATCGTTTTCATTATCGTCAAGGGCTGAGCCGTCCAAGGGCTGAGCCCGGCGGCGCAGACCTCACAGGATGGGATTTCGTCAGCCATGCCCTATCGCAGCAGCGCCACCGCAGCGGTCCGAAGCGCCGCTGCCGCGGGCGGGCGCTGCCGGGCGGGCGGGCGCTGCCGTACGGTGCGTCGCGGCGATGGCTGCCGCAGCGGCGGTCCTGCTCGCCGCGGGCTGTTCGGCAAGAGTGGCCGCCAATGCCGACGCAGCGGCCAGTGGCGTCATCGTCGCGGTCAGCGCCGAGAACACCTACGCCAGCGTGATCAGCCAGATCGGTGGCAAGTACGTGAGCGTGACCGCGATCGAGAGCAACCCCAACACCGATCCGCACAGCTTCGAGGCGAGCCCGAGCGTGGCCAACGCCGTTGCCACCGCCACGGCTCGTGGTCCAGAACGGCCTCGGCTACGACAGCTACATGGACAAGATCGAGGCCGCGGCGCCCCAACCCGGCACGCAAGGTCATCGACGTCCAGACAGCTCCTGCGGCTGCCGGACGCCACGCCCAACCCGCACCTGTGGTATTCCCCGGCTACTATGCCCGCCGTCGCGAAGGCGCTGGCCAGCGACCTGTCCACGCTGCGAGCCCGGCGCACGCCGCGTACTTCAAGGCCAATGAGCGCAGCTTCGACCGCTCGCTGGGTCCCTGGTACCGGGCGATCGCCCAGTTCAAGGCGGCCTTTCCGGGCACTCAAGTGGCTACCACCGAACCGGTCGGCAACTACATGCTGCAGGCTGCAGGAACGAAGAACCTCACGCCATTCGGGTTTCAGGCGGACATCATGAACGGGGTGGACCCCTCGCCGCAGTACGTCTCGCTCAAGAACAGCCTGTTCGCCGACCATAAGGTCAAGGCGTTCCTCTACAACCAGCAGGTGACAGACTCGCTCACCACAGTCCTTCCTCGCCGAGGCCAGCAAAAGACGGCATCCCGGTGGTAGGGGTCTACGAGACCATGCCAACATCCCGGCTACGACTATCAGTCCTGGATGCTGGCCGAAGTCCAGGCGCTCAAGCGCGCCGTTGCTGACAAGATCTCCACGCAGAGACTGTGACGACAGAAACTGTGATGACGCTGTGACAACTGACCGGGACATTCCCGTCGAAGACGACGAAAAACTCGCCGTCGACGGAATCTGCGTGCGGCTTGCCGGCCGCGAGGTGCTACATGACGTCCGTTTCACCATCCGGGCAGGGGAGTTCGTGGGCCTGATCGGCTCGAATGGCGCGGGCAAGACCACGCTGCTGCGGGTAATTCTTGGGCTGCAAATCGCCGGCCACGGGCACCGTCCGGTTCGCGGGCAGGCCGCGCAGCCGCGGCAGCCAGCTGATCGGGTACGTGCCGCAGCGGATACTGCTCGATCCCGACATGCCGCTGCGCGCCCGTGACCTCGTGGCACTGGGCCTGGACGGGCACCGATTCGGCATCCCGCTGCCATCGAGGAAACGGCGCCAGCTGGTCGAGGAGATGCTGGACGCGGTCGACGCGGGACGATTCGGTGATGAGCGGGTCGGCAACCTATCCGGCGGCGAGCAGCAGCGGGTCCTTATCGCGCACGCGCTGATCAGCAGGCCCAGGCTGCTGCTGCTTGACGAGCCGCTGGCCAATCTCGACATCCGCAGCGAGCAGGAGGTTATCGCCCTGGTCGCGGGCATCGCCAAGGAGCAACGGATCGCGGTGCTGATCTCGGCGCACGAAGATGAATCCATTGCTTCCGGTGATGGACCGGATCGTTTATATGGCGGCCGGCCGGGCCGCGAGCGGGACAACCGGCGAGGTCGTGCAGCCAGCGGTGCTCAGCGAGCTTTACGGCCAGCACGTCGACGTGATTCATATCCATGACCGCATCCTGGTGGTGGCGGCGTTGTCGCCCTGGTGTCCGGCATCGTCGGCACGTTCGCGGTCCTGCGGGGACAGTCCTACGCGGGCCACGCGCTGGCCGACATCAGCGTGACCGGCGGGTCGGGTTCCTTCCTGGTGGGGGTCAGCCCGCTGTGGGGTTTCGTCGGCATTAGCGTGCTTGCGGCCGCTGTCATGGACATGATCGGAGTCCAGCGGCCCCGGGGCCGTGACCTCGCGACCGGCATCGTGCGCGGCGCGGGACTTGGCCTCGCCGCCCTGTTCCTCTACTGGGACGCCACGTATACCTCGACGACCGGAGCGACGATCACGATCCTGTTCGGCTCCATATTCACCATCAGCAGCTCAATCATCCCGGTTGTCGTACTGCTCAGCCTGGCCGCGCTCGGCATCGTGGCGACGCTGTACCGGCCGTTGCTGCTCAGCTCGGTCAGCGCAGACCTGGCCTTCGTCCGCGGCGTTCCGGTGCGCCTCGCCGGCGCCCTGTGCCTGACGGCGGTCGCGCTCGCGGTGGCGCTGTCCGCGCTGACGATCGGGGCGATCCTCAGCACCGCGCTGCTCGTCGGGCCCGCGGCCACGGCGCTACGCCTGACGAATAAGCCCGGCCTCGCGATGATCTGGGCTGCGATCATTGGCCTCGCTGCAACCTGGCTGGGCGTGTTGCTGGCTTTTGACAGCTTCTACTGGCCGCCTGCTAGACAAGGGTGGCCAGTGAGCTTCTTCGTTGTAACCCTGGTTTTTGCCTTTTACCTGCTGGCGCAGGTGCCTGCGCTGATCCGGGCCAGGCGGCCCTGATGTTCTCCGGTTACTTGCTGAATACCTGGATGGTGGCGACCATCGCCGCGGTCGTCGCGGGCGTCGTCGGGTTCTTCATCGTGTTGCGCGGCTCGGCGTTTGTCGCCGACGCGGTGCCGCAGGGCGCGTTCGCAGGCGCCGCCGGAGCGAGCCTGCTTGGCATCAACACCCATGAGCGTGGAGTACGCGCCGGAAATCTACTCCCTGCTCTTCGGTGAGCTGTTCGGTGTCGGCTCGGCCGAGGTGGTGCCAGTCGCCGTGCTTGGCGCGGTTTCGGTGGCCGCCATCATCGTCATGTACCGGCCGCTCATGCTGACCTCCGTGATGCCAGAACTCGCTGCGGCGCGGGGCGTGTCCAGCTACCGGATCGAGATGTGCTTCCTTGTGGTCGTTGCACTGGCTACCAGCATGACGCTGCCAGTGGTCGGCGCGCTGCTGATCTTCAGCCTGATGATCGGCCCGCCTGCCGCCGCCCGGTCCGTCACCAGCAGGCCCTACCTGGCCATGTGCCTTTCGGTGCTCCTCGCCCTCGTGACAGTGTGGGCGGCGATCGCGCTGTCGCTGATGTCGAACTGGCCCGTCGGGTTCTTCGTGGGAACATTCGGCGCCTGCTGCTATGCGGCCGGGCGCGGCTGGACCGCCTGGCAGCGACGCCGGGCAGTGCGCGACGATACAGGCCGGGCGCTCACCCCGCAACCAGTCAGCCAGGGCTGATCGGCCGGTCAGCCGGACTGGTCAGCCGGGGCTGGCCGGGCTGCGCGCGCCCGGCCCCGGCGCGCCCGCCACGCCAGGATGCAGGTGCAGACGGCCGCGACGACCATCGCCGTGACATGCCCCACCGCGGCGACGGACAGCTGGCTGAGCCCGCCGAAAATGTCACCCACTCCGACCAGGAGCGCGAGATCGAGGGTCGCTGCGGCGCGGGCCGGCCATGAGCCGAGCAGCAGCGCGACCACGATGGCCGATACCACCACGTACGACGGACCGATGTCGATGAGATAGCGGTCCGCGGCCGGCAGCAGGCCGTGCGCGACACGGTAGGCAACGATGCCCTCGCTGACGAGTGTCCCGATCACCTGCCCCGCGCCGCACACCAGTACCGTCGGCCAGTTGCCGATCGCCCGGTTCGCGCCGAACATGCTCAGCGCGATGAGCACCGGCCAGGCGCTGGCCGACTCCTGCGGAAAGAGTGCCGAGGTAAGCAGCGAGCCGACTGGGTGGTGGTGCAGGTTATACACGCTCGTGCTTGCCCAGCCGATCAGCGCTGCCTGGTCGTGTGCGGGCAGCGCCGCGTAGACCAGCTCGGCGATGACGAATGCGACGAGGAAGCTCCACGCGACGGCGTAGGTGCCGAAGATCGCTCGCGGGGCCATTCGGCGCATAGGGCAAGGCTATGGACCGTGGCGGCCGCGCGGACGGTCAGCCTCCTTGCCACGCTGGCCAGCGCTGGCGGCCGGGCTCGTTACGGCTGGCGGCCGGGTCAGTCAGGGCTGCTGGGACCAGAGCCAGCTCCGCTCGCGCAGATATCGCTGTTTCTGCTTGGTGTACTGCTGCGCTGCCTGGTGTGCCACCGGCCGGCGAACCTTGGCGGCTGCCCTGCGGCTGCCCCTGCGGCTGGCTGCCCCTGAGGCTTTCCGGGACCATGCGCGTACCGTCTGGCCGCAACTGGGTTGACGTAAGTCGAACCTTTGTTCGATGATGTCCCCATGGGGGAGACTGCGCGGGTCAGGGCGGCGTCTTCCGGGCAGCGTGATGACGACGCGGTGCCTGGCGACGGCGTCCTTCCGGTCCTGCCTGCCCTGCGGGAACTGCTGCCTGCGGGGGGATTGCAGCGCGGTTCGGTCGTGACGACGGGGCGCTGGAGCCTGCTGTGCCTTGCGCTGGCCGCTGGAGCATCGGCGGCCGGGGCGTGGTGTGCAATCGCCGGGGTTCCTAGGCTCGGGGTGCGGGCGGCTGCCGATGCGGGCCTGGATCCGGGCCGGATGCTGCTGATCGCAGAGCCGGGCACGCACTGGCCGCAGGTGGTGGTCTCGCTGCTGGACGGCTGCGAGCTTGTGCTGCTCCGGCCGCCCGACCGGCCATCTGCCCAGGTGCGGCGCAGGCTCGAAGCTGTCATCCGCCGCCGCGGCAGCGTCCTAGTAGTGGCGGGGGACTGGGACGGCGCGCAATCCCGGCTGTTCCTCGCAGACCAGGAATGGGTCGGGATAGGAGCAGGCCACGGGCGGCTGCAAGCCCGTCGGGTGCGAGTGGTAGCGGACGGGCGGGGTGCGGCGGCACGGTCACGGGCGCAGTGGCTGTGGCTGCCGGGCCCGGATGGCTCGGTAACCCGGCTCGCAGGTCTCGAGCCTGCGGGCGCTGACTGGGAGAGCGAAGCGGAGCAGTCGGGGCTTGCCTGGCGCGGGGTGAGCGCGGGGTGAGCGCGGGTTGGCGGCGGCAGCTGGCCCGGGGTGAGCCCCGGGTGAACTCCGGGCTGACGGCCGGGGTGAGCGCCGGATGAGGGCGTCCGCGGGCGGGGCGCGCCGGGTGCTGGTGGTGTGCTGCCCAGATTGGCCGTCGGATGCCGAGGACTCAGGACCAGGCGCGCGGGCCTTCGAGCAGGTGGTGACCTTGGTGGAGGGATTCAGCCCGCAGGTGGAGGTGCTGCGGCCCGGCGCCTGCGCGCTCAGCGCCCATGGTCCGGCCCGGTATTTCGGCGGGGAGGAGTCGCTCGCGAGAAGGATCACCGAGGTCCTGGTCAGCCGCGGCTTCACCTGCCGGGTTGGCGTTGCCGATGGCCTGTTCGCTGCGCAACTAGCCGCTCAGGCCGGGCCGTCAGGCCTGGTCGTTGCCGTCGGCCGGACCTCAGCGTTCCTCGCTCCGCATCCGGTCAGCGCGCTGGGCAATGCAGAGCTGGCTGACCTGCTGCCCAGGCTGGGCATCTGGACGCTGGGGGAGTTCGCCGCGCTGCCGGCCGCCGAGGCGGGCAGCAGGTTCGGAGCACAAGGAGCGCTCGCGCACCGGCTGGCGCGCGGTGCCGATCCGCGGCCGCTGGCGTTGCGGCCGCCATCCGCCGACCTCTCGGTTCAGCTTGACTTCGATCCGCCAGCTGAGCAGGCCGAGCCGGTGATCTTCGCTGCTAAGACGCTCGCCGAGCGGATGCACGCAGGCCTTGCCGCAAGGGGTCTTGCTTGCGTGCGGGTGCAGGTACAGGCGTTCTGCTCCGACGGACAGGAGATCACCCGGCTGTGGCGGCATGACGGGCTACTTTCCGCCCTGGCGGTGGCCGAGCGCGTGCGCTGGCAGCTTGCCGGATGGCGGGCTCAAGACGTCCGGGATCAAGACGGCCGGGATCAAGGCGCCCGGAGTGGCCTGGGCCCGGGCGGTCCTGACGGTCGGGGCGGTCCTGACGGCCGGGGCGGTCCTGACGGCCGGGGCGGTCCTGACGGCCGGGGCGGCACGGACGGGAGGTCGGAGAACGAAGGAACTCAGGTTGGCGGCATAGCCCTTCTGCGGCTGATCCCGGATCAGCTGGTCCGGGATGAGGGCCGTCAGCTCGGCCTTTGGGGCGATGCCGTTATCAGCGACCGGGTGGCTCGTGCTGCCGTCCGGGTGCAGGCCATGCTCGGGCATGGCGCGGTGACCCGCCCGATACTGACCGGCGGCCGCGAGCCAGCCGAGCAGGTGACGCTGGTGCCGTTCGGAGACGCCAGAGACCCGCTGCGCCCAGCGGATCGGCCCTGGCCGGGACGGATCCCGGCGCCAGCACCGGCCACGGTATACCCGGTTCCGCTGTCGGCCGTTATCGCCGATGACCGCGGCACGATCGTGACTGTCACTGGGCGTGCGCTGGTTTCCGCGCCTCCGGCCCGGCTGTCGGCAGCGGGCGGCCCGTCCCTCGCGGTCACCTCATGGGCAGGACCCTGGCCGGTTACCGAACGTTGGTGGGATCCGGTCGGCGCGCGCAGGTGCGCCAGATTCCAGCTTGTTACCGAGGACGGGAACGCCTGGCTGGCGGTTGTGCAAGATGGTCGCTGGCTGATCGAGGCCAGCTACGACTGAGGGCTGAAATCGGACCTCAGGGCCCGGGCCGCAAGGACTTGCTAAAGATCACGACCGGGCAACTCTGCTGCCACCCAGGTCAGTGGTGGGAGCAGAGATGACAGAGCAAATTTAACGAATTTAGTTTCGAGTCGTCTCAGTTTTGTCGGTGCCGGTCGCTAGCATGGTCGAAACCAGGGCATCCAGCGACAGCCTCGCCGAGGAGGTGACCCGATGCCAGATCACGACGGGCCAGATAGCAGCTGGCCAGAGTCCGGCAGGCCAGACTCCGGCAGGCCAGACAGCAGCAGGCCAGACTCGGGCGGGCCGGAGTCGGGCGGGCCAGGGCGTGATGGAACCGCCGGGATGCCTGCGGGCGGGGGCGGCCGGCAGGGCCTGTCCTGGTCGTGGGAGCTGGACTTCGAAACGCTGATGTCGGTGCTGAACGAGCCGGCCCCGTGGAACCGCCCGCCCCGCCGGCCCGCCGCCCGTGGCGGTGACAGCGCGGGCAGCGGCAACCCGGGCGCCGCCGGGGAAGGCAGCGCCGCGGGAGGCAGCGCCGCGGGAGGCAGCGCCGCGGGAGGCAGCGCCGCGGGAGGCAGCGCCGCGGGAGGCAGCGCCGCGGGAGGCAGCGCCGCCCCCGGCGCCCGCGCCGGGGACAATGCCGCGGGCGCTGACCCCGCGGGCAGTGACCCCGCGGGCAGTGACCGCCGCGGGCAGTGACCGCCGCGGGCAGTGGCACCCAGGGCACTGCCGCCGCGGGTGGTGCCGCCGCGGGCAGCGGCACCCGGGAGGCAGCACCGCGGGTGGTGCCGCCGTGGGGGGTGCCGGTGCGGGCGGTGCGGTCGCGGGTGCCGGGGGTGCGGCGGAGGATCAGGATGCGGTGCTGGATGCGGTGCTGGCCGGTGAGGCGCGGGAGGTGCCGATCGGGGTGGTGGCCGGGCGGGTTGCTGAGTGCTTGCCGCCTGGCCCGGATCTGGCGGGGTGGCTGGCGGCGGTGACGGTGGCGGGGCTGGAGGATGGCGCGCTGGCCGGGGTGGCGGCGGCGTGGCGGCGGCTGGGGTCGTGGGCGGCGGCGGGGGAGCTGGCGGCGGTCGCGCAGATCGCGTCGCGGTCGGCGGCGCGGGACGAGAAGATCGGGGTGGATGGGGCGGGGCGGCCGGCGCGGATCCCGGCGGAGGCCGCGGCGCAGGTGTCGCTGGGGCTGGTGATGTCGCAGTACGGCGCGTCGTGGTGGCTGGATCTGGCGGTTACTGTCGGGTGGCGGCTGGCCGCGACGGGCGCGGCGCTGGCTGCCGGGGTGATTGACTTGCAGCGGGCGCGGCTGATCGCGGAGGCGACCGCGCTGCTGGGTGATGACGCGGCGCGGGCGGTGGAAGAGCGGGTGCTGCCTGGTGCGGGGGAGCTGACCTGCGCGGCGCTGCGGGTGGCGCTGCGGCGCGCGGTGATCGCCGCTGATCCGGAGGGCGCGGAGCGGCGGCGGAAGGAATCGGAGGCGCAGGCGAAGGTCTGCTTGTATCCCGACGAGGACAACACCGCGTCGTTGTCGGGGTACCGGCTGCCCGCGGTCCGGGCGGCCGCGGCGATGGCCCGGATCAAGGCGATGGCCCGCGCGCTGAAGGCCTCGGGCGCCGGCGGCGGGATCGGCCTGCTGTCCGCCCAGGTCTACCTCGGGCTGCTGTGCGGCACCCTGCCGCTGATCCCGCCCCCCGCGCGCCGCCTGATGACGGCCCGCCGCCTGATGACGGCCCGCCGCCTGATGACGGCGCGCCGCCTGATGACGGCGCGCGGCCCGGCGGCGGCGCGCCGGGCCCGGCCCGCGGGCACGCCCGGCCTGGCGGGCCGGGCCGGCCCCCGGCGGCGACCCGTCCCGCGGGCAGGCCCCGCCTGCCGGGCAGGCCCGGTCCCGCCGGCAGGCACCGCCGCCCGGGCAGGGCCCGCTTCCGGGGGATCCGCCGCCCGGGGGGCCGCCCGCGGGGTATCCGCCTGCCGGGGAGGTTCCGCCTCCGGAGGCCCCGCTCCCCGAAGACTTTGACCCGCCCGCTGGCCCGGACGGCCCGCAGGGCCCGGATGATCCGGGGGCTGGCGGCCTGCCGCTGGCAGTCCCCGGCGGCGGCGAGCAGTGGTGGCGGGGGGCCGAGCCCGCGCCGGTCCCGCGCTGGCCGGCGCTGCCCGCGCTGGTCCCGGCCGCGGCCCCCGCGGGGCGGGCACCGGGCTCACCGCCGCCGGGCGCGCTGCTCGATCTCACCCTGCCGTGGGCGACCATGGCGGGCCTGTCCCACGAGCCAGGCTCCCTGGGCCGCCTGGGCCCGATCACCCCCAGCCAGGCCTGCCTGCTGGCCGGCCAGGCCACCGGCGGCCCCGGCACCGACTGGCGGATCGTCGTGACCAGCCCCGCCGGGCAGGCCCTCGCCGTCACCCGCATCCCCCGCGCCCGCACCCGTGAGCGCGCCGGTCCCGGACCCGGCCGCAGCCGGGACGGCCCCGCCCGCGCCGGCCCCGGCGGGCAGCGGACCGCGCCGGTCACCGCCTGGACCGGGCTGGTCGGCCGGGTCACCTTGACCATCCCCCGCGACCTGCTCACCGCCCGCCTCACCCGCCCGGCCACGGCCGGACCCGCCGGGATCCTCAGCCGCGCCCTGCGCGCCGCGGCCGCCGCGGCCAGCCGCGCCGCCGCCCGCGCCGCCGCTGACCTGGCCGCCGGCGGGTGCGCGCACACCGCCGCCACGCCCGCCTACCGGCCCCCGCCCCGCCTCCAGGAGTACATCGCCGCCAGGGATCTGACCTGCCGGTTCCCGTGCTGCCGGCAACCCGCCTGGCGCGGCGACCTCGACCACACCCGCCCCTACCACAACGGCGGCCTGACCTGCGGCTGCAATCTCGGCGGCCTGTGCCGCTCCCACCACATCCTCAAACAGCACCCCGGCTGGCAGCTCACCCAGCCCAAGCCAGGCATCTTCCAATGGACCACCCCGCCTGCCGCACCTACCAAGCCACCCCCGACACCCACCTCATCTAGCTCCAGTCCGAAAGGACAGGCTGCCCAGACGGACAGGGTCCCGGAAAGAGACACGGGACCCCGGAGAGATACGGGACCCCGGAGAGGCACGGGACCCCGGAGAGACACGGGACCCGGGAGAGATCCAGGACCGGGAGAAGGACACAGGACCGGAGGACCGGAAAACACGGGACTCAGGAGGACCCGGGAGAACACCGGAACCAGGAAGGAGGAGCAACCATGGGCTGGGATAACCCGCCGATGCCGTGGCGAGAGTTTGAGCGGCGCCTCTCCTGGGGCGGCAACAAGACCGGCGAAGCGGATCCATCACGGCCACGCCCGGTAACCAGGCTGCAGGTGGCTGACGACGATCCGGCGGCCGACCACAGTCCGGTAGCCGATGGCGGTTCGGAGGCCAGCTATCGGACGGTGACCAGCGAGGATCCGGCCTGGGCTGAGTTGCACTGCCACTCGTCCTACAGCTTCCTCGATGGCGCTTCCAGCCCTGGCGACCTGGTCGCTGAGGCAGCGGCGCGCGGCCTCACCGCCTTGGCCATTACTGACCACGACGGCATGTACGGGGTTCCGCAATTCGCCCAGGCGGCCGCCAGGCTGAGCCAGGAGAGCGGTATCAGGCTCGACACGGTCTTCGGTGCCGAGCTCAGCCTGGGCCTGCCCGGCGGGCAGGGCGGCGTTCCTGACCCGGTCGGCCGGCACCTGCTGGTGCTAGCTCGCGACCCGGAAGGATACCGGCGACTGTGCCGGGTGATCAGCGAAGCGCAGCTCACAGGGAAAGAGAAAGGCCGTCCCAGCTACGACGAGGCCGCACTCGCCCAGGCGCATGACGGCCACTGGGTGATCCTCACCGGTTGCCGAAAGGGCGCCGTCCCCGCGGCGCTGGCGTACGGCAACGGTCTCGGGCCGAATGGCCGAATGGTGCCCCCCGCTGCGGCGACCGCCGAGGGGGCAGCAGCCGCCGCGGCGGAGCTCAGGTCACTGGTCGGAATGTTCGGCAGCGAAAACGTCATGGTGGAGCTCACCAGCCATGACCAGCCAGCCGACGATGAGCGCAACGATGCCCTTTTCGCGCTGGCCCGCAGCGCCGGGGTGGGCGTGATCGCCACCGGAAACGTGCACTACGCGACGCCGCAGGACGCCAGGCTGGCCCAGGCGCTCGCGTCGATCAGGGCCCGTCGCAGCCTGGACGAAATGGATGGCTGGCTGGCCGCCTCCGGGGGCGCCTACATCCGATCGGGCGCTGAGATGGCCGGGCGCCTGCGCAGGTACCCCGGAGTGGTTGAGCGAACCGTGGCGCTAGCCGCCAATTGTGCGTTCAATTTCCATGTCATCGCCCCCGAGCTGCCTGACTTTCCTGTTCCGGGTCTCAACACCGAAGCCTCTTGGCTGCGCGAGCTCGTCGCGCAAAAAGCCCCGGAGCGCTACGGGCCGCCTGAGGCGGAACGTGAGCCGGGAGCATACGACCAGATAGCCCGCGAGCTCGACGTCATCGAGCAGCTCGGTTTCCCCGGCTACTTCCTGATCGTGCACGACATCGTGAAGTTCTGCGACGAGTCAGGCATCCTGTGCCAGGGCCGGGGCTCAGCGGCCAACTCGGCCGTCTGCTACGCCCTCGGGATCACCAGCGTGGACCCGGTCAGGCACGGCCTGCTCTTCGAGCGCTTCCTGTCGGAAGGCCGGGACGGTCCGCCCGATATCGACCTGGACATCGAGCACCGGCGCCGCGAGGAGGCGATCCAGTACGTCTACAACACTTACGGCAGGGACAAGGCCGCGCAGGTAGCCAATGTGATCTCCTACCGGCCGCGGATGGCGCTGCGCGACGCCGGGCGGGCCCTTGGCTACCAGCCGGAGCAGCAGAACGCCTGGTCACGTCAGGTCGGGCCGCGGCAGTACGGGCCAGGCCAGCCGCTGCCGCCGGACGCGGACGTTCCCGGAGCCGTCGTCGACCTCGCCGGGAAGATGCAACGGCTGCCGCGTCATCTGGGCATTCACTCCGGCGGGATGGTGATCTGCGACCGCCCGGTAGGGGAGGTGTGCCCGGTGGAGTGGGCCAGGATGCCCGGCCGGACGGTGCTCCAATGGGACAAAGACGACTGTGCCCACGCCGGGCTGGTCAAGTTCGACCTCCTCGGCCTGGGCATGCTCTCGGCGCTGCGGGACTGTTTCGAGCTGGTGGCCGCCTACCATGGCCGGCCCTGGAGCCTGCATGCGATCCCGCAGGAAGACCCGGGCGTCTACGCCATGCTGCAGGAGGCGGACACCGTCGGGGTGTTCCAGGTCGAGTCGCGTGCCCAGATGGCGACGCTGCCGCGGCTGCGCCCGGAAAAGTTTTACGACCTGGTGATCGAGGTCGCGCTGATCAGACCGGGACCGATCCAGGGCGGCTCGGTCCACCCCTACATGCGCCGCCGTCATGGCGACGAGGTGGCTGACCTCCCGCATGAGTCCATGCGCCGCGCGCTGGGCAAGACCCTCGGCGTGCCGCTGTTCCAGGAGCAGATGATGCAGATCGCGATCGACTGCGCCGGGTTCAGTCCCACCGAGGCGGACAAGCTCAGGCAGGCGATGAGTTCCAAGCGCGCCCCGGAGCGGATCGAGGAACTCCGCGCCCGGCTCCTGGACGGGATGGCCGAACGGGACATCCCGGAGGCCGTCGCCGAGGACATCTATACCAAGATCCTCGCCTTCTCCAGCTATGGGTTCCCCGAATCGCACGCGATCAGTTTCGCCTACCTCGTCTATGCGAGCGCGTGGCTGAAGTGCTATTACCCGGCTGCCTTCACCGCCGCCCTGCTGCGCAACCAGCCGATGGGCTTCTACGCGCCGGCCAGCCTGATCAGCGACGCGCGCAGGCACGGAGTGCAGGTGTGCGGTGTCGACGTCAACGCCAGCGACGTCCTCGCCAGACTGGAAAAGCCGCAAAACCCAACAACCAGCATGCTTAACGATGACCGCCCAGCTGGTCCCGCCGACCTGGCTGATCGGCCGGGGACGGGCCCGCCGGACGGCTACCGGCCCGCTGGTCCTGGTGCAGGCGCTGAGCCGCCCAGCGGGGGCAAACCGGTAGCTGGCCAGCCGGTCATCAGGCTCGGCCTGTCCGACGTGCGCAACCTGGGCTCCGACGCAGCCGCCGCCATCCAGGCCGGCCGGCCATATCGGGATCTGGAGGACTTCGCCCGCCGTACCAGGCTTCCGGCCCCGGCACTTGAGGCGCTGGCCACGGCGGGCGCGTTCGGCTCCCTCGGGGTGAGCAGGCGCGAGGCGCTGTGGGCGGCCGGAGCGGCTGCCACCATCCGGGCCGGGCAGCTGCCCGGCACCACCCCGGGCCTGACTGCCCCGCCGTTGCCGGCCATGACGGCGGCCGAGGAGACCTTCGCCGACCTGTGGGCAACCGGCACCTACGGCACCCACCCGGTCGAGCACATCAGGCAGCCGCTCACCGACGCAGGAGTGATCGGGGCGGAGACGCTGAAGACGGCCAGGCCCGGTGCCACAGTGGCGGTGGCCGGGCTGGTCACCCACCGGCAACAACCCGGGACGGCCCGCGGGGTGGTGTTCCTGAGCCTGGAGGACGAGACCGGGATGGCGAACGTGATCTGCCCGCCGCAGGTGTGGGAACGTCATCGCAAGCTGGCGATGGACGCGAACGCGCTTGTTGTGTACGGCCGGGTGGAGCGGCTCGACGGGGCGGCCAGCCTGCTCGCCACCCGCCTACGGCGGCTGCGAGTGGTGGCCGCCGCCCGCAGCCGTGACTTCCGCTGACTACGCCGCTGGATTGGGCGTGGCGGCGCAATCGACTGCCATAATCGCGAGGGTCGACGGACACCGGACCGAGGAGGCTCGCCAGATGCAACGCTCCGATGGGCTCAGGATTGCGGTGACGCTGCGATGACCGCGCGCATCGAGAGGATCATCACCTCGGGGACGTTCTCGCTGGACGGCCAGGACTTCCCGGTCGACAACAACGTGTGGCTGATCGGGGACGATCGGGAGGTGATCGTCATCGATGCCGCGCACGACGTGGACGCGATCATGGCAGCCGTCGGCGACCGCAGGCTGGCGGCCATCGTCTCCACCCACGGGCACAACGACCACATCAACGCCGCCGCGCCGCTCGGTCACCGAGCGGGCGCGCCGGTCCTGATCCATCCGGCCGACCACGTGCTGTGGCGGATGATCTACCCGGACCAGGCGCCCGACGGTGACCTCGCCCACGAGCAGGTCATCGAGATCGCCGCCACCGGCCTGCAGGTGCTGCACACACCCGGGCATTCACCGGGCAGCGTCTGCCTGTACGTCTCTGAGCTGGGTGTTGTCTTCTCCGGGGACACGCTCTTCAGCGGCGGACCGGGTGCCACCGGCCGGTCCTACTCGGACTACCCGACGATCCTCCAGTCGATCAGCGGTGTCCTCATGGCGTTGCCACCGGAGACCGTCGTGCATACCGGGCACGGCGACGACACCGCTATCGGCGAGGAGGCTCCCCGCTTCGCCGACAGCGACGACTGACCACCCCGGTGAGCGTTCTTCATCCTGCGATCTCGTTGGTTTGAAGGACGTGGATGGCTTTGGCGAGCTGGCGTCCTTCTGGGTAGAGGGCTTGCCCCCCCGAGAAGCCCAACCACGGCTCGCCAGACTATGCCGTGCGGTAGCGTTCAAGGGAAATCGCGAACCGCCGGCACGGCACCCGGGGCAGCTGCGGAGGGCTCGAAACCAGCTAGCCAGCTCCGTATCAGCTGGGCGGCTCCGTATCAGCTGGCCGGCTCGACATAAGCCGAGCGTTTCCAGATT
Source organism: uncultured Actinomycetes bacterium (assembly GCA_963774825.1). Lineage (GTDB taxonomy): Bacteria > Actinomycetota > Actinomycetes > Streptosporangiales > Streptosporangiaceae > DATBGO01. The sequence goes on along the minus strand of CAVZGW010000013.1, from coordinate 162,211 downwards.
TCTGGGAAGACCGCGAGATTCATTGACCGGTGCGTACCTGGCATCGCATGCTCGTCAGCATGCCAGGGTTGGCAATGATGGCGACGCGTAGAATAAAAGGCAGACAAGAGGATGGTGTCGCGATTGTATGACCGCAGCGATGCGATGCAGCGCCCGCCCCGTCTTCCGCGGCAGCGGCGGAACCGTAGGCGATGGGCCGTCGTGGCCGGCATCGCCGCCTTGTGGGCGTTCTTCGCGTACAGCGCCGGATCGGTGATCGCGGGCACGGTCTTGCTGGTGCTGATCGCGGTGGCTGTCATCTTGTTCATCGTGGCGCTGCGGTGCCTCGGCATCGATCGTGATCACCCCTGGCTGCAGCGGCTCACCGCACGGCCGTGGCGGGATGTCGCCGATCCGGCCGATCCGCCCGGCGGCTACCTGCCGGAGTCAGGCATGCCGGAGCCGGTCAGGCCGGCGGGCCCGCCGCAGCCAGCTGACAGCTTCTTTGTCCAGGCCCACGGCGGACGCGCCGACGCTGATCCGGCCCGCTCTGGTCAGGCCTACGGTGCCGCGGCAGCCGCTGATCGGGGCCGCTCTGGTCAGGCTTACGGTGTCCCGGCGGCCGCTGATCGGGGCCGTTTTGATCAGGCTTACGGTGTCCCGGCGGCCGCTGATCCGGCCCGCTTTGATCAGGCTTACGGTGTCCCGGCGGCCGCCGATCCGGGCCGCTTTGATCAGGCTTACGGTGCCCCGGCGGCTGCTGACCCGGGCCGCTTTGATCAGGCCTACGCGGTCCCGGCAGCCCATGATCCGGCCCGCCTTGATCCGGCTGCGGCCCGGACTGTCATTTCGGACTTTGCCACGGTCGTGGCGCTGAATCCGGTTCCACCGCTACGGCTGGTGACCAACGGCACCGTGACGGAGACGCGCGTCTCGGGAGCCCGCGCGGGGCGGGCCAGGGAAGCGGAACTGCGGCTTCCCGAAGAACCGACAGTGTCGAGGACGCATGCCGAGTTTACCTTCGCCGAAGGCCAGTGGCACATCACCAGCCTGGGACTCAACGGCGCGACGCTGAACGGGACACCGGTGACCGGCCAGCACGCGATCAGCGACGGCGATTCAATCGGGTGGGGAACGCAGCCCGGCGCGCTGGTGTCCAGGGTAGAGATCGGCCGGGACATGCCGCGCAAGGCCGGGCAACGCTGACGCCGGGTGCGGGCCCAGGCCCGGGCCAACACGCCGGCCCACACCGGGGCCCACACGCCTGCCGGGCACCCGCTACACCGGGGCCACACGTCGGCCCACACCCGGTCGCCGAGAACCTGGCGGATGTATCGTCACAGGCATCGCGGGACTGAAGTCTGTATCGACGACGGGCGGGGTTCGGGGGCATGGGTGAACGGCGATGGCCCAGCTCGTAATCTGGTCAGCCGCTCACGGAGAGTGGCTGACCTGCCGGCCTGATGAGATCACCTGGCTGGACCGCGACCTGCTGAGCGCGGGCAAAGACACCACGCTGCACCGGTCCCCGCGCTGCCCAGGGCTCCGATACGTGCACTACCGGTGGGAGCTGTTCAGCCGCGACACCACCCACAAGGTTTACGTGGCGCCATTTGCAGCCGATCTAGTCGCGGAGCACCAGGGCGTGCAGACGGCGGCCAGGCACGTGCTGCCGATGGCCCCGCAGCATTACGAGACCGTGCCGGTACGGCTTGAGGCCGGAGCATGGCTGGTCAGCGTGGGGAATTGGGTGCTGCCGCTGTGCGTTGACGTCCCTTCCGCGCGTCGCGGGCAGCCGACCGTGCCACTCAGCGCCGGCCAGCCTCGCACCCAGGAAGGGTTCCGGCACATCGGCAGTTCGGCGCCAGGAACGGCAAGCCCACCGCTGCCGGACGCGGTCTCCAGGGTTCGCGCCTTCTTCGACCGCAACGCCGCCGCTTGCCTGGCGATCGCCTACCTCTATCAGGAGTACATTCTCGGCGCGGTCGCCCCGCATGCCGTGCCGATGACTGACGTCGCCATCGCGTTGGACCTGAGCGGCGAAGGCGCCGTCTCGGACTACAAGAAGGAGCTTCAGCGCCGCATCTGGAACGAGCAGCGGCATCAGCGCGAGCTTCCGGAGTTCCTCCTCGCTAACTCGCTTATCAGCCAGGCGGATCTTGACCGGGCCAAGGAGGTGGCGGTCGTCAACGAGCGCAGCGGCAAGGCCGAGACGGCGCGGAAGCGGCTGCGCTACCGCCCGAAAAAATAGCGCGTCAGGCAGCCACCGTCAGCACCGGGAGCCGAACGGCGCTTCCTCAGGCGACCGCCTTACGGAAAACCCGGGTTGCCCAACCGAGCGTCACCGCGCACAACGGCGTGAGCACCGCGAACGCCTGCCACACGGCTGGCCCGCCGAAGGTGCCTGCGGCCAGCACGCGGGACGCCACGACCAGGTAGTAGAGCGGGTTGAAGTGCGCGACAACGCGCATCCACGCCGGCCCGAGCGATATCGGCAGAAGCACGCCGGCCAGCAGCAGCACCGGCAGGTTGATGCCGTTGGTGATCGCCGCGAAGCTGCTGATGTCCTTGGTCACCAGAGCGGTCGCGATCGAGAACGCGGCCATGACGATCATCAGCATCCCGAGCAGCACGCCGAGCACCACAAGGCCGAGCACGTGCAGGTGGAAGCCGAAGCCGACGCCGACGGCGACCACCACAGCGTCGAACACGAACATCATCAACATGGTGGCGAGGATCGGGCCGGTAAGGATCGCAAAGCGGCTTGCCGGGGTGACCCGGAACCGCTCGATGACGCCGGCCTGCAACTCGAAGATCGTGTTGAAGCCCGGCCCGATCCCACTCGAGAAGGCAAGCAGCGACAGAATGCCCGGCAGGAAGAGATCAAGAACATTCCCGCCAGGTATGCCCTGCACCCCGGGCAGGGCCTTCAGCAGCGGAGCGAACAGCGCCAGGTAGAGGATCGGGGTCGAGAATCCGACCACCAGCCAGATCGGGTTGCGCAACAACTGGGTGATGTAGCGGCCGAACAGCAGGCCGGTGTCGCGGGCGGTCTTCATGCTGCTGCCCCTTCGCCTTAGCGCGGGCCGCGTCGTCGCCGTTGCTGTCGCCCGCGTCACGCAGCGACCGGCCGGTCTGCCGCAGGAAGACGTCATCGAGGGTCGGCTCGGACAGGCTCACGGACCGGATCCCGATCCGCTCAGCGTCGAGCAGCCTGAGCAGGTGCGGGAGCGCGGTCCCGCCGTCCTCGACGTAGAGGCGCAGCTGGCCGCCGTCGGAGGTCAGCTGCCGCACGTAGGGCTCCTGCCGCAGTGCCGCGGCGCCGCGGCTGGCGGCGTCGAAGCTATCGCGCAGGCTGAGTACCACCGAGTCGCCCGCCACCTGCTTCTTGAGATCACGCGGGGCGCCCTCGGCGACGATCAGGCCGTAATCGATGATCATCAGCCGGTCGCAGAGCGCATCGGCCTCCTCCAGGTAGTGCGTCGTCAGGAAGACGGTGGTGCCCTGGTCGCGGAGGGCCCGGACGTGGTCCCAGAGGTTGGCGCGGTTCTGCGGGTCGAGCCCGCTGCTCGGCTCGTCGAGGAACAGCACTTCGGGCTCGTGCACGATGCCGAGCGCGACGTCGAGCCGCCTGCGCTGGCCGCCCGAGTAGGTGGTCACCCGCCGGTCCGCGAACTCCGAGAGGCCGAGCAGCTCAGCGACCTCGTCGGCACGCCGCCGCACCTCGGCCAGCGGGCGGCCGTAGAGGCGTCCTTGCAGAATGAGGTTCTCCCGGCCGGTCGCGAGCTCGTCGGCGCCGCCGAGCTGGCTGACGTAGCCAATCCTGGACCGGACCGCTCCGGGCTGGCGCGCGACGTCGAGCCCGGCCACGGTCGCGGTGCCCGAGTCAATCGGGAGCAGCGTCGTCAGCATCCGCAGCGTGGTCGTCTTGCCTGCGCCGTTCGGGCCGAGGAATCCGAAGATCTGCCCGCGGCCGACCTCGATGCTGACGCCGCGCACCGCCTCGACCCGCCCGCCCTTGGCGGGAAAGCTCTTGCGCAGGTCTCGGGTGGTGATGACGTTATCCATGAACGCTTCTCCAGCTCACTCGGTAGATTCGGTTGATCGTTCGCCGGCCTGGCCCGGGCTCAGCGGCGGCGGCAGCCAGGCCGCTCGTCGCCGCGCGCGTGCACGTCGCGCCACCAGTCGACTCCGTCGAGCGCGCCGGAGGAGATCTCGCGGGCGAGCTTGCGCACATAGCTGAGCTCGGCCTCCCGCTGTAGGTTGCGGAATTCGGCCTCGATCCAGAACAGCCGTGGCACGCCCTGCTTGCTGACCACCTCACGGGTCGCATGGGCTTGCGCTAGTTCCACCTCAAGGCGCGCCGCCCGCTCCTGGAGCAGTTGCGCCGCGTCATCGGGCGGCAGCGCGGGCAGGAACGATAGCGCCGCCTCGAACGAGGGATATTCGTTCACCGGGGTGGAGACGAGCTCGGTGAGCCAGTCGTACAGCTCGACCTGCCCGGCCCCGGTGAGCGTGTAAACGGTGCGCTCGGGTAGACGGCCGGCCCTCGCGGTCTCCTGCGGGGCAATGAGGCCGCGCCGGTCAAGCGAGTCGACCACGGAGTACAGCGAACCGTAGTTGAGCCGGACGCTCTCGTGCTTGTTCCGCTGCCGCAGCGTCGTAGCGACCTCGTACGGATGCATAGGCCGCTCAAGCAGGCAGATGAGCACCGCCAGCGCCAGCGGGTTGGCTCGGTTCCGGCCAGGCATACTGTCTCCTCCGCATTGTCTCTCCTGCACCAAGTACTCGATTTAGAGTACTTGGGGTCGGGCGCGCGGGCAACCCAGCAGTGCTTGGCGCCTGGCGCGTTGCTACGGGATCCAGGTACACGCGAGAATCGTCGCCGTGATCGGATAGACGGGTGAAGGTCAGGATCGGCATTTCGCTTGGCGGCGCGGGCGGCTCAGCCGAGTTCGGCGGCGCCGTCGATCGCCTCGAAGCGATCGGCGTTGACTCCCTTTGGCTGCCCGAGATGGTGTTCGGCCCGCTGGTGGAGCCGTTCGTCGGCATGACCTACGCGCTGGCGCGGAGCGCCCGGCTGAAGGTCGGGACCGGTGTCGCGGTGCTGCCCGGGCGGCACCCGGTCCTGGTAGCCAAGCAGCTGGCCTCGCTCGCCGGGCTCGCGCCGGGCAGGGTGCTGCCGGTCTTCGGCCTGAAGCCGGCCCGCCCCGCCGAGCTTGACCTGTTCCCTGTCCCGGCCGGACGCCGCGGCTCGGTCTTCGACGAGTCGCTTGAACTGCTGCGGTTGCTGCTCAGCCAGGAAACGGTCTCGTTCTCAGGCACGTACTTCGCGGTGCAGGAGGCCAGCGTCGGCCCGCTGCCCGCCAAGTCGCTCGACATCTGGCTCGGCGGCAGCGCCCCTGGAGCGCTCCGCCGGGTAGGCAGGCTCGGCGACGGCTGGCTGGCCAGCTTCGTGACCCCGGGTGAGGCCGGCGACGGGCGGCAGGCCATCCAGGCGGCGGCCGCCGAAGCGGGCCGCGAAGTCGATCCGGAGCACTTCGGGATCAGCCTGGCGGTCGGGCCCCACGGCATCCCGGCTGAGCTGGTCCAGGCGGTCCGCCAGCGGCGCCCCGGCGTGGACCCGTCCAGTCTCGCGGCGGACAGCTGGTCCGCGGCCCGGGCGATGATCGAGGAATACGTTGCGGCCGGCCTCAGCAAGTTCGTGATCCGGCCGGCCGGGACGCCAGCTGCTCTCGACCGGTTCCTCGATGACTTCGCCGCCGAGCTGATGCCGCTGCAGACCTAGCCCCGGGATTCGATCTGATGAGCGCAACACTTGTCGCTAAGGGACTCGCGGCCTCCCGCGGCGACCGCGTCCTGTTTTCTGGGGTGGGCCTGGTGGTCGGCCCTGGCGACGTGATCGGCCTGGTCGGGGCGAACGGGGCAGGCAAGTCGACGCTGCTGCGCCTGCTCGCCGGCCTGCAGGCAACGGATACGGGGACGGTCACGGTCAGCCCGCCTGGCGCGACAATCGGCTACCTGCCTCAGGAGCCGGACCGGCACCGCGGCGAGACGGTGCGGCAGTTCCTGGCCCGGCGCACCGGGGTCGCCGCGGCGCAGGAGGAGATGCAGGCGGCTGCGGACGCGCTGGCGGCGGGTGGGTCAGGCGCGGCTGAGGACTATTCGAGCGGGCTGGAGCGGTGGCTGGCGCTGGGCGGCGCGGACCTGGACGAGCGCGCCGATGCGGCCGCGGCCGGGCTGGGCCTGGCCATGGATCTCGATGACGAGATGACCGGCCTGTCGGGCGGGCAGGCGGCGCGGGCCGGACTGGCCTCGCTGCTGCTAAGCCGGTATGACGTGGTCCTGCTGGATGAACCGACGAACGACCTCGACCTGGACGGCCTTGCCCGGCTGGAGGAGTTCGTGGCGGGCCTGCGGGCCGGGACTGTCCTGGTCAGCCATGACCGCGAGTTCCTCACCCGGACCGTTACCGAAGTCGTCGAGCTTGACCTGGCCCAGCAGCAGGTCACCACCTATGGCGGCGGCTATGCCGCCTACCTGGCCGAACGCGAGGTGGCCCGGCGGCATGCCCGTGCCGACTACGACGAGTACGCCGGCACGCGGGCGAGTCTGCAGGAGCGGGCCAGGACACAGCGCGCCTGGATGGAAAAGGGCGTCAAGAACGCCCGCCGCAAACAGCCGGACAACGACAAGATCGGCCGCAAGTTCCGCACCGAAGCCACCGAGAAGCAGGCCGCGAAGGCCCGCCAGACCGAGCGGCTGATCGACCGCCTCGAAGTCGTCGACGAACCCCGCAAGGAATGGGACCTCCGGATGGAGATCGCGGCCGCACCCAGAGCCGGGGCGATCGTCGCCACGCTCCGCGGCGCCGTTGTCCGGCGCGGCTCGTTCACCCTCGGCCCGGTCAACCTGGAGATCGACTGGGCGGACCGGGTCGCGATGACCGGCCCGAACGGATCCGGCAAGAGCACCCTGCTCGGCGCGCTGCTCGGCCGGATACCTCTCGACGAGGGGCACGCCGCGCTGGGCCCGGGCGTGGTGGTCGGCGAGGTCGATCAGGCACGTGGCCTGTTCCTGGGCGGCGAGCCGCTAATCGACGCCTTCCGGGCCGCCGTGCCCGGCATGATGCCGGCCGACGCGCGGACGCTGCTCGCGAAGTTCGGCCTCCGCGCCGGTCACGTGCTGCGGCCCGCCGACACCCTTTCCCCGGGCGAGCGCACCAGGGCGGCGCTGGCGCTGCTGCAAGCGCGCGGCGTCAACCTGCTCGTCCTCGACGAGCCGACGAACCATCTTGACCTGCCCGCGATCGAGCAGCTGGAGTCGGCGCTCGAGTCCTATCCGGGAACGCTGCTGCTCGTCACCCATGACCGCCGGATGCTCGAAACGGTGACCACCAGCCGGCGGATCGACGTGGCGGACGGCCGTATCACCAGCCGCTGAACCGAGCTCCGGCGGCGGCTGCCGAAGCTGCAGCCCGGAGCCGAGCGCAGGCCGCGCCCGCAGGTACCGAACCAGATGAGCGCTTCCTGCCCGTCGCCTTGGCTCCCGTGCACCTGCGTTCCTGCGGACTAGCTGTCTTGAGGATGTGGGCCGCCAGGGGCGCGGTGAGGCTGAACCTATGTCTTCAGCGGGCTGGCGCGCTCGCGGGCCGCCCGCGACGAGGGAAGTCATCACACGGCGCCGTTGTGCGGGCCGTGTCGCCGAGCGATTAGCGGCCGCAGTGCCGGATGAGATCGGTGCGATCAAAAGACATTGACGGGTCCAGCGGAACGGAGGAAGCATGCCTTACATCAAGGTCGGCCAGGAGAACTCGGGGTCGATCGAGCTGTACTACGAAGACCATGGCTCGGGACGGCCAGTCGTCTTGATCCATGGTTATCCGCTCAGTGGCCGTGCCTGGGATAAGCAGGTCCCGGTGCTGCTGGAAGATGGTCACCGGGTGATCACCTACGACCGGCGCGGGTTCGGCCGCTCGAGCCAGCCGGCTACCGGATATGACTACGACACCTTCGCCGCGGACCTGCACACCCTGCTGGAGGCCCTGGACCTGCGCGCGGTGACCCTGGTCGGTCACTCGATGGGGACCGGCGAGGTGACCCGGTACCTGGGCCGGTACGGCTCGGAACGCGTCGCCAGGGGGGTTCTGGTGTCCCCGATCCCGCCGTTCCTGCTGCAGACACCCGACAACCCCGACGGCTTGCCCGCAAGCCTGTTCGACGGGTTCATCCAGGCCGCCCGGCAGGACGCCCCGGCGTGGATGAAGGGGTTCCTGGACAGCTTCTACAACATCGACAAGACTCGCGGCACGCTGGTCAGCGACCAGGCCTACCAGGCCAGCTGGAACATCGCCGCATCCGCCTCGGCCACCGCGGCAGTGGCCTGCATCCCGACCTGGGAGACCGATTTCCGCGCCGACCTGCCCAAGATCGACGTGCCGATCCTGGTCATCCAGGGCGATGACGACCGGGTGCTGCCCTACCCCAAGACCGGCGAACGGCTGCCCGGCCTGATCGGCGACGTGCAGCTGTTGGTCATCGACGGCGGCCCGCACGCCATCGCCTGGACCCACTCCGACCAGGTCACCGGCGCCCTGCGAAAGTTCATCGCCTGACTTCGGGGCCGCCCGGCACCAAGCCGGCCCGGCGCGGGTTCCTGGGCCCGGGCCTGTCGCTGCAATGGGCCCGGGCCCCCCGGTGATCGGAGTCTGGGCCACGATCAGCCTGCGCCGCGACGGCGAGCTCGTGCTGATGGACCGCGGCGGGCACCCGACCATCAACGCGTTCATCAACCCCGACGGCGAGAAAACCTCTACAACTCCAGGGAGCGGCGCATTGAGAGCAAGCTAGAACGCGACCGATGAGCAGGTCAATGTCGGCTGCAGTTGGCACGCTGGAGCCATGAGCAACCGAACGGACTGGCATGAGCTGGCCGACCTGCCATTCGCGGCGGCCCTGACCCTGAACCGTGGCGGGCTGGCCCCTGATGCCGTATACGATTGCGCCCATTTCGACCAGGTCAGCTTCGATGAGCCGCAGGCGGCGTCCAGTAGGTTCATCGAATGCGCCTTCACGGGCGTGTCCTTTCAGGGCGGACGGCTGCAGCGGGCCAGATTCAGCGACGTCTGGCTGCGTGACGTGCGGCTGGTCACGACCGGCCTGGCAGAGACGCATTGGGTGGATGCGGTCGTCGCCGGGAGCCTGGCCGCAGGGGTCGAGGCGTTCGGGGCGCAGCTGAGCAGGGTTACCTTCCGCGACTGCAAGCTCGACTCGGTAAACTTCCGCGACGCCAAGCTGACCGATGTGACGTTCGATGACTGCGATCTGCGTGATGTCGACTTCGCGGGCGCGACGCTGACCAGGGCAGCGTTCCCAGATTCGCGGCTGACCAGGACAGATTTCAGCCGGGCACGCATGAACAAGACCGACCTGCGCGGCGCCGAGCTTGGCGTCATCATCGACCCGGACTCGCTGCGCGGCGCGATCATCAGTACCGCGCAGCTGGTTTACCTGGCGCCCTTGCTGGCCGAGATCATGGGCATCAAGGTGAGCGACGACTAGCGGCGACCGTGGGCATCAAGGTCAGCGACGACTAGCGGCGGCCGTGGGCATCAAGGTCAGCGACGACTGGCGGCGCGAGCGCTTACCCGGTCTGCCCGGTTCGCGCGCCAGCACGCTGCACGCAGCGGCACGTCGATCTCAGTAGCGTCGGGGAACCGGTCCTGCAGGGCGGCCCTCGCGCGGGCCAGCCCGGCGGCTCTGTCTGCCGGGCTGGCGGTGATGACGCCGCTGTAGGTAGCCAGCAGGTCGACAACGTCGCCGATCCCCATCTTTCGCGTGAACCCGAACGAGGCGGTGCCGATACCAGCGAACGGCTGGCCCTCGGGCAGCGATACCTCGTGATGCAGCCGCGACCGGCGCTGCTCGTCGTCAGCATCCGTTTCGGCCTGCCGCGCCGGGTCCGGCCGGGCAAGCCTGCGGAGCTCGCGAAGCCAGCGGACCTCGCGATCAAGGCTGCTCCAGATCACCCCGAAACGGCCGCCGTCACGTAGCACCCGCGCGATCTCGGGGACGGCGCGGTCAGGGTCCAGCCAGTGCCACGCCGACGACACGAACACGCCGTCCGTGCTGGCGTCGGGCATCGGGATCGCTTCGCCCCGGCCCTGCAGGACGCGGACGCCGGCAGAGCGGGCCCGCAACACGGCCGCCATCCGCCCATCGGGCTCGACGGCCACCACCTGCCGTACCTTCCGTGCCAGCATGCGGGTCAGCAGGCCGGTGCCCGCGGCCAGGTCGACCGCGACCTGGCAGTGCTCGGGGAGCAGCCAGTCAACCGCCGCCTCAGGCGGCCCTGGACGCAACCGGTCGTAATCCTCCGCGATCGCCCCGAAAGACATCGCACGCTCCGCACGGCCGGTCACAGCTCTCACGCTAGCCCGGCCGCGGCGGACGAGCGCCGTCGGCCTCGGCCTTGCCGCGCCGATAGGTCGCTCACCTGAGCGTGGCGACTTTTTAGCAGATATCGCTGAAAAGTCGTCACGATCATGGAACGCGGCCGGGTCGCGGCCTCCAGCCGTTTGCCATATTGGCCGATAAGCAGCTTTTGCCTGATTGCGAAAGGTGCAGTACAACTGTCGGCCTCCACTACGAAAGCAAGGGCTGGAAATATCGTCAGGTCAAGCCCGGGGAAGACCACGGGTTCTATAAACCACGGTTCGATGACCGCGGATGGAAAGACGGCCAGGAGGGCTTCGGCACCACTGACGACGAGTGCGTCTGGAACAACTCCCACTACGTCAAGACGCCGTGGACGCCCAACACGGACATGCTGGTGCGCCATACAGTGGACATCCCGGGCGATGCGAAAGATGTCCATATCAGGGGAACGATAGACAACGACGCGCACGTTTATCTGAACGGACACCTCTTGCAGTATGTCCAGAGCGGCAGCTGCCAGTCAGACGCGATCAACGCCACTGTTCCAAAGAGCGATCTGAAGCCGGACAGTCTGCTCGCCATCCGGGGCCATGACTACGGCGGCGCGACCTACCTCAATGTCAAGGTGACCTATCGCGAACCACGCTGACCACGATCGCAGGATGCCGTCGCTACTTGCGGGTTTGCTTCCGGCCGTGGTTTGACCACGTCATCTGCGTCCTGGAGCCGGCAACGACAGGCCACGACGGCGGCGGCGTGTTAGCCTTGGCCGGCATTCCGCATGAGAAATACCTGCGCCGCTTCGCGGCGCTACCGTGGGGAACGAAACTGGGCCCCCTGGTGGGGGCCCAGTTCGTGTCAGCCAGGGTCGACGGGCTGGAGAAACTCGAGGCGGTTTCCGTGCGGGTCCTGGCTGAAGAAGCGGCGCATCCCGGGGAACTCGTCGTCGAAGAGCACCGGGTACCCGGCGGCGCGCAGCCGTCCCGCCCAGGCGTCGATGTCGGTCACCAGCAGCCCTGGGTGGGCCCTGCGGGCCGGGCGGAAGTCGTCCTCGACGCCCAGGTGCAGTTCGATTCCGTGGCCGCGGAACCAGCAGCCGCCCCGCGCGGCGAGGCCGGGCGGTTTCGGGATCTCGCTCAGGCCAAGCACCTGACCGTAGAACTCGCGCAGCGCAGGCTCGCTGTCCGGCGGGCAGGCCAGCAGTACATGATGAATCAACCTGCGCTCCTACGATAGTTACCCTAGGTATCAAGACAAAATTACTGACTGCCCGGCCCGTACCCCCAGATCACGGCGTCTGTGCCCGTCGTTTCCCGGGTGGCGCCGACTGCCCAGAGTGAGGTCGTGCCAGGAATCAGCGCTTGCGCCTCAATCCCGAAGTCGGCCCCTGCGGGGGCAGCGATACGGCTCCACCGGCCGGAGCGAGACAGGTGCAGATCCAGGGGACTGCCGCTGTTGGACTCGGCCGCGGCCCACAGGCCGCCCTGCCCGTCCGGGATGAGATGCCCGAGACCGGCAACGGGCCACGGCACCTTGATCCTGGTCCATTGCCTGCCACCAAAGTGGATCAGCCAGGACGTGATGTGACTGTTCCCGGTCGTTCCTGAGACCCAGACGTTACTCGGGGACATGGGCAGTACGCCGGTGGCCGCGATACCGGCCAGCGGCGTGGCCGTCAGCCGCCGCCACCTGGTGCCGTTGTAATGCAGAATGGCGCTCTGCAGGGGCGTTCCGCTGATGGCCCAGATGCTCGTGGCCGAAAGCGCGCTGGCAGCAGAGATGAGGCCGCCGTTACCGGTGACCTTCTTCCAGGTGCGGCCGTTGAAATGCCAGGTGCCAAGGCCGCCGATGGCACCGTTCGCGCCGAAGGCCCAGACGTCCCTGGGGCTGACCGCGGTGATCCCCGTGAGTTCCCCTGAGCCGTTCAGGTGCTTGGCCACCGACCAGTGGAGGCCGTTCCAATGCAGGATGTCCTCGCCGTAGAAGGTTACGGCCCAGATGTCGCTGGCCGACACGGCGCTTGCGGCGTTGATGGTGCTGTCGACCCCACGCGGTAGCTGGCTGGCCCGCCAGTGCCCGCCTGTCCAGCGCACGGCGACCGGGGAACCCACGATGGACAGATCCGTCCCGCCGAACGCCCAGGCATCGTGCCTGGACGGCGCTATCACCGCGGTATAGCCGGAAACATCAGCACTCGGGCCGTAATGGCGCACGAATACCTCGCGCCAGCCGGCGGCGCTCGGCGCCCGGGCGGGCAGTCCCATCGCCGTCACCGTGGCAGCAACCGTCACCGCGGCGAGTACGGCGCCCACCCGGCGGGACAGCTGCATCCGGGGACTCCGATCTGCCGGGGGACCATCGGTTATGGCGCGAGCATGCACAGCGGAAAACGGTACCAATGCCCACGAGAGGACATGGTAACGGCTGGCGCCGGGGTTCTCGGACGGACGCGGAACCTGCCGGGTACCCTGACGTCCCCCGGGCGTGGCCGGGGGGCTGGCTACTCTTTTGCCGGGCGTCCATCTAACATCCTGGATCGTGGACGCCCCAGATGCTAGCGAGCTTCGCGCTGCCCGCGGGCAGCTAGTCAGTTACGGCGCGCGGTTGCTTGCCGATGGGCTTGCCGTCGGCAGCGCGGGCAACATCAGCGTAAGGCTCGGTGACGTGGTCGCCATCACGCCCTCGGGCATCAGCTACCAGGAGATGGCGCCAGCCGACACCTGCGTGGTGACGCTCGACGGCGCGGAACTCGATACTGCCGAAGAGCCTTCAACCGAAACGCCGATGCACCTTGCGATCTATGCGGCGACCGATGCCGCAGCGGTCGTGCACACGCATTCGCCTGAAGTGATCGCATTGTCGACGGCCTGCGACGAGCTGCCCGCCATTCATTACGCCATCACCGGACTCGGCGGCCCGGTACGAGTCGCGTCCTACACCAGGTTCGGATCGGCTGGTCTCGCCGGCGCCGCGACGATGGCACTAAACGGCCGGCGCGCGGTAATCCTGCAGAACCATGGCGCGGTCACCTACGGCGGGACGCTGGCGGAGGCTTACGACCGCGCGCTGCTGCTGGAATGGCTGGCGGGCATCTACCGGCTCGCCCGATCGTACGGGACGCCGAGAACTCTCTCCGCGGCTCAGCTCGATGAGGTAACCGCGGAGACCGAGCGCCGCCACTACGGCCTGCGGCGGCGCCAGGCCGAGTGACACCTACTGAGCGCCGAGGCCGTAGACGCGCGCCGCGTTACCTGCCCATACCGCCGCGACTTCGTCGGCTGTGCAGTCGTTCTCAAGCAGGACATTCTCAACCGCGCGTGCGTTGCGGTCCACGCCGGGCACGCCGGGCCAGTCGGTGCCGAAAATCAGCTTGCTGCTGAGCCGCCGCAGCGACCTCCCGTAGTAGTCGGGCAGCCGGTGCGGCGGCAGGCCGGAGATGTCGATCCAGACATTCGGCCTGGTCAGCGCCTGGAAGGAGCACTCGTCGTACCACCAGCCCCGGCCGCCGTGCGCCAGCACCACGGTGAGCTCGGGGAAGTCCCTGAACACCTCCGCGAGCAGCGCCGGGTCGGCGTAGTTGTTGGCCGACCCGGCGAAGATCGACGTGCCCGAGTGCACGACTACCGGAATGCCCCGCTCCTCCGCCCAGGAATAGGCGGGATAGACCATCCGGTCATTAGCGGCGAAGCCGCCGTGCACCGGGTGGATCTTGCACGCGATGGCCCCCAGGCTGACCTGCCGGGCCAGCTCGCGGGCGATCGGGTAGTGCAGATGGGGGTTGATATTGGCCACCGTATGGAACCTGGCCGGGTTGAACTCGACAAGCGGGAGCACGTCCTCGATAGGCTGCGGCACGGCCACCTTCGGGCTGTGCTCCGTGAACAGCAGCACGTGATCGACGCCCTGCTTGGCGAAATGCTCGTCGATCTCCGCCGGGTGCGGCGCGCCGTCGGCGTCGAAGAGTTCCGTGGGTATGCGACCGCCGAATTCGGAGGCCCAGGAAATCCAGTCCGGCGTACTGGGCAGCCGGCCCACGTGGGTATGCGCGTCGACGAGTAGTTTGCCGTCCAGCATGTCAGAACCGCACGTAGTCGTACTCGACGGGCAGGTCGTTGATGCCGACGCCGGGCGGGGCGATCCAGGTGGCGAACTCGCCTGGCCCGTAGTGCGGCCGCATCAGCGCGGCGACCTGGGCACGATCCGCCGCGGTTGGCAGCCAGTCGTCCGCCTGGCGCGCCCATGCCTGCTCATCAATCAGTTCGCCGGTAGGGCTGATGCTGTGCCCGGCGAAGGTCCCGACCATCCTGTTGAAGCCCTCGTGCGGGAGGAACAGCCGCTGCTCGAGGCCGGCCTGCTCCAGTTCGCGGTTCCAGCGCCGCACACCCCGCTCGCAGTCGGCCGTGTACTCATTGCGCAGGTCGAGGTTGAGGGCGGTCAGCATGGGGACATCCTGCGTGCTGATGCCGCGGTCGCCGATGACCGGGACGGCCATGGTCGCATCGGCGAGGAGATGATCGTCATGGCGCCTTGTCTCCATCCACCTGCCCTTGAGCCCCTCCGTGTAGTAGCTGGCGACATTGGACGAGGTCTCGGAGCCAAACAGGTCGAGCGAGACGGAGTACTGGAAGTTGAGGTACTTCTGGATCACGCTCAGCGGAATGGCGCCGTACTGCCAAAGACTATCTGTGTCATGAGCGGCTAGCAGGCCGGCCGTGCGCTCGACGGCGCGCTGCACCCCCGTGGTGCCCACGAACATGTGGTGGGCCTCTTCCCTGAGCATGAATTCACAGGTCCTGGCGAGCGGGTCGAAGCCGCTCTCCTTCAGCGTTCCCAGCTGGTACTTGCCGTCGCGGTCAGTGAAGAAGGTGAACATGAAAAACGACAGCCAGTCGGTGGTCTGCTCGTTGAAGGCCCCGAGGATCCGCGGGCTGTCGAGGTCACCCGAATGGCGGCCGAGTAGCTGCTCGGCCTCCTCGCGCCCGTCGCGGCCGAAGTAAGCATGCAGCAGGTAGACCATCGCCCACAGATGCCTACCCTCCTCCACATTTACCTGGAACAGGTTGCGCATGTCGTACAGGCTCGGCGCGGTGGCGCCGAGGTGCCGCTGCTGCTCGACCGACGCAGGCTCGGTGTCGCCCTGGATGACAATCAGCCTCCGCAGGTCACTTCGGTACTCGCCGGGCACCTCCTGCCAGGCGGGCTCGCCCTGGTGGTGGCCGAAGCTGATGAGCCGGTCGGGGTCCCGCTCGGACAGGAAGATTCCCCACCGGTACTGCTCCATCGGCACCCTGGCGAAGTTCGCCCAGCCGTCGCGGCCGACCGCCGTCGCGGTGCGCAGATAGACGTCCCTGGTCGGGATCGACGGACCGAGCATGGTCCACCAGTCGAGGAACCTCGGCTGCCAGGACTCAAGCGCGCGCTGCAGCTTGCGGTCGGTGGCCAGGCCGACGTTGTTCGGGATGCGCTCGCTGTAGTCGATCACGCTCACCGGGCCGCTCGGCGAGGGCGCCGCGCCGACAAGCTCGTCCCTCGCGCCGGCCTGGCCCCCGCCCGTGCCCGGCTGGCCTTCGCGTGTGCCCGGCTGGCGTTCGCGTGTGCCCGGCTGGCGTTCGCGTGTGCCCGGCTGGCGTTCGCGTGTGCCCGGCTGGCGTTCGCGTGTGCCCGGCTGGCGTTCGCGTGTGCCCGTCTGGCCTTCGCCGCTGCGGGTTCGGCTTCCGGCGCCGGTCGGGTCGCCAGCTCCTGCTGCGGTCATATCAGACCCTCCTCATGTCGTAGTCGGCGCGCTGACCCGGCGCCGTAGCGGCGCCGTGCCCCCTGCGGTGGCGCCCTGGGGGCCGACGACGGTGTTGGCTGCGGCCTTCTGGCCAGTGATCGTCATGGGCTGGCTCCTCCGGCGGCCGGTCATCGGGCCGCTGGCCTGGATGGTTCTCTCCTTACGTGCTACATTAATCTGCGCAAGGTTCAGCATTATGTAGAAAGTTAGGGAGCCTCCTCGGCGGTCAGCCTGTCCCAGCGCAATTGTGCTCCTGGTTCCCATTCGTCATGTCTGGCGCGAAACAGCCGCGCCGCCCTGGTCCCGCTCCAGTGGGCAGGCAGCAGCTCGACGGGGAGCTGGGGATCGAGAAACGGGAACCTGCGCCATTCGTGCACCAGCTTCGTCGCTGCGATCAGCGTCTCATCGCCACTGCCCGGCGCCAGGCCGCTGAACTCCGCGATAAACGCTTCATAATGGGCAGCAACCGTGGCAAGGTCCCAGGCCTGCGCGGCAACTGACTCCGGCGAGCCGATCGAGCCGTACTGAGCCCTGAACGACATCGCGCCTGCGGTCAGGCCGAGCTCATCGAGGATCTGCGTCGCCTCGGGCTCGTGCGCGGTGTCCGGCGTCACCCAGACACCCGGCGCAGGGGAGCCGAACCCGGCCCAGGAGAGCCGGGTGCGCAGCTGGTGCCTTAGTTCCCTCTTGGCCTCAGGCACCGTGACCGTCAGCACGAGCCAGGTGTGCTCCCATGCGAGCCGTTCGCGACCGAACGAGTAGATCCGATCGGCTCCATGTGTCAGCAGCCCGCGGCCTGCCTCAGTCAGGTCCCAGCGCACCCGACGGCCCTGCCGCTGCGAGATCAACCAGCCTTCCGCCGCGGTACGGGCCAGGGCCTGGCGCGCCGACTTCTCCTCAACGGCGAACATCGCGAGTGTGCGGATCAAGACCGATGTCCATACCGCGCCGTCGCGCGGCAGCACGAACTCGCCGAGCAGGGTCATCAGCAGCGACCTGGAACTGGCCTCGCCAACCTCCCGCCGTCGGCTGAGGACCGGCCGACGGACATCGGGCGCAGTTCTCATCGCCTAACAATCTACATCAACTGCAATTGACGTCAAATAGTTGTAGCACGTGGCTCGGGCATCAACCGCAGTGATGGGACAGAGGTGCTGCTGTTCCGGCATCGTGGCGCCCTTCACACTGGGGATGTCGCCGCCGGGCTGGCAGCACCCGCGGCGCTGGGGCTGGCTGTCCGGGTGTGACGCCTCAGGGCGGCCTGGCGTGCTGCGGCTATCGCTGATCGTGACGACCCATTGAACCCAAGCAGTAAATGCAGCTGAAAAGTCGTCACGATAAGCGGGAGTCATTCCGTCACCGGGACTGGTGAGACTGCTGTGGCCCGTGTGGCCGATCTGGGCGGCGCTGCCCCGGGCGGCGCTTCCCGGCGGCGCTTCCCCGGGCGGCGCTTCCCCGGGCGGCGCTTCCCCGGGCGGCGCTTCCCCGGGCGGCGCTGCCCCGGGCGGTCGGCCTGCGTGAGTCAGGCGATAGCTAGTAAGAGCCGCTTCCGGTCGGCGCGCTTATTCTCCGCCAGGCCCTCTGGCCTCAGCCCGAAGAACATGCCGAACATCGCGCCTAGGTCGAGGATGGCGATGAGCCCGCCGATGTAGGGGCCAGGGCCGCCGAGCCAGGCGAGGTATCCACAGAACGACAGCACGATGATCAGCGCGCCCAGAGCCCTTGGCCTGCCGCTCTGCGCGAGCCGCTCGGGTATCTCGTAAGGAGCCCGGTCGACGTAGTTCTCGGTGGCCGCTTTTTCCTGGGCAATCTTGAGCCACAGGTCGTATAGCTCGGGTGCCTGCTCCCGCAGCGCGATGGCGTGCTCCGCGGACGGTATCTCCGGCGGGGTGTCCCTGTCATCGTCCAGCTTGTCCCTGATCCGCGCCAGCACCATGTCAGCCACATGATCAACTTCAGCGTTGGTGCTGGTCACGGTGCTTTCAGGCGCCCCGGCACTGACTGCGGCCCGGCTGCCTGCGGCCGGGCTGGCTGCGGCCCGGCTGGCTGCGGCCCGGCTGCCTGCGGCCGGGCTGCCTGCGGCCGGGCTGCCTGCGGGGGTGCCCGTGGTCGAACTGGCTGCGGTCGGGCTGCCTGCGGCTGGGCTGGCTGCGGTCGGCCCCCTGCGCTCGTCGGGCTGCCGCCTGCGGTCGGGCTGCCAATGGTCGGGCTGCCTGCGGCGCTGGCTGCAGCTGTGCTGCCTGTGGCTGTGCTGCCTGCGGTCGGACTGCCTGCGGTCGGGCTGCCTGCGGTCGGGCTGCCTGCGGTCGGGCTGCCTGCGGTCGGGCTGCCTGAGGCTGTGCTGCCTGAGGCTGTGCTGCCTGAGGCTGTGCTGCCTGCGGCTGGGCTGGCGGCAGCTGAGCTGGCGGCAGCTGAGCTGGCTGCGGTCGGGCTAGCTGCAGCTGAGCTGGCTGCGGTCGGGCTGGCTGCGGTGGGGCTGGCTGCGGTGGGGCTGGTTGCGGCCGGGCTGGTTCCGGCCGGGCTGGTTCCGGCCGGGCCTGCTCTGGTCGGGCTGGTTCCGATGGGGGTGCCTCCGCTGGGTGTTCCGGTGGTGGCGCCGGTCGTTGCGCCGCCGATGGCAGGTGCGGACGGGGTGGTTCCGGTGGCGGACTCAGCTGCCCCCGGCATCCGATCGCTGTCGCTCACTCGGCTAGGGTCACGCCACTCTTGTCCCGCGCGTGCGTAACCGCATCGCGATGCGCTGACAGGATCGTCGCCATCGCCGACTGGAACGGGTCTGCGTCCCGCAGCGGCGGATCCGGGAGGATCGGATGCATCACCCGGTACGTGATCGCACCGGTCAGGTCGAAGATCGCCGCGATACCCATGGCGACGGCCAGAACACGGCGAGCTGACCTATCCGTCCGCATGCATGATCCGTGCCCGGATCCGCCCAGCTAAAACTCAACCGGTAGTCCGACGGTGATTACCTAATGTCATGGAAAAACCTAAGTTGAGCACGTCCAGCTGATCAGTCCGGCGATCGCCGGGTTGGATTTCTGGCCGAGCTTGTGGGCCTCCGAGAAGGCCAGTTCTCCCGAGCCGTCCGTCTCAAGGAAGAGCACTTCCTTGCCCGCGGTCTGGCCGGGTATCGAAGCGGCCGGATGAGACGTGATCTCGTATTCGCTGGTCGTGCCGCCAGACTTTAGCCAGATCGAATCTGATGTATCACTTTGCATCTCGGTAGGAGGGTAAGTGCCCGCGCCATGGAACCGGGCGAGTCTGACATCAATCTGCGGATTCCGGGTGACATAGGGCGAAGGAACCGTGAACGTGCCGCCCGGTGCGTCACCCTTGGTCGCCACATCTGCGCAGCTTTTCACGGCGGCGTCCTTCTCGGTGAAGCTCGCGGTGAACTTCGAGGCGCCGGTCACCTGGACTTTGCCATGAAAAATCACGCCCGCGGAGTCAGCGGGCGGACTGGTCTGCCCGGCGGGGCTGGCGGACGTCGGGCTGGTCGGGCTGCTCCCGGCGCTTGCGGATGGCGAGGCTGAGCTTGAGCAGGCGCCAAGCGCGAGCGAGAGGATCAGCGCGGCGCCGGCCGACTGCAGATCCCGGTTTCGTGCGGTTAAGCGGTTCATTGACGTTGTGACTCCTCTGTGGAAATCGGCAGGGCTGCCCGGCGCGCCGTCCATGGCGGCCTTACCGAGCGGGCCAGCGGACCGGCGGGCTGCCTGGGCAGGGATCACGGTAACCCTAGACCAATATGACTGTCAGCTTCAGTGTGATTACAACAAGTGAAGTGAGTTACGTCCTGGTCTGGAGCCGGTCCCGGTACGGATATCCGGCTGCTGGCGCCCGGCCGACGCCATAGACTGCGTTTCTCCGCAATCCCGTTCCGTCAAGCAGAAGGCATCCAGTCATGCGCTGGTCAGAGCTACACATTCCCACCCTGCGAGAGGATCCGGCGGACGCGGACGCGGCGAGCCACCGGCTGCTGCTCCGCGCCGGATTCATCCGCCAGCTCATGGCTGGTCATTACTGCCTGCTGCCGCTGGGCGTCCGGGTCCGGGCCAAGGTCATGGCGATCATCAGGGAGGAGATGAACCGGATCGGCGGACAGGAGTTCCTGCTCCCGTCCATGCAGCCGGCCCAGATCTGGGAGAAGAGCGGGCGGCTGGCGGTCATGGGGGAGGAAATGTTCCGCCTCAAGGACCGAAAGGGCGCGGAAGTCGTCCTCGGCATGACCCACGAGGAGGTCTTCACGACGCTGGCGGGCGAGCTGGCGTCCTACCGTGAGCTGCCGCAAATCTGGTATCAGGTCCAGATCAAGTTCCGCGACGAGCCACGGCCCAAGAGCGGCCTGATCCGGGTGCGCGAGTTCACCATGAAGGACTCCTACAGCTTCGACCTGGACGAGGCGGGCCTGGACGTCTCCTTCAATTCACACCGCGAGGCGTATGAGCGGATTTTCGCCAGGCTCGGCATTCCGGCGATCGCGGCGGAGGCGTCCAGCGGGACCATGGGCGGCAGCGACTCGATCGAGTTCGTCTGCCCGTCGGAGGCCGGCGAGGACCTCATCGCGCTGTGCGGCAACTGCGGATACGCGGCCAACCTGGAGAAAGCAACCTCGGCCCTGGAGCCGATCTCCGACGAGCCTGGCCCGGCGGCGCCGGTGCGGCTGCCCACCCCGGACGTGCGCACCATCGATGATCTGGCCAAGCTGCATGACATTCCGGCGGACCGGCAGATCAAGACGCTGGTCCAGGTGATCGATGGTCAGCTGACCCTGGTGCTGCTGCGCGGCGACCACCCGCTGGCCGACCAGAAGCTCGCGGACGCTGTCGGTTCCGGCGACATCAGGCCCGCGCAGGCTGACGAGATCCGCGCGGCGCTCGGTGCATCGCCGGGCAGCCTCGGCGCGGTCGGGGTGACCGGCCTGCCGGTCATCGCCGACCTGGCGCTGCATGGCCGGACCAACATGACCACCGGCGCGAACACCGACGACGTGCACCTGACCGGTGTGGACGTGGCCCGGGACATAACCGTCGGTCAGTGGGCCGACCTGCGCGAGGTCAGCGCGGGCGAGCCATGCCCGCGCTGCGGCACGCCGCTGGAGCTGATCCAGGCCATCGAGGTCGGGCACATCTTCAAGCTGGGCCGCAAGTACACCACCGCCCTCGGCGTTTCGGTGCTCGGCCCGGATGGCACCGCGATCACGCCGATCATGGGCTGCTACGGCATCGGCGTGGAGCGCGCGATCGCCGCCATCGCCGAGGTGCATCACGACGAGGCTGGCCTGACCTGGCCGGTGCAGGTCGCGCCCGCCGAGGTGACCGTCATCTTGCTGTCGACGCGGGACGCCGGAGCCCGCTCGGCCGCCGAGTCGCTCTACGGCGGGCTGCTCGCGGCCGGGGTGGATGCACTGATCGACGACCGGGACGAGCGCCCTGGAGTGAAATACCGCGACGCCGAGCTGACCGGGATTCCGTACCGGATCAGCGTCGGCAGCCGGGACCTGGCCGAGGGCGTGGTGGAGATCACCAGCAGGGCCAGCGGAGACAGAGAACGGGTCCCGGTGGCGGACGCCGTTTCGCGGGCGCGGCAGCTCATCGGTGCGCCGCGCGCCTGAGGCCCTGAACGCGGGCCGCAGGCGCGCGGCAAGCCCCGGTCAGCGCATGTATTCGAGAACGGCGGCGACGACACCGCGGCCGAGATTGTCCCTCTGGTGCGTGAACCCGACGCCCAGGGCGTTGATACTGTGCGGGATGGCCGCCACGGCAACGACGTTGAGCTTGCGGCCGCTGACCGGCATCGGGACCGGCAGGAGGTGCCCGCCCGAGTAACGCAGCATCTGGAACGGTATCCCGTCGGCCGAAGGAACCGGAATCCAGAGGCCGCCGCTGCCGTCCGGGATGACCTGAGCCGGGTTGCCTGACGAGCGCTGCGTCACGTGGCTCCAGGCGTGCCCGTTGTAGTGCAGCAGCACGGTCGGGCCGCCTTCGTCCTGGCGGCCGCCCGTGCCGACGGCCCAGACGTTGCTCCGCGAGCGAGCGTAGATGCCGACCAGGCTGGAGTGGCTGAGCGAAGTGTCGGCGGGCAGCAGGCTCGCCACCGAAGTCCGTGACCAGGCGTGCCCGTTCCAGTGCGCCACGCTGGTCCCGCCGACCGCCCAGACGCTGCGGTGCGAGAGAGCACTTCCGGCGGTGAGGCCGGGGCCCGAGGCGACGCGCGACCAGCTGTGCCCGTTGTAGTGCCAGGCACCGCCTTGGCTCGGGAAGAACGGCGAGACGAATGCCCACACGTCGGTCGGGCTGATGACGGTCACGGCGTCGATATCGGCGCGGAACGATCCGGCGGCAGCCCAGCTGCTGCCGTTCCAGTGCAGGGCTCTCGACCTGGAACCGTTGAACGTGGTCGCCCACACATCACCGGGGGAAGACGATCCGGCGGCCGTGACGCTCTCACCGGTGCGGCCGGCGAACGAGACCTTGGTCCAGGCTGAGCCGGTGAGCCGCCAGGCGACCGGTTTCGCCGAGCTCGCCTCGAAGGTCTCGAAGGCCCATGCACTTAACTTGCTGCCGGCCGTGACCGCGGTGAAGTTCGGGCCGTTTTGGCCATGGACGGTCTTGACGAACTTCCAGGACGGGGCGGCGGGCGGGACGTGCGCGGCGGACGCGCTCAGCGGGACGGCAACCGTGCAACCGACGGCAGCGACCATCGCGGCGGTCACCACGGTGACGCGGGAGGCGCGCCGCCGGCGTACCCTGCCGCCGGGCGGGTCCAGCTGTGAGTCGGCCGCTTCGGGCGCGTCCCCGGCCGGGGCCGTGGCCGGGGCGGGGACACCCACCACCCGCTCGTTCTGGCTGCTCAGGTTGGACCAGTCCGTGCTGCTGTCTGACATCAGGCCCTCCGGGATGAGGCGGCTCACGTCCGGACGCTTGCTGCCTCGCCCGCACGTCTTCGTCTCTAAGACCCGCGAGCTGCCAGCCGAAGAGCAACTTTCAGGTAACGAGTCAATAACAGTCCGTAACCGTCCGGCCGGCCATGCCATTTGCCCAGGTCAGAGTCTTGACCAGGCCTCCGTGAGCACGCCGCGCAGGATCTGCTCCATCTCGTCGAAGTGCTCCTGGGTGCAGGTGAGCGGCGGGGCGAGCTGGATCACCGGATCGCCGCGGTCGTCGGCACGGCAGACCAGGCCCGCGTCGAACAGCGCCGGAGACAGGAAACCGCGGAGCAGCCGCTCGGACTCCTCATCGGTGAAGGTCTGCTTGGTGGCCTTGTCCTTGACCATCTCGATCCCGTAGAAGTACCCGTCGCCCCGGACGTCGCCGACGATCGGCAGCTGATGCAGCTTCTCCAGGGTGGCCCGGAACGCGGCCTGGTTGGCACGGACGTTGCCGAGCAGGTCTTCCTTCTCGAAGACGTCGAGGTTGGCCAGCGCGACCGCGCAGGAGACCGGGTGCCCGGCGAAGGTGACCCCGTGCAGGAAGGTGGAGTGCCCGTCGGAGAACGGCTCCATCAGATGGTCGGCGACGATCATGCCGCCGAGCGGCGAGTAGCCGGACGTGACGCCCTTGGCGAAGGTGATGATGTCCGGCTGATACCCGTAGCGCTCCGAGCCGAAGTAGTAGCCCAGCCTGCCGAAAGCGCAGATCACCTCGTCCGAGACGAGCAGCACTCCGTACCGGTCACAGATCTGCCTGACCCTGGTGAAGTAGCCGGGCGGCGGCGGGAAGCAGCCGCCGGAGTTCTGCAGTGGCTCGAGGAAGACCGCGGCGACCGAGGAAGGCCCTTCCCTGAGGATCGCCCGCTCGATCTCATCCGCCGCCCAGCGGCCGAAGGCCGTCAGGTCATCGGCGACAAACTCCGGCGCCCGGTAGAAGTTGGTGTTCGGCACCCGGACCCCGCCCGGCGGCAGCGGCTCGAACGGCGCCTTGATGTCGGCAAGACCGGTGACGGCGAGCGCGCCCATCGAGGTGCCGTGATAGGCGATGTCCCGGCTGATCACCTTGTAGCGGCCGGGCTCGCCGACTGCCTTGAAGTACTGCTTGGCGAGCTTCCAGGCGGCCTCCACCGCCTCCGAGCCGCTGGTGGTGAAGAACACCCGGTTAAGGTCGCCGGGAGCAAGGTCGGCCAGCCGCTCGGCCAGCTCGATGGCGCGGAGGTTCGCGTAGGACCAGAGCGGGAAGTAGGCAAGCTCGCTGCCCTGCACGGCTGCCGCCTCGGCCACCTCCCTGCGGCCATGACCGATCTGACTGACGAACAACCCCGACAGCCCGTCCAGGTAGCGCTTGCCGTGCTGGTCGTACACGTACTGACCGGATCCCCGCACGATGACCGGTATGTCGGCGTCCGCGTAGGACGACATGCGGGTGAAATGCAGCCACAGGTTGCGCTTGGCCGCGGCCTGCAGCGCTACGGTGTCGATCTTTTCCGGCTGAGTCGTCATCTGGTCCCCCAGCTGTAGGTTTGCTTGCAAAGCTTCAGGTACACGAAAGTCTCCGTGGTTGTTACGCTCGGGATGCTGCGCACCCGGCTGAGGATCTCGAGCAACTGGTCGTCGTCCTCGCAGACGACCTCGATCAGCAGGTCGAACGAACCGGCGGTAATCACCACGTAGTCGATCTCGCCCATACCCGCGAGCTGATCGGCCACCCGTTCGAGGTCGTCGGCGCACCTGATACCGATCATGGTCTGCCTGCGGAAACCGAGCGTCATCGGGTCGGTCACGGCCACGATCTGCATCGCGCCGCAGTCAATCAGCCGCTGCACCCGCTGCCGGACTGCTGCCTCGGAGAGGCCCACCGCCTTGCCGATGGCTGCGTAGGACCGCCGGCCGTCCTGCTGCAGCTGCTCGACTATTCGCTTGGAAATGTCATCCAGGCCGGCCCGGCTGCCGTCGCGCTTGCCGCTATCGTCGCCATGGCGGTGCCCTCCGGCCGGGGAGCCCGTGGTTTCCGGCGTGCCCGCCATCTGCCTCCTTCGCCAGGCAATCGTGCCACGCAAGAGGCGGCCTCAACCGATTCCGTCGATCCAGACTGGTTGCGCAACTGATTCACTTGTCGGGGAACAGTTTATCTGCCAGGGTCGAAAGCTCCGTCCTTGACCTTGGACAAACCAGGCGCAGCCAGCTGAAGCTGACATATTCGAACACCCGGAGGCCCTCGTGACTTCACGTGAACCCGGCCAGGACCGTCCGCAGGAGGTGCTGCGGAACTTCGTGAACGGCGACTACGTGCCTGTGCAAGATGGCCGGACCAGCGACGTGGTCGATCCGAGCACGGGCGAAGCCTATGCGCAGGCGCCGGTATCTGGAGTCGCCGACGTCGACGCTGCGCTCCGGGCCGCCGCCGCGGCGCAGCCGGCCTGGCGCGACGCTACGCCCGCGGAACGCAGCCTGGCACTTCTCAGGTTCGCCACTGCCATCGAAGCGCGCTCGGAGGACCTGGTCGCGGCCGAATCGCGCAATACCGGCAAGCCGGTAGGAATGACGAGGTCAGATGAGGTCCCGCCGCTCGCCGACGAGCTGAGGTTCTTCGCCGGGGCGGCCCGGCTGCTGGAGGGCAAGTCGGCAGGGGAGTACCTGACTGGCTACACCTCCATGATCCGGCGCGAGCCGGTCGGGGTATGCGCGCAGGTCACGCCGTGGAACTACCCGATGATGATGGCCGTATGGAAGTTCGCCCCGGCGATCGCGGCCGGCAACACGGTGGTCCTGAAGCCGTCGGACACCACGCCGGTCTCGACGCTGCTGCTCGCCGAGATCGCAGCCGAGTTCCTGCCGCCCGGGGTCCTGAACGTGATCTGCGGCGACCGGGATACCGGCCGGGCGCTGGTCGCCCACGAGATACCGCAGATGGTGTCGATCACCGGGTCGGTGCGGGCCGGGATCGAGGTGGCTCAGGCGGCCGCGGCCGGCCTGAAACGGGTCCACCTCGAACTCGGCGGCAAGGCACCCGTCATCGTTTTCGACGATGCCGATGCGCAGCGGTCCGCGGCGCAGATCGCTGACGCTGGCTACTACAACGCCGGGCAGGACTGCACGGCGGCGACCCGGGTGCTCGCGGGCCCCCGGATCGCCGATGACCT
Organism: uncultured Actinomycetes bacterium; assembly: GCA_963774825.1. Classification (GTDB taxonomy): domain Bacteria; phylum Actinomycetota; class Actinomycetes; order Streptosporangiales; family Streptosporangiaceae; genus DATBGO01. The sequence continues at coordinate 135,952 of CAVZGW010000013.1, read as the reverse complement.
GACCAACGCGCTCGTCGAGCGGGCGCGCGGGGTCAAGACCGGCGGCCTTGACCGGCCGGATGCCGACTACGGCCCGCTGAACAACCCGGCACAGCTGGCGCGGGTTGAGGGCTTCCTGCGCCGGACGCCCGATCACGCCGAGGTCCTGACCGGCGGCCAGCGGGTGGGCGAGCGCGGCTACTGCTTCGCCCCCACGGTGGTCGCCGGTCTTGGCCAGCACGACGAGATGATCCAGGACGAGATCTTCGGCCCGGTCATCACCGTACAGCGGTTCAGCTCCGAAGATCAGGCGCTGAGCTGGGCGAACGGCGTCAAGTACGGGCTGGCCGCCAGTGTCTGGACGGCCGACCACGGGCGGGCCATGCGGATGGCGCGGCAGCTGGACTTCGGCGTGGTGTGGATTAACACGCACGTCCCGTTCGTATCCGAGATGCCGCACGGCGGTTTCAAGAGCTCGGGTTACGGCAAGGACCTGTCCGGCTACGGGTTTGACGACTACACGCGGATCAAGCACGTCATGAGCAGCCTGGACAGCTGAGCAGCCTGGGCAGCCTGGGCAGCCTGGGCAGCTGGGCAGCTGAGCAGCCTCGGCGGCTGGCGAACCGGGTCAGGGCTGGGCTTCGAGGAGCGCGGCGACCTGGCGATAGCGCTGGACTGGCACCAGGTGGACGCCGTCGAACGCGCCGCTGTCGCGTAGCCGCGATACCTGGTCGCAGGCGGCCCGCACGCCGGCCATCGGGTCAGCAGCGACCTGCTCGACCAGGGAGCCGGGTATCTCGATGTCGGGGATGGCCGCCGCGAGGCGGCGGGCCATCTGCTGGCTGGCCAGCACCATGACGCCCGCATAGACGGGGACATCGATCTTGGTGGCGTCCCGCCACCGCAGCTGATCCGGTACCGAGTAGCTCACCTGCAGGAAAACGAAGTCAGCGGCTCGTTTCCACGGCGGCAGCGGGCGCAATGCCGCCGCCACGCCGGCCCGCCAGGCTGGGAAGCCAGCGAAGACCGGGTCGTCGGCCCGGCCATGGACCTCGTCGATCATCGACCGGACAGTCAGGTCGCTGGTCCGGCCGCCGGAGCTCGGCTTGTCACCATAGACCAGCAGAAACTGGTCGACTCCGTAAGCGGCGGCGGTCAGCAGGTCGCGGCGGAAACCGAGCAGGTTGCGGTCCCTGGAGTTCATGCACGCGATGCTGCGGCCGCCCATGGCCTCGACCTCATGTGCCACGGCAATGCTGGACACGGTCGCCCGGCCCAGGTGGTTATCCGGGATCAGGAAGGCATCGGCGACCGGGCTGAGCACGCCGATCTGATGGCGGGCGTGCCGGAGATCCGGGCGGGTCGGGGGCTCGATCTCGCAGATGACCTGGAACGGGCGGCTCATGACCACAACGTTACGGTGCCCGCGGCGCTGCGCGTGGCGCTGCACGTGGCGAGATGTATACCGATCGCGCGGGTCAGATAGTTTCCCGCCGCAATATCCTGCACCCGGGGCCATGTGACTACGGCTGACGAGGAGGCATGCGTGAGCGAGATCATCAAGGCCGGCCTGGTTCAGCAGCGCTGGACCGGCGGCAAGGAATCAATGATCGCCAACGCGGCCGCCGCCATCGGCGTTGCAGCTTCCGCTGGCGCCCAGGTCGTCTGTCTGCAGGAGCTGTTCTACGGGCCGTATTTCTGCCAGGTCCAGGACACGGACTACTTCTCCTACACCGAGGCCATCCCGGACGGACCCACCACCGAGCAGATGCGCGACCTGGCCAGGCGGCACGGCGTGGTCCTCGTCGTGCCCATGTACGAACAGGAGCAGCCGGGTCTCTACTACAACACCGCCGCGGTCATCGACGCCGACGGGAGCTATCTCGGTAAGTACCGCAAGACCCATCTCCCGCAGGTCAAGGGGTTCTGGGAGAAGTTCTACTTCCGTCCGGGCAACCTGGGCTACCCGGTCTTCGACACCGCCGTCGGCCGGATCGGGGTGTACATCTGCTACGACAGGCACTTCCCGGAGGGCTGGCGCGCCCTCGGCCTGGCCGGGGCGCGGATCGTGTTCAACCCGTCCGCCACCAGCCGTGGCCTGTCGCAGTACCTGTGGCGGCTCGAGCAGACCGCTGCCGCGGTCGCCAACGAGTATTTCGTCGGCACGATCAACCGGGTCGGCGTGGAGCCGCTCGGTGACAACGACTTCTACGGGCAGACCTACTTCGCCGATCCCCGCGGCCAGCTGCTCGGCGACGCGGCGTCCGATGTCGGCGAGGAGGTCGTGGTCCGGGAGCTGGATATGGACCAGCTGCAGGAAGTGCGCCAGCTGTGGGCCTTCTACCGGGACCGGCGCCCGGACGCTTACGGGGCGCTGACCCAGCCGTGAACCGGAGGCACTGATGCGAACCCTCATCACCGGCGGGACCGTCGTCGCCGCGACCGGCGCCACCGCCATGGACGTGCTGATCGACGGCGAGCGGATCGCCGCTCTCGGCGCGCCAGGCACCGAGGTGGCCGCTTCCTGGGCGGCGGCCGCCGACCGGGTGATCGACGCCACCGGCAGGTACGTGCTGCCAGGCGGCATCGACGCGCACACGCACATGGAGATGCCGTTCGGCGGCACCCTCTCCAGTGACACCTTCGAGACCGGGACCTGCGCAGCGGCCTGGGGCGGCACCACGACGATCATCGATTTCGCCGTCCAGGCCAAGGGCAAGTCGCTGCTGTCCGCCCTGGATACCTGGCAGGCCAAGGCCGACGGCAAGTGCGCCATCGACTACGGGATGCACATGATCGTGTCCGACGTCAACGACACGACCCTGAAGGAGATGGATACCTGTCTCGACCTGGGCGTGAGCAGCTTCAAGCTGTTCATGGCGTATCCGGGGGTGCTGTACTCGACCGACGGCGAGATCCTGCGGGCCATGCAGCAGGCCTCGCGGAGCGGCGCCACTGTGATGATGCACGCGGAGAACGGCATCGCGATCGATCAGCTGGTCATCCAGGCGCTGGCGGCGGGCAAGACCGAGCCGGTCCAGCACGGCCTGACCCGGCCGCCGGAGCTTGAAGGCGAGGCAACCTCGCGGGCGATCGCCCTCGCCAAGGTGACCGGCTGTCCGCTGTACGTGGTGCACCTGACGGCGGCGCAGGCGCTCGAGGCGATCACCGCGGCGCGCGACACCGGCCAGAACGTGTTCGCCGAGACCTGCCCGCAGTACCTGTACCTGTCGATCGACGACCTGGCCAGGCCGGGGTTCGAGGGCGCCAAGTTCGTGGCGTCGCCGCCGCTGCGGCCGAAGGAGCACCAGGGCTCGCTGTGGCGCGGGCTGCGCACCAACGACCTGGCCGTGGTCTCGACCGATCACTGCCCGTTCTGTTTCGTGGAGCAGAAGGAACTCGGGCGGGGCGACTTCTCCAAGATCCCGAACGGGATCCCCAGCGTGGAACACCGGATGGACCTGCTGCACCAGGGCGTGGCAGCCGGGGAGCTCTCGCTGGCCCGCTGGGTCGAGGTCGCCGCCACCACGCCAGCCAGGATGTTCGGGCTCTACCCGCGCAAGGGCACGGTCCAGCCCGGATCCGACGCCGACATCGTCATTTACGATCCGCATGCCAGGCAGGTGCTGTCCGCCGCCACGCACCACATGAACGTGGATTACTCGGCCTACGAGGGCATCGAGGTCACCGGGCGGGCGGAGACGGTGCTCTCGCGCGGCCGGATCGTGATCGACGCCGGCAGGTACCGGGGCGTGCCCGGCCACGGCCGCTTCCTGCAGCGGGAGCTGTGCCAGTACCTGAACTGAACGGCGGCAGGCACCTACTGTCCGGGATGGCGGCCAGGTCACCCTGTCCTTGTCGCGGTGGTGTGGTTATACGGCAGACTGGGCAGCATGACGGACCTTATCGCGCGGCACCGCGGCGTCCTCCCGAAATGGGTCGCGCTCTACTACGATCAGCCGCTTGAGCTGGTCAGCGGCAAGGGCAGCCGGGTCACCGACGCATCCGGGCGCAGTTACCTCGACTTCTTCTGCGGCATCCTCACCAACATGCTCGGCTACGACCTGCCCGAGGTGCGCGAGGCGGTCGAGCGGCAGCTTGCCACCGGCGTCGTGCACACCTCGACGCTGTACCTGATCCGCAGCCAGGTGGAGCTGGCCGAGAAGATCGCCAGGCTGTCCGGCATAGCCGACGCCAAGGTGTTCTTCACCAACTCGGGTACCGAGGCGAACGAGACCGCGCTGCTGCTCGCCACCGCGGCCCGGCGCTCCAGCCAGGTTCTCGCCATGCGCAACAGCTACCACGGCCGGTCGTTCGGCGTGATGGCAATCACCGGCAACAGCGGCTGGAAGAGCTCGCAGCTGACCCCCTACAGCGTCCACTACCTGCACGGCACCGACCGGCAGCTGCCGGCCTTCGCCGGGCTGTCGGACGCCGCCTACATCCATGCCTGCGCGGCGGACCTGCGGCACGTCCTGGCCACCGCCACCGCAGGGGATGTGGCCTGCCTGATCGCCGAGCCGATCCAGGGCGTTGGCGGCTTCGCGATGCCCCCGGACCGGCTTTTCGCCGCGTACCAGGAAATACTCGACGAGCGCGGCATCCTGTTCATCTCCGATGAGGTGCAGACCGGCTGGGGCCGGACCGGCGAGCACTTCTGGGGCATCGACGCGCACGGCGTGGTCCCGGACATGATGACCTTCGCCAAGGGGCTCGGCAACGGGTTCGCGATCGGCGGCGTCGTCGCCCGCGGCGACCTGATGGACGGCCTGACCGGCAACGGCATCTCCACCTTCGGCGGCAACCCGCTTTCGACCACGGCGGCCAACGCGGCTCTTGACTACCTGCTCTCCCGCGATCTGCAGGCCAACGCGGCGGCGCTCGGCCCCCTGATCATCCGCGGGCTGCGGGCGGCCGCCGGGCCGCTGGCCGCGGTCGGGGACGTCCGCGGCAAGGGCCTGATGTTCGCCGTCGACCTGGTAGACCCGGTCACCGGCGCCCCTGCCCCGGCGCTGGCCACCCGGGCCCTCGAGGTCACCAGGGAGCGCGGGCTGCTCATCGGCAAGGGCGGCCTGTACGGCCACTCGCTCCGGATGGCGCCCCCGATGACGCTCAGCGAGGCGGAGGCCAAGGAAGGCCTCGGCATCCTGATCGACTCCCTGCAGGCGGTCAGCCAAGAAGCCGCCCCCGCCGCCTCATGATCAGCCCACCAGCTCGTGATCACGGTGGATTGGCGGGACAGGAGCCCCGCCTAACAACCGCGATCATTGGATCGGCCCGGGGCCGGGGGGCTTCACTCGTGATCACGGTGGTTAGGTGGGACGAGAGCCCCACCTAACAACGCGATCATGGAATCGGGCGGGACGGGGCGGGCGACGAAGCAGGCGAGCGACGGCGGAGCGAGGAGAGGCCAGCTATGAAGCAGGCGAGCGGCGCGCGGAGCGCGGAGAAGCGAGCAATCAAGCACTGTTCGCACTGGATCGGCGGCAAACCGTGGGCCGGCCCTGACCCGGCGGCCCGCGGTGACATCTACAACCCTGCGACCGGCCAGATCAGTGGGACGGTGGACTTCGCGTCCGGGACCGAGGTGGGCGCCGCGGTCGACGCCGCAGCCGCTGCCTTCCCGGCCTGGCGGGAGACCTCCCTGATTAAACGGGCCGGGGTCCTGTTCTCGTTCCGCGAGCTGCTCGGGCCCACGCTGACGAGATCGCCGCGCTCATCACCGCCGAGCACGGCAAGGTCGCCTCCGACGCGGCGGGCGAGGTGGCCCGCGGGCTCGAGGTCGTCGAGTTCGCCTGCGGCCTCCCGCACCTGCTCAAGGGCGGTTTCTCGGAGAACGTCTCCACCGGCGTCGACGCTTACTCGATCCGCCAGCCGCTCGGCGTCGTGGCGGGCATCACCCCGTTCAACTTCCCGGCGATGGTGCCGATGTGGATGTTCCCCATCGCGCATCGGCTGCGGCAACGCCTTCGTGCTCAAGCCGTCGGAGAAGGACCCGTCGGCGTCGCTGCTGCTGGCCGAGCTGCTGGCCGAGGCCGGGCTGCCCGACGGGGTGTTCAACGTGGTGCACGGCGACAAGGACGCGGTGGATGCGCCTGCTGACGCACCCGGACGTCCGGCGGTCAGCTTCGTCGGATCGACGCCGGTCGCCCGTTACATCTACGAGACCGGCACAGCGGCGGGCAAGCGGGTACAGGCCCTGGGCGGGGCCAAGAACCATATGGTCGTTCTGCCCGACGCCGACCTCGATCTGGCCGCCGACGCCGCGGTCTCGGCCGGTTTCGGATCCGCGGGCGAGCGGTGCATGGCGATCTCGGTCGTGGTCGCCGTCGACCCGGTCGGCGACGAGCTGGTCGCCAAGATCGCTGAGCGGGTCGCGCGGCTGCGGGTCGGCCCCGGCGACGACGAGCGGTCCGAGATGGGCCCGCTGGTCACCGGCGCGCACCGGGACAAGGTCGCGTCCTACCTGGACTCGGGGGTCGCCGAGGGCGCGGTGCTCGCGGTCGACGGCAGGCAGCACCCGGTGAGCGGCGGCTCGCCGGACGGGTTCTGGCTGGGACCGAGCGTGCTCGACCGGGTGACGCCGCCGATGAGCTGCTACTCCGACGAGATCTTCGGCCCGGTCCTGTCGGTGGTCAGGGCGGCCAGCTACGCCGGAGGCGGTCGCGCGTGGTCAGCGGCAACCGGTACGGCAACGGGACCGCGATCTTCACCAACGACGGTGGCGCGGCCCGCCGGTTCACCCACGAGGTCGAGGTCGGGATGGTCGGCATCAACGTGCCGATCCCGGTGCCGATGGCGTTCTACTCGTTCGGCGGCTGGAAGTCGTCGCTGTTCGGTGACACGCACGTGCACGGCACCGAGGGCGTGCACTTCTACACCCGCGGGAAGGCCGTCACGTCCCGCTGGCTCGACCCGAGCCACGGCGGCGTCAACCTCGGCTTCCCGGTAAACAGCTAGCTCCGACCCGTCGCCGCGCCGCCCGCTGCCCGGACCTAACGCGGCGCTGCCGGCGGGTTACCGTATGCCCGCCGCCACTGGTGCATGAGCTGCACCTTCGCCGTGAACTCCGGGTCGCTCTGCCACGTCGTGACCAGCGGCGCCCGCAGCAGCAGCGGGCGCCCGCGCGATCGGGTGACCCGGACCATGGCGAGCTTGGCACGGAAACCGCGGGTGCCGTAGCCCCGGCTGGCCCGTAGCGTCTGCCCGCTGGCTCGCTGTGCGCTGCCCGCGGCGACGGTGTCGTAACTGGTGTCCACAAGCGCCGGAATCGGTCAGGTACGGCGCGGTCAGCAGGCGCTGCTGGTCCGGCCACGAAAGGCCCGCGACATCAAGCCCGGTCACGCTGGTCCACGGAACGAAATGGTTGAAGTAACCGCGTGCCTCGATACCCTCGGCCGACAGCCGGGTGCGGAACCGCCCCATCCACGCGTACATCGCGGCGCAGAGGAGGGCCCCCGCCCCGCACGCGACGGCGACCGTCCAGGCGATGATGGCGAGGAACCCCGCGCCGCCCAAGATGGCAGCCAGGACCCCGACGGCAATTACGACCGCGGTGCGGCGCAAGACCGGCTCCCGGAAGCCGCGCTCGAGGGTGAAGACCACCTTGCGCTCCGCCGGGATGTCACTGCCTGGTGAGCCCGCACTCATGATTCCTCCCAGTAAGTGCTGGCCTGACGGCCGCTAAACAGCGGCGAACGCGTCCTCCAGGATCGACAGCCCCTCGGTCAGCAGCTGCTCGCCGATCACCAGGGGCGGCAGGAACCGCAGCACGTTGCCGTAGGTTCCGCAGGTGAGGACGACGAGACCGGCTGCGTGACACGACTTGGCGACCTTGCCCGCCGCCGCCGCGTCCGGTACCAGCGTGCCCGGCTGCACGAGCTCGACGGCGAGCATCGCGCCGCGGCCCCGCACATCGCCGATGACGGGATGCGCCTCGGCGAGCTTGCGCAGCCTCGGCAGCATGATGTCGCCGACCCGGCGCGCCGCGGCCGGCAGGTCCTCCTTGGCCATCGTGTCGATCGCGCCGAGCGCGGCGGCGCACGCCACCGGGTTGCCGCCGAAGGTCCCGCCGAGGCCGCCGGGATGCACGGCGTCCATCATCTCCGCGCGCCCGGTGACGCCGGCCAGCGGCAACCCGCCCGCGATGCCCTTAGCGGTGGTGATCAGGTCGGGGACCACGCCCTCGTGATCGCAGGCGAACCAGTCGCCAGACCGGCAGAACCCGGACTGGATCTCATCGGCGACCAGCGCGATCCCGTTGTCCCGGCAGTAGGCGGCGAGGCCGGGCAGGAATCCGTCGGGCGGCACGATGAAACCGCCCTCGCCCTGGATCGGCTCGATGACCACCGCAGCCACGTTCTGCTCGCCGACCTGAACGTGGATCAGCCCGGTGATCACGTCCAGCGCCTCGGCCGCGCACCGGGCGGGGCCGCCTGGCCAGCGCAGCGGGTAGGCCATCGGCACCCGGTAGACGTCCGAGGCGAACGGCCCGAATCCCTGCTTATAGGGCATGTTCTTGGCTGTCATCGCCATGGTGAGGTTGGTCCGGCCATGGTAGGCGTGATCGAAGACCACGATCGCGGACCGGCCGGTAGCGTGCCTGGCGATCTTGACCGCGTTCTCGACGGCCTCGGCGCCGGAGTTGAACAGCGCCGAACGCTTGTCGAAGTCGCCGGGGGTCACGCGGTTGAGTTCCTCGCAGACCGCGACGTAGCCCTCGTAAGGGGCGACCATGAAGCAGGTATGGGTGAACTGCGCCACCTGCCGGGTGACTCGCTCCACCACCAGCTCGGCGCTGTTGCCCACCGACGTCACGGCGATCCCGGAACCGAAGTCGATCAGCGAGTTGCCGTCCGCGTCGATGACCACGCCGCCGCCAGCGGCGGTGACGAACACCGGCAGGACGTGGCTGAGCCCCCGGGCGACGCTGCGCTGGCGCCGGTCGAGCAGCTCCCGCGAAGCGGGCCCGGGAATCTCGGTGACGAGGCGGCGTTGCTGGGCGAGCGCCGGGCCGCCCACGGGCGATGCGTGCATGTCCATACCGCGACAATAGACCTAGCGACTTAGGTTAGCGGCGGCCCGAGGCGGATGGCCAGGTCAGCTGACCTGCTCCAGGGTGTCGGTGGCAAAGGCCAGGCCATGTCCCGGCGGCGTGTCCGCCCGCAGGCTGTCGCCGGTGATGACCACGCCGCTCGGCCGGGCCAGCGCGCCGAGGGCGGCGAAGGACCCTTCATCGATGTCCTCGACCATGCCCGGCAGCGGCAGGCACATGGCCAGCTGGCCGGAGATGTCCGGCAGCAGGTGCGGCATGACCGGAAAATCGAACAGCCGGGCGAGGCGGGCGATACGCAGGAACGGGGTGATGCCGCCGACCCGGCACACGTTCGGCTGGACGAAGTCGACGGCCCCGGCCAGCAGCAGGTCCCTGAACTGTGCCTCGGTGTACAGGCTCTCCCCGGCCGCGAGGGGAATGTCGATGGCCGCGCGCAGCCGCGCGTAGGCCTGGAAGTCCTCGGCCGGGAGCGGCTCTTCCAGCCAGAAAATGTCGAACGGTGACAACGCCCTCGCGGCGCGCCGGGCGGTCGGCAGGTCCCATAGCTGGTTCGCGTCGACCATCAGCGGCCGTCCCGGACCGATGATCCGCCGCACCGCGGCCACCCGCTCGATGTCCTCATCCAGGCTGGGCAGCCCGACCTTGATCTTGACCCGGCTGTGTCCCGCCGCCATCCAGCGGCGCACCTGCTCGCTGAGTTCCGCCAGCGTCAGGTGCCTGTTGACGCCGCTGGCGTAGACCGGCACCCGGTCGCGCTGCCGGCCGATCAAATCGGCCAGGCTCACCCCGGCCGCCTTGGCCTGCAGGTCCCACAGGCCGATGTCGATAGCCGCCATCGCCAGCATCGTGACACCGCCGCCTGCCTCGCGCAGGTGCCACCACAGCCGGTCCCAGGCCGCCGCGGGCGCCAGCGGGGCGCCCTCGGCGAACCGGCCGCAGTCCGCGTCCACCATGGCCCGGATCGCCTGTGCCCCCGCCTGGACAGCCCAGCTGAACCCCTGGCCGGTGTGGCCGTCGCTGGTCTCCACCGTGGTCGCGATCAGGTACTGGCAGGTCACCGTCGGCCCCCACGGCCGCGGCATCGGCAGCCGGTAGACCTTGCTGGTCACCCCTGCGATGTGCGCGCTCATGACGGCTGCTCCCTGGTCTGGCGCTTTCCTGGTCTGGCGCTTCCTGGTCTGGCGCTTCCTGGTCTGGCGCTTCCTGGTCTGGCGCTTCCTGGTCTGGCGCTTCCTGGTCTGGCGCTTCCTGGTCTGGCGCTTCCTGGTCTGGCGCTTCCTGGTCTGGCGCTTCCTGGTCTGGCTAGTGCTCGCCTTCGGCCAGCAGGTCCCTGGCGCGCTGGATCCGAGCCTCCAGGTCGGCGAGGAAGCTGTCGAGCGCGGCCCGCTTGGCCTGGACGGTGCAGCGCAGGTTCTCCTGCAAGGCGAGCCACTCGCTGGTCAGCCGCTGGCGCTCGGCATCGCTTGTGCGCTCATCATGATACGTGCGGCGGATCTCCGCTATGCGGTCGTCGCTGCTCAGCACTATCGCGATCTCGTCGAGGTTGAGGCCGAGCAGGGTCTGCAGTTCGCGGATGCGAGCCACCCGGGCTATGTCGTCTTCAGAATAACGGCGCAGCCCGCCTGGGGTGCAGGCCGGAACCAGCAGGCCAAGTTCCTGGTAGTAGCGGAGGGCCCGTTCCGATACGCCGACCCGGGCGGCGGCCGCGCCGATGCCCAGCAATTGCCCCTGCTCGGCCGGCCGGGAGTGACTGACGGCTGGGTCGCCATCCCCGGGTGTCGTCTTCATAGGCTCAGCCGGCTCCGTGCGATGTGCCGAGTTCCTTCTCCTGGCCGACGCTCGCTGACGGGGCCAGCCGTCCGTTTGGCCGGGGCCCCGCCGCAGTACCGGCGGGACCCGCCGCGGTGCCGGCGGGACCCGCCGCGGTCCGGCGGGACCCGCCGCGGTCCGGCAGGACCCGCCGCGGTGCCGGCAGGACCCGCCGCGGTGCCGGCGGGACCCGCCAGCCCTGCTGTCTCGTCGAGACCGAACAGCGCAGCCGACTCTGCCGCGCCTTCGGCCAGTTCCTCCAGGAGCGGTTCGGGCCGGTGCAGGTAACGCCGGCCGCGGGCGGCGGAAGCGACGACGGCGATGGCCGTCACCGCTGCGGCGAAGGTGAACGCGAGGTGCAGCCCGCCGGCGAACGGCTGCTCGATCAGCTTAGGGAAGAACGACCGGCCGGTGATGTACGCGGCCTGTCCGGGGGGCAGGTGCTGGAGCGCTCCGGTGGGCCCGAGTAGCTCCTTGATCGGGTTGTACCCGAGGAACGCCGAGAACAAGGCGCCGATCGGCGGTTCATTGGCGACCGCGCGGGCGGCGGCGGGCGCGACACCGGCGGCGACCAGCCCGCGATACAGGTGGGATGGAAGGCGCGCTGCCAGCCCCAGGGTCACGATGGTGAAGAACAAACCCATGGAAAGGACGGTGGCCGAGTTCTGGAAGGTGTTGACCATTCCGGCGCCCGCGCCGCGCTGCTCGGGCGGAAGGCTGTTCATGACCGCGGCCTGGTTGGGGGAGAAGAACAGCCCCATGCCCACCGCGAACAGGAAGATGAGCACGGCGAACCAGACATAACTGAAGTTGATCGGGAGCAGTTCAAGCAGCAGGAAACTGACCCCGGAGACGATCAGGCCGCCAGTGGCGAACGCCCTGGCCCCGTAGCGGTCGGACAGCGCTCCCGCCAGCGGACCGGTGATGAGGAACCCGACGGTGAGCGGGACCATGGCGATGCCTGCCCACAGCGGAGTCTCGGCGAAGCTTTTGCCGTGCTGGGGCAGCCAGATCCCCTGTAGCCAGATGATCAGCATGAACTGCATGCCACCCCGGCCGAGGGCACCCAGCAGCCCGGCGATATTTCCGGCGGTGAACGCCCGGATCCGGAATAGGTTCAGCCGGAACATGGGCTGCGGCACCCTGGTCTCCACCCAGGTGAACAGGGCGAGGATCGCGATCCCGCCGATGATGGCGGCGAGCACCCAGGGATTGGTCCAGCCGGTGGGATGACCACCGTAGGGAAGCAGGGAGTACACGATCCCGGTCAGCACCGAGATCAGCCCGATCGCGAACAGGGCGTTGCCCAGCCAGTCGATCTTGGCTGGGATGCGGATCCCGTTGTCGCGGAGCATGAGGTACGCCCAGACCGTGCCGAACAGGCCGAACGGAACCGACACGAGGAAGACCAGCCGCCACTCGATGGGTGCGAGTATGCCGCCAAGCAGGAGCCCGAGGAATGAGCCGCTCACCGCGGCTATGCCGTTGATCCCCATCGCCTTGCCCCGCTCGTCCTCGGGGAAAGCGTCGGTCAGGATCGCGGTCGAGTTGGCGAACAGGAACGCGCCGCCGACTCCCTGGAAGATCCGCATGATGATGATCCACAGGGCTCCGGGCACTCCGGTGAGGAATGTCACCGAGAGCAGGATCGAGAAGAGCGTGAAGACGGCGAAGCCCAGGTTGTACATGCGCACCCGGCCATAAATGTCGCCTACCCGCCCGAGGCTGACCACCAGTACCGCGGTGACCAGCAAGAATCCCAGGAAGACCCACAGGAAGTAGGACGTGTTGGCTGGCGCGAGCGGATTGAGTTGGATGCCACGGAACAGCGCGGGAAGCGAGATCAGCAAGATCGATTGGTTGATCGTGACCATCAGGATGCCGAGCGTGGTGTTGGACAGCGCAATCCACTTGTAGTGGACGCTCCGGCCGCCCGCGACCGTAGATTCCGCCTGCTGCTGTCCCGCCACTGCCATGGCTGCCTCGCCCTGCCGTCGTGATCCGCCCAATGCCCGCAGCCAGCTTATCGGATCTAACGTCAACGTTAGGTCCGGCCGTCCTGGCTTATCTCCGGCTGAGCCTGGCTGTCGGCCTGGCTCGGCCTGGCTCGGCCTGGCTCGGCCTGGCTCGGCCTGGCTCGGCCTGGCTCAGCCTGGCTCGGCCGGGCTCAGCCTGGCTCAGCCTGGCGCGGTCAGGGCGTGCCGTATCGGAGGGCGGGCGTGGCGGCGGCGATTTCCATCAGGCGGTTGTACTTGGCAACGCGCTCACCCCGGGCCGGAGCGCCGGTCTTCAGCTGCCCGCAGGCGGTACCGACGGCCAGGTCCGCGATAAAGGAATCCTCGGTCTCCCCGGAGCGGTGGGACACGAACTGCCGGTAGCCCCCGCGGCGGCAGATGGCCATGGCCTCCAGCGTCTCGGTGACCGTGCCGATCTGGTTGAGCTTGATCAGCGAGGCGTTGGCGATGCCGCGCTTGATGGCGTCGGTGATGATGGCCGGGTTGGTGCAGAAGTTGTCGTCACCGACCAGCTCGACTGTCTCGCCGAGGCGGGCGGTGAGCGCGATCCAGCCGTCGTCGTCATTCTCGCCCAGGCCGTCCTCGATGGAGTGCACGGGGAAATCGGCGGTGATGACCGCGAGCCGGTCGATGAGGTCGCCGCTGCTCAGCAAGGCGCCGGAGACCAGGTAACTGCCGTCTGGCTGGCGGAATTCGGACGCCGCCAGGTCCAGCGCAATGGAAACCCCGCTCTTGCCTGGCTGGTACCCGGCGTCGGTGATGGCCTGCACCAGGAGCCGCAGCACCTCCTCGGGCTCGGAGACCTCGGGAGCGAACCCGCCCTCGTCGCCCAGACCGGTGGATAGCTTCCGGTCGGTGAGCTCGCGGCGCAGCGCCGAATACACCTCGGCGCCCGCCCGCACCGCCTCGGCCATCGTAGGGGCGCCGAGCGGCGCGACCATGAATTCCTGGAAATCCAGCTGGTTGGGCGCGTGCACGCCGCCGTTGAGCACGTTGAAGTGCGGCACCGGCAGGCTCGGTGTCACCCCGTCCGGCGCCAGCCAGCGCCACAGCGGGACACCGGCCGAGGCAGCCAGCGCCCGGGCCAGTGCCATCGACACGCCGACGGTGGCGTTCGCGCCGAGCCTGCTCTTGTTCGGGGTGCCGTCGAGGTCGATCATGGCCTGGTCGACCTCGGCGAGCGTCGACCAGGATCGTCCGCGCAGCAGGTCGGCGAGCTCGGTGTTGACGGCGGCGACCGCGCCGAGCACGCCCTTGCCCTCGTAACGAGCCTTGTCGCCGTCGCGCCGTTCTACGGCCTCGCGCGACCCGGTCGAGGCGCCTGATGGCACCCCGGCGCGGGCTGTCGTGCCGTCGCCGAGCCCGATCGTCGTCGCCAGCGTGGGCTTGCCGCGCGAATCGAGGATCTCCAGCGCGGATAGTTCGGTGATGTCAAAGCTGGCCATTTCATTCTCCTGTTACGTGTTCGCAGCCGCGCTGCCGGGCGTTAAGAGCCCCTGGTTGATGATGTCTTCGGCGGGGCCGTCGGGTGGCGGGCCGTCGGGTGGCGGGCCGTCGGGGGGCAGAGTGTCGGGGGGCAGAGTGTCGGGTGGGGGAGTGTCGGGGGACAGAGTGTCGGGTGGGGGAGTGTCGGGTGGCGGGCCGTCGGGTGGCGGGCCGTCCGCCGGCTCCCCGCCGAGGTAGCGGCCGCCCCTGATGACCGGGTGCATGTCGGGGCCGAGCTCGTAGGCCAGCGGAATCCCGGTAGGGACGTTCAGCTCCGCAATCTGCTCGTCGGATATGTGGTCGAGATGCTTGATCAGGGCCCGCAGCGTGTTGCCGTGCGACACGATGAGGACACACGCCCCGGTGCACAGGTCCGGGATGACCGCGTCATACCAGTACGGCAGCAGCCGGGCGGCCACGTCCCGCAGTGACTCGCCGCGCGGCCGGGCCTCGGGCGGGAGCGCGGCGTAGCGGGGGTCGGCGAACTGCGAATGCTCCGCGCTGGCAGCGAGCGGAGGTGGCGGCGCGTCGTAGGACCTGCGCCATGCCATGAACTGCCGCTCGCCGGATTCCTGCTGCACCTGGGCCTTGTTCCGGCCCTGCAGCGCGCCGTAGTGGTTTGAGTTGAGCCGCCATGACCGGCGTACCGGGATCCAGTCCCGGTCACATTCGGCAAGAGCCAGGTCGGCGGTGCGGATCGTCCGTCGCTGCAAGGAGGTATGCGCGAAGCCGGGACGCAGCCCGTGCCCGCCGAGCAGCCGCCAGGCGCGGGCCGCTTGCCGCTCGCCGTCGGCGGTCAGGGCCACATTCACCCAGCCGGCGAAGCGGTTACTGGCGTTCCATTCGCTTTCCCCGTGACGCAGCAGCACCAGGCGGTAGGTGCCGGAGCCCGCGGCCTGCCGTGTCATCGCCGCGCGGCCGGATGGTCGGGCAGCGCGGCCAGGCCGGCCAGCGGCTCTCCCCGCAGGAAACCGCCGCCGCCGGACTCCGAACCGTGCGGCCTCACCTGAAACATCGCCAAACGCCTTCCTCGGGCGGCACCGAGCCCGCCGTCGGGCAGAGCGCCAGCTTTATCCATCGTCCGGTCAGGCAGCACTGCCACAGAAGAGCCGAAGGTCACCGATCGGCGGGTACCCCGGCGAAACAAGGCGTCAGCTGCTCCCCGAGTGGCGCTGCAGGAACTCCTGAGTCCGCAGGTTGAACTCGTCGACGTTCTCGTAGATCGGCGCGTGCGCGCAGTCGTCGAACACCACGAGCTCGGAACCGGCGATCCCGGCTCTGAGCGGGTCGGCGAAGCGGGTGGAGGTCACCATGTCACGCGCCCCGAAGGTGATCAGCGTCGGCGCCTGGATCAAGCCGAGCACCTGACGTGCATCGTGGCTCAGGACTGCCTCCGACTGGCGGAGGAAGGCGTCCATCGGCGGCATCGGCCGGCCGCGCACGAACTCGGCGAGAGAATCGATGTACTCGGGCCGTGCCGCGTACAGCTCCGGGGTGAAGCACCAGGGGAAGATCCCCTTGATCGCCATGTCGGCCACGCTGCCCAGGGCCTGCGCGATAAGCTGCCAGCCCTCGACGACCACCCGCAGAAAAGGATCCGTGCGCGGCCACGCGCTGTGCAGCGAGAGGGACTTCACCCGGGCCGGGTACTTGGCGGCCAGCCACATGCCGGTGGCCGCGCCCAGCGACAGGCCGAAGACGTGAGCCCGGTCCACGCCGGCAGCCTGCATGAACGCGGCTATATCGTCGGCGAGCAGTTCGGTGGTGTAGATGCCATCCGGCTTGCCGGACAGGCCGGCGCCACGCAGGTCCACGGTGAAGCAAGTGAACTGCTTGGCGTACTCGGCTACCTGGAAGGCGTAGCAGGCCTGGTCGGCGGCAAGGTAGGGGATGAGAACGACGGGCTCGCCTTCGCCCTCGACCTCGTAATAAACGTCAATACCGTTGGCGTGCACAATTGGCATATTTGGTCCTCCCGAATCCGGCGGCAGCCCGCACGGCCGCCTCGCGGCTAAGTCGATCATTCTCCCGCCCGGCGGCTGCGCGCCAGCGCCGGCACCCCGAAGCGACCGGCCGCGCTGACCGCCACGGGAGTTGCCTGCATCAACGGGCGCCGGGCCGTTGGACAGCCTGGGATGCCGCGGCCACCGCCTGCCGGAGCGCGTCAACCAGCAGCGTGTCAGGCTGGGTGAGTGCGGCAGCCAGGACGCCGGCGAGGGTGTCACCCGCGCCCGTGGTGTCCACGATCCGCTCGGCATGCGGCGCAGGCAGCCGCCGGACGGCGTGCTGGTCGGCGAGCACCGCGCCGTGCGGCCCGAGGGTGATCACAACGGATCGCGGGCCTCGGGCGAGGAGTTGCCCGGCTGCGCGGCCCGCGTTGCCGATGTCGATATCGGTGCCTCCGAGCAGCACGCTGGCCTCGTGCTCGTTGAGGAGCAGAGGATCCAGCCCGCGCAGCAGTTGATCAGGTACTTGCTGCGCGGGGGCCAGCGTGACCACCGGGCGGGTGCCAACCGCGACCGCCCGCTGGACGGCCGCGGATACGGTGGCGACAGGAACCTCCAGTTGCGCCAGCAGCACGGCGGCGCTGGCCAGGTCCGCGTCGCCGATCTCAATATCTCCGGGCATCAGCTGCATGTTGGCCCCCGGGTCGAGCACGATGGTGTTCTCCCCGTCCGGCGTCACGGTGATGTAGGCCACGCCGGTTGCCATGCCCGGCACCGACATCATCAACGCGGTGTCTACGTGAGCGCGGCGCAGGTCGTCGGTCATGCGAGCGCCGGCCCCGTCGTCGCCGACCTTGGCCAGCAGCCGGACCCTCGCGCCCGCCCTTGCCGCGGCTACTGCCTGGTTGGCCCCCTTGCCGCCCGGCCGGCGCTCCCGGCCGGTGGCGAAGATGGTCTCTCCAGGGCCCGGTGCGCGGGGCACCTGCAGCACGACGTCTTCGTTCACGGAACCGATCACCAGGACCAGGTCACGGGCACCGGCGCCCGGCCCGGCGAGATCGCTAGCCCGATCGCCGGTCATGCGGAATGCGGGCTCGCGTCGGAAGCCGACTCCCAGTTGCGGTCACGCTGCCAGTATTCATCGATTACTGTCCGGCGGCATCGAGCCGGGCGGCGGTGAACGGTCACGACGCCGCCCGGCCGCGCCTGCCTGGGCTGGGGCGACGCCATCGAGGGCCGTGTCGACGACATCGCGGACGAAGCGATCGTTAAGAGGCGCGTGGCCGTGCAGCAGCCGGTGGTAGAGCGGACCGTAGAGCAGGTCGAGTGCGACCTCGATCTTTACGTCGGCCGGGATCTCGCCGCGCTCGATCGCTCGCCGGAAGATCGCGCGCCCCTGGTCACGGCGCGGCTCGACGAAGCGCGCGCGGTATTCAGCGGCGAACGCAGGGTCGGTCTGGGCCTCGGTGAGGAGCGCGGCGATCACCCGCCCGTACGGCCGGCTGGCGGCCAGCCGGGCCCACGGCCGCAGCAGCGCGAGCAGGTCGCCGCGGAGCGAGCCGGTATTCCCGGCCGCAGGGACGCTGGCCCATTCGTGGTAGAGCGCGTCCAGCGCGAGTGACTCCTTAGTGGGCCACCAGCGGTAGATGGTGGCCTTGCTGACCCCGGCCCGTTCGGCGACCGCATCCATGCTGACCGCCCCCAGCGCGCGGGCGAGTAGGAGTTCCGCGGCGGCTTCGAGGATCGCCTTACGTGCCGCCTCGCTGCGCGGCCGCCCGCGCCGTGGCGCAGCGCGGGGTGCGCTATCCAGCGGCATCGATGACACCTGACCGCCGTGCTCGGTCATTCCTGCTCCTAACGGGCCGCTACCAGCGGGGCCGGTACCAGCGGGGCTGGTGCCAGCGGGGCTGGTGCCAGCGGGGCCGGTACCAGCGGTACCAGCGCACTAGCGAAGTTGACTGCAACAGGTTATTAACGATACTATCAGTTCAGTTTCGATTCAAGGAAGGCCGCCATGAACCTGCTCGCGTTCATCTCCGGCACGCTCGGCGGGGCGATTTTCGCCACGGTCAGTGCCGCATGAGAAGCAACTAGCTGAGCCCAGGCGCACGATGCTGACTGACACTGGATTCCCGCGATCAGATGTCGAAAACGACTTCCTCCGAGCGCGACGGCGCCAGGTGCTGGCCAGGCTGGCGCACCGGCTGCGCCACGAGCCCGCTGCCGCCGATTTGGTCCTGCCGCTCGACGAGGTCACCGATGTGCTCGGCAGGCGCGGCCAACGTTACCTGGGGCTGCAGACGATACGGCTGGACTCGATCGTCGGCTCGGCCAGCTCGCGGCGGGATTTCGACCGCCGCTTCCGGCCTACCTCCAACCGGGTGCGGGAACGCTGGGAGCAGCTGGCGCTGGCGCAGCGTCGCGGCGCGCCGATCCCGCCGATCGACCTGTACCGGGTGGGTGACCTGCATTTCGTTGACGATGGTCATCATCGGGTGTCGATAGCCGTCGCGACCGGCCAGGAGACGATCGACGCCTACGTGACCGAGGTACTCACGGCCGCTCCGGCCACGGACGTGACGCGAAGCTTCGGACGCCCGGTTCAAAAGCACCTCCCGCACAGCCGGCTGACGCCCGGAGGGCCGCGATGCGCCGCCTGGACGAGCCTCGACGCAGAACCGCTCAGGTCCTCGGGGCCGGCAGCCGGAACTCCGCGTAGACCGCACGATGATCACTGCCAGGCAAACGGTGTACCGATGCCGCCAGCACGGCGCATCGGGGGTCGACGAGGACATGATCGAGCGTGAGGAGCGCTGGCTTGCCGCCGGGTCCCCAGGTAGGGATGAGCCCGCCGCCGAGCTGGGCGGCGGCGTCGACGTGGCCCATGTGCAAGAGCCTGCGGAACTGCGCATGATCGGCGGTTGCGTTGAAGTCCCCGGCGACCACCCGCGGCGGATCGCCGGGCGGCGGCAAAACGGCGAGTTCCTCTCGCCACCTGGTGACCCGCCACCGCGATGGCCGTCCGTTCGGGGGATGCGGATGGACGCAGACCAGCTCCGCGTGCTGTCCGGCCTGGCAGCTCAAGCCGGGCCGTGGGCTGAGCCGCGGAGACAGGCGTGAGCCGCAGCCCGCTGCCCAGCGGGAAGCGGGCGTAGATGCCAGAACCAGGCCGCCGGCGACCCGTCACGTCGCTCATCTGATATGGGAGCAAGTCGCTCAGCCCCGCCTGCCTGAGCCGCGCGGCCGCCTTGTCGGTGAGTTCCTGCAGGAACAGCACATCGGCGTAGTTGCGCCGCACGAGGCCGACGACCGCTTCCGCTGAAGCCCATCCGGCCAGCAGGTTAGCGGTCAGGACGCGGAGCACCTGGCCGCCCGCTTGCGGCTGGCGGCGCCTGATCGCTCGCGGCAGTACCATCGCCGTCAGCGCCGCCCCGGTGACCGCGGCGGTGGCAGCCGCGCCTTTGGGCCGCAACAGCAGCGAGCCCGCGAGCGCGCCTGCTGCGACATGAGGCGTGAACGACATCAGGGGCGCCGCGGGAGCCTCGAGAACGCGGAAACGATCGGCGGCCGCCAGCCGCGCGGCCCCGTATCCGGCCGCGCCGCCGGCGACCGCCCACGAGACCTGCTTCATATCCTCCCCGATCGGTCCCATCCCCGGCAGACACTACGGCCCGGTGCGGCACCCGCGCATGCTAGCCACGCACGAAGCCGGAGGGGCCGATCGGGTTCCGCTTGGTCGATGAAGTGTCGCACGCCTGGGACCTGGCCAAGTCGGTCCGCGCTGCCGCCGGCTTCCACGATGGGCACTATCGATCTCGGCCCGGGGACAGCAAGATCATGGTCGATTGGTGGTGTCCCCGCCCCCCTGAGCGACCGGGAACGCGAAATTCGTGCGGCGATGCAACCGGCTGCGGCTCGGCCCCGTCTGACCGGCATGAGGAACTTGCTGCGCGCGTTCGCCTGCGTCACGGCCGCCGCGCTGCTCGCGGCCGGATGCGGCAGCGCGGGCGGGCCCGGCCCGAAGGTGTCGCTGCCGGATGTCAGCCGCGGGGTAGCGATCCGGGAGCCCGCCGCGGATCCGCGCCCCTACGGTGCGGCAGACACCGCGTTCGGGCTGGCCGTGCTCGGCGCCTGGTGCCAGGCGGATCCGCAAGCCAACGTCGTGTTCTCGCCAGCCAGCCTGGCCACCGGACTCGGCATGGCCTACCTCGGAGCCCGCGGCGGCACCGCGCGTGCGATGGCCAGCGTCCTGCACCTGCCCGTCGTCGGCGGAGAGCCGCTGGAAGCCGGGCTGCAGGCTCGGTCGGCGGCGCTCCGCGGGCTGAACAGCCCGGGCGTCACGCTGGCCGACAGCGACCAGGTGTGGGCCGACCCGTCGCTGCTGACGCTGCGCAGCTACCTCAACGCGGTCGCAACGGCGTATGGCGCCGGGGTGGCGCGGGTGCCGCTGCTGAAGCAGCCGGAGCAGGCCAGGGCAGAGATTAACAGTGCCATCGCCGCTGCTACCAGGGGCCAGATCCCGGACCTGCTCCACCCGGGCGCACTGGACGGCGTCGGCTGGGTGCTCACCGACGCGCTGTACCTGCACGCAGCGTGGGCAACGCCATTCGACGCCCACCAGACCAGCCCCGGGCCGTTCACGACGGCGAGCGGCCGGACGGTGAGCGCGAAGTTCATGAGGGGCGGAGAGTTCCGCGTTGCGAAGGCAGCTGGCTGGACCGCTGTCCGGATCCCGTACCGGGGCGGCAAGCTGGCTATGGAGGCGCTGCTGCCAGACTCAGGCGCCGCGGGCTGCCCGGCGCTCAGCGCGGCGACGCTGGGCGCGATCTCAGCGGGGCTGACGGCGGGCGGCAACACTCACCTTGTGGGCGGCGGAACCGGCGGGGCGAGCGGCGCGGGCACGGGGGCGGGGCGAGCGCGGGCACGGGGCAGCTGCGGCACGGCAACCGGCGCGGGCGCCGGGGCGAGCAGCAGCGGCATGACCAGCATCGGGCTCCCGAAGGTCAGCCTCAGCTCGTCGCTGGGGATGAACGGCCTGCTGAGCGGGCTCGGCATGGGCGTCGCGTTCGGTGACCAGGCGGACTTCACCGGGCTCGCACCGCAGGCGTGCTGCATCGGCTTCGTCCAGCATGCGGCTACGTTCCGGGTCGGCGAGAAGGGCACCGTGGCCAGTGCCGCGACAGCGGTGGGCGTGCTGCCGAGCGCTGCGCGGGTGCCGGTCGCCGAGATTGATTTCGACCGCCCCTACCTGATGCTTGTCACTGATACCGGCACCGGCGAGCCGCTGTTCATGGCCCGGGTGGCCAACCCGCTGACAAGCTGACAAGCGGCGGGCGGCGCGGGGGCGGGCTGGCGGAAGGACGGCGGGCGGCGGGCAGCTGGCGGCGGCGCGGCCGGGGCGGGCGGCGGCACGGCGGCGGCACCGGGCGGGCGCGCCGGCGCTTACGGCGCTGACTGGGGCCATCCGTTCAGCATGGCCTGTGAGATCGTGGGGCGGGGGTCCGTGCTGAAGGAGGAGATTCCATGCTGCCCTGGTCCGCCGACCTGGCCGGACAGCTCGAAGAGCGGGTGGTCACCAGCGAGCTGCTTCGCAGAAACCCGCTGGGTGACCCGCATGAACGGCCGCTGTGGGTGTATCTGCCGCCCGGCTACGACGAGGCCGGTGACCGCCGCTTTCCCGTGGTCTACGTGATCCAGGGCTACACCGGGCAGCTGGCCATGTGGCGGAACCGGATGCCCTACCGGCAGCCGTTCCTTGAGACCGCCGATGCGGTCTTCGCGTGCGGTGACGCGCCGCCGGCCATCGTTGCCTACGTGGATGCGTGGACCAGCTACGGCGGCAGCCAGTTCGTCGACTCGGCGGGCACCGGCCGGTATCACTCGTATCTGTGCGACGAGGTCGTGCCCTGGCTGGACAGTCACTACCGGACGATGGCCGAGCCCGCGCACCGGGCGATCATGGGCAAGTCCAGCGGCGGCTTCGGCGCGATGATCACCCCGATGCTGCGGCCCGACCTGTTCGGCGCGCTCGCCACGCACGCTGGCGACGCGCTCTATGAGTACTGCTACATCCCCGAGTTTCCCAAGGCCGTGCGCATGCTGCGGGACTACGAGGGTGACATCTGGCGGTGGTGGGAGGACTTCTCCTCGAGGGTCTCGTTCACCAAGGAGGCTGACCAGCACCTGCTGATGCTGCTTGGCGTATCGGCATGCTTCTCGGCGCGTGAGGACGGGAACGTTGAGCTGCCGTTCGACCCGCGCACCGGAGTGCTGCGGGCCGAGGTGTGGCAGCGCTGGCTGGACTGGGATCCGGTCCGGATGGTGCCCAGGTACGCCAGCGCGCTCCGGTCGCTGCGGGCGATCTGGATTGACGCGGGCAGCCGTGACGACTACTTCCTGGACCTCGGCGCGGAGGCATTCCGCGCGGCGCTACACGAGATCGGGGTCGGCCCCGACGTCGTCAGGTTCGAGCTTTTCGACGCTACCCACTCCGGGATCGATTACCGGTACCCGCTCTCCCTCGCCTGGCTGTGCCAGCGTATCGCCAGCTGAATTACGGCTGAACGAAACTGCGGGCTGCTCCGTGATCAGGGGTATAGCAAGCTATGCCACCGTCACGAACGGAGAAAACGCGATGCGTAGTCGATGGTGGGCAGCATCCGGTGCTGCCGCCGCTGTGGTCTTCCTTGCCGCGTGCGGGAGCAGCGCGGCAAGCAGTTCCGGCAGCACGAGCACCCCGTCATCGGGTGCTGCGGCGTCAAGTTCCGCAAGCCCGTCAGGTTCGGCCGTGAGCGCTGCCGCCGGGATTAAGACGACGAGCACGTCGATCGGCACGGTGCTCACCAACGCCCAGGGCTTCACGCTCTACTGGTTCGCGATCGACACGCCGACGAAGTCGAACTGCAACGGCTCCTGCGCGACGTACTGGCCGCCGGTGACGGGCAAACCGACCGCAGCGTCTGGCGTGTCACTGCCAGGGACGTGGGGCACGATCAAGCGGTCCGACGGCAGTACTCAGGCCACCTATGACGGCCACCCGCTCTACACCTACAAAGCCGATTCGGCGGCCGGACAGACCAGCGGTAACGGGCTCAATGTCTCCGGGGGGCTCTGGTGGGCTATGACTCCCTCCGGGGCTAAGCCGGCCGCCGCGAAGACGCAGCTCGCCCAGTTCGGGCGGCGGCGGCGGGTACTGACCAGCCAGCCCGAGAGGGTCGGCGGGCGGTCGGCGGGGGTTCGGCTTCGGTGGGGTTCGGCGCCGGTGGGCAGGGCCCGGGCGGCGGGGGCGGGTTCGGCGCCGGTGGGGGCCGGGCCGGTGCGGAGGCCGGGCGCTGGGGATGAAATGTCCGGCTGGGGTAAATTACCTGCATGGCGGCCGAACCGGGAACCGCGAGCGCCGCCGTTAAGCCGCGCGGCGGCCTCCTGATCATCTACTCGGCGCTGATGCTCGCGATCCTGCTGGCCGCGCTCGACCAGACCATCGTCGCGACCGCGCTGCCCACGATCGTCAGCGATCTTGGCGGCCTGAGCCATCTGTCCTGGGTGGTGACCGCCTACCTGCTGGCGACGACCGCATCGACGCCGCTGTGGGGCAAGCTCGGGGATCAATACGGCCGCAAGGGCCTGTTCCAGGCGGCGATCGTGGTGTTCCTGGTCGGCTCGGCGCTGTGCGGCCTTGCGCACAGCATGATCGAGCTGATCGCATTCCGCGCCCTGCAGGGGCTCGGCGGCGGCGGCCTGATAGTGCTGGCCCAGGCGATCATCGGCGACGTGGTGCCCGCCCGCGAGCGGGGCAAGTACCAGGGCGCCTTCGGCGCGGTCTTCGGCGTGGCCAGCGTCGCCGGGCCGCTTCTCGGCGGGTTCTTCACCGACAGCCTGAGCTGGCGCTGGGTGTTCTACATCAATCTGCCGATCGGGATCGTCGCGCTCGCGGTCATCGCCGTCGTGCTGCCCAGCCGGCAGTGCGGGCCAGCAGCACCACCAGATCGACTATCTCGGCGCGCTGCTGCTGGCGGGCTCGGCGACCGCCGTCGTGCTGCTCACCTCGTGGGGCGGCACGACATTCGGGTGGGAGCTCCGGCGTGATCATCGGCCTTGGCGTGCTCGCGATCCTGCTCGCCGTGGGGTGGTGGATCTCGGCGGGGCGGGCCGCCGAGCCGGTGTTGCCGCGGCGGCTATTCCGCAATCCGGTTTTCCGGGTCAGCTCGGCCCTCGGATTCGCGACCGGCTTCGCGATGTTCGGCGCGATCGCGTTCCTGCCGCTGTACCTGCAGGTCGTGCGCGGCGTGTCGCCGACCATCTCGGGCGTCTACCTGCTGCCCATGGTGATCGGCCTGCTGATCACCTCGGTGACCAGCGGCCAGCTGATCTCCCGGCTGGGCCGGTACCGGATCTACCCGATCATCGGCACCGCGGTGGTGACCATCGCGCTGTTCCTGCTGTCCACGCTGACCGAGAGCACCTCGACCCTGAAGCTTTCTGCCTGCCTGTTCGTCTTCGGCTGCGGTCTCGGGCTGATCCTCCAGGTGCTGGTCATCGCCGTGCAAAACTCCGCGGACTACGCTGACCTGGGCGCGGCGACCTCGGGCGCGACCTTCTTCCGGTCGATCGGTGGCTCGTTCGGGGTGGCCATCTTCGGCTCGGTCTTCGCCAGCCGGCTGGCCAGCGGCCTGATAGCCGCGCTGCACGGCGCGACCGTGCCGCCCGGGTTCACCTCCGGGTCGGGTGCCAGCAGGGCCCAGATCGACAAGCTGCCCCCGGCGCTCAGGACCGGAGTGCTGCACGCCTACACCCTCGCCATCGACCGCGTCTTCCTGGTGGCGGTGCCGGTGGCCGCCGTCGCGTTCGTGCTGTCCTGGTTCCTGCGCGAGGTACCGCTGCGGGCCACCGCCGGCGCCTCCGACCTCGGCGAGGGCATCGGCGCCGGCTCGGCCCAGCGGACATCGGTCGAAGAGGTCGAGCGCGCGCTGCTCAAGCTTGCCGACGCCGACCTGCGCCGCCGGGGTTATGAGCGGCTCGCCGACCTGTGCGGGCTCGAGCTGCCCGCCGGGAGCTGCTGGGTGCTTACCCGGCTGGCCAAGTCCGGGCCGCTGGCCGGGACTGAGCTGGCCCGGGAGGCCAGGGTCAGCGTCGACTACGGTAAGCCGTACGTCGACCGGCTGGTGGCCGAGGGCCTGGTCCAGCGCCACGACGGCCTGATCGCGCTCACCAAGCCGGGCAGCGTTGCCGCGGACCGGCTGTTCGAGGCTCGAAGGCAGGGGCTAGAGCGGCTGGTGGCCTGCTGGTCACCTGAGCAGCACGCTGATCTGGCCCAGATGCTGGACAAGGTGTCGCACGAACTGCTGGGCGAGCGTGCCGACAGGCATCTCATCGCGAGCTGACCGATGGATGCTGACGTGGCGGTGATCGGGGCCGGTGCGCTCGGGCTGAGCACGGCGCTGCACTGCGCGCTGGCGGGCCGGTCGGTCGTGGTCATCGAGCGGCATACGCCGGGCTCACAGGCGTCCGGCCGGGCGGCCGGGCTGTTCAAGTCGGTGCAAGCCGATGAGCTGCGGACGGTGCTGGCGCGGCGGAGCATCGCGCGGGCGGTCAGCTTCGGTGACTGGGCCGGGGTACCGCTCGATGTCACAAGGTGCGGCAGCTTCCTGGTCGCCCGCACCGCTCAGCACCGCGATTACCTGCTGGCGGAGGCGGCCGCGTCGCGCAGCTGGGGAGCTGAGGTCCTGGAAGTGCCGGCCACCGAGCTGGACGGCCGCGTCTCCTACTACTGCGGCTCGGGCAGCGAGCAGGTGGTCTGGTGCCCGGAGGACATCTACATCGAGGAGCCGGCCAGCCTGATCGATGCCTATCTGGCCGCCTGCCGGCGGCACGGGGTGACGGTGCGTGAATCCGAGCAGGTAGTTGCCATCACGTCCGCGGGCGGCCGGGTAGCAGGTGTCGAGACCACGGCACGCTCAATCGTTACAGATGTTGCCGTTGACGCCGCTGGTGCATGGGCGCGGCAGGTGGCCGAGCTGGCGGGGGGCCGGGTCGCCGTGGCGCCGGTGCGGCATCAGCTGCTGGTGACCGAGCCGTCCGGCGAGGTCGATCCGGCTGACCCGATCACCAGGGTGGTAGATGCGGCGGTCTACCTGCGGCCTGCCCGCGGCGGCCTGATGATCGGCGGCTTCGAGGCCGACCCGCTGCCGGTGGATCCGCGAGCGGAGCATCCCGCGTTCAGCACCGACGACGTGCCGTTGGATCTGGGCGTGCTGCGGCGGCTGGCCGGTCAGGTATCCGTGGAGGCGCCGCTGGCCAGCGACGCCGCGGTGGCCGAGCTTCGGGGCGGGCTGTTCACGATGAGCCCGGACGGGCTTTTCGTAGTCGGCCCGGTGCCGGACGTGCCCGGGCTGTGGGTGGCGAGCGGCTGCAACGGGTCAGGGTTCTCCTCGTCATTGGCGATCGGCGAGGCGCTGGCGGCCTCGATCACCGGGGCCTTGCCGCCGGAAGGGATGGCGGAGCTGGGAGGGATCGCGGCGCTGGCGCCCGGCAGGTTCGGCGTGCTGGCCGATGCTGCGCTTGTCGCCGGCGGCGTCTGGCAGTACGCCCGCTACTACGACCCGGCGCGCTAAACCGGGACCGGGCGCCGGTCCGCCGGTGCCGGAGCTCCGTGCGGCGGGCAGCATCAGCGGGGCGTGAGGACTTTCAGGGCGCCGGGGAGGGCGCGGATCCGCAGCGGCGTGGCGGCCCGCAGCGGCGCCGCGCACGACAGCGTCTCGCCGTCGGCGGCGGCGGCCATGTCCCTGTCAATGCTCAGGATGACCTCAGTGCCGCGTTCGATGCTGATCTGCGGCAGCGTGAGGTGCGTACCGCTCCTGACCCTGGCCAGCGCCCGGACGAAGGCGAGCTTGGGGCCGTCTCGCATGATCACAACGTCAAGTACCCCGTCATCGATCACAGCCGGCGGTGCGACCTGCATGCCCGCGCCGAAATAGGCCACGTTGGCCACCACGATCGCGTACCCGGGAAACTCGTGCACTGCGGCATCGGCCGCCCCGCAGCGGATCTCGGCGCGGAACGTGGCCGGCGTCCACATGGCCAGCGCACGCAGCGCCGCCACCGGGTACTGCAGCGGCCCGGCCAGCCACCGGGCCCGGTTGGCGATCTCGCCTGCGATGGCCGGGACGCCCGCGTAGACGCAGCCGACGACCGTGGTCTCCGGGCGGCCAGGCACGCTGACCCCGATCAGGTCTACCTTGCGCAACCGCCCGCGGAGCAGTGCCAGAGCTGCCGACGCGGGTTTGGCCGGTATTCCGAGCACCCGGGCGATGTCGTTGCCCCGGCCTGCCGGGATGATCCCGTAACGCCCGCCAGCGCTGGCGACGACGCCCGCGAGCGCGCCGGCCGTGCCGTCCCCGCCCACGGCGACCACCACCTCGCCAAGATGGGCGGCCCGCCCGGCGATTTCCCGCGCGTTGTCCAGGCTCGACGATTCGCTGACGTGATAGGTCACGCCCGCCGTGTCGAGCGTGGCAAGGACGGCCGCCAGCACCCGCTGCGAGCGGCCCCGTCCCGCGGCGGGGTTGACCACGATGCAGAACGGTCCGCTCATTGATCACTCCTTCGGCAGGGCCAGGTTACGCGCGGCGGAAGGGCCTGGCGCGGCGTACGATCGTGACCCATGGCGAGTGAGGGCGGCGAGGCAGACGGCGAGCAGGCGCGCTACCTCCAGGTGCAGACCACCACCGACTCACGGGCCGAGGCCATTGAACTCGGCCAGCTGGCCGTTGCGGCAAGGCTCGCGGCCTCCGCGCATGTCACCGGGCCGGTGGCGAGCACCTACTGGTGGGAGAACGGCGTGGAGCGCGCCGAGGAATGGCTGCTCATGCTCAAGCTCCCGGTCCACCGCTACGAGGCCCTCGCGGAGTTCATCGCGCAGCGGCATAGCTACGACGAGCCCGAGATAGTCGCGACGCCGATCGTTGCCGGTTCACCGGCGTATCTAGCCTGGATAGAAGAGGAAACCCGGCAGGAGTAGCCGGCCGCTGCCGGTGTCACGCCGGGTTCGCTGGTTGCCATGCGGAGCCGCTAGCAGGATGGCGGCACGTTCAGTGACCCGACGACCCGCTCGCCGTGTTCGGTGCTGAGCGTTGACAGCGTTCCGGTATCGAGCCTGAACAGCCGGCCCCCTACCGGCTCAAGCCGCAGCCAGCGGGCCGTGAGAACGCGCAGTAGGTGCCCGTGCGCCACCAGCGCCACATCGCCGCCGGCGAGCAGCGGGGTAACCCGGGCGAGCACGGCATCGGCTCGCGCGCCTACCTGGTCCAGCGTCTCGCCGGGATGGGCCGCGTCACCCGGGATGACACCGTCGCGCCACAGGTACCAGCCGGGGCGTTCAGCCTTGATCTGGCCGGTCGTCCGCCCTTCATAGCCGCCGTAATCCCACTCCTGGAGGTCGGGGTCACGCTGGGCGCCTGCAAGCCCGGCTAGCTCGGCGGTGCGCGTCGCCCGGCTGGCAGGGCTCGTAAAGGCCGCGCATACCGGCCGCTTGGCCAGCGCGGCTGCGACCGCGACCGCCGCCGCCGCACCCGGTTCCGTCAGCTGCACGTCAGTGCGGCCAGTGTGCTTGCCGGCCGCGCTCCACTCGGTCTCGCCATGCCTGACCAGGATCAGCTCTCCCATGGGCCCCTATCATCGCGGGCCTTGTGCACGAGTTACCTGGCGGCCCTTCCTGACCGGTGGTTCAAAGTTTTACCTCGAAAGGTGACGCTCATGTCAGTTATCGCGGTAACCTTCAGTCCCCAGGCAGATTCGCGCCCGGTCGGCGGGTAGCAGCCTGTCAGGTCCTGACCTAGATAGGCCTTCATGCGCGAGTCCGCTCGTACCGCACGACCAGTGTCTTACTTGAGCCCCTGGGCCGATGGCGATATCGATAGCAACCCCGCCGGACTCCGGGGCTCGCCGGCCCGCCGCGGCGGCCGTTCCCGCCCACCGCTCGTCGAGTGCGTCGCCGGATGGAGTGCCAGGCATCGCGCCGCTGCGATCGTCGGCTGGCTCGGGTTCCTGCTGGCGGCCTTCATCTCCGGGCAGTTCGTTACCGGCGCCAGCGTGCAGCAATACGATCCGGGCCAGGCGGGACAGGCAGAGCAGGTCCTGCACCGGCTGAACGTGACGACAGCTCCGGTCGAGAGCGTGCTCATTACTGCAGCGGGCCGGACTTTCGCTGATGACCCGCAGCTACGGCAGGCCGCCGGGCAGGTGGTGGCTGCCCTGAAGGCCCTGCCGCGCGCCGCGATGGATATCCAGTCGCCGCTCGGCCGGGCCGGCCGGTCGCTGGTATCTGCGAACGGCGCCGCGGCCTTGGTGACCTTCGCGGTCGCGGGCCCGCATGCCAGCGCGGACGCTACGGTGGTCGCGGACCTCGCCGCTGTCGCCGGGGTCCAGGCTCGATTTCCGCACACGGTGGTGCAGGAGACGGGCGGCGCCAGCACTGACCGGGCCGGGAACGCCCTGCTCGCCCAGGACTTCAGGCGCGCAGAACTGACCTCGGTGCCGATCACCCTGATCTTGCTGCTGGTGGTCTTCGGCGCGCTGATCGCGGCGGCTATCCCCGTGCTGCTGGCCGGGAGCGCGGTCGCGGCCACGGTCTGGCTGCTGGCAGTTCCAGGTCACTGGCTGCCGGTCGACGCAGGCACATCCGAGATCGTGCTCGTCATCGGGATGGCCGTAGGAGTCGACTACTCACTGTTTTACCTGCGAAGGGAGCGCGAGGAACGGGCTGCGGGCCGGACGCCGCTGCAGGCGATCAGGATCGCCGCTGCCACTTCGGGCCGTGCTGTGGTCGTGTCCGGCCTGACGGTCATGATCTCGCTGGCCGGGCTGTTTCTGACCGGCATCGATATTTTCACCGGGATCTCCTTCGGCACCATCATGGTCATCGGAGTGGCGGTGCTGGGCTCGCTGACCGCGTTGCCTGCCATGCTCGCCTGGCTCGGCCCATGGGCGGATCGCGGCCGTATTCCGCTGGTCGGCCACAAACGCCCGGCCCCCAGGCCGTCCCGGCTATGGACGGGGCTGGTGATCCGGGTGGTCAGGAAGCCGTTCCTCTGGGGCGGGATCGCCGCCCTTGCGATGCTTGCGCTTGCCATGCCCGCGCTCGGGATGCGCCTCGGCAACCCGTGGGTCGACCTGCCATCAAGCCTGCCAACCGTGCATGCCCTTGACGAGATCCAGCAGGACTTTCCCAGCCGCCCGGCACCCGCCGAGGTGGTGGTAACGGGCGCTGACCTGACCGGGGCCGCCATGCAGCGGTCGGTTGCCGCGCTCCAGGCCAGGGCGTCAAGTCACGGCGCGATCCAGGGGCCCATCACGGCAGCCACGGCGGCCGGCGGCCGGGCGCTGATACTCCAGGTGCCGCTCGCAGGCAACGGGACCGACCCGGTATCCAACGCCGCGCTACTCGATCTGCGCAACCAGGTCCTGCCCGCCACCATCGGACGAGTCAGCGGGACAAAGTATGCGGTGACCGGGAACACCGCCTCAAGCTATGACTTTAAGGCGATGCTGCACGGTCGCACGCCGATCGTGTTGCTCGCGGTCACGCTGCTCGCGGTCGGCGTACTGCTGATCGCATTCGGCAGCGTCGTCATCCCGCTGATATCGATCGCGCTTAACTTCCTGTCGGTGGGTGCGGCCTGCGGCGTCATCACGTTCATCTTCCAGGACGGCCACCTGCAGGGACTGCTCGGCTTCTCCTCCTTTGGCGGGATCATCCCGTGGATACCGTTGTTCATGTTCGTGCTGCTGTTCGGGCTGAGCATGGACTATCACGTCTTCGTGCTGAGCCGGATCCACGAGCTCAAAAGAGGCGGGGCGAGCAACCCCGAAGCTGTCATCGGCGGGATCGCCCGCACGGCCGGCGTGGTGACCAGCGCGGCAGTGGTCATGGCCGCGGTTTTCTCAGTCTTCGGGACGCTTTCCATGATTGATCTCAAGATGCTCGGCGTCGGCCTCGCGTCTGCGATCCTGATCGACGCGACAGTAGTACGCGGCATCCTCCTGCCGGCCTGCATGATTGCACTGGGGGAGCACAGCTGGTACCTGCCACGCTGGCTGGGTTGGCTGCCCAGCGCGCAGCTGCGAGGCGGCCACGTGGCCGCGCGCGAGGGTCCGGCGAGGAAGCCGGCGGCGGAGCGGGCTGCCAGCAGCATCGCCTGATCCTGGCCGGAGTGGCATCCCGATCTGCTACGCAGGCTCGGCCGGCGCGACGCCGCCGTAGCCGCATACGACGCGGCGATCTCCCGCACCGGTAACCGCGCCGAGCGGAGCTTCCTCCAGCACCAGCGGGACAACCTCTAATGGGCGTTACCGGGTCAGGAAGCCGGCACGCCTATGGCAGCGTCAGGATCTCGTAGCCGTCCGCCGTAACCACCAGCGTGTGCTCGAACTGCGCGGTGCGCTTGTGGTCTCTGGTGACGGCAGTCCAGCCATCAGGCCAGATGTCGTACGTGATGGCGCCCAGCGTCAGCATCGGCTCAACGGTAAAGGTCATCCCTGGCTCCATGATCACTGTCACGTCCGGGTCATCGAAGTGCGGCACGATCAGCCCAGAGTGAAACGTCGTACCGATGCCATGCCCGGTGAAATCGCGGACCACTCCGTAGCTGAACCTGCGCGCGTACGACTCGATGACGCGGCCGATCGCGTTAAGCGGGCGGCCGGGCGCCACCGTGCGGATGCCGCGCATCATCGCCTCCCTGGTTCGCTCGACCAGGAGCCTGGACTCCTCATCGACAGCTCCCGCCAGGAAGGTCGCGTTCGTGTCGCCGTGGACCCCGCCGATAAAGGCGGTGATGTCCACGTTGACAATGTCGCCGTCGGCGATCACCGTGTCATCGGGGATCCCGTGGCAGATCACCTCGTTGAGCGAGGTGCACAGGGACTTGGGGTAGCCGCGGTAGCCGAGCGTGCTGGGGTAGGCGCCGTGGTCGCAGAGGAACTCGTGCCCAACCCGGTCAAGCTCGTCCGTGGTGACCCCGGGCGCGACGTGCTTGCCCACCTCCGCCAGCGCCTGGGCGGCGATGCGACTCGCGATCCGCATCCGCTCGATTGTCCCGGCATCCTTGACGTCGGGCTCGCCGACTCTCGGGTGCTTCTTGCCGACATACTCGGGGGCCGTGATCGTTGCAGGAACCTGCCGCATCGGAGACACCCGGCCGGGCTGGAGCGTGGTTGCCATGATCTGGGAGTCTAGTTGCCATGGAAGGTGAGCGTCGCTGGTGGTTCTGCCTGAAGCACAACACTGTCGAGCCCGATGCCGGGTGCCGGGCCAAGGAACGGCTGGGCCCGTATGCAACCCGGGAGGAGGCGGCCCAGGCCCTTGAGATAGCCAAGCGGCGGAACGAGGAATGGGACGCGGCCGACGACGGCTAGCGGGCGATCTAGTGATCGTGACGACTTCGCTACGCTTTTACCGGAAATTCGTCACCATCACGTGCGCGTTGCGCTTACGCGTCGGCCGTTGCTGGGCCGCGCGGTGCTGCAGTCCAGCCTGCCCCGGTATCGTGAGTCGGAACGGTCCTCGGGGGCCGAAAGGGGCGTGCTGGTGACTGAGCATCATCCCGACAGCGAGCTGCCGGCGGCGGCCGAGTCCCGCCTGGCCGAGATCCGCCGTAGTGGCACGTGGGGATCGGCGCTGTCGGCCGACGAGTTCACCGCGATCCGCGGTGTCGGCTTCGAGCCGGTCGGCCAGGTGCTCGGCGCTGCCGTCTACAACATCGGCTACACCGGGGGATTCAGCTGCCCGGGCGCCTGGGCCGGATACGGGGGTTATGCCGCGCCGTACCGGAGCGTGACCTCGGTATCGGGAGCGGGCGGGATGGGCGCGTTCGCCCCGATGGTCCGGACGCTCTACGAGGCCCGCCACCGGGCGATCGGGCGGATGTCAGCAGAATGCGCGGAACTCGGCGGCCATGGCATCGTCGGCGTCTCCCTCACGATCGGCGCGTTTCCTGCGGGCGGCCTCGAATTCAAGGCAATAGGTACGGCGGTGCGGGCGCCTGGGGGGGTCAGGCTCAGGCAGCCGTTCACCTCTGACCTGTCCGGCCAGGATTTCGCCAAGCTGATCATGGCGGGATGGGTGCCGGCCGGGCTGGCGCTGGGGATCTCGGTCGGGGCCCGCCACGATGACTGGCTCACCGTCACCCAGACGAGCTGGGGCTCGGGGAGCGCCGAAGTCAGCGGCTACACCGATCTCGTCCACCAGGCCAGGCACGACGCCCGGATCCAGCTAGAGAAGGACGTGACCAGGCTTGGCGCTGAAGGAGTCGTCGTTACCAGCATCGACACGAGGATCCGCGAACGGGAGTGCACGATGCAGGAGCACCGGAAAGATCACATCGTGGAGGTCACCATCATCGGCACTGCCACCGCGCAGTTCGCCAGATCCAAGCGGCCGACGCATGGTTCGAGCCTGGCGATCCTCTCGCTGGACCCGCAGCGTCGTCAGGCGGCGAGGGTGCGGCTTGGCCCCTGATCGCCGCCGGCCCGGGGTGTCCCGCACCAGGCAGGAGGCGGCGGCGCCGGCCTGAACGGCCACGACATGAACGGCCGCGGCTTGCATGGCCACGGCGTGCACGGCCAGTGGATTATCGGCAGCCAAGGAGCGTAATGACTGACCAGAAGAGCACCGATCTCGGGTTGCAGGGAGTACCGCAGGACGCGATGCGGCGTCTCGCGGAACTGCGCCCCGGACGCCCCGGCGCCATCTTCACGTCGGATCTGTCGGTCAATGAGTTCCTGCTCGTGCGGGAGGTCGGCTTCCGGCCGCTCGGCCTGGTACTCGGCAGCTCGATCTACCATGTCGGATTGCAGGTCGGGCGCTGGGGCAAGAACCAGGAACTCGATGTCCTGTCCCAGGCCATGTACCACGCCCGGGAGCTGGCGATGAGCCGGATGGAGGCCGAGGCGCATGAGCTGGGAGCGGACGGCATCGTCGGCGTCCGGCTCGAGGTGGAGATGAAGGAGTTCGGCAACGACATCGCCGAGTTCATCGCCATCGGTACCGCAGTCCACGCCGAGGAGGGCGCGGGCGGCGGCGGAGTGAAGGACTGGCGCAACAACAAGAAGCTGCCGTTCACGTCGGACTTGTCCGGCCAGGACTTCTGGACGCTGATCCGCGCGGGCTACGCGCCGCTCGGCATGGTGATGGGCTCATGCGTGTACCACATCGCGCACCAGCGGCTAGGCGGGAAACTGGGAAATATCGGCCGCAACGTCGAGCTGGAACAGTTCACTCAGGCGCTCTACGACGCGCGCGAGCTTGCGATGACGAGGATGCAGGCCGAAGCGGAAGAACTGCACGCCGAAGGCATTGTCGGGGTTCAGCTCCGCCAGCACAGTCACACCTGGGGCTCGCACACGACCGAGTTCTTCGCGATCGGCACGGCCGTCCGGCCGCTTCGCGAAGACCACGTGATCGAGCGTCCCACCATGGTGCTGAGCCTCGACTCCTGACCACAGGCCCGCTCAAGCAGGCTGCCTGCAGTGCCGCCCGGGCGCACTCCAACTGGCTGGGCTACGGGGGCGGAGTGCCGCTGACTGCGTCGAGCAGCCGGGCGAGCCGTCCTCTTAAGCTGGCCGCAGGCCGCTCCGACTCGCCGGCTCCCATGCTGACCAGGTGCTGCGCGGCGGCAAAGGAGAATGGCGCAAGCTCAGGCGAGATCGCCAGCGACTCGTGCGCCATTGCGTCGAGTTCAGGATCATCCTGATCGAGGGCCAGGATGGTGGCGCCGAGGTGCCGCGCGTCGTGTACCCGTTCCAGCAGCGGTACCGGTGCCGCATCCGGACTGACAACGAGGAGTGTCTCGCCGCGCCTCGTGGCTTCCACGCGGGCCAGCCCCACGCTGAGGTGCGGCGGCGCACCGGACGGCGGTTCCCATCTGACCAGGGTCGGCGCGAGCCCGGGAAGGTCGGCGAGGCGGCTCTCCTGCTCCAGGTGCGCGGTCAGGTGCCACGGCTCGTCGTCCGGCGTTCCCACGACGAGCAGG
The DNA here is from genome assembly GCA_963774825.1 of uncultured Actinomycetes bacterium. Lineage (GTDB taxonomy): Bacteria > Actinomycetota > Actinomycetes > Streptosporangiales > Streptosporangiaceae > DATBGO01. The sequence goes on along the minus strand of CAVZGW010000013.1, from coordinate 100,638 downwards.
CCGCCGGGCGTTCGTGCTGACCCGCGCAGTGCCCGCGCAAAGGACCGGGTTCGCTCCAGCCATCTGTTCGGGCCGAGCAGTTCGCGCAAGACAGCGACCTGGTCGGCATTCACCCCCCCATGGTGCCCGACCGCCCAGGGCACCGCAGCTAGACGGTGACGATCCGGCTACGCCCCGCTGACGCCAGGAGACCGGCGGACGGGGCGGACGGGGCGGACGGGCGTCGGTGCGGACGGTGCGGAGCTGGTGCAGGCCCCGGGGCGGGCCCGGGGCGGACCCGGGCGGACCCGGAGCGGACCCGGGGACGCACCCGGAGCGGACCCGGGGCGCACCCGGAGCGGACCCGGAGCGGCGGACCCGGGGCGGACCCGTGCGGCGGACCGGGGGCGGACCCGGAGCGGCGGACCGGGGGCGGACCCGGGCGGACCCGGGGGGCATGGTGTTGGAGCGTGATCTGGCAGGATCGTCGGCATGGCCGCCACCCACGCAACGCCCGGTCCCGGAGTAGCCGCCGCCGGGGACGGCGCTGAGCCCGCCGCTATGGCGGCCGGCTTGATCGTCGGCGTTCTCGGCGGAACCGGGGATCAGGGCCGGGGCCTAGCCCGCAGGCTGGGCCTGGCCGGTAATCGGGTGATCATCGGATCGCGTAACCCGGCGCGGGCCATCGCCGCCGCTGCCAGCATCGGCTCGCCGCCACAGATCACCGGAGCATCCAACGAGGAAGCTGCCCGCGCTGCTGACGCAGTGATCGCCGCGATTCCGTGGGAGGGTCACCGGGACTTGCTGGCGCAACTGGCGGACGTGCTGGCGGGCAAGATCCTCATCGACTGCGTGAATCCGCTGGCCTTCGATTCCCGGGGCGCGTACCCGCTCCCAGTCGAAGAGGGCAGCGCCGCGCAGCAGGCGGCGCAGGTGCTGCCGGGCTGCACGGTCGTCGGCGCATTTCATCACGTGTCGGCGCCGCTGCTGCTTGACCCCGAAGTCGCCGAGTTGGACCTGGACATTATGGTCCTCGGTGACAACCGGGATGCGACCGATCTAGTCCAGGCGCTGGCCGAGCAGATCCCTGGGGTACGAGGGATCTACGCCGGCCGGCTGCGCAACTGTGCGCAGGTCGAAGCGCTCGCGGCCAACCTGGTATCGATCAACCGGCGCTACAAGGCGCACGCCGGCCTGCGCATCACCGATATCTAGGTCTTATCTCAGGTCTTACCTCAGCCGGCTCCCCGCCAGGCCCAGAACTCTGCCGCCGCCGAATCGCTTATACCGGATTTGTGGACTCAGCAAGGGCAGAATGCCCGATACCTACCCACCAGCGCCGGTACCAGCGCCAGCGCATCTAGGTGTAGGAGAACTCCTTGTCGGGGAAGCTGCCTGACACTACATCCGCGGCGAACGACTGCGCGGCTGTCCGCAGCACTCCGCCGACATCCGCGTACCGCTTCACGAACTTGGCGGTCCGCGGCGAGAGCCCGGCCATGTCCTGCCAGACCAGGACCTGGGCGTCACAGTCCGGCCCGGCGCCGATCCCGATCGTCGGGATCGACAAGTTAGCGGTGACCCGGGCAGCAAGCTCGGCGGGCACGGCTTCGAGCACAACCGCGAACGCGCCGGCCGCCTGCAGCGCCTTGGCATCGTGCAGTAGTCGTTCGCCGTCCTCGCCGCGGCCCTGGACCCGGTAGCCGCCGAAAGCGTTGACCGACTGCGGGGTTAGCCCGAGATGGGCCATCACCGGGATCCCCGCCGCCACGAGGTCCTCGACCTGCCTGATCACGCGGTAGCCGCCCTCAAGCTTGACCGCGTGCGCGCCAGTTTCCTTCAGGAACCTGGTTGCCGCGGCCAGCGCCGCCTCCGGCGAAGCCTGGTAAGAGCCAAACGGCAGGTCGGCTACCACCATGGCGCGGCTGCTGCCGCGCACCACCGCCGCGGTGAGCTGGATCAGGTCGTCGACGGTCACCGGGATCGTTGTGTCATAACCGTAGACGACCATTGCGGCGGAGTCGCCCACCAGAAGCACGGGAATCCCGGCATCGTCGAAGATCCGCGCGGTCAGCGCGTCGTATGCGGTGAGCATCGGCCACTTCTCGCCGCGCGCCTTGGCGGCAGCGATGTCGCGGACGGTAACGCGGCGCGTGCCGCGGCCGCCGTAGAGCGGCTCTGGCCCCGTGACCCGGGCGGTGGCCGCGACTGGTTCCGCTGAGGTCACCTGAGGGCTGGCCGCAGTGGCGGGTTCCGCTGCAGCCACGGTCGTGGCGGGATCCGCTGCAGCCACGGTCGTGACGGGATCCGCCGCCTCCCTGGCCGGTTCGGCCGCCGGTTCCGGTGCCGGGGTCCGCGCGCTTGTCGCGGCCTGGAGATGACGGTCATGAGGTGATGGCATAGCAGGCCTCCACGTCTCGAGGCGCCCGTGCGGCGTCCCCGGACATTTCGATGATGGCATGCCTAACCCGGCGCGGACACCCGACCTTAGTCCCGAAGCTAGGCCCCAAAGGTAGCCTCTAGCTTACCTATTATGATACGATAACGTATCGTATCGTTAAAATCTTTTCGGTGTCGGCCGTGCTGCGGGCACCGGCGACACTGCAGCCGCGAGGTGATGGCCCCCCGGCAGGTGCGAAGGACATAATGGATCCGCAGATCATTTACCGGCGCAGATGGCTCATTCTCAGCGTCCTGATCATCAGCCTCGGTGCGATAGTTCTGGACAACACCGTGCTGAATATCGCCCTCAAGACGATCTCCGAGCCGAAGCCAAGGGGCGGCCTTGGCGCTAGCCAGAGCCAGCTTGAGTGGGCGATCAACTCTTACACGCTCGTGTTTGCCGGGCTCCTGTTCACCTTCGGCGTCATCGGCGACCGGATCGGCCGCAAGCGCATGCTGATGATCGGCATGGCGATGTTCGGCATCGCCTCGCTGGTTTCGTCGTACGCGCACTCGCCCGAGCAGCTGATCCTGGCGCGCGCCGCGATGGGCTTCGGCGGCGCCGCGGTCATGCCGCAGACGCTGTCCATCATCACCAACGTGTTCGATCCGAGGGAACGCCCGCGTGCCATCGGCATCTGGGCGGCGGCCGTCGGGGTTGCCATCGCCGTCGGGCCGATAGCGGGCGGGCTGCTGCTCGACCACTTCTGGTGGGGATCGGTCTTCCTGATTAACGTGCCGCTGACCGCCTTCGGCGTGGCCGCGATCATGCTGATCGTCCCGGAATCGAAGAGCCCGAATCCCGGGAAGATCGACTATCTCGGAGTGCTGCTATCGATCGCCGGCCTCGTACTGGTTGTGTACGGGATCATCCAGGGCGGCGACACCGGCTCCTGGCTCCGCGGTGACGTGCTGGTGCCGGTGGCTGGCGGGCTTGCCGTCCTGGTGGGTTTCGGCTGGTACGAGAGCCGGATCGAGAATCCGTCGCTCGACGTGCGGCTGTTCCGTGATCCGCGGCTGTCGTCCGCTGCCGCGGCGATCGCGCTGGTGTTCTTCGCGATGGCGGGCGTGTATTTCTTTATCAGCTTCTACATGCAGAGCGTACGCGGCTACAGCCCGCTGCAGGCCGGCCTGCTGACCATTCCTCTCGCTGCCGGCCAGCTGATCGCCGCTACCCGCAGTGCCGGACTGGTCAAGCGGTTCGGCCCGAAGGCTGTCTGCACGACCGGGGTGCTGATAGTCGCGGCCGCCCTCGTCGGCTACCACTTCCTCGGCACGACTACCCCCATCTGGGTACTCGAGGTGATCTTCTTCGCCCAGGGCGCCGGGATGGGCAGCGTGATGCCGCCGGCGACCGAAGCCGTGATGTCAGTGGTACCAAGGAACCGCAGCGGCGCGGGATCAGCCATCACCAACACCTCCAGGCAGGTTGCCGTCGCACTCGGCGTCGCCGTGCTCGGCTCGGTTCTCGCCCAGGCCTATCGCGGCCAGCTCGCACCGCAGCTCACCGCGCTGACTCCGGCCGCCCGCACCGCCGCCACCGCGTCGATTGCGCAGACCCAGGCGATCGCGCAGCAGCTTGGCCCGGCCGGGCACGGCTTGCTGACGGCGGCGAATGCCGCATTCGTGCACGCTATGCATGTAACATCGCTGATCTCAGTGATCATCGCGGTCCTCGGGGCCGCCGCGATCGCGGCCTGGATGCCCGGCCGGCCGGAACCGCGAGCCGCCGAGGCGCCGCGGGTACCGCTTGGTACGGGCGACCGGTCCGACACCGTCCAGGGCACACCGGTGCCTGTGCCGGTCCCAGTCCCGGTTGGCAACATCGATGGCGGGCCCGATGACGCAGCGAGGTGAGGTCGCCGCACGAGGTCGGCACGTGGCAGCGGCCGTTGGGCGCGACCTGGCCGCAGAGCGTGAGCTGATAAGCGAAGGCGAGCAGAGCAGCGAAGGCGAGCAGAGCAGCGAAGGCGAGCAGATTAGCGGGGCGCAGAGCAGCGAAGGCGAGCAGATTAGCGGGGCGCAGAGCAGCGAAAGCGAGCAGATTAGCGGGGCGCAGAGCAGCGAAGGCGAGCAGATTAGCGAGGCGCAGAGTAGCGAGGGCGAGCGGGCCACCGAGCGGCGGCGGCCGGGTCGGCCGCGTAGTGAGGAAGCCGACCGGGCGATCATTGACGCGGCGCTGAGCCTGTTCGCTGAGTCGGGCCCGGGTGGACTGTGTATCGAGCAGGTCGCCGCCCGTGCTGGCGTGGGCAAGGCGACGATTTACCGGCGCTGGCCCGGCAAGGAGGATCTCCTTCTTGACGCCCTGGCGGCGCTGCGGGTCCCGCTGCCACGGCCAACGGGCAAGTCGGCCCGTGGTGACCTCATCGCATTGCTTGAGGCCATGTGCAGGGAGTCGGCCGATCCCAGGTGGGCAAGGCAATTCGCGCTGCTGCAGGGCGAAGGCGCCAAGTACCCGCGGGCGATGGCACGGTACGCAGAGACCGTCGTCGAGCCGCGCCGAGAAGTGGTCAGATCCGTGCTGCGGCGCGGTATCGGGACCGGCGAGCTTCGCGAGAACATCGACGTCGAGGCGGCGCTGTTCATGCTGAGCGGCGCGGTGATGATCCGCGCCGTCAGCGGACCTGAGCAGATCGAGGATGGCTACGCCCGGCGCGTTGTCGATGAGCTGCTACGCGGCCTCGCCTCCCGCTGAGGCAGGCGGGATGGCACCGGCGGCATGCCGGCCAGGGTTTGCTGCCCGGGGTTTGCTGGCGGGGCTTGCTGGCAGGGGTGACAGCCAGTCAGCTCGTCCGGGCTCGGTATCGTCGGCGGCGGAGCGTACGGGAATGGCTGGCCGAGGTCTCAGGGAGTGACGATGCGGCTCACAAAGCTGGGGCATTCATGCGTCCGCCTGGAGAAGGACGGGGCCGCGCTGGTTATTGACCCGGGTGTCTGGAGCGGGCCTGATGCGCTGGCCGTCGCGGATGCGGTCCTGATCACCCATGAGCATGTAGATCACGTGGATGACGAGCTGGTCCGGACTGCGATGACCGGCAATGCGGGGCTGGAGCTGTGGACCGACGCGTCAGTGACCAGCCACTTCGCTGAGTTCGGCCGCCGGGTGCACGCTGTCGGGCACGGCGAGGTGTTCCGGGCGGCGGGGTTCGATGTGCATGTCTACGGCCGGGACCATGCGGTGATCCACCGGGACATCCCGCTTGTCGCGAATACCGGTTTCGCTGTCGATGGCCAGGTTTTCCATCCAGGCGACTCGCTCACGGTGCCCGACGAGCCGGTGGCGACCCTGCTGCTGCCTGCCAATGCGCCGTGGCTCAAGGTGTCGGAGATGATCGACTACGGCCGGGCGGTCGACCCGCAGCGCGGTTACGCGATACACGACGGGCTCCTGAATGCCAACGGGCTAGGGCTGGTCGAGCGCTTGCTGCCGCTTGCCGCCGGACCGGCAGGGGGTACCTTCACCCGCCTGGAGCCCGGCACTAGCGTCGAGCTCTAGGCCGGGCGCCGCCGCGGGCCGGAGCACCGGCCGCCCGCGCACGGGCACGGGCGGGCCGGGCGCCGCCGGCGGGCGCACCGGCCGCCCGGGCACGGCACGGGCACGGGCACGGGCACAGCGGCTATGGCTGGCGGGCTTCCCCGGTCGCGGTGGAATCGAGTTCACCCTTGAAGATCTGCCGGAATCGAACGCCGTGCAGACCATCGCCCGTGCGGTTGCTAGGTCCTGATCAGCCACGGCGGCGGTTCGATGCCGTGCGCCCTGACCATGCCGGAAGCAGCAGGGCCGTTGGAGGCCAGCAGCCCGGGGCTCAGTCGGCTGAGCGGAGCGGCTCGCGCCAGCAGTTGGTGATCGGCAGGCGGCGGTCCCGGCCGAAGTTCTTCGCGCTGATCTTCGGGCCGGGCGGGTACTGCCTTCGCTTGTACTCCGCCCGGTCGACCATCCTGATTACCCGCTCGACCAGGACGGGGTCATGACCGGCGGCGACTAGCGCGGCGGTGCCCATGTCCTGCTCGATGTAGTCATCGAGCAGCGCGTCGAGGACCGTGTAGTCGGGCAGCGAGTCGCTGTCCAGCTGGCCGGGCGCGAGCTCGGCGCTGGGCGGCTTGGTGATCGAGTTCTCCGGGATCGGCGGGCTCTCGCCCCGAGCCACGGACTGCTGGTTACGCCAGCGGGCCAGCTCCCAGACCAGCGTCTTCGGTACGTCCTTGATCGGGGCGTACCCGCCAGCCGAATCGCCGTAGAGCGTCGAGTACCCAGTGGCCAGCTCGCTCTTATTGCCGGTCGTCAGCACCAGGTGGCCTTCGGCGTTGGACAGCCCCATCAAGATCACGCCGCGGATCCTGGATTGCAGGTTTTCCTCGGCTAGGCCGGTCAGGTCGAGCTCCCCGTCGTAGGCCTCGACCATGGCCTGGATCGGCACAGTCCTGGCGTGCAGACCTTGGCGCTTGGCCAGGTCCTCCGCGTCGCCGACCGAGTGGTCTGACGAGTAGCGGCTGGGCATCAGGACCACATGGACCCGATCGGGGCCGATGGCGTCGGCGGCGACCGTCGCGGTCAGCGCGGAATCGATCCCGCCGGACAGTCCGACGATGACCGACGCGAAGCCGTTCTTGCGCACGTAGTCCCGGACGCCGGTCACCAGCGCCGCATACACCTCGGCGAGCTCAGGCAGCCGCGGCCAGAACGGCCCGGTTGCGCTGATCGCTGACAAACTTGCGTCACTGCAGCCACTACCGCCACTCACATCACCGGAACTGGGCGTCGGTGGGGACTGTTCCGATGATCTTGACGACTTTTCAGTAGATATAGCTGAAAAGTCGTCAAGATCTTTGGTAGCCACCTCGGGACCGGCGACCGGCTGGGAGCTGGCTGGTTCGGGGGCGGGGGAGCGCTGGGAGCTGGTCGGCTGCGGGGCGGGGACCGGCTGCGGGGCGGGGACCGGCTTCGGCTGCGGGGCGGGGACCGGCTGGGGGGCGGGGACCGGCTGCGGGGCGGGGACCGGCTGGGAGCGGGGCCGACCGGGGGGCGGTAGCGGCCGGCAGGGTGGGAAGCGGGGCGGGGGGCGGGCAGGGCGGGGCGGGGCGGGGAGCAGCGGTAGTGTCAGGCGCTGGAGTGTGATGACGGTGCCGTCCTTCGCGTCCACCTGGGTGGCGCCGACGGCCGGTACGGCCGGGTCGGCGGGTGGCAGGACGAGATCCGCGACGACGAGCGCCTCGTCGAACTGCGGACCGCGGGCCAGCAGGGCCCCGGAAGCGTCCACGATGATCGAGTCGCCGTCGAACACGAGCTCGTCCTGGCCGCCCACCATGTTGACGTAGGCGAGCACCGCACCAGCCTCGCGGGCCCGGCGCTGGCAGAGGTCGAGCCGGGTGTCGTCCTTGCCCCGCTCGTACGGGGACGCGTTGGGCACGACGAGCAGCGCGGCGCCCGCCACGCGGGTGACCGCGACAGGGCCGCCGTCCTGCCAGAGGTCCTCGCAGATGGCGACCGCGACATCCACCGGATCCTGGCCGGCCAGCGGCAGCCGGAAGACCGGCACGCTGTCACCAGGGACGAAGTACCTGTATTCGTCGAATACGCCGTAGTTCGGCAGGTGGTGCTTGGCCGACGTCACGGCGACCGCCCCGCCATGCAGCAGCGCCGCGGCGTCAAGCGGCGCCCCGGCCGGCAGCCCGAGGCGCGGCAACAGCCCGGTCCGCCGGTCCAGGTAACCGGTCACGACGGCGATCCCGCCGAGGCCGTCGGCGGCCAGCCGGCTTGCCGTCTCCTGCAAGGTAGTGACCGATGCCTCGACAAAGGAGGAGCGCAGCGCGAGATCCTCGACCGGATAGCCGGTCAGCACCATCTCGGGGAACACGACCAGGCTTGCTCCCTGCCCAGCCGCACGCCTGGTCCAGCTGACTATCAGGTCGGCGTTGCCGGCCAGATCTCCTACGGTGGCGTCTACCTGGGCGAGCGCGATCCGCATCGTGGGCACCTGTCCAGCTTAGGTGTCGCGTTGATTCGCCAGGAGAGCCGCAGCGGCGGGGCTGGTAGCGGGGGGCGGCTCGGGCCCGGGGCGCCCGGGGCGCCCTCGTAACCTGCAGGAAACACTGAGCAGGCAGAATGTCTGGGTGGACAGGCAGGAAGAATTCGTACTGCGCACGCTCGAGGAGCGTGACATTCGTTTTGTCCGGTTGTGGTTTACGGACGTCCTCGGCTACCTCAAGTCGGTGGCGGTCGCCCCGGCTGAGCTCGAGGGTGCGTTCGCCGAGGGCATCGGGTTCGATGGCTCGGCCATCGAGGGGTTCTCGAGGGTCTACGAAGCGGACATGATCGCCAAGCCGGACCCGTCGACCTTCCAGGTGATGCCGCTGCGCGCGGACGCCGCCGGGGTTGGCCGGATGTTCTGCGACATCCTGCTGCCAGACGGATCTCCGTCCTATGCCGATCCGCGTCACGTGCTCAAGCGAGCCCTGGCCCGGGCTTCCGCGCTCGGCTTCAGTTTCTACACTCACCCCGAGATCGAGTTCTTCCTGCTCAAGGAGAAGCCGGAGCCTGGAGTCAGGCCGCAGCCTGTCGACTCGGGCGGCTACTTCGACCACACGCCGCACACCATCGCGCATGACTTCAGGCGCAACGCGATCGTGATGCTGGAGCGGATGGGCATCTCGGTGGAGTTCAGCCACCATGAGGGCGCGCCCGGGCAGCAGGAGATCGACCTGCGCTATGCCGACGCGCTCAGCACGGCGGACAACATCATGTCGTTCAGGCTTGCCATGAAGGAGGTCGCGCTCGACCAAGGCGTCTATGCGACCTTCATGCCCAAGCCGTTCACCGAGTACCCTGGCTCGGGGATGCACACCCACATGTCCCTGTTCGAAGGTGACAGGAACGTATTCCACGAGCCGGGCGCGCAGTTCCAGCTGTCGAAGCTCGGCCGGGCATTCATTGCCGGGCTGCTCAGGCACGCGGCCGAGATCACCGCGGTGTGCAACCAGTGGGTGAATTCCTACAAGCGGCTGTGGGGCGGGACCGAGCGCATCGCCGGCGCCGGCGGAGAAGCGCCCGCCTATGTCTGCTGGGGGCATAACAATCGGTCTGCCCTAATCAGGGTGCCGATGTACAAACCGCAGAAGGGGAACGCGACCAGGATCGAGTTCCGGTCCATCGACCCGGCCTGCAACCCGTACCTGGCGTTCGCGCTGATCCTCGCGGCCGGCCTGCAGGGCATCGAGGCCGACTATGAGCTGCCGCCCGGTGCCGAGGACGATGTCTGGGCGCTGACCAGCGCCGAGCGCCGCGCGCTTGGCATCGAGCCGCTGCCGCAGAACCTGTCTGATGCGTGCAACGTTATGCAGCGCAGTGAACTGGTCGCTGAGACGCTTGGCGAGCATGTCTTCGACTTCTTCTTGCGGAACAAGCGCGAGGAATGGCTGGACTACCGCCGTCAGGTCACCGAGTTCGAGCTGGACCGCCACCTGAACGTGCTCTGACCGCTCGCCGTTCGGGCGTTGTGCCGGGTGTGCGACGACTTCTACGCTGACGGGCATGCCATTCCATTTCGGGCACGGAGGCTCGCGCTGATGAGGGCGGCTCGCGCTGGTGACGGCGGCAGTGGCCGGTGCCGTCGCGCCTCGCTACGGTTCTTGGGTGAGCATGACGCGAGGAACCACGCTAGCCGGGCGGTTGGCAGTGCTGGGGTTCGCTGACACGGCACGGGCCGAGCGGATGCTCACCGAGGACCTCCGGCTTGACGTCGGCGGCCGGGACGCTGAGCTTGTCGACGCCATAGCGGGCGGCGCCGACCCCGATCTGGCTCTCACGGCACTGGCCAGGCTGCCTCTCGATCGAGAGCTGCGGGCCGCACTGCGGACCGACGCCGCGCTGCGTGACCGGCTGATCGCCGTTCTCGGCGCCAGCGCGGCGCTCGGAGAGCATCTCGTCAGGCACCCGGACCACTGGCGTGTCCTGGCCGGGCCCGGGCTACTCAGCCGCCCGACGGCTGCGGAGCTGCGAGCGGAACTGCTGGCAGCCGCTGGCGTTCAGGGGCAGGCCGACGCCGCAGCGGGCGCCGATCGTGCCGCCGCGGGCGCCGACGGTGCCGCCCCAGCCGCCGCGGGCGGGTCCGCCGCGGGCGCCGACGGTGCCGCCGCGGAGGCCGACGGCGCCGCCGCGGGCGCGGCGGCCTGGGGGCGGCGCACCGGCCCGTGGCGGGCCCACGCGGTTCGGCCGGGGCGGAAGACGAGGTGACGGCGGTGCGCGTCGCTTACCGGAGGCGGCTGCTGAGCCTCGCGGCCATGGACCTCACCGGCGCGGTGCCGATCGAGGAAACAGCGGCAGAGCTTGCCGACCTCGCCGCCGCGGCGCTGCAGGCGGCGCTGGCCATCGCCAAGGCCCGGCTGCACCAGGCAGCAGGCGCGTGCCGGATCGCGGTCATCGCGATGGGCAAGTGCGGCGGCGGGGAGCTGAACTACGCCAGCGACGTTGATGTGATCTTCGTCGCCGCACCGGCAGGTGATGCCACAGAGGACACAGCGCTCCGCGCCGCTACGCAACTGGCCGGCGCGATGATCCAGGTCTGCTCGCAGCCTGCGGTCGAGGGCCCGCTTTTCCCCGTCGACCCGAACCTCCGCCCGGAGGGCCGCGACGGGCCGCTGGTGCGCACGCTGGCCAGCCACCGCGCTTACTACGAGCGCTGGGCCAAGACCTGGGAGTTCCAGGCCCTGCTCAAGGCGAGGCCGGTGGCTGGCGACGCTGAACTTGGCCGCGACTACCTGCGGGCGCTCACCCCGATGGTCTGGCAGGCGGCCCAGCGCGAGAATTTCGTCGCTGACGTCCAGGAAATGCGGCGCCGGGTGCTCGACAGCCTGCCTGCCGATCAGGCCGGCCGTGAACTCAAGCTTGGCCCGGGCGGACTCCGTGACATCGAGTTCGCGGTCCAGCTGCTCCAGCTAGTGCATGGCCGCACCGACGAGACGCTCCGCGTCCCGGCGACGCTGGATGCGCTCGCCGCGCTGGCCGCTGGCGGTTATGTGGGCAGGCAGGATGCGGCGAGCCTGGCCAGTGCCTACCGGTTCTTGCGCGGTGTCGAGCACCTGCTCCAGCTCTACCAGCTCAGGCGGACTCATACGCTGCCCGAGGACCCGGCGGTGCTGCGCCGGGTCGGCCGCGCGATGCAGCTGGCGGCCGACAGCGGGGAGCACGCCGATCCTGCCGCCGAGCTGACGGCGCAGTGGCGCCAGCACGCGAGCCAGGCCAGGCAGCTGCACGAGAAGCTCTTCTACCGGCCACTGCTCGAAGCGGTCGCCCGGCTTCCCGGCGAGGACGTCCGGCTGACGCCAGAAGCGGCACGGGCCAGGCTTGAGGCGCTCGGCTACATTGACCCGGCGGGCGCCCTCAGGCACATCGGCGCGCTCACCGCCGGCGTCATCCGCAAGACCGCTATCCAGCGCACGCTGCTGCCAGCGATGCTGGGCTGGTTCGCCGACGCGGCCCAGCCCGACGCTGGGCTGCTTGCGTTCCGCCAGGTCAGCGAGGCGCTGGGGGATTCCCCCTGGTACCTGAGACTGCTGCGCGATGACACCAGGGTGGCGCAGCGGATGGCCAGGCTGCTGGCATCGAGCAGGTACGCGGCCGGCTTGCTGCTGCGCGCCCCGGATGCGGTCGCACTGCTCTCCGACGACGCGCAGCTCGCCCCGCGCCCGGCCGATGCACTCCGGGCTGAGGCTGCCGCCGCGGTGCGCAGGCATCCTGAGGCGAGCGACGCGGTCGCCGCCACCCTTGCGCTGCGCCGCAGGGAACTATTGCGCACCGCCGCTGCCGACGTGCTTGGCCTATCGGGCATTGAGGAGACCGGCCAGTCGCTCAGTACCGTCGCGATGGTGACTGTCGGGGCCGCGCTGGAGGCGGCTGCCAGGAAGACCGAGCAGGAGACCGGGCCATTGCCCACCCGGATGGCGGTGCTGGCGATGGGCAGGTTCGGCGGGCACGAGATGAGCTATGCGAGCGACGCCGACGTCATGTTCCTGCACGATCCGCTGCCCGGCGCTGACGAGGAGAGCGCGACCCGAGCGGCCCATGCCATCGCCGAAGAGCTGCGTGCCCTGCTTGGCCGCCCGGGGCCCGATCCGGCGCTGCCCATCGACGCGGACCTGCGGCCGGAGGGACGGCAGGGGCCGCTGGTCCGCACGCTGGCCTCCTATCTGGCTTACTACCGGCGCTGGTCGCTGCCCTGGGAGGCGCAGGCCCTGCTGCGCGCCGAGCCCGTCGCCGGCGATGCGAAGCTGGGCGGCGCCTTTATTGCCATCGCAGACGAGTTCCGCTACCCAGCCGGGGGGATGGCTGAGGCATCTGTCCGGGAAATCAGGCGGCTTAAGGCTCGCATGGAAGCGGAACGCATGCCCCGAGGCGCCGATCCGGCGCTGCACCTGAAGCTGGGTCCCGGGGGCCTCGCGGACGTGGAGTGGGTGGTCCAGCTGCTGCAGCTTCAGCATGCGCACGCGGTCCCCGCGCTCCGGACCACGCGAACGCTGGGCGCGCTGGCCGCCGCCCGGGAAGCTGGCCTGGTCACTGCCGCCGATGAGCAGGTACTCCAGGCCGCGTGGCGGCTCGCCGCCCGGATCCGGAATGCGGTGGTACTGGTCCGCGGCCGCGCGTCGGACATAGTGCCGTCGGCGCAGCCCGAGCTCTCCGCGGTAGCCCGGCTCCTCGGCTACAGCCCGAAGTCCGCGCACGACCTCGTCCAGGACTACCGGCGAACGGCCCGGCGGGCCCGGGCCGTGATGGAAAGCCTCTTCTACGGCTGAGCGTGTCACGAATGCGGAGAGGGCTTGATCAGTTGCAGGAGGGGGACGAAGTTGTCGACGCGCGCGGATCACCGTGTCACGCGACTTGAGCTTCACCTCCTGGCTCGTCGGTCATGACGTCAGCTTGACCGGCCGCCTCTCGCGGTAGCCGGCCAGCAGCTGGTCGCGCACCTCGGCGGACAGCGGCTTGACCGCCTCCCGCACGGTCACGCCGGATGCCCGGTGTACCCGCGGCGCTAGCCACTCCGCTACCAGCTGCGGCCTCCGCTTCCCCGTGTCGCGCAGGATCCAGCCGATGGCTTTGCGGATGAAGAACTCCTTCTCCGCCAGCATCAGGTCGGCGTACCGGCCGAACCGCTCGAAGTCGCCGTCGCCGCGGCGGAGCGGCTTCAGCAACGCGAGCATTGCCGACCGCCGCAGCCAGAAGTCATCGTCAGCGGCCCAGCGGTCCAGCGTGGTGGCCAGCTGCGGATAGCGCTCGGCGAGGGCGCCCATGACGTTCGCCGCGAGGCCGTCCACCAGTGCCCAGGTGCCGGCGGTGCGAAGCATCCGCTCCACCAGCACGGTGTCGCTGGCCCGCAGCAAGTGCGCATTGGCGTCGAGCAGTTCCGCGGCCGCCATCCGGCACTCGAACAATGGCCGGTCCCAGAGCGCCCCGGCGACGGCGACGAGATCATCGTGGTCGAGTCCGGCCCGGTCCCTGGACCATCCCTTGATCGTTGCGCGGATGGCTGGCAAGCCAGTCCCGGCGAACTCAAGGTCGCTTTTCAGGTAGGCCTTCTCGTTAAGGGCGCGTTCCGCGCTCCCGAGAGCGCGCAGCGCGTGCTCGATGGCCGCGGCATCAGGTGATTGCGTGTCGCTGTCCACCTATGTCACTGCCTTCCGCGGTGCAGCCAGGGCCCGGCCACCAGCTGACGGCGCCGTCCTTATCCGAGGTAACTGACGTTGGCGCGCACCCGGTGGACGCCACAGTCGTGCCGCCCGGGCAGCCCGATTTCGTCCCTGGCCTCAGTTCGTGGCTCATCCGACCTGCTGAACGTTGAACTGCGTGATGACACCGTCGTTGACGGTATAGGTACCTTGAAAGGTCTTGACCGTGCCATCGGTCTGCGGTGCCGTGAGGCGCGCCGTCACCACGTTTCCTGAGACAGACACGATTGTCACCGTGTTCCTGGCAGTAGTACTGAAGCCATTGACATAGTCGGTGTACGAGGAGCCGGTGTTACGGCCGCCGAGATCCCATGCTTCGGCATAGTCATGATCATTGAGCGCGGTAAAGTACGCGTTCACTGTGGCAGCCGGGCCGGTAGGCGCGGGCGCGGCCGTGCGGGTCGTGCCGGTCGTGCTGCCGTGACCGACAGGCTTGGCGGCGCTCACCGGAGCGTGTGACTTGAGCGCTCCGCTGCCCACCAAGGCGATGGCCCCGCCCGCAAGGCACAAGACCACCAGGCAACCGACAACGATCGCGGCAGGGGAGCGGCGCCGCGGCCGGCCCGGGCCCGGACCCGGGCCGCGACGATCAGGCTGACCGGGCGGTGACTGGCGCTGACCCGGTGGTGGCGGCCACTGATCGAGTGACTGGCGCTGACCGGGGGGTGCATTCGTCGGCCGGTAACCCGGATCGGGTCTGGAGGGCCGTGCCTGGGAGAGATTCGAGGCCCTGGTGGGAGGTTCATCGGGGAACGCAGCGGCCGGGCGACCTGGCCAGCCCACATCGGGCATGCCTGCGGACCCGGCGGCGCCCATGCCTGGGGTTCCGGGCATGCCCGGGGTCTTGGCCATACGTGGAGTGCCACTCGTGCCATCCGCGACGCCGGCTCCCGCGATGTCTGGGGCCCGGCCGGCGCCACCCGCTGCGCCTGCCATGCCCGCGGACCCGGCCATGCCTGCCCAAAGGGCCGGCTGGGTGGGTGGCCGAGCAGGTCCGGCCGCTCCCGGCAGCGCGGCTGGCTCGGCCGGAAGCTCGCAGGCACCGCGGAGCGCGGCCGCAAACTCCGTGCAGGTCTGGTACCGGTCACCGGGTGCCTTGGCGAGCGCCTTCGCAAGCACCCTGTCGACCGCCGCAGACAGGTCCGGCCGGCGGTCGGTCAGCGGCGGCGGTGGCGCGGACACCTGTGCCCAGATGACCGCCACCCCCCGATCGCGCCGGAACGGCGGGATGCCCGACAGCATCTCGAACGCGGCACAGGCGAGCGAGTAAAGGTCGGCGCGCCCGTCGACCAGGCTGCTGCCCTCGATCTGCTCGGGGGCGATGTAGTCAAGCGTGCCGAGAAACTGGCCGGTCGACGTCAGGCTGGACGCGATCTGCGACTGCTTGGTGAGCCCGAAATCGGACAGGTAGACATGATCGAGATGCCCGCTGCTGGTCGGCGAGCCGAGCAGCATGTTGGCAGGCTTGACATCGCGATGGACCAGGCCATGCGCGTGGGCGGCGTCCAGGGCGGATGCCACCTGCTCGATGATGTCCACAACGCGCCCGGCCGGCAGTGCTCCGTCGCGGTCCAGCAGCGTGCGCGCGTCCCGGCCGCTGACGTAGCGCATGGCGATGAACAGGACGCCGTCGGCCTCGCCCGCCTCGAACACCGGGATGATGCACGGATGATCAACGGCAGCCGCGGCCCTGGACTCTCTGATGAACCGCTGGCGGAACGCCTCATCCCGGGCGAGCGCGGGTGCCAGGATCTTCAGGGCTACCTGCCGGTCTAGCCGGAGGTCGATGGCACGGTAGACGACAGCCATGCCGCCACGGCCGATCTCCTCCACGAGCCGGTACCCGGCGATCAGCGCGCCGGCCGCGAACTCACCTGGCGCGGCAGGCGACTGAACTGGTGCCGGATGATCGGCGGCAGGCTGACCAGGGGACTGGCCGGGGGACTGGCCGGGGGACTGGCCGGGCGGCGGGCTGAGCTGCGTAAGGCTGGCCGGGGGACTGGCCGGGGGACTGGCCAGCGGCCGGCTGAGCTGCGTCAGGCTGGCCAGGAGCCCGGCCGGCGGCCGGGTGCGGACTGCCGGGCGCTAACGGAAACTCGCCGCTCACCGTGCCTCCAGCGCTAGCCCGACCGTGCCCCACGTAAACGGGGTCATCGCTGCCAGCTAACAGCTTCTGGGGCGACATCTCCATATGCCGGATGGTGCCAGCTTACTGATCTTGTTGCAAACGCCGTGACTTGTCGGGCTTGTCGGGCTCGTCCGGCCCTCTTCGCATGGAACTGTGAACTGATCGCGGGCTTCCTGCGGACTAGCCGCGCTCACCGGGCGGCACAACGAAGTGACCGCGGCCAAGCCTGCTGCGGACCAGGCCCTCCTCGCGCAGTACCGCGAGCGCCCGCTCGGCCGTCCCCTGCGCCACCCGTACTGCTGCGTGAGGGTCTGGTCAGCCGTACGCCGCAGCGAGGACGGCCACCACATCCGGTGCATCGTCGCGCACGCGGCGAGCGAGCTGGCCGCCAAGCTTGAGGCTGCCGAGAAAGCGATGGAAGAGAATTCGCCGAGCTGAGCGAAGCCGAGACCGCCGGTACCGCCCGCGAACTGCGCGACCTGCTCAAGGCCGATCCCGCCCCGCGTCGACAGCGACACCGTCACGGCTATGCCCGAAGTATGCGCACACCGGTGCCCAAGAACGACTTATAGACACGACCTCGGCCCTGGCTCGGCGTCATCGGCGGTGATCTTGGACCGGCTATCTGACCTGTACCGTCGTGCGCCGTCTAACGACGCAGCCGGATCGGCCCAAGGTCCAGGCGCCCGGAGTTCACCCCGGTGTTGAGAATGCCGCCTGCTGAGCAGGTCGAGGATGAGCGCGGCCAGAAAAACCGTTCCAGTGCCGACTGCAGCCCCCCCGACAGTGTCGGGGAAGTGATGCATATTCGCGCCGATCACCCCAACGGCGACGGCGGCTGCTAGCAGGAATGCCGTGCAGGCAAGGACAAGACGCAGCAGGCGTGGCACTCTCGCGGGCGTCCTTGCGAGCAGCACCGTTAGGGCGGTGGCCAAGGCGACCGCGCTGGTGACGTGTCCGCTGGGAAACGGGTCGCCCCACGAAGTCCGGCCGATAAGGGGCTTGAGCACGAGTTCGCTGATGGCAGTCGCAAGGGGAACGGATATGGCCACCAGTGCGGCCTCGGCATACCGCCGCCGCACAAAACCCGCTAGCACCAGGGCCGCCGCCATCGCGGTTGCCGACACCGGCCCGCCCGGCCAGACCAGCACGGCCAGCAGTAGGGGATGCCCGCCAAGGCTGGCCCGTACTCTGGCATCGAACGCCGCGACCGCCCAGCCCGTTTCCATCCCGTGCCTGAGCCACACTCCCTGTACTGCAATCACCAGCACGCAGACAACCACGATTGCCACGGCCAGGGGACGGGCGGCGGTCGGCAGCAGCGGTCTTGCTGCTGACTTGCCAGCGCCCTGCTCTGCTTGCCCGAATGTCCTTAATCCCATACAAGGTCACGTTAGCTGGCTTTGCCAGCAGCCTGACAGGGCCACGTTAGCTGGCTTTGCCGGCGGCCTGCGGTAAACCGGGGCGGCGGACTCATGGCCAGGAAGGCGGTGATCACTATCTGCCCGGCGGACAGCGATGGCTCGGCGGCGCCGCCGTGGACGCCGGTGCGCCCCACAGCCTGGGCCAGGCCTCGACCAGCCAATGGAGGCTGCACCGCGAGCACGGGCTCAACTGCACACTGACTGCATGTCCACTGTATGGATCCTCTATGTAACCTTGACGGCCGCGCATGCCGGACCTACCGTCAGGCTCCGGGAGGTCTCGCGACAAGCAGAACTCATCCAGAGGAGCCGCGGATGTCCCGGAAATTACGGTCACCCTTGGGGAGAACAGCGGTCGGGCTCGCGTCAACAGCAGTCGTGCTACTGCTGGGGCTGGGACTACCGGCAACCGCATCGGCTGCTCAGCACTCTGCGCCCACGCTGACGTGCACGAGGGTCCCGGCCCACATGGTGAAGGTCGCGAACCTGAGCTCAAGCACGACGTTCGCCTGGAAGATCACGCCCGTGTCCGGTACCACGGGAGCCCGGTGCCCGTCAGCAGTGGCCCGGCTCTACCGGGCCGCTGAGCAGGCCTACTCAGCCGCCCGGTCCGCGGCGGCTCGTACTTCCTCCGCCGCACCGTCCGAGGCGGATGAATGTTATAACCCCGTAGGAATCAAATGGCTCTCCAACTACGGTGTGCTACAAGGCTATAGCTATTTCAAAAACTGCACTGGCACGCTGGACCCTGGCTGCTCCGTTGTGGCTGATCTTCAGGAGCTAAGCAACACAGACGGCTCCTGGTTCACCATCAAGGAGGGACCCTCTAAATTCGGGGCATGCAACTCATCGACCGAGTCAGTGGCCAGCATTGACTGCACGCATGAAGCTAACAACTACACCTACCATACCCTCGCGATCATATCGATCTTCTGGGCTAACGGCACTGCCGTACTTGGCGCGCACGACTACTCCTCTGAAACCACGCATAAGTCTTCCTGCTAGGTAAGATGGCCGACATGGAGAAGGTTTCGGTCCACCACCCGATCCATAACGGGCCACCTGCGAACGAGCTGCCAGTACCGGTAGCCGCACCGGAAGTCGTCTGGCGTGGCGACGGGATCGTTTACGCGATCCCGTCGCTCCAGGTTTACACGACCGGCGCTGAGCTAAACATCATCTACCGGACGGCCAGAACCGCCGAGCTGTCGCGACAGGCCAGGGAAGCGCTCGTGCACCTTACGGTGAACGGCCGCAAGCTCACCCCGCTCGGCGGCGAGTACACCGACCACGGTTTCACCTACCGTGCCTGGAAGGCGTTCCAGCCCGACGAAGCCAAGCTTGATCTTGTCTTCAGGCTTGACTGGCCCGGAATCACTCCTGCGGAGCACCGGTTGACTGGAGCCAAGATTGCTGAAGCCGCCAGGCGCGTCACCACGCTCTGGCATTAACCTCGGCCATTCGTCTATCCCCAGGTTCTCAGCTGACGGCCGGCAGCCGGTCACCGTCAGCCTCGACACCTACGGGGACCTGTGGCCCGACCGCAACGAGTCAACGCGCACCGCCCTAAAGACGTCTTGGACGCCCGGCCGGAACAGGACCGGAACAGGGACGGTACGCGAGGACATCGCCGCAGGTCAGGCTCTGTGTGAGGACTACGCGTCGAAGTAGAGCTCGAACTCGTGCGGGTGCGGGCGCAGCCTGATCGGGTCGATCTCGTTGGAGCGCTTGTAATCGAGCCAGGTCTCCACCAGGTCGGGCGTGAAGACGCCGCCCTCGAGCAGGTACTCGTGATCGGCCTCAAGGGTGTCGAGCACCTTGTCAAGGGAGCCTGGCACCTGCGGGATCGCCCTGGCCTCGTCCGGCGGAAGCTCGTAGAGGTCCTTGTCTACCGGCTCGGGCGGCTCGATCTTGTTCTTGATGCCGTCGAGGCCGGCCAGCAGCATCGCGGAGAACGCCAGGTACGGGTTGCAGGACGGATCGGGAACCCGGAACTCGATCCGCTTGGCCTTCGGGCTCGGCCCGGTGATCGGCACGCGGACGCACGCCGACCTGTTGCGCTGCGAGTAGACCAGGTTGACCGGGGCCTCGAAGCCGGGCACCAGCCGGTGGTAGGAGTTCACGGTCGGGTTGGTGAAGGCCAGCAGGGACGGCGCGTGCTTGAGCAGGCCGCCGATGTAGTACCGGGCGATGTCGGAGAGCCCGGCGTACCCGACCTCGTCGTAGAAGAGCGGCGAGCCGTCCTTCCACAGGCTCTGATGGCAGTGCATGCCCGAGCCGTTGTCGCCGAAAATGGGCTTGGGCATGAAGGTCACGGTCCTGCCCGCCGCCCGGGCCACGCTCTTGATCACGTACTTGTAGAGCATCAGGTTGTCGGCCATCTGCAGCAGGCCGCCGAACCGCATGTTGATCTCAGCCTGCCCGGCGGTGCCGACCTCGTGGTGCTGCATCTCGACCGCGATACCGCAGTCGATGAGGGCCCTGACCATGTCGGCGCGGAGGTCGGCAAAGTGGTCAGTGGGCGGGACGGGGAAGTAGCCGCCCTTGTAGCGGGGCTTGTAGGCCAGGTTGCCGCCCGGCTCCTCGAGGCCGGAGTTCCAGGCGCCCTCGACCGAGTCGATGTAGTAGTACCCGGCCTGCGGCGAGGTCTCGAAGCGCGCGGAATCGAAGATGTAGAACTCGGCCTCCGGGCCGAAAAAAGCGGTGTCGGCGACGCCGCTGCCGCGCAGGTAATCCTGGGCCTTGCGGGCGATGTTGCGCGGATCCCTGGTGTAGGGCTCACCGGTCAGCGGATCATGCACGAAGAACGTCAGGTTCAGCGTCTTGCGGGTCCGGAACGGGTCCACCACGGCCGTCGTCGGGTCCGGCAGCAGCAGCATGTCCGACTCATGAATCTGCTGGAACCCGCGTATCGATGAGCCGTCGAACATCAGCCCGTCCGAGAAGACGCTGTCGCTGAATGACTCAACGGGGACTGTGAAGTGCTGCGTGGTTCCCGGCAGGTCGCAGAACCTGACATCGACGAACTGCACTTCCTCGTCCCCGATGAACCGCAGGATTTCTTCGCCGTTGGTGAACATCCGGCCCTCCCTTGACTGACACTGACTGACACTGTCCGTAACTGTCCGCACTTGCCCCGCGCCGCTTGATGACGCGATCCGAAGCTAACCGTCGGCGGTTTCCGAGCGGTGTCCCCAATGTTTCGCCCATGTTAAGCCGGGACGGGGGCAATGAAATGCGGTTTTAAACGGATGCCGGGCGCCGGTCGCTCCCACCACGGCGCCCGGATACCGTTGGTTCGTGACTGACCGACGATGGACCGGGGGGTGGCTGTCAGGCGTGCGCTCGCCCGCACGGGACAGCGACTATCCGGGGCAGCACCTGGGGCTGCCGGAGACCGGCGCAGGCTCGGTGGCCGGGATCGGCAGGCGGCTCGGTGGGCTGGTTATCGACTGGCTGCTGTGCACGGTGATCGCCCTGGCCGCGGTCGGCTCCTACCGCCACACCGGGAATGGGGCCGCGGCCGAGGTCAGGTACTTGACGCTCGCTGTCTTCGCGGCCGAAGTCTGGCTGCTCACCGCGCTGACCGGGTTCACCGTAGGCAAGCGGCTGCTCGGCATGCGGGTGATCAGGCTCGACGGCAAGCCGGTCGGCCTGATCTGGTCGCTCGTCCGCACCATCCTGCTTGTTCTCGTGATCCCGGCCGTCATTTTCGACGCTGATCTGCGCGGATTGCACGACAAAGCCGCCAACACGGTCGTCATCCGCATCTGAAGGTCACGACGCGCCATGATCTTGATGACTTCTCAGGGCAGCGATAGGCGCTGAAAAGTCGTCAAGGTCATGATGCCGGCTGGCTCCGCGGCGCGATCAGCGGAACTTGGGCCGCGGCGCCTTGGGCATCCTGCCGGTCTTCGGCAGCGGGCCCTTCGGCATCTGAAGCGACTGCGGCAGCGCCTTCAGGCGGTGGTTCAAGTCATCGACCGCGTCCGGCTTCAGGTTGCGCGGCAGTTTCATGATGTGCCGCTGGAGCTTGCGGATCGGCACCTGCCCGGCCTCATCACCCACCTGGATGTCGTAGATGGGGACGTCGTAGGCGACCCTCGCGATCCGCTTCTTCTCGGCCGCCAGCATGCTCGGCAGCCTGGCTGGCGAGCCCTCGCCGATCAGGACCACGCCGGGCCTGCCGACCGAGCGGTGCACCACATCCATGTTCCTGTTGGCCGATATCGCCGGCGTGACGGTCCAGTTGCCGCGCATGCTCTGCAGGATGGCCGCGGCCGCGCCCGGCTGCCCGGCGATCGCCGAGTACTGCGCCGACTGGGCGAAGCGGCCAAAGACGATCATCGCGGCTGACAGGGCGATCAGGACGCCCACCGGGATAAGGAACGCCGCGAGGTTGAGCACGAGGCCGAGGATCACGAACAGCGCGATGACCCCGATCCCGGTGAGAGCCACGATCGGCAGCGCTTTCGGGTTCTCCTTGTGGACAATCCCGGCGACCATGCGAATCTGCTTGATACGCCCGGGGGTGTCAGCGTCAGCCGCGGCCTTCCGGCCCCCGGGGGCTCCGGGCTTGTTCACCATGCTCGTGAGGATACGAGCACGGGGTCCGCCGCGCGAAATGCCCCCCGGGAACCGGAGCGGGTCAGCCCGCCCGGCGGTCCATCGCCTGCCGGTACAGCCGCCCGGCCCGGTACGACGAGCGCACCAAGGGTCCCGCCATGACGCCGGCGAAGCCCAGGCTGGCGGCTTCGGCGCCCAGTTCGTCGAACTCGGCGGGCGGAAGCCAGCGCTCGACCGGGTGGTGGCGCGGCGACGGGCGCAGATACTGGGTGACGGTCAGCAGCTCGCAGCCAGCCGCCCGCAGATCCGCCATGGCCCGGCTGATCTCAGCGCGCTGCTCGCCCATGCCGAGGATGAGGTTGGACTTGGTGACGAGCCCGGCCTGGCGGGCCAGGCTGAGCACCTCAAGGGATCGGTCATAGCGGAATCCCGGCCTGATCCGCCGGAAGATCCTCGGCACCGTCTCGATGTTGTGCGCGAGCACTTCGGGGCTGGCCGCGAAGACCTCGGCGAGTTGCCCGCGGTCCGCGTTGAAGTCCGGTATCAGCAGTTCTACGCCGCAGCCCGGCACCGCAAGGTGAATCTCGCGGCAGGTCTGCCCGTACAGCCACGCGCCGCCGTCGGCCAGGTCATCCCGGGCGACACCGGTGACCGTCGCGTACCGCAGCCCCATCGCGCCCACCGACTCGGCGACCCGGCGGGGCTCGTCGCCGTCGAGCGGGCCTGGCTTGCCGGTGGCGATCTGGCAGAAGTCGCAGCGCCGCGTGCACTGGTCGCCGCCGATGAGGAAGGTCGCCTCGCGGTCCTCCCAGCACTCGAAGATGTTGGGGCAGCCCGCTTCCTCGCAGACGGTATGCAGGCCCTCGCGCCGCACCAGCTGCTTCAGCTGCGTGTACTCGGGGCCGGTACGCATGCGGGTCTTGATCCACGGCGGCTTGCGCTCGATCGGTGTCTGGCTGTTGCGCACCTCGAGCCTCAGGAGCCGGCGTTGGTCGGGAGCGAGTACCACGACTCCCAGGGTACGTCCCCCAGGTGCCATCGCCGCTGTTGAGGCCGCAGGACGGTGCCCGGCCGGGCGCGCGCGGTGCGAAACGATGTGACGCGGGGTGCCCTAGTCAGGGAATATGGGGCGCATGCCATCGCAGTTTGACCCGCCCTCGGGGACTCGTGACTTTCTTGCCGCCGAGTTCGAGCGGCGGGAGAATGCCTTCGCCGTGATCCGCTCGGTCTTCGCGAGCTACGGCTTCGAGCCGCTGCAGACGCCGGCCTTCGAGCGCTTGGACGTGCTCCTGGGCAAATATGGCGACGAGGGCGACAAGCTCGTATTCAAGATCTTGCGCCGGGGCGAGCACGAGGCGTCCGGCGAGGCTGACCTGGCGCTGCGTTATGACCTGACGGTGCCTCTCGCCCGGGTGGCCGCGGCTTACGGAAGCCAGCTGCCGTCGCCATACAAGCGCTACGCGATGGGCCCGGTATGGCGCGCGGACCGGCCGGGCAAGGACCGCTACCGGGAGTTCGTCCAGTGCGACCTTGACACGCTGGGCTCCATCTCGGTCCTGGCTGATGCCGAGGCGCTGTGCGCGCAGCATGACGCGCTGGCCGGTCTTGGCATCGGCGAGTTCAGTATCCAGTTGAACTCGCGCCGGGTGCTTGCCGGGCTGCTTGAGGTGTTCGGGATCGCTGACGAACTAGGCCCGGGCGTGCTGATCACCCTGGACAAGCTGGACAAGCTACCCCCGGAAGCGGTCAGCGCTGAGCTGGAAGGCCGGGGCCTGGCTCCGGGGAAGGCCGCCGAACTAGTCGGGGTGATGACCGCGCGCGACGCGATCGACCGGATCCGGGTGGCGCTGAAGCCGAGCGAGGAAGGGTCGGCCGGCCTTGACGAGGTGGACAGGGTGCTGTCGCTGGTGGCCCCGCAGGTTCCCGCTGGCCGGATCGCTTTCACCCCGCGGATGGTGCGGGGGCTTAGCTACTACACCGGCCCGATCTGGGAGGTAACCGCGCCGGGGACACTGGCGTCGATAGGCTCAGGCGGCCGTTACGATCATCTGATCGAGCAACTGGGCGGCCCGGACACGCCAGCTACCGGAAGTTCGCTCGGCATCGAGCGGATCCTCTCGCTGCTGCCCGACAGCGCAGGCCTGCCGCAGGGCCGCCTGGACGTGGCTGTCACCGTGATGGACCCGGCCTACGCAGAGCAGTCGTTCGGGTGGGGGGCGGCGGCACGGTCCGCGGGGCTGCGGGCCAGCGTCTACCTCGGCTCATCTGGCAAGCTCGGCAGGCAGCTCAAGTGGGCCAGCGACCAAGGGGCACGCTGGTGCCTGATCTACGGCAGTGCCGAGGCCGCGGGGGATACTGTCACTGTGCGCGACATGGTCAGCGGCGAGCAGACAGCGGTGCCAACTGGCGACCTTGGCGGTTACCTGGCCCGCCTGGCAGCGGGCTAGGGCGGCGGCGGTGACGAGCAATTTCATCGACCCTGACATCTGGTACTCGGGGCTGCCGGGCGTCGTCCTAGCTGCTGGGGCGCTGATCACCGACCCGGCGGGTCGGCCGCTGCTGGTGAAGCCGAACTACCGGGACTACTGGACGCTGCCTGGCGGCATCTGCGAGCACGGCGAGGCACCGCACGAGGGCTGCGCCCGCGAGGTGGCCGAAGAGATCGGCCTGGAACTGGTCCCCGGCCCGCTGGTGGCGATTGACTGGGCGCAGCCGTTCGGCAGGCGGCAGCGGCCGATCATGCACCTGATCTTCGACGGCGGCACGCTTGACGGCGGGGACGGCATCGTGCTGCAGCGCGAAGAGCTTGACGATTTCCAGTTCACCGACCCGGCTGAGCTGGCCAGCTACCTGCCCCCGCGGTTCGAGGCCAGGGTCCGCGCCGCGCTGGCCGGGCGCGCGGCGGGAGCCGCCGTATACCAGCCGGATCGCGGCTGAGTCGTCAGCCGACCGCCGTGCGGGCAGCGATCGGGGCAGCCGGGCGGGCCGCAGTCAGCGGCGACAGCTCGGCGACGTCCGCGACGCTGCGCCATTGCCGGGCGCCGAGCGCGTCGGCAAGGTGGGGCCGCACCATCTCGAGCGCGGCGCCGACGGTGACGGGCCGGCCCGCCTCGGCGGACAGCGTGGTGACCGTGGCGTCCCGGATCCCGCAGGGCACTATCCGGTCGAACCAGGACAGGTCGCAATCGCAGTTCAGGGCGAACCCGTGCATGGTCACGCCCCGGGCTACCCGAACGCCGATCGCGCCGACCTTGCGGTCTGCGGTGCCGTCCGGCCCGCCCGCGCCGCCGCGGACCCAGACGCCGGTTCGCCCGTCCACCCGGGTGGCTGCCACGCCGAACTCGGCGCAGGCGCGGATCAGCGCCTCCTCGATGGCCCGGACGTAGGCGATGACATCGACCGGCTCGCCCAGCCGGATGATCGGGTAGCCGACGAGCTGACCGGGGCCGTGCCAGGTGATCTTGCCGCCCCGGTCCACTTCGATGACGGGTGCGCCAGGATCTGTCAGCGGCCGGTCCAGCGGGCTGGTCCGTTTGCCTGCCGTGTACACCGGCTGATGCTCGAGCAGCAGGCAGCAGTCGGGGATGGCGCCGCTCACCCGCCGTTCGTGCAGCACCCGCTGCAGCTCCCAGGCGCCCAGGTAAGGGACCGCCGCCGCGCCGAACCCGGCCTGGGCGAAAACGAGTTCTGCGTCCATGTGAGTGCCCACCACGTCAGCCTAATCGCCTGCCTGCCAGGCTGGGGAAAGGCAGTGCTCAGAGCCGGCCGAGCGGTAACGACTCGCTGGCGCCGGTGGTTAGCGAAACCAGGAGGTGAGCCTGGTGTTCGACGAGATCCAGTTGGCGCGCATCAGCTCCGAGGAGCTGGCCACGCTGCGGCGGGCGCTGCCGAGCCTGGGGACCGGGAACCAGCGCGCGGCGACGCGCTACGAGCGGCGGCGCACTTTGGTGCTGGCAGCCACGCTGGTGTGCTGCATCGGGCTGGCCGCCTGGACGGGCCTGCTCGCGGCGACGCTGCCGCACGATTACCGGGCCGGAGGCTGGCGCGGCACCTGGGTTGGTTTCGACATCGCGCTGCTCGCGACGTTCGCGGCTACCGGCTGGGCAGCCTGGCGGCGCCGGCAGGTGCTGATCATCTGCCTGGTGGTGCTCGCTACGCTGCTGTGCTGCGATGCCTGGTTCGATGTCGTGCTTGACGCGCACACCAGCGGTTTCAGGGTCAGCCTGGTGACCGCGTTGGTCATCGAGCTTCCGCTGGCGCTGCTGGCGGCCACTGCTGCCCGGCGGCTGCTCAGGCTGACCATGGGGATAATCGGGAGCCGCGCGGGCCATCCGGGGCCCGCGCCGCTGTGGCGGATACCGCTGCTTGGCGTGGGCTCGGACGGGCGCTTGCGGGATCTGCTTCCGCAGCACAGCTATGGCTTGCCGGCCAGGCCGTCTGCTGGCCGGTCCGGGCAGCAGCCCGGGTCCCGCGATCCGGAAGAGGGCCGGGCGGCGCCCCGCCTCAAGTAGCAGGCCCGCCAGCTGTCTGGGTGCCCGGCCGGAGCTGGGCGGCGAGCGCGCTCGCGATGTCCGCGTACCGGAAGCTGAAGCCCGCGGCGAGAAGCCGGTGCGGCAGGACCCGCGCGCTGGCGAGCAGATCGCCGGAAAGCTCCCCCAGGGCAGCCTTGATCACGGGGGCCGGGGCTCGCAGCAGCGCCGGGCGGCCGAGCGCCTTCGCAAGCGCCGCAGTGAAATCGGCATTGGTGACCGGCTCTGGCGCGGTGAGGTTGACCGGGCCGTCGACCGCCGGATTCCCGAGCAGGTACCGGATCGCACGGACCTGATCGGTGAGGGTGATCCAGCTGATGAACTGGGTTCCCGGGCCGATCCTGGCGCCGAGGCCAAGCCGGAACAGCGGGGCCAGCCGGCCCAGCATCCCGCCCTTGGGTGCCAGCACAATCCCGGTCCGCACGGTAGCCACCCGGATGCCAGCGGCGCGGGCCGGCTCCGCTGCCGCCTCCCAGTCCCTGACCAGCCCGGCCAGGAACCCGCTGCCCGCAGGGGCCGACTCATCGACCTCGCGGCCGCCGGTATCGCCGTACCAGCCGATCGCCGACCCGGAGATCAGCGTGGCCGGCGGATGGTCCATGGCCGTCAGGGCCGCGGTGAGCCCGTCGGTCGCCTGGATCCTGCTGGCGCGGAGCTCTGCCTTGCGTGCTTGCGTCCAGCGGCTGGCTGCGATCGGGGCACCTGCCAGGTTCAGGACGGCGTCGGCTCCGGCCAAGGCGGCCGGATCGATCCCGCCGCGGGCCGCCGCCGGGTCCCAGGCGATCTCATCTGCGGCCCGCGGCGGCCGCCGGACCAGCCGGATCACCTCGTCGCCATCCCGGCGCACGGCATCGACGAACGCGGTACCAATCAGCCCGGACGATCCGGTGACTGCGATCCGCATGGGCGCCTCCTGACTCTGCGTGATCCATATGTGTGATCCCTCTGTGTGATCCCCGTGTGACCCCTGCGTGATCACTCAGCTGATTCTCGCTCAGCATGCCGAGCCGCATACAGGCAGTACTCGGTGTCGGCGGAACACGGCATTGCGGAACACCGGGCGGCACCTCGCGCGGGCCTCCGGCTTTCCGGCTAGCGGGCCGTCGGCCTGCTGACTTGGCGGGCCTCCGGCAGGCCGTGGGGGTGTCCGGCCAGCCAGCCGGCTAGAGGCCGAGCCCGGTCTCGAAGGCGCCTTCTTGAAGCCGGTTCTTCATCGTTGCGAGGAACCGTGCGGCGTCCGCGCCGTCCACCAGCCGGTGATCGTAGGTCAGGGCCAGGTAGACCATCGACCTGACGGTTATGACCTCGCCGAGCGCCAGGTCGTCCACGACCACCGGCCGCTTGACCACAGTGCCGGTGCCGAGGATTGCCACCTGCGGCTGGTTGATGATCGGCGTATCGAACAGCGCGCCGCGGCTGCCGGTGTTGGTCAGCGTGAACGTGCCGCCCGACAACTCATCCGGGCTCACCTGCCCGGCCCTGGTACGCTGCGCGATGTCGGCAATCTTCCTCGCGAGCCCGGCGATGTTGAGGTCGCCGGCCTTACGGATGACCGGCACCATCAGGCCGCGCTCGGTGTCGACGGCGATCCCCAGATGCTCGGCGTCGTGATAGGTCACCTGCGCGTTGGCGGCGTCCACCACTGCGTTCAGCCTGGGGTGCACCTTGAGTGCCTCGACAGCGGCCAGCGCGAAGAACGGCAGGAACGTGAGCTTGACGCCCTCGCTCGCCTCGAAGCCCGCCTTCGCGCGCTCCCTGAGCCTGGCGATGGCCGTCACGTCCGCCTCGACCACCGTCGTGAGCTGGGCCGAGGTCTGCAGCGATTCAACCATCCGCTGCGCGATCACCTGGCGGGACCGCGACATCCTCTCGGTCGTGCCGCGCAGGCGTGATGGCACTATGTCGGGCCGGGACTCGGCCTGGTCCGTCGCTGCCGCCTGCCGGGCCGCTGCCGCCGGGCCTGGACGCGCCGCGGCCGGGCCTGGCACCCCTTCGAACGGCGGCGCGACGGGCTGCTGCCGGTAGGGCTGCTGCGGGACGGGTTGCTGCTGCTGGTAGGGCTGCTGAGGGATGGGCTGCCGCTGCTGGTAGGGCTGCTGAGAGACGGGGCGCTGCTGCTGGTCGGGCTGCTGCGGGCCGGGGCGCTGCTGCTGGTAGGGCTGCTGCGGGTAGGGCTGCTGCGGGACGGGCTGCTGGGCGAAGGTCGCGGCCTGCCCGCGCCGGGCCGTGGCCGCGTCAAGGACGTCCTGCTTGCGGATGCGGCCGCCGACCCCGGTGCCCGCTACCGCCGCCAGGTCGATCCCGTGCTCCGCAGCGAGCTTGCGCACCAGCGGCGTCACGTAAGGCCCCTCGGGACCAGAGAACGAAGGCTCGGAGTCATCTGCTGACGGGGCGCCGCCCGGGACACCCGGCTGGCCTGCGAGAGCCGGCGACCCGCTCTGGCCTTGCCCGGCCCCCGGCTGGTAGCCGGAGGGCTGGTAACCCGGCTGCTGATAGGGCTGCTGCTGATAGGGCTGCTGCTCATAGGGCTGGTAGCCCGGCTGCTGGTAAGGCTGCTGTTGCTGGGGGGACTGCCACGCTGCATAGCTTGGCGCGCCGGCCGGCTGGCCCTGATACCCGGGCGAACGGAACGCGGCAGTGTCGTAATCTGCGGTGCTGCCGGCATCCCGCGTGCCCTCACCTGCCGCCTGCTCGGCGGAAGAGGAATCGTCAGAGGGGGGAGCCGCCACGGAGCCTGCGGATGCCCGCACGGGCTGTTCCTGGCTGGCTTGTTCCTGGCTGGCCTGTTCCTGGCTGGCCTGTTCCTGGCTGGCCTGTTCTCCTGGCCTTTCCTGGCTGGCTCGCGCCTGGTCGGCTTGCTCGGCCGGTGCCTGGGCGGCCTGGCCAGCTTTGCCGTCAGCAGAGCTTCCGTCATCGATGACGGCCAGCTCGGCGCCGACGGCGACCGTCTCGTCCGCAGCGACTGTGATCCCGCGCAGGACTCCCGAGACCGGCGACGGTATCTCGGTGTCGACCTTGTCCGTGGAGACCTCGAGCAACGGCTCATCGGCCTCGACGCGGTCGCCCTCTCGCTTCAGCCAGCGCGTGACGGTGCCCTCGGTGACGCTCTCGCCGAGCTGGGGCATGGATACCGAGACCGACATGGCGTTCCGTTACTCCTTCTTCTTCTGCTTCTTCAGCGCTCACGGTTACCCGTGCCCGGCTGCGGCGCCCGCCGCACTGGCCGGGTCATGGTCATGAGTGGACGTGTAGCGGCTTTCCTGCGAGCGCGAGATGCGCCTCGCCGATCGCCTCGGACTGGGTCGGATGCGGATGGATGAGCTGGGCCACCTCAGCGGGCACCGCCTCCCAGTTGTAGATCAGCTGTGCTTCGGCGATCAGCTCACCCACCCGGGCGCCGACAAGATGAACGCCGAGGACCGGACCGCCGCCCGCGGTCGCGATGACCTTTGCCGCGCCCTGTGTCTGCAGGATCTGGCTCTTACCGTTGCCAGCCAGGTCATAGGTGAATTCGGTAGTCTCGATGCCACGGTCAGCGGCGATCGCTGAGGTAATTCCGACCGACGCGACCTCAGGATTGCTGTAGGCCACTCTCGGCACGCCGTCGTAGTCAATCGGCGTGACCGGCAGGCCGGCCAGGCGCTCGGCGACCATGATCCCCTCGGCGAATCCCGCATGCGCTAGCTGCGGTCCCGGAATGAGGTCACCCACCGCCGAGATGGTAGGGACGCTCGTCTGGCAGTACTCGTCGACGGTCACGTAGCCGCGCTGCACCGCGACGCCCGCTTCCTCGTAACCCAGGCCGGCGGCGACCGGGCCGCGGCCCACCGCGACGAGGAGCAGCTCAGCCTCGATCGTCGTGCCGCCTTCGAGCGAGACGGTGACGCCGGAATCGGTCTCCTTGACGCCCTCGAACCTGGCCCCGAGCTTGTAGCCGATACCGCGCCGCCGGAACGCGCGCTCGAGCAGCTTCGAACTCGACTCTTCCTCGGCCGGCAGCAGGTGGGGCAGCATCTCGACGATCGTGACCTCGGCCCCGAATGAACGCCATACGCTCGCGAACTCGACCCCGATCACGCCACCGCCGAGGATGACGGCGGAGGCCGGCACCCGGTCGAGTTCCAGGGCGTGATCACTGGTCAGCACGCGCTTGCCGTCGATCTCCAGGCCGGGCAGGCTGCGTGCCTGCGATCCGGTGGCGAGCACCACTTGCGCGCCCTCGATCAGCGTGTCCCCGACCTGGACCGCGGTGGCCGACACCAGCCTTCCCTCGCCCTCGATGACATCAATGTGCCTGCTGCCGACCAGCCCGACCAGGCCCTTCCACAGCCTGGTGACGACCTTGTCCTTGTAGGAGTTGACCCCGGCCATGTCGATACCGTCCAGACTGGCCCGGACCCCGAAGGACTCGCTCTCCCTGGCCTGGTCCGCGATCTCCGCGGCATGCAGCAGCGCCTTGGTCGGGATGCAGCCACGGTGCAGGCAGGTGCCGCCGACCTTGCCCTGCTCGATGAGCGCGACCCGCTTGCCGAGTTCGGCCGAGCGCAGCGCGCACGCGTAACCGCCGCTGCCGCCGCCGAGGATGACAATGTCGTAGCCGCTGTCAGCCACCTGAATCGCTCCTTGTCCGGTCGGTGAGCCCGAGCCGGCCTAGTGCCGCCTGGCCCGGGCCCGATGTCCCGTTTCTGCTTCGTGCCTACAGTTGCCCGTCCGCGACGTCCATAGCCACCTGGATAAGAGTCCGCGCTGCCGCTCCGGTCCCGCCTCTGGCCGTGTACCCGTAA
Organism: uncultured Actinomycetes bacterium; assembly: GCA_963774825.1. GTDB lineage: Bacteria > Actinomycetota > Actinomycetes > Streptosporangiales > Streptosporangiaceae > DATBGO01. The sequence continues at coordinate 69,071 of CAVZGW010000013.1, read as the reverse complement.
GGTTCGCCGCCGTGGAACGCGGGCCCGGCGATGTCCAGATGTGCCCAACGAACGCCCTCTGGCACGAATTCCCGCAGGAACAGCCCGGCGACCAGCATGCCGCCGTAGGAGTCGGGCGGCACGTTGGCGAGATCCGCCACGGCGGAGTCCAGGCCCTTCCTGAGTTCCTCGGGCAGCGGCATCGGCCAGGCCGCCTCGCCCGCCCGGCCGGCCGCTGCCACGATCTGCTCGCGCACCGCATCGTCGTTCGACATCACCGCGTATATCCGCTGGCCAAGCGCGACGACCTGGGCGCCGGTCAGGGTCGCGACGTCAACGAGCAGGTCGGGCGAGTCGGCCGCGGACCTGGCCAGGGCGTCGGCGAGGACGAGCCGGCCCTCCGCGTCGGTGTTCAGCACCTCGACTGTCTTGCCGCCGTAGATGGTGATCACGTCAGACGGGCGCTGCGCGTTGCTGCCCGGCATGTTCTCCGCCAGCGCCAGGTAGCCGATGACGTTGACCGCCGGGCGCAGCGCGGCGATTGCCTGGAGGGCGGCGAGCACCGCTGCCGCACCGCCCATATCGGACTTCATCGTCTCCATCGACTTCGGCGGCTTGAGAGACAGGCCGCCCGAATCGAAGGTGATGCCCTTGCCGGCGTAGACCAACGTCTTGGTGGCATCCGGATGCGTGTAGCTGAGCCGGACCAGCCGGGGCTGGTGCGCGGAGCCCTGGCCGACGCCGCTGATCCCGCCGTAGCCGCCGTCGGCGAGCGCGTGCTCGTCCAGCACCTCGACGCCGAGTCCCGACGCCGCGGCGACCCGCTCCGCCTCGGCGGCGAAACTGGCCGGGTAGAGGTGCGCGGGAGAAGTGTTCACCAGGTCGCGTACCAGCGTCACTGCGTCGCCGATCACCTGCGCGCTCGCCACGGCTGCTGCCGCGGCCTCGTCGCTGGCCAGCAGCGTCAGCTCGATGGCCTGCTGCTGCCCGCCGCTACGGTAGCGGCTGAAGACGTACCCGCCGAGCAGGGCACCGAGAGCGACGGCCTCGGCCTCGGCCTGGTCGCGGGCGGGCAGCGCGAGTGCGATCCGGCGGGCCTGCCCGGCGGTGTCGGCATTGGCCTGCCCGGCGGTGTTGGCCTGCCCGGCGGTGTTGGCCTGCCCGGCGGTGTTGGCCTGCCCGGCGGTGTTGGCCTGCCCGGCGGTGTTGGCATTGGCCTGCCCGGCGGCGTTGGCCCGGACGGCGGCACCAGCGGCGCGGCGCAGGGCCTCACCGCTGAATTCCGATGGACTGCCGTTGCTGGCGCCGATGCCGACCGCCGTGACCAGCGGCGCGGCAAGGCGGTCAGCCGAGGCGATCTTGGTCACTTCCTCCGCCTTGCCGGTGGCGCCGAGCGCGGCGAGCGTCGCCGAAAGACTGCCGCCGAGCGCGACGTCGATATCCTCGGCACCTGGCGCGGGCACGGGGCCATCAGGACCCTGGATGACTCCGATGATGACTGTGTCAGCCCGGACATCGCGTGGGGACGCCTGGCTGGTGAGAAGCGTGGCGGTCACGGTCCGAGCCTAGTGCCTCGCCGGCCTGGCCGATCACCGGCCGTTCAGCCGTGCACAACAGCCGTCCGGAGGGCACGGCGCTAGGCGCCAGTCAACAACTGGAAGCAACGATTGTCACCTTGGGAAAATGACAGCCGTTACACTGGGCGTGCTGGGCGATGGCCGCGCGAGTTCGGGTAGGCGTCCGCCTGGGGATCTAGGTCAGGAGCGGTCATGGGAGCAGGAGCTCTGTTCATCGCGGTGTTCCTTGCCTGTGCCGTGGAGGCGGTGGAGGCCACCACCATCGTGCTCGCGGCCGGTACCGCGCGGGACTGGCGCTCTGCGACGGCGGGCCTGGCGGTCGCCATCGCGACGCTCGCGATTGTGGTCGCCGTGCTCGGCCCGGCGGTATCGGCGGTGCCGTTGCGCGGCCTTCGCCTTGTGGTCGGTGCCTTGCTGCTGGTCTTCGGCCTGCAGTGGCTGCGGAAGGCCATCTTGCGGGCGAGCGGCTACAAGGCGCTGCATGACGAGGACAAGATCTATGCCGACCAGCTGGCCGCCGCGGCGTCGCGGGAGCGCAGCCGGACAGCCCTGGTACCGGACTGGTACGGCTTCACCCTGTCCTTCAAGGGCGTCCTGCTTGAAGGCCTCGAGGTGGTGTTCATCACGCTCACCTTCGGCAGCAACGCTCGCAACGTTGGCCTTGCCGCGATCGCCGCCGGATGCGCGGTGGCCGTCGTCGCAACCGCGGGGATCGCTGTCCGCGCGCCGCTGTCCCGGGTTCCTGAGAACACCCTGAAGTTCGTGGTCGGGATCATGCTCACCGCGTTCGGCACCTTCTGGGGCGCCGAGGGCGCCGGTGCGCACTGGCCGGGTTCAGACGCAGCGCTGCTGGCCATCGTCCCGGCCGTCGCGGTGTTCGGGCTGATCATGGTGGCGGTCATGCGCGGGACCGCGGGCGGCCCGCGGCGCGGCGTCATGGCGGCGGCTACGAAGGAAGCAGGCTGACATGCAGGTGCGACTGCGAGCATTCGTTGCGTTCTGGTACGACTTCGTGATCGGCGACGACTGGGTGGTCGCCGCCGGGGTGGTCGGCGGCCTGGCCCTCACTTATGCACTGAGCCGGTCGGGCGTGCCTGCATGGTGGCTGCTCCCGTTGTGCCTGGCCGGGCTGCTTCCGCTCAGCCTGTGGCGGGCCACCCGCAAGCCCTGACCCGGCGCGCCGGCCGCGGGAAAGCGCGCAGCGAGCGCACCACGAGCCCGGGAGGTATCCGGGCGGTACCCAGGCAGGCCCGGACGGTACCCGCGCTCAGCGGCTCTCCGCCTCCTCCGCGTAGACCCGGGCGGCGTAGCTCTCCAGTTCCTGCTCGCAGCTGGCCAGCGCCCGTTCGGCAGGCTCCCGCCCGGCGGCACCGAAGGCATCGCGATCACGGACCCGGGCGAGCCAGTTACGCAGCTTGATCAGGTCGACCTCGTTCTCCTCAAGCTCGGCGTAGGTGAAGTGCTCGGCCACATACTCCTTCTTGACCTGCCCGAGAAAGTCCTCGCATTTGTCGACGATCTCCGCGTACTCGTCGTCGCGGGCAGCCTGGAACGCCGCCAGGATCTCTTGCTGGCCGGCCAGCACAGCGCAGGAGAGCAGAACCGCGGTCCCCGACATGTCGATGATCTCGCTCCTGAGCTTGCGGAGCGCCCGCTCGGCGCTGACGCTCGCTGGCAGCGCAGCGGCGGAATTCTGCAGGTAAATGGCGCCCAGGCTCTTCAGCCTGCGCCACACCGTGGAGCGCAGCCTGGTGGGCTCGGACGGCACCCGGTAGACGAGGAGCAGCCAGCCGCCGTCCGTTGCCCTGTCGCCTCCGGCCATGCTGCGATTGTCCCAGAGACTGGCCGGTGGCCGGTGCCAGCATGCCGAAGGCGGGCAGGCTCAGGCCTTACCGCAGGCTCAGGCCTGACCGCCCGCTCTGACCAGACCGTTCTCGTACGCGTACACGACCGCCTGCACCCGGTCCCGCAGGCCGAGCTTGGCCAGGATCCTGCCGACGTGCGTCTTGACGGTGGCCTCGGAGACAACCAGCCGCCGTGCTATCTCGCAGTTCGACAGCCCTTGCGCGACCTGGATCAGGACCTCACGTTCCCGGTCGGTGAGATCGACGAGGCCAGGCGCCGCACTGGCCTGCCCTACCGGCAGCATGGGCGCGAACTGGTCGATGAGGCGCCTGGTGGTGGACGGTGCGACGACGGCATCGCCCGAGTCCACCGCGCGGATCGCGAACAGCAGCTCGTCGGGCGGGACGTCCTTGAGCAAGAAGCCGCTGGCGCCGGCCTTGAGCGCTGCGAACGCGTACTCATCCAGGTCGAACGTGGTGAGCATGAGCACCCGCGGCCGGTCCCCGGCTGCCCTGATCCGCCTGGTCGCGGCCACCCCGTCGAGTCTCGGCATCCGGGCGTCCATGATCACGATGTCGGCGGGCTGGCGCCGCGCGAGCTCGGCTGCCGCGAGCCCGTCGGCGGCCTCGCCGACCACGGTCATGTCCGGCTGCGCATCCAGCACCATCCGGAACCCGGCCCGGACAAGTTCCTGGTCATCGACGAGAATGATCCGGATGGTCATACCCGGCTGCCCAGCTCTGCAGCGGGCAGCCTGGCAGTCACCTGATAGCCGCCTGCGGGAAGCGGGCCCGCGCTGACGGTGCCGCCATACATCTCGATCCGCTCGCGCATCCCGGTGAGGCCGAGCCCGTGGCCCTGGCTGGTCCCGCCGCCAGGCGGCGGATCGGCGCGGCCATCGTCGGTCACCTGCACGACCAGCCCGTCCGGCTCGTAGCGCAGGGTCACTGCCGCGGCCGCCAGCACGCCGCCGTGCTTGCGGGTATTGGTCAGCGATTCCTGCACCACCCGGTACGCGGCGAGCTCGGCTCCCTCGCTGAGCGGGTGCGGCAAGCCCTCAAGGGTGAGCGATACCGAAAGGCCGGCCGCCCTGGCCTGATCGAGCAGTTCGCGGATCTGGTCAAGGCCGGGCTGCGGGGCGAGGCCGGCGCCAAGGTCCCCGGCGCGGAGCACGCCGAGCAGGCGGCGCATCTCGGCGAGCGCCTGCCTGCCGGTGCTTGAGATGGCCGCCAGCGCCTGACGGGCCCGTTCCGGCTCGGAGCGCAGGGCGTAGGAAGCGCCGTCCGCCTGGACCACCATGACGCTGACGTTGTGGGCAATGACATCGTGCAGTTCGCGGGCGATCCTGGCGCGCTCGGCGGCCGCGGAGATCTTCGCCTGCGCGTCGCGCTCAGCTTCCAGCCGGGTGGCCCGCTCTTCGAGAGCGGCATAGTAGGCGCGCCGGTAGCGCATCGAATCGCCGAGCACCCAGGCGACCAGGGCCGTCCCGACGAACATGACGGCTCCCACGAAGAGCCGCTCATATAGCGGGATCCCGGCCGGCGCCCAGGCCACGACGGCGATGACCGACCCGACCAGGCACGTGATCAGGCCAGGGACGGACTCCCTGCGTGGCCGGTAGGCGGCGAGGGTGTACAGCAGGACCACGATCGCCAGGTCAGATGCCGATGGCTGGCCTCGGGGGAGGAGGACCTGAACGGCTCCGGCTGCGGCCGCTACCGCGAAGGCAAGCACGGGAGCCCGCCGCCTGAAGACGACCGGGGCGACAAGAATCAGGGTCAGCGGCCCCCGCAGGTAGGGATGCTCGGCGATCGAGCCGCTCCCGAACGCTGCGAGCAGCAGCGCAAGCAGGCCATCGACGAGCTGCGGGTGCCGCCGCAGCCAGGCATAGATGGCGAACACGCATCAAGAGTAAGCGGGGCCGAACCCCGCAGGCGTCCTCCTCCAGGCTGATCAGGCCGCCTACCTGCGGCTGACCGCCCGGTCGGCGGCAGCGCCGCATCCGGGTCAGGTCTGCTCGCCGTCGGCGGCCCGGGCACCGGTCAGCAGGCGTGCTGGCAGCGGTGTCTCAGCCGGGGCGCCGGCACTAGCGGGCGCCACCCGGTAGCCGCGGGCCTCCGGCCGGTCGGCCACCACCTCGGCGAGCGATTCGTCGATGAAATGTGCCCCGGCACCGTCGTCGCACGCCAGGCCTGCCGGGAGGGTCCCGTCGGCCACCAGGGACCGAAACGTCGGCCGCCGGGCCGGCTCGGAACTGTAATGCGGGCAGTAGCTGCCCGCCAGGAGGCCGAGCCCGGCCGTGAACGGCCGTAGCCTGATGCCGAACGAGTCGGTCGTGCCGCCTTCGAACCAGCAGATCGCCCCTGCGCTCACGCCGGACAGCACGATGCCTGCCTGGTAGGCCGCCCGCAGTATCCGGTCAAGCTCGTGTACCCGCCAGACGGCCGCCATGTTGGCCACGCTGCCGCCGCCGACGAAGACGACGTCCTGCGACAGCAGCAGGTCCGCTGGATCCTGGACGTTGGGCATCGGGAAGAGCTCGAGGTGGGTGACCCGGGCCGCGGTCGCCGACAGCACCGAGTACAGGCGGACCAGGAACCGGGGATCGTCGCCCATCGGCGTGTTGATGAGGCAGACCCGTGGTGCCCGCCGTCCGGATAGCTCAAGCGCATGGCTGATGAGCCGCGGTACACCCGCGGACGGCGCCGCGAGAGAACCGCCGAGCCCGCCGATTGCCAGCACGTGCCGGTGTCCGTCCGCTGCCATCGCAGCACGCTACCGTGCCGTGGTGAATGATTGCCTGTTCTGCGCCATCGCGGCCGGGACCGCGCCGGCGCACGTGGTGGCGTCCGATCAGCTGACGGTGGCGTTCCTCGACTTCAAGCCGCTTTTCAAGGGGCACGTCCTGGTCATCCCGCGCGCGCACCACGAAACCCTGGCCGAGCTGCCGGGCAACCTGGTCGCCCCGCTGTTCGGCATGGTCCAGCGGGTCAGCGCGGCCATGCCGGCCGGGCTCGGTGCGCAGGGCAGCTTCGTCGGGCTCAACAACACGGTCAGCCAGAGCGTCCCGCACCTGCATGTACACGTCGTGCCGCGGACCAAGGGGGACGGCCTGCGCGGATTCTTCTGGCCGCGCGGCAGGTACGCCGACGATGACGAGGCAGCCGGCTACGCGAGGCGCCTGGCGGCGGCGCTGGCCGCGGGCTAGGACCGCACCCGGGCCGGGGCAAGCAGGACCGCGCGTTCCTAGTGGTCGTCCCCCCCAGGTTGCGCGGTCCTGGCCTGCCCCTGCTGAGCGCAGCCAATCGCATGCGAGCTCGCCCGGGCCATCCCCGAACTCGGGGGTGACTGGCCGGCGCGCCAGCCCTAGACTTGCCTGCCAGGCTCAGCGGCCCCGCAGGACACGCACGTCAGGACGGCAATGACGGTTGATTCGCCCACGTCAGCGACTGCCCATATCACTACGCCATCCGGCCAGGTCATCCCGGTGCCCGACGGCCGCAGGCTGGTGTTCGGCAGGGGACCTGGGACAGACCTGGTGATCTCGGCCGGCCGCGGGCTGTCCCGCCGGGCCGGCGTCGTCACCGCGGTCGGCGGCGGTGCCTGGGTGGCCAACATCAGCCGCACCCATGCGCTGTACGCGGAAGGCGACGGCTACCGGATCCGGCTGCCCCGGATGGAAAACCAGGGCCAGCCGACCGGCGGGTGGTTCGTGCAGGAGGGGACGGCGCTCATCGGCTCGCGCGGGATGCTGGACGAGGGCAAGCCGCTCCGGCTGGTAGTCGCCAGCGAGGTCCGCGAGGCCGTGGACGGTAGCGACGGCGGCCGGGGCCGGGCAGAGGAGGACGCCACGCTGCTTCCGCTCTACCTGGACCCGAACACCAAGCTCTTCCTGGTGGCGCTGATGTGGTGCCGGCCATGGCTGGTCGACCCGGCCCGCGGCACGCCGCTGCCGCGCACGCCGGAGATCGCGCGGGCCGCACTCGAGGTGACCGAGGCCCGTCACGAGCTGGACTGCTTCAATAGCGACCCGGCGTTCAGGGACCGGCTGTCGGCGCGGGTGGGCGAGCACGTCAAGGTGCTGCGCAGGAAGATCGCCGAGCGCGGCCTGGTGCGTGCCGAGATCCGGCTGTCCGACGAGGTGGTCGTGGGAGCGCTGATCGAGCACGGGATCGTGACACCCGAAGACCTGGACCGGCTCGCCAACCCGGCCTGGATCTCCCGGCAGGAGGACCTTTGGTGGACGCCGGTGGCCTGACCGGGGCCGGTTAGCTGGCAGCTGCCGGGTATCCGCCAGGCCGCGCCTGCCAAGACCGCCGGGGCACAAGACCGCCGGGGCTAGCTGCCGCGCACGGTAAAGCTGGCGGCCGCTTGTATGCCGGATGGCCCGGCCACGACCACGCGGTAGCTCCCTTGCGGCAGGCCGCCGGGGAAAAACGGGTGATCCAGGTTGATCCAGTCATTGAAGTTGCCGTTCGGGTCGGCCGAAAGCTGCTGCGACCCGTGCTCAGCTCCCGCGCGGATCAGCGTCAGCGTCAATGGCTGGCCAGGAGGCCATCCGTAGCCGTACGCCTTGAAAATCGTCCGGCTGCTGCCGGTTGTCTGGCTGAGGAGGACGAGCTGACGCGGCCGCGGGCGATTGCCGCCCGGGCCCGGCAGGCGCGGCGGGGGGCCGTGGATGCCGGCGCCGGGCGGAATGCCCGGTTTCGGGGTAATGCCCGGGCCCGGGGTATATCCGTAGGGGGTGCCCCTTAAGCTGGGCGTGGCCGACGCACCTGCGCCGCCCGGGTGGCGCGCGGGCAGGCCCGCGACGGTGCCGCCCGGTGAGTCCGCGATCCAGGCGCCGGCGGCACTGCCCGCGACCAGCACCGCCGTGATAGCCGCGGTGAGCAGCAGGGCACTGCGGCGCTTCCGTCCCGGCCCGGTGCGGCGGTGCCCGGGCCCGGCAGGGTCAGCTGCTTCATCCAGCCAGCGCCCCGGCGCGCGGCGGCCGGCGGCGGCCACGCCCGGGAGGCTGAGCACCGGATGCGATCCGAAGGTCTCCTCCTCGACGCTGTCCTCGCCCTGCTGCGGCTGGGCACTCGGCTGGGGGTCCTGGCGGTACCTGGCGATGAGGTCGAGTGCCGGGTCTGGCAGCGCGCCGGGGCCCAGCTCACGCCCTTCGCCGCAGAGGCCTGGCGCCAGATGGGCGAGGACCGATGCGGAGGTCGGCCGCCTGCGCGGGTCCCGCTGCAGGCAGGCGGACACGATGTCGGCCAGCTCGGATGGCAGGCCGGTGAGGTCAGGCGGGTCTGTGGCGAGACTGACCATCACGTCCATCACGGTCTCGCCCTGGTACGGGGCATGGCCGGTGGCGGCGAACAGCATGGTGGCGCCCAGCGAGAAGACATCGCTGGCCACCGACGCCTGACGGGTATCCCTGGCTTGCTCGGGCGCCATGTAGGCCGGGGTGCCGACAGCGCCCCTGGACAGCGTCAGCTGCATGCGCTCCGCGGCCCTGGCGATCCCGAAGTCGATGACCCGCGGCCCGTCGGTCGAGACGAGCACGTTCGACGGCTTCAGGTCCCGGTGCACGAGCCCGGCACCGTGGATTGACTCCAGCGCCTCGGCGCAGCCGGCGCCCAGCCATCGCACGGCCCGCACGGGCAGCGGGCCGCAAGCGCGGACGAGCCTGCTCAGTGCGGGCGCCGGCACGTACGTCGTGGCCAGCCAGGGCAGATCGGCCTCCGGATCAGCCGCGACGACCGCTGCGGTGAAGGCCCCGCTGACCCGCCGGGCCGCGGCTACCTCCTGGGCGAACCGGGTGCGGAAATGCGGCTCGTCGGCCAGCTCAATCTTGATCGTCTTGACCGCGACCAGCCGCCCGGCCGCCGACCTGCCGAGATATACCCGCCCCATCGAGCCAGCGCCGAGCCGCCCGAGCAGGGCAAAGCCATTGATCTGCTCCGGATCCCACCGGCGCAGCGGCTCGAGTAATCCTGGCTGCGGCACCATCGTTTCCCCTCCTGCATGCGCAGATTAGCTTAGATAAAGGCGGGCCGTGCCCGTGGCAAGGCGTGGCTACGGACGCGGCCGCCTCAGGAAATCGGGTAGCTTTACTGGCCCAGGAACCCAGCCGGAGAGGCCGGGCAGGACGATGGCGGAACGCCCTTACGTGCTTCTATCAGTCGCTACGTCGATTGATGGCTATATCGACGACGCGAGCGATACAAGGCTAGTGCTGTCGAACGATGCTGACCTGGACCGGGTCGACGAGGTCCGCAGCGGCTGCGACGCGATCCTGGTGGGGGCCGGGACGATCCGCCGTGATGACCCCGGGCTGGTGGTGCGCTCGCAGCGGCGGCAGGCAGTGCGGCTGGCGCGGGGGCGTCCCGCCAGCCCGGTCAAGGTGACCCTGACCAGCAGCGGTGACCTTGATCCGGCAGGCCGGTTCTTCACGGCGGCCCCGGCGGCAGGTGCTGGAGCGGCCGGCGGGGTCCCCAGGCTTGTCTACGTCCCTGAGCACATCGCTGACCGGACCCGCGCGCGGCTCGGCGCCGTCGCCTCCGTGATCGGCGCGGGGGACCACGTTGACCTGGCTGCCGTCCTCCGGGATCTGGCAGGCCGGGGCATCGCGCGGCTGATGGTCGAGGGCGGCGCCATGGTGCACGCCGAATTCCTCGCCGCGGGGCTGGCCGACGAGCTGCAGCTGGTCGTAGCGCCGCTGTTCGTTGGCGATCCCGCGGCGCCGCGCTTTCTGCGTAATGGCCATTTCCCTTACGCCCGGTCCGGCCGGGTCGTTCTGGCGGAGACAAGCCAGATCGGCGATGTGGTACTGCTGCGCTACCTCCTCAGCCGCTGATCGGCCAGGTAACCGCCGCCGCGGGCCCGGCCAGCCGGTCCTCGCCGAAATGACGGAAAGGCATGCCGTGGCGGGCCGCGGGCATATCGTGGGTCTTATGGCCGAATGGTGGTTGGTCGGGATAGCCGAGGGCGGGTACGCCGCCTGGACATGCCAGGATCGGGGTAGGCCTGCCCATCTGGCGGAGCCGCGGGACCAGCGGACTACTGGCCGCTCCCAGGCCGGCCCGCAAGGCGCGGACACCTACCTGTGCCCCACCCTATGAGCGACGGGGCCTGGACGGTGCAGGATGGGGGCATGAGGGAAACCCGAAGCTCCGTCGGCGGCATGCGCTCCGCGATCGAGCGAAGTGGCTACTACCCCGGCCTGGTCTTCGATGCGGTGTCATCCGTGCTGGGCCCGGAGCCCGTTATTTCCTACGTCGTGCATCACGATGCGCTGTTCGATCCCGGCATGGAGGTCAGGCGGCACATGACGGTCCTGGCGCTCACGCCGGCCAGGCTGGTCTACTCGCATACCGACGAGCATCCAGCCGACCCGAGTGACGAGGACGTCCGCCCGCAGGCGGAGACCACCACCGAGGCAGTCAGGTTCGCGCAGATCTCGTCGGTGGCGGTGACCCGCGTCATCCCTGACCCGGCCTCCTATGTGCCTGGGGTCACGATGCCGAGCGAGGTGGTGCTGACCATCGGCTGGAATGTCCTGTCCCATATCGAGCTTGAGCCCGCCCACTGCGGGGACGAGAGCTGTGAGGCGGATCACGGATACACCGGCACGATCACCGCGGACGACTTCACGATGAGAGTGAGCGAGGCAGCCGACGGCGAGGACGCGGTCCTGCAGGTACTCGCGTTCGCGCAGGCACTCTCCGAGGCCACCAGCCGCCCGCTGTGATGGCCGAGCGGCGCGCGAAGGGCTGCCCACCTTGATGACCGAGCTGCCGAAGTCCCGGCCCTCGCTGCCGCGCTACGGCGACAACACCCTTTCCGATCTTGCCACGTCGGTCCTGGCCGCGCTCGGAGTACCCGGCGAGGCCAATCCGCTGGGGCTGCCGCCGGCTGAGCGGGTGTGCTTGCTGGTCGTTGACGGCCTCGGCTGGCAACTGCTGCGCGAGCATCCCGCCGCCGCGCCGTTCCTGTCCGAGCTCGCCGTCTCCGGGCGGCCGCTGATGGCCGGGTTTCCCGCCACGACCGCGACCAGCCTGGCATCGCTGGGCACCGGCCGGCCACCAGGCCAGCATGGGCTGCTGGGCTATCAGGTCGCCGTGCCGGGCGGGGGCAGGCTGCTGAACGCCCTGCAGTGGGACAAGCTCGTCGATCCGGTCGCCTGGCAGCCAGGGTCCACCATCTTCGAGCGGGCTGCTGCGGCGGGAATCGGCGCGTACCGGGTGGCGCAGGGCTCGCTGGCCCGCACCGGCCTGTCCGTCGCGGCGATGCGCGGCGCGGAGTACTGTCCCGCCGACACTCTCGGCGCGCTCGTCGCCGAGGCCGCGGCGGTGCTGCGACGCCGGGAGCGGGAGCGGGAGCGGGCACTGGCGATGGTGTATCACGGTGAGCTGGACGCCACCGGGCACGCCTGGGGCTGCGCCTCAGCGGCCTGGCGGTACCACCTGGGTCACGTCGACAAGCTGGCCGAGCAGCTGGCCGGGGCGCTGCCGTCAGGCACCACGCTGTATATAACGGCCGATCATGGCATGGTGGACGTCCCGCGGCAGGACCGGGTCGACGCCGATGCGGTAGTCGGCCTCCGGGCCGGCGTGAGGTTGCTCGGCGGTGAGCCGCGGGCCAGGCATGTCTACGCGGAGCCAGGCGCCGCAGCTGACGTGCTGGCCGCGTGGCGGGAGACCCTGGGCGCCCGTGCCTGGGTGGTTTCCAGGGCCGAGGCAGTGGCGGATGGCTGGTTCGGCCCGGTCAGGCCCGAGCTCGCGGCCAGGATCGGCGATGTGGTGGCGGCTCCAGCCGGCCCGTCGGCGGTGGTCGCGACGAGGACGGAGCCGCGCGAGTCAGCGTTGATCGGGATGCACGGCTCGGTCACGCCGGCGGATCAGCTCGTGCCGCTGCTCACCTGGCCGCGACCGGACGGAGAGGGGACCGGACCGCACCGGCAGGCCGACGCGGGCGGCCACGGCCGCCGCTGATCATGGCGGCTGCCTGGCGGACGGGCCTGGTTTGCGCACCTGATCGGTCCACCTGGTTTGTCCACAGCCGATGCGGGGAAGCGCATCGCCCGAAGCCCGTCTGTACACAGAAGGCAGGGGGTTATCCACAGGAATGAGCGAGATGGCTGGCCCGCTGGTCGATGTGGGGTCGCTGGCCAGCGAGCTGACCGGCGCCAGCCCGCCAGTGGTGCTGGACGTGCGATGGCGGCTGGGCGGGCTGCCCGGCATTGACCTCTACAACGAAGGGCACCTGCCTGGGGCGGTCTTCGCCGATCTGGATGCCGATCTGGCCGGCCCGCCTGGGCCGGCAGGCAGGCATCCGCTTCCCGCCGCGGCGGACTTCGCGGCGGCGATGCGCCGGGCCGGTGTGCGGCAGGGACGGCCCGTCGTCGCCTACGACGATGGTGACTCGACTGTCGCCGCCCGGGCGTGGTGGCTGCTGCGTTATTTCGGCCACGATCAGGCCCGGGTGCTTGATGGCGGGATGGCGGCCTGGGCCGCGGCTGGCCTGCCGGTCGAGACCGCCCGCCCGGAGGCCGGGCTGGAGGCGGGGCCTGCCCAGCCCGAAGCGGACCGGCGGAGGGCCAGGCTCCGGGGAGCCTGCCTTCACGGCCAGGCCGGGTCACCTGGCGCTGCTTGATCACGCCGGAGCAGCCGCGCTGGCCAGCTCGGGGGTGCTGCTCGACGCCAGGGCCGCCGCCCGCTACCGGGGCGAGTCCGAGCCCGTTGATCCCGTTGCCGGTCACATCCCCGGCGCGGTGTCCGCGCCGACCAGCGCGAACGTCACAGCCGAGGGCCTGCTGCTGAGCCCGGCGCAGCTGCGTGAGCGGTTCGCGGCGCTCGGCGTTCGTCCGGGCCTGGCGGTCGGGGCTTACTGCGGCTCCGGGGTGACAGCGGCGCATGAGGTGCTGGCGCTGGAACTGGCGGGCATTCCAGCGGCCCTTTACGTGGGCTCATGGTCGGGCTGGATCGCTGATCCGGGCCGCCCGGTCGCCACCGGGCCTGAACCCGGCTAGCCGGATTCAGGCGCACCGGAGCGCGGCAGCCGACGCCGCTGCCGGCCGGCGCTGGTGACGCCGGGCGATCCGGACGCTCCGGTCCGGGGACGCCGCTAACCGCCACGCCACGGGCGGGTTTCTACTGCGCGGCGAGGTTCGGCGCGCCCTCCCGCAGCACGTACTTCTGGATCTTGCCGGTCGCCGTCTTCGGCAGTTCCTCGACGAATGTCACGCCGTGCGGGGCCTTGAAGTGAGCCAGCTGCCCGCGGGCGAACGCGATCATCTCCTCCTCGGTGGCGCTGGCGCCCTCGCGCAGCACGATGAAGGCCTGTGGCGCCTCGCCCCACCTCGCATGCCGCAGCCCGACGATCGCGACCTCCGAGACGGCCGGGTGCCGAAGCAGCGCCCCTTCGACCTCCACCGAGGAGATGTTCTCGCCGCCGCTGATGATCACATCCTTCAGCCGGTCGCGGATCTCGATGTAGCCGTCGGGATGCAGCACCGCGGCGTCGCCCGAGTGGAACCAGCCGTCGCCCATCGCGCGCTGCGTCGCCTCCGGATCGCGGTAGTAGCCGTGCATGACGGCGTTCCCCCTGACGACGATCTCTCCTAGGGAGGCGCCGTCGGCGGGGACCTCGCCGCCGCCCTCGCCGAGGATCCGCAGCTCGCCCGAGGTGAGCAGCTCGACTCCCTGGCGGGCCTTCACGATCGCGCGATCGGCCAGTCCCAGGCCCCGGTGCTCAGGCAGCGGGATGCACACGGTGATGAACGGGGATGTCTCGGTCAGCCCGTAGACCTGCGTGATCTCCCAGCCGAGCTCCCCTTCGAGCCGCTCGATCGTGGCGGCAGCGGGCGCCGCGCCCGCGGCAAGGACGTGCACGCCGGCCGGGACGTCACCGCGCACCTCGGCGGGCGCGTTCGCCAGCGAGATCAGCACCGTGGGCGCCGCGCACAGCCAGGTCACCCGCTCATCGCGGATCAGCGTGAACACTGTCTCCGCGTCGATCTTGCGCAGGCAGATGTGGGTCCCCGCGGCCGCGGTCACCGTCCAGGTGTAGGTCCAGCCATTCGCGTGGAACATCGGCAGCGTCCACAGGTAGCGCTCGCCCACCCCCATCGGCAGGTGCACCAGGGTGCCGATCGTGTTCATCGCCGCGTTCCGGTGCGTGATCATCACGCCCTTCGGGCGCGCGGTGGTCCCGCTGGTGTAGTTGATTGTGAGCAGGTCCAGCTCGCTGATCTGCGGCCGGGCGAAGCCCGGGCCGGCCCCGGCGATGGCGGCCTCGTAGTCCAGCCAGCCGTCACCGCTGCCTTCGAAGGCCACGAAGTGCCGCACCTCCGGCATCTGGTCGCGGACCTTGTCCACCGCGTCCAGGTAGTCCCGGTCCACGCACAGCACGGTGGCGCCCGAATGGTTCACGATGTAGACGAAGTCCTCCGGCGTCAGCCGGTAATTGACCGGCACCAGCACGGCCCCGATCTGCGGCACCGAATAGAAGGACTCCAGGTGCGTGTGGGTGTTCGGGGCGATCGTGGCAACCCGGTCGCCTTGTGCCACGCCGAGTTCCTGCAGCGCCGCCGACCAGCGATCGCACCGGTCGAAGAACTGCTCGTAAGTGAGGCGCACGTCGCCGTCGACCACCGCCTCACGGTTACCGTGCAGGTGGCGGGTCCGGCGGGCGAACTCGAGGGGAGTCAGGGGTGTTTCCATGGCGTGCCTCCAGTGGCTGCGGGTGGCCCGCGCGCGCGGGCCCGCCGCTACTACCAGCTTCTCGCACTGTCCGGGGTGCTGCGACCGTTGCCAGCTAGCCTCTCCCTTGGGATCAGCCGCGCCGTGGGTAAGGAGAGATCGTGGGGCTCGTGGACGACTGGACCCAGGTACTGCAGGACGAGGCTGCTTCCTATGCGCGCGTCGCGCTGGCCAACATCAGGCGTGAGTTCCCGTCGGGCGTGTATCACCTGGTGAATGCGCCGGGCGACTTCCCGTACCGTCCACGGGCGCGCACGCCGGTCTTCTTCGGCAGTTTCGACTGGCACTCGTGCGTCGAGATGCACTGGCTGCTGGTGCGCCTGCTGCGCGTCGTGCCGGACGCCATCCCCGCCGGCGAGATCAGGATTGCGCTTGGCGCCCGTTTCGAGCGGCTGGCGCTGTCGGTGGAGGAGCAGTTCATCACCAGCCCGGACGGCCTGCGGGAACGCCCTTACGGCTGGGGCTGGGCGCTCGCGCTGATTCACGAGACCGCGACCTGGAATGATCAGCACGGCCGCACCTGGGCGGCCGCCATGTCACCGCTGGCCGACAAGGTCAGCGGCCTCTTCCTCGAATGGCTGCCGAAGGCGACCTATCCGGTTCGCCACGGAGTGCACGGCAACAGTGCGTTCGGCCTGTCCAGGGCCCTGCCGTACGCGACGCAGCGGGCCAGATCGGGGGATGGCCGGCTGCTCGGGGCGATTACCGCCAAGGCGCACGCGTGGTTCGGCAGCGACATGCTCTATCCCGGCAGCTGGGAGCCATCCGGACAGGACTTCCTGTCCCCGGCGCTCACCGAAGCTGAACTGATGGCCCAGATCCTGCGGCGGGAGGAGTTCCCCGAATGGCTGGGCGTGTTCCTGCCGGGAATCGAGCATGGCGAGCCGGCCTCGCTGTTCACCCCGGCGGCCGTGTCGGACTCCAGCGACGGCCAAGTCGCGCACCTGCACGGCCTCAACGCGAGCCGTGCCTGGTGCTGGCGGCGGCTCGCGGAGAGCCTGCCCGGCGGCGACCCTCGTATCGGGCCCGCTCTCACCGCTGCCCGTGTCCACGGGCAAGCCGCCCTCCCGCACGTCGTAGGCGGCGACTACACGGTCGAGCACTGGCTCGCCGCCTACGCCGTCCTCATGCTCAGCTGACCCGAGCCGATTGACCGTTGCCCGGGGCGGCCGCGTTGCTAGCCCGGGATGGCCTCGCGGACCAGCATGGCGTTCTGAGCGAGCACGGAAAGCCAGTAGTTCATGCGCTCGGCGTTGGTGATGTCGTGCCATTGCCGGAACAGGCCCTCGGCGTCGCCGACCGGCAGGCGCCCTTCCACCTGGTGGATCTCGAGCGTGAACGACACTCGGTCCAGGCCAGTCGCATCCGTGGCGGCGGCCACGATCGCGGCGAGCCCGGCAGGGCCGTACAACGTGGCCAGGGACTGCCGCCCCGCGTGGCTGAACGGCACCGGCAGCCGCATCAGGAAGGTGAAGTGGTCGGACAGGCCGCCGACGAGGGGATGCCCGTCGTGCAAGTGGAAATGCACGTTCTTGCCGAGCCGCCCGATCGGGCGGATCATGGCGAGAACGTCAGGCAGCGCCTCCGCCACCGCGTCCTGGACGTCGGCGACCAGGCCCGGCAGGCGCTCATCGGCGGGGCTGAGGTCCCGCAGGCTGAGACCATGATGATCGCGCGTGAACCTGGCCGACGCCTGCCTGATACCGACGTGACCTACGTCGATGCAGCAACTGATCCGGGCGGCGTCCGCCAGCCGTTCCGCCACCTCGACGAACCAGCCGGGTTCCAGGCCCGCCGCATACTCGAGAAACACCCAGGGCGCACCGGGCGAGCGCGCCAGGCTGGAGTCCAGGTCCTGCAGCGCAGCCACCAGGTTGCCGGTCTGTCCGCCCATGTCGGCGTGGTCATGGACGACCATGCCGGACAGCCGCCCGGCGAAGCGCGCGGCGAACTCCTCGACCACCCCGCGGTCGCGGTCACGCAGCATGTTCAGGCTGCGGTTCAGATGGACCGTCGGCAGTCGCGGATGTGGCGGCACGTAGGGGAGCACGCGATCAAGCTGGTCGGGCGTGTCGGCGTACGCCTCAGCTGCCAGGCCCTCCTGACTGAAGCGAAGGCCGGCGAGCTTGAGCAGCGCGTCGTCTCCGGCGATGCGCTTGTGGAACAGGGCGTGGATCGGCGGCAGGCCGACCGAGCCGTCGGCGGGCGCGTTCTCCATGACCCTCCCCTCGGCCTGAGCGTATGCCATGTCGCTGGCGCCGTGGCGCAGGCCCGGAGGCGGCGCCGCCGCCGCCCGGAGACACTCTGCTGCGCTGGCGCCGTATCTGGGCGGCGTTGAGCCGCTCTGTGTTGATGGAGGCTAGCTGGCTGATGACAGGCCACTGCGTAGCCGACGATGGGCACGGCGAGGAAGGCACGGAGGCTTGCCATGAGCCGGTTAAGCGTAAACGACGCGCGGTGCGAGGCGCTGTTCGCGTCAGGGCTGCAGCGACGGGACGTCCCGACGGCCGAAGCGGTGGCGGAGGTGATCACGCGAGCCGTGCGGCAGTTCGGCGTCAGCGGCTGTGCCGGCCTGATGGCACAGGAGTTCGGTGATCACCCCGAGGCGGCCATCGACCGGATGCGATGGGTCCGGCAGCTTGTCGGCGAGACGTTCGCCGGCCTATCCGCGCGGCCGGCCCGCTGCGCAGGCGCCCGTCCTGACACGACGCCGTGCCCTGACACGACGCCGAGCCCTGACACGACGCCGGGCCCTGACACGACGCCGGGCCCTGACACGACGCCGGGCCCTGACACGGCGCCCGGCCCGACACGGCGCCCGGCTGTGACACGGCGCCCGGCTGTGACACGGCGCGGCGCGGCTCAGCCGTCTGGCAACCACGCGC
Source organism: uncultured Actinomycetes bacterium (assembly GCA_963774825.1). Lineage (GTDB taxonomy): Bacteria > Actinomycetota > Actinomycetes > Streptosporangiales > Streptosporangiaceae > DATBGO01. Next base: position 51,038 of record CAVZGW010000013.1, on the reverse strand, counting down.
GGCCAGCAGCCCTGGCGGGGCTCAGCTTCCGGCCGCGCGGCGACGAACTGTCCTGTTCAGCGCGCTGATCACGCCGCGCAGCGACGCCTGCACGATCGATTCGCTGATCCCGACGCCCCACAGCACCGCGTCACCCACCTCGATCTCCAGGTAGGCGGCCGCCTCGGCGTCCCGCCCTGAGCTGAGCGCGTGCTCGGAGTAGTCGAGCACGCGCACGTTGACGCCGCCCAGGCCGAGGTCAATGCCGGACAGGGCCTCGCAGAACGCCGCGATCGGTCCGTTGCCGCTGCCGGTCAGCGTGTGCTCGGCGCCGAAGGCGCGAACGGTCGTGGTGATCCCGTCGACGCCTCCCTCGCTCACCGAGCCGAACTGGAGCAGCTCGAACGCGCCGGGCGCCAGGTACTCGGCGGCGAAGATCTGCCACATCTGCGCCGCATCGACCTCGCCGCCCGCATCCTCGGTGTGCCGCTGGATCACGTGGCTGAACTCGATCTGCAGACGTCGCGGCAGGTCCAGGTGGTGGTCGGTCTTCATGAGGTAGGCGACGCCGCCCTTGCCCGACTGCGAGTTGACCCTGATGACGGCCTCGTACGACCGGCCGACGTCCCTGGGGTCGATCGGCAGGTACGGCATCGCCCACGGCAGCTCGCTGACCGGCTTTCCCGCTTGCGCCGCGACCCGCTCAAGGTCGTCGAAGCCCTTCTTGATCGCGTCCTGGTGCGATCCGGAGAACGACGTGTAGACCAGATCGCCCGCATACGGATGGCGCTCGTGCACATCGATGCGGGTGCAGTACTCGGCGGTGCGGCGGATCTCGTCGATGTGGCTGAAGTCGATCATCGGGTCGATGCCCTGGCTGTAGAGGTTCAGCCCGAGCGTCACCAGGTCCACGTTGCCGGAGCGCTCGCCGTTGCCGAACAGGCATCCCTCGATGCGCTCGGCCCCGGCCAGCACTGCCAGCTCCGCGTCCGCCGTGGCGGTGCCCCGGTCGTTGTGGGTGTGCACCGACAGGGCGATATGCTCGCGCCGGCTCAGGTTCCTGCTCATCCACTCGATCTGGTCGGCGTACACATTGGGAGTGGAACGCTCGACCGTGCACGGCAGGTTCAGCACGATCTCCCGGCCCGGGCCCGGCTGCCAGACCTCCATCACGGCCTCGCAGATCTCGAGCGAGAAGTCCAGCTCGGTGTCCATGAAGATCTCCGGCGAGTACTCGTAGCCGATGTCCGTGCCCGGCAGGTAGGTCTCGGCGAACTTCATGACCGCGCGAGTGCCCTCCACGGCCACGGCCCGGCACTCCGCGCGCCCGTCGCCGGACCAGCCGAACACGACCCGCCGGAAGATCGGCGCTGCCGCGTTGTACATGTGCACGGCGGCCAGCCGGGCGCCGGCCAGCGACTGGACGGTGCGCTCGATCAGCTCCTCGCGCGCCTGGGTCAGCACCGAGATGCAGACGTCGTCAGGTACCGCGCCGGTCTCGATCAGGCTGCGGATGAAGTCGAAGTCGGTCTGGCTCGCCGCCGGGAAGCCGACCTCGATCTCCTTGTAGCCCATGCGCACCAGCAGCTCGAACATCGCGAGCTTGCGGGCCGGGTTCATCGGGTCGATCAGGGCCTGGTTGCCGTCGCGCAGATCGGTCGACAGCCACCGCGGGGCCGCGGTGATCGCGCGGGCGGGCCATTGCCTGTCGGGCAGGTCGACTGGGGGGAAGGGCCGGTAGCGGTGGCATGGCATGCCGGACGGGCGCTGATTACCTGGGTTGCTCATGATGGCGCTGCTCCTGACGAGGGTGACCGGATGGCGGATCGGTCGGCGCAGCACAGCAGCCCGCGACGAGGGGCCGACCGGAGTGGTTACCTGGCCTCGCCGCGGCCGCGAAGAAGCAGCCTTCGAATCATGATCTGAGCAGAATAACGTACGCGGCGCTCATCGCGCGAATCCACAGTTCCTGGCCTAGCCATCGCGGTGGACCTCAACCAGTATGGCCTTATGGCACTCGTCATCAAGAACGCCGACCCGCGACGCTCTGCATTACGGAGGCCGGGAGGCGGAACTTGGCTGACAACCTTGCGGGACGACATGGCCTAGGCGCCACCGTCATCGTCACGTCCGTGGCCGCCGGCCGCGGCCGGAGTCTGCTTGGCAAATCAATCAAAATGCTTGCTATAGTTAGCAGTAGATGATCCTAAGGAGGAGTCATGCCCGAGTCAAAGCCACTGGACCAGGCTCAGGAGGAGATCCTGAAGACGGTCCGCACCAGCCAGGCCGCGGTAGTCAAAGCGCTCCAGACCCTGGCCAGCACGATCAAGTCGATCACGCCGGATCTGCCCGCCGTGGACGTGCCCCTGGCCGACAAGCTGCCGAAGCCGCAGGAACTCGTAGCGGGCGCGTACGACTTCGCCGAGCAGCTGCTGGCCAGCCAGCGCAAGTTCGCCGAGGAAGTTCTGAATGCGACCGCGCCGCTGGCTGGCGGCAAGGACGCCGCAGCCAAGCAGAAGAGCAGCTAACCAGCGAAGTCACACACCTAGGGCGCGCGGCGAGCCGCAAGCGGTTCGCCGCGTGATCCTCTTTGCTTGCGATATAGAGCAAGGCTTCAGCCTGGCGGGGCCAGGTCGCGGGGGGCGGTGCAGGCCAGCCAGGTGGCGGCTCCGGTGACCAGGGCCGGCGCGGCCAGATGGAATCCGGGCCGTCGCGGGGTCGGCGATGGCTTTATTCACCGAGAGCATCACGATCATGAGGCGAGACAGCGGGCTAGACGGACCCGCCTTCGGCCAGGGATATCCGCGCCTGACTACGGAACGTCGCGAGCTCGGCAAAATCGTGCTTCAGCTTGTCCCGCAGCTCGGGTGCGCTGCCGGCCGTGATGATCCCCGCATGGTCGCCGGTTATCAACGGGGGGTGGTCAAGACGCCTGGCCATCCATAAGCCGTCCCGGACCTGCATGACGTAGTGACTATCCCAGTGCCACTGCAACCAGACAAGCGATTGCGTATCTTGCTCGCTCAGCATCGCTGCTCGCTTCCTGCTCCTGCTGCATCATCAACGAGAGACTAGCCTATACGTCGGCCAACGTCTATCAACGATGGTCCAAGAAGACCATTGTCCCTGGTCACCTAGGTTCGATCAGGTGGACGTGCCTGAAATCAACCCGCGTGCAGCGGAGCCTCCTTACCGGCAGATAGCTGCATGGCTGCGCGCCCGCATTGCGGCGGGGGAGTTCCGTCCGGGCGAGGATCCGCTGCCATCGGAGAAGGACCTAGTCGACCTGTTCGGGGTGGCACGGGATACCGCGCGCCGCGCGGTTCAGGTGCTCCGCGAGGAGGGGCTGGTCGTTACGATCCCGCAACGCGGCACCTATGTGACCCGCTCCACGGAATAGCCAGCCGGAGGCTGCGCTCGACCGCCGCAGCGGCCTTGCGGCCGGACGGCGGTATGGGCTTGGTCACCGGGGCGGGGCCAGGTCGCGGCGGGCGGTGCAGGCCAGCCAGGTGGCGGCTCCGGTGATCAGGGCCGGAGCGGCGGGGTGGAATCCGGCTGCGATAACGGCCACGGCGCTGGCCGCCAGCGCGGCGAGGACCCGGAGCGCCAGCCGCCGGGGCCGGCCGGCCCGGATCCGGGCCGCAAATCGCGTGACCCGGCGCGGGCGGATGCGGGAAAACCGCGGTTTAACGGGAAGCCGCCAGCCGGACCGGCCGACCGAGGCCGGTCCCGCCGCGAGGTCGGCGAGAGCCTCGCCGCGGCCGAACCTGGTGCGCAGCGCGGTGTAGGCAGCGGCGGCGACAGCGAACCGCCGCGGATCTCCGCCGTCCTCGCGGTCCGGATGGGTGGCGGCGGCGACCCTGCGCCAGGCGGCCCGCACCTCGTCGTCGGTGAGGTCCACTCGCGGCGCCAGGCCGAGCGCCGCAAACGGATCGGCCCGGTCGCTCATGGCGGGTCCGTTCCGAATGCCTCATCGAGCAGTGCCGTGAGGCCGGGCGGGACCGGCTCAGCGGGGCGGCCGTCCCGCATGGCGGCCGGCCCCGGCGCCGAAGCGTTACGGCCGCGGCCGCCCGCCCGGTTGTCTCAGCTGTCTCGGCTGTCTCAGCTGTCTCGGCCGCCCGGCCGCCGACCGCGGCGGGCGCCGCGACTAGGCGCTTGACCTGCACGTAAGTTGCGCCACCCCGGTAGATGTAGGCCGCCTGGCCGACGTCGAGGGCCCGGATCAGGGCCGGGTCGACCACCGGCGCCAGCCGCATCCGGGAAGTGCCCTGATGGCTCCACAGCGGTACGCCGAGCAGCCGCCTGGTGGTGTCGGTAACCTTGCGGCTGCCTGCCAGTGCCGTTACCGGCTCCGGATGCGGGGTACGCAACAGCCAGATGCCGCCGTCGGCGGCCGCGGCGATCCGGTAGCGCTCGTCCTCGTCAGCGGCTAGGCCCTGCCAGGACTGCGCCGATACCTGAACGGCGAGCCCGAGCGAGCGGGCGCGCTCGTACAGCTGCCAGATCGGCAGCCGCCGGGAGACCGCGCTGAACTCGTCCACGGCCAGCAGGATCTGCCTGCGGCCGCCGGCCTGCCCGGGGCCGTCAGGCCCGGCCGTCGCTGTCGCATAGCTGGCCAGCAGGTCAACCAGGGCGCGGGCCTGGCTCTCGGCCACGCTCGTCTCCGCGGTGCCCTCCAGGATGCAGTACCAGGCGTCGGCATCGCCGAAACCGCCCGGCCCGTCAAGCCCGCCGCCAAGCCGCCGGAACAAGGTGCGGAACCGTAGCGCGATGTCGCCGGTCTGCCAGGCCGCGCCGGATCAGCGCATGCGCGTCGTCGTGCTCAGCAGCGGAGTACGCCATGGTCAGCCAGCCAGGGTCGAGCCGGGCGAGGAAATCAGCGGTGTCTCGCGGCGGCCCGGGCGGCGCCTCGACGGCCAGCGCCACGACCGCCTCCATGACGTCGGCGTAGTAGGCGGCGCCGCCGGTTCCGTGTTCGATCAGGTCGACCAGCGTGGTGATCAGCTGGCCGGCTGGCAGTGCCCAGAGCGACAGGCTGGCCTCGTCAGGCCAGACCGCGGTGCGCGCCGCGCCGGCGGCGCGCAGCACCCGGCGGGCCCGGTCGGCGATCCGCCTGGCGTCGCCGCCGCCCTTGCAGTCCAGCACGACCAGTAGCGGGAGGCTGCCGGTGCCTGCCGCGTGGCGTTGCAGCGCGCTGGCGACGAACCCGGCCCACAACCTGAGCAGGAGGGTGGTCTTACCGGTGCCTGTCGTGCCGATCACCACCTGGTGGGACCGCATCCGCTGGTAGGGGATGACGGCGGCCTGGCGCGCCGGATGACCGACGGCGCGGATCACGGCACCGGCGATGAGGTCCCCGTTATTGCTGTTCAAAGGCACCGATCCGGGCGCGGCTATCCTGGCTCGCGCGCTGCGCGCCTGGTGCCGCCACTGCCGCAGGTCGAATGCGACAGCGGCCGCCGGTGACAGGCCGCCGGATCCTGCCTGCATCGAGCGGATCCGGTAGGACCAGGCCAGACCGCCGACGGCCAGGCCGACGGGGATCGCCGCCGGGGCGATGACAGCCGCGGCGGCGGGGTAGGCACCGGCTGCGCCGTCCCGCCACATGGCGAGCCAGGCCCGGTAAGGCGCCTGCGCGAGGCCAGCCCAGCCGCGGGTGACGGCGATGGCGGAAAGCCAGACGGCCACCATGGGTGCGCACCACAACGCGGCACGGTAGAGCCGGGCAGGCTGCCAGCCCGCCAGCCAGGCTGCCCCTACGCTGATCACCGCGCACAGCGACACCGGCGCGGCCACGATGATGAGGGCCGCCGCTGCGGCGACCTTGATCAGCCGGACGGCGAGCCGGACAGCGGCCTGGACCGCGAGCAGGCTCAGCCAGCGGCTGATCACGTCGCGGCCTCCTCAGTCGCGGCCGGCTGAGCGGCAGCTGGGCAGGCGGCGGCTGGCCTGGCGGCGGCTGGCCTGGCGGCGGCTGGTCCGGTCGCGGCTTGCCTGGTCGCGGCGCGGCTGGTCGCGGCGGGAGCCGGAGGGACGTGCAGTCCGGCCGGCGGCGGCAGCACGGCGTCCGGGGGCAGGCCGCGGATCTCGATCCTGACGCTGGCGCTGCCGAGCGCGTCGCGCGCCCGCGCGACCGTCGGCATGGCGACGGGCGCGCAGACGTACAGCACGCGGGCGTGCCTGGCAGGCTTGCCTGGTAAGCGCGCCTCGGCGGCCGGGCAGCCGTAGTCGCCGGTGCGGGTCAGCAGTTCCCGCATGATCGCCGTGGTCCTGCTGACCGTCTTGCGGGTGACTTCTGCCTCGATGGCCCAGCACTCACCGGCCCAGCCGACCGCCGCCGCACTCGGCCAGTGCACCTCGCCGTCCGGGAAGTGCTCGCGGAGCCCGACCCGGCCGCCTGCCCGCGCGCGCAGCCGGCGCTCGCTGCGCCAGTAGGCGCCTCCGGCGGCGTAACCGGACGCTGACTCCAGCGCGAGCCTGGCCGCTGTCACCGCCCGGATATGTGCCAGCCTGCCCAGCGCTGGCGGGGCGGGGGAGTAGGCCAGGCCGCAGCTGGCCAGCCCCGCCCTGGTCAGCCAGATCCACGGGGCGCCGGGGCCGAGCCTGGCCGACTCGGCTAACCGCCGCTTGCGCCAGCCGGCCGCAATCGCGCGGGCCCGCGCCTCGCTGACCCCGAGCACGATCGCCAGGTGGTCGAGCTGGACGCCGTACATCTCGGCGGCGAACAGCAGGCCGCCGATGTCACGCTCGCCGATGTCGCGAGCCGCGGCGAGCCGCCCGGCCCGGCCACGTCCGGCAGCTGACGCCCCTGCTGGCGGGATCACGCCTTCATCACATCATCGCGTGCGCGGCGTGGAAACCCCGTCGTTCAGGGCGGGGAGGAAACGCCGCTCCCTCCCTTCGGGGGAACTGTCGGCGGGGGTTGTTACGGTCTGCGCGTGTCCCGCTACCGGCTTCGGCCTGCGGCTGAGCAGGAAGCCGCGTTGCTGGAGCTTTGCGCGCATGCGATCGGCCCGATGCCATCCATCCATACCGGCCGCCGGACACGGGCGAGGACGGGACCCGGTGCTGGTGCCTGCGGTGGCGGTACGGCACAATGTGACGCGGAACACTGGAGCATTGCCGTGTCGTGGCAGGCCGCCTGTGAGCGCCGAGGCCGTAGGGGAAGACGAGCCTCGTCTGCTTGCTGGGAGGTCAAGTGTCCGTACGTGGCGTGCTGCAGGTCCATTCCGCGCCCCCGGCGCTGAGCCCGCATGTCGAGTGGGCAGTGGCCGGGGTCCTTGGCGTTGCCCTGACCCTGCCCTGGGTCGATCAGCCAGCGTCGCCGGGGATGCTGCGAGCCGAGCTGACCTGGCAGGGGCGGCCAGGCTGTGCCGCGGCGCTGACGTCGTCGCTGGCCGGGTGGAACCTGCTCAGGTTCGAGGTGACCGAGGAAGCCAGCCCGGGCTGCGACGCGGTCCGTTATAGCTGCACGCCGTCACTGGGCACGTTCTCCGCGGTCACCTCGGCCAGCGGTGACATCCTGGTACCCGAGGGCAGGCTGCGGGCGGCCATGACGCTGGCGGCGTCCGCCGCGCCTGCCGCCCCGGGCCGGGCCTCGGCCGCGGGCGCCGAGTCCGGCGGCGACATCGGCGTCCTCAGGGAGGCGCACGCCCCGCGTCATCCGGCGCTTAGCGGGTCGCTGCAGGCGGAGCTTGCCCTGCTGGTCGGCCAGCCGTGGGACGACGAACTCGAGCCGTTCCGGCACGCCGCGGCTGGCGCTCCGGTGCGCTGGCTGCACGCCACCGGCTGACCTGGGCGTAACGAAAGGCGGCCGCCCGGATTACCGGGCGGCCGCCTTTCTCGTTAGGTGGCTCGGTCAGGGATGGATGATGCCCTGGCCGAATGCGATGGATGGCAGGTAGCCAACGCTGCCCGGGAAGATGACCGTAAAGCGCCCGGCGTTCTGCCGGATGGCGACCGACTTGGCGTAGCTCAGCGGGCAGGCCCCGATGCCACGGCTGTTGGTGAAAGCCACGCACAGGAAGGTGTGGCCAGTCCTGAAGATCAGCGGCTCGTGCGCGACCGGGTGGCGGAAGCTGTCCAGCGTGCCGGTGACCGTGAAGGTCTGCCGGTAGTTGAAGAAGATGTTCGCCCTGAGGTGCGTCGGGTAGCGCAGCACAATCTGAATGACCGGCAGGCTGACCGAGGGGTTGAAAACGAGGCTCCCGCTGTAGGCGGCCGTGATGTGGTGGACCCCCGGGAGCAGGCTGCTGGTGGTGCAGGTAGCCCGGTAGTGGCCGAAGGAGAAGTGCAGCGGCTGGCTTGAGCAGCCCGGAATGGGAGAGGTCCCGTTCTTGAACCCGACGGTGCCGCCGCCGAGAGTCGGAGTGACCACCGCGGTGAACGTCACCGGCTGGTGGTAGAAGGTCGGGCTGTGCGACGTGCTGAGGATGGTGGAGGTAGGAAAGAGAGTCGGCGCGGCGCTCGCGGCGCTCGCGGAGCCGGCCCACAGCCCGGTGGCCGGTAGCGCGATTCCGGACAGCAATGCGGCGCCCAGCACGATGGCGCGTGCTCGGCCGAAAACGCGGTGGACAGATTTGTGCATGGCAATCCTCTTTCTCCTGGCTACCGGCGGCGCCGGCGCATCACATGGGACAGTTGTTGATGGCTGAGCGTAACAGGCGGTAACTCTCAGTGAAAGGGTTTAGAGCTCGAGACACGAGCTGTTCGTGCAGGTCAGCAACGGTGGACGAGGCCGAATGGGGGAATCTCCATTCTGGGCTGGCCGCGCGGCGGGCTCGGGGCAACGCCCGTGCAACGATGAGGGCACGAACGGGCGGAAGGTACGGCGGTTTAGGTCGCGGTGACGGCGCGGGAGATCATCATCGACTGCCACCCAGGCGTCGATGACGCCCTGGCCCTGGTGTTCGCGCACGGTAGTCCCGGCTTGCGGCTGCGCGGAACTGGCTGCCGTCCGGTGTCCCGGGCGGCAGCCAGTCCGTTAGCTGCAGCGGTCAGGGATGGATGATGCCCTGACCGAACGCGAGGGATGGGAAGTAGCCTGGGGTGCCGGGGAAGATGACGGTAAAGCGGCCGGCGTTCTGCCGGATCGCGACGGACTTGAAGTAGCTGAGCACGCAGGCCCCGATGCCATGGCTGTTGGTGAAAGCCACGCACAGGAAGGTGTGGCCGGTCTTGAAGATCAGCGGCTCGTGCGCGACCGGGTGGCGGAAGCTGTCCAGCGTTCCGGTGACGGTGAAGGTCTGGTGGTAGTTGAAGAAGATGTTCGCCCTGAGGTGCGTCGGCGCCCTCAGCACGACCTGAATCAGCCAGTTCTGAGACCCGTTGTTGACCGACTTGGTTTCGGCGCTGCCGGTAACTGTGATTTTGTTCTTGCCGACCGGCAGCGTGCTGGTGGTGCAGAACGCGCGCCAGCTTCCGAGGATGTGGTGCAGCGTGGCGTCAGGGCAGAGGGTTTTGCCTCCGTTCCTGAACGTCACCGTCCCGCCGACGTCGAGAAGGTCGATTTTCTCCTCTGCCGCCACCACCGCGGTGAAGGTCACCGGCTGGCCGAAGAAGCTCGGGTTCTGCGACGAGCTGAGTGTGGTGGTGGTGGGAGTGTCGGACATCGCGGCGCTCGCGGCGCCCGCCCACAGCCCGGTTGCCGGTAGCGCGGCTCCGAACAGCAATGCGGCGCCCAGCACGATAGCTCGTGTTTGGCCGAAAACGCAGTGGACAGATCTGTGCACGGCAAACCCTCTTTCTTCCGGCCGCCCGGCGGCGCCGGCTTGTCACTGTGAATCACATGTTGATTGCTGAACGTAACAGCCAGTAACTCTCAGTGAAAGGCCTCTGGCGCTCGCGACACGAGCTGTTCGCGCAGGTCAGCAGCAGTGGACGGGACCGAACGGGGGGATCTCCATTCGGGGCTGGCTGCGCGGCGGGCTCGGGGCCAACGCCCATGCAACGATGAGGGCACGATCGGACGGAAGGAACGGCGGTTTAGCTCGCGGTGACGGAGCGGGAGATCATCATCGACTGCGACCCGGGCATCGATGACGCGCTGGCTCTGGTGTTCGCGCACGGCAGCCCCGGCTTGCGGCTGCGCGGGGTGACGACGGTGGCGGGCAACGTGCCGCTCGACATGACCACGGCCAACGCGCTGCGGGTAGCCGACTTCATCGGCATCAGGGACGTGCCGGTCGTGGCCGGCAGCGGTAGCCCGCTGCTGCGGCCGGGCCTGGATGCCCGGCATGTACACGGCTCTTCCGGACTGGGAGGTGCGCTGCTGCCCGCACCGTCGTCCCCGGCGGCGCCGGGCCACGCCGTGGACTTCCTGATCGAGACGATCGGGGCCGCGCCCGGCGAGATCACCCTGATCGCGATCGGCCCGCTGACCAACATCGCACTCGCGCTGCGCCGGGAGCCGCGGCTCGTCGGCTGGGTCAGGGACTTCGTGATCATGGGCGGGTCGGCGGGCCGGGGCAACGCGACCCCGGCCGCGGAGTTCAATATCGCGGCCGACCCGGAGGCGGCCGAGATGGTTTTCGGCGCCGGATGGACCGTGACGATGATCGGCCTTGACGTCACTCGCCAGGCGAGGGCGACCGCCGTGGTGCTGGACCGGATGCGCGGGCTTGGCAGGCTCGCGGATGAACTGCTGCTGCCCGCCCTGGCCCGGTACCGGGCCAGGGCGGGCGGAGGGACCGCGGGGCCGGCGGTCGATGACGTCTGCGCGGTCGCCCACGTGGCATGGCCAGGGCTGATCCGCTGCCAGCCGGCCCGGGTCGAGGTGGAGACTCACGGGCGATGGACCTCGGGGATGACGGTTACCGATTTCGGCGCCGCGCCCGGCGTGCGCAATGCGATGGTGGCAACCGAGATCGACGTGACCGCGTTCTGGGACCGGGTGCTCAGCGCCTACGCGCGCGCCGCGGCCGGGATGCCGGAGCCTGCCTGACGCCCGCGAGGGAGCCTGCCTGACGCCCGCGAGGGAGCCCGCCTGACGGCCGCGAGCGAGCCTGCCTGACGGCCGCTAGTAGGTTAAGGAATAGCTTGAATCGATTGCGTAGACTACGCTCGACGACTGATTCCGTTGCACGGGACCTGAATTTATGACTAATTCGCAAGACGCTCTTCGGTCACTGTCGGCGACGCCGCGCACCCGGCATCGGCGGCTGCGCGAGCAAGGCCGCAGCGACCGGTCTGAGCTGCTCGCCGTGCTGCGCGCCGGACTCATCGCGCATCTGGGCGTCATCATCGACGGCGTGCCCATGGTCGTGCCGACCGGGTACGGCTTCGACGACGAGCAGGTCTACGTGCACGGCTCGGTCGCCAGCCGCAGCCTCGGCACTGGCGGCGCGGTGGCGTGCCTGACCATCACCGTCCTTGACGGCCTGGTCCTGGCCAGGTCGGTGTTCGAGCACGCGGTCAACTACCGGAGCGCGATGATCTACGCGGTGCCGCGGCCGGTCACCGATCCGGGCGAGAAGATCGCCGGCTTGCGCGCGCTGTCCGAGCATCTGGCACCCGGGCAATGGGACTACGCAAGGCGGCCGAGCCGCAAGGAGCTGGCCGCGACCACGCTGCTCGCGATGGCGCTGGACGAGGCGTCCGTCAAGGTCCGCCGCGGGCCGCCGGACGACGCCGACAGCCCGGACAGCGCGCTCGGCCGCTGGGCGGGCGAGCTGCCGCTCGCGTCGTTCTGGCAGGAGCCGGTGGCCGATCCCGCGCTGCCCGCGGGCACCGCGGTTCCCGCGCACATCAGGGACCGGGCTGGCCGGGCCGCATACTGTCCGGACGCACCGGTAGATTCGCGCCATGCCGACCCAGTCTGAAAAGGCAGCCCAGTTTCTCGCCTTGCATGACGGCAGCTCGCCGCTGCTGATGCCGAACGCGTGGGACCGCGGCTCGGCGAGGCTGTTCGCCTCGCTCGGGTTCGCTGCGCTGGCGACCACGAGCAGCGGTTTCGCCGCCACGCTCGGGCAGCTTGACGGATCGGTCACCCGTGCTGAGGCGATAGCGCACGCTGCGTGGATCGCCGGGGCGACCGACCTGCCGGTCTCGGCCGACCTGGAGAACTGCTTCGCCGACGATCCTGACGGCGTCGCGCAGACCGATCCGGCTCGCGCTGGGCACCGGGCTGGCGGGCTGCTCGGTCGAGGACTTCGCCCGGCGTGATGACGTCCCGATCTATGACCCGGTGCTGGCCGCCGACCGGGTGGCCGCCGCCGCAGAGGTCGCGCACGGCGGGCCCGTCCGGCTGGTGCTGACCGCCCGTGCGGAGAACTACCTGCACGGCCGGAGTGACCTCGCCGACACCATCGCGAGGCTGCAGAGCTATCAGGAAGCGGGCGCGGACGTGCTGTTCGCCCCTGGCCTCACCCGGGCCGATGAGCTGCGGCAGCTGGTTGCGGCCGTGGACCGGCCGGTCAGCGTACTCGCGCTGCCCGGGATGCCACTGGTGGCCGAGCTCGCCGGGATCGGGGTGCGCCGGATCTCGGTCGGCGGTGCGTTCGCCTTCGCCGCGCTGGACGCGGCCGCGCAGGCCGCCCGCGAGCTGCGCGAGGAGGGCAGCTACGGGTACTGGGACCGGGCCAGGCCGGGTGCCGCGGCAGCACGCGACGCCTTCGGGGCGTGAGCCCGCGCCGGGCCCGCGGCGCGCCGGTCAGTCGGGCCGCCTGCGCCTCGGCGCCATAACTCAGAGCGGGATGTTGCCGTGCTGGCCGCGCGTGGCCGGGGCCGCGGCGATGGCGCCGGCGAGCGCAGCGCGGGTGTCCGCGGGCTCGACGATCTCGTCGACCACGCCCAGTGCCATCGCGCGGGCCAGGCCGCCCGCCTCCCGCTCGTGCTCGGCGGCGAGCTCAGCCTCGGCCTCGTGCCTGAGCTCGGGGGGCACGTCGGCGAGTGCCCGCCGGTGCAGGATCCGCACGGCTGCCACCGCGCCCATCACCGCCACCTCGGCGCCCGGCCAGGCGAACACCCGGGTGGCGCCGAGCGCCCGCGAGTTCATCGCGATGTAGGCGCCGCCGTAAGCCTTGCGGGTGACGAGGGTCACCCGCGGTACGGTCGCCTCCGCGAACGCGTGCAGCAGCTTGGCGCCCCGCCGGACCACGCCGTCCCACTCCTGGCCAACACCAGGCAGGTAGCCGGGCACGTCCACGACCACCACCAGCGGCACCCCGAAGGCGTCGCACATCCGCACGAACCTGGCGGCCTTCTCGGCGGAGGTGGCATCGAGGCAGCCGCCGAGCCTGAGCGGGTTGTTGGCGATCACGCCGACCGTCCGGCCGGCCAGCCGGCCAAGCGTGGTGACCACGTTCGGCGCCCACCGCGGATGCAGCTCGATACCCGGCTCATCCAGCAGCCCGGTGATCAGCGGGTGCACGTCATAGGCTCGCCGGGCCGACTCGGGCAGCAGGGCCGCGAGATCGACGTCCTGGCGGGGCTCCGCTGTCGTGTCGTCCGGCCCGGGCCTGCCGAGGAGCAGAGCCAGCTCCCTGGCCTTGCTGAGCGCCTCGCTGTCCGATTCCGTTACCAGATGCACGACCCCGGACCTGCGGCTGTGCGGCTCGGGACCGCCGAGCCGTTCCATGTCGACATCCTCGCCGGTCACGCTGCGGACCACATCCGGGCCGGTAACGAAGATCCGGCCGCGGTCAGAAAGGATCACCAGGTCGGTGAGGGCCGGGCCATAGGCCGCTCCGCCCGCAGCGGCGCCGAGCACCACCGAGATCTGCGGCACTATGCCGGAGGCCCGCGTCATCGCCGCGAAGACGGTGCCCACCGCGTGCAGGCTCTCGACTCCCTCACGCAGCCGCGCGCCGCCCGAGTGCCAGAGCCCGATCACGGGCGCGCCGCAGGAGATGGCGTGGTCGTACGCGGCGACGACCGCAGCGCAGCCCGCGCTGCCCATCGCGCCGCCCTGAATCCGGGGGTCGCTGGCGAACGCGACGGCTGGCATGCCGTCAATGCAGCCAGTCCCCGCGAGGACGCCGCTGGTGTCCGGCGGGATCAGCAGCTTCAGCGTGCCGACGTCGAAGAATGACTCGAGCCGGGCGCGCGGATCACTGCTGCTGGCGCCGGACTCCGGGCCTGCGGCGGCGGCGGCGGCCGGGCGAGCGGGCGCATCGGGAAGCCGGTTTCCCAGGATGGTCACGTCAGTCTCCTCGGGGTCGGGCGCAAGGGCAGGTCAGGCGGCTGTGAAGGCAAGCGTCACGTTGTGGCCGCCGAATCCGAATGAGTTGTTCAGCACGGCCATCGGGGCCGAGCTGTGCGGGCGCAGTTCCACTGGCTCGGTGGCGATCTGCAGCCCGGCGTCGTCGTCGGGGTCCTCAAGGTTGATCGTGGGCGGCGCTACCCGGTCGCGCAGCGCCAGGATCGCGGCCACTGACTCAAGCGCGCCCGCGCCGCCGAGCAGATGGCCGGTCATCGACTTGGTGGCCGATACCACGACGCCGCGGGCCGCCGCACCAAGCACGGCCGCTATCGCCTGGGCCTCCACCACGTCGCCGGCCGGGGTCGAGGTCGCGTGCGCGTTGACGTGCACGACCTGCTCGGCCTGCAGCCCGGCGTCGGCGAGCACCCGGCCGAGGGCGAGCTTGGCTCCGGTGCCGTCCGGGTCGGGCTGGGCGATGTGGTGCGCGTCGGCCGAGTAGCCGACGCCTGCCGCCACCGCGTACACGTTGGCGCCGCGGCGGGCCGCATGCTCAGCTGACTCCAGTACCACCATGCCCGCGCCCTCGCCGAGCACGAAGCCATCCCGGCCCTTGTCGAACGGCCGTGACGCTCGCTCCGGCTCGTCATTCCTGGTGGACAGGGCCCGCATCGCCGCGAAGGCGGCGATGTTCAGCTGCAGGATCGCGGCCTCGGTGCCCCCGGCCAGGACGACGTCGGCTCGCCCCGACCTGATCATTTCCATGCCGTAGCCGATCGCCTCGGCGCCGGACGCGCACGCGCTGACTGTCGTGTGCACCCCGGCACGGGCGCCGAGCTCAATCCCGATCCAGCCCGCCGAGCCGTTCGGCATGAGCATCGGGACAGTGAACGGCGAGAGCCGCTGCCAGCCCTTCTCCCGCAGCGTGTCGTAGGCGGACAAGGTGGAGGCCACGCCGCCTATCCCGCTGGAGACGACCACGCCGAGCCGATCCGGATCGACCTGCGGGGTACCGGCGTCCGCCCAGGCCTCGCGCGCCGCGATCAGCGCGAACTGCTCGCACCTGTCCAGCCGGCGAACCTGCACACGGTCCAGCAGCGTCGCCGGGTCGGCTGCTGCCCACGCCGCGATCCGCGCCGGGAGCTCACTCGCCCATGCGTCGGTCAGCTTCTGCACGCCGCTGCGGCCGGCCAGAAGTGAATCCCAGGTCGAGGCGACATCGGCACCCACTGGCGTGATAGCGCCAAGCCCGGTGACAACGACGCGCGCCGAATCAGTGCCCACAGTGCTCCCGTTCCTCGGGTCGGTGCCGCGGCTGGCCGGAGGCCCGTCCGCGGCGGCTACGCTGCCTGGATCGCGGTCAGGCGGATACCGCCGCGCGCCGCACGTAGTCGATCACGTCCTGGACTGTCTTGAGGTCCTTGAGCTGGTCGTCGGGAATCTCGACGCCGAACTTGTCCTGGGCCGCGACGGCGATCTCCACCATCGACAGCGAATCGATGTCGAGGTCGTCGACGAACGTCTTGTCCGGGGTTACCTGATCTGCTGGGACACCGGCCACCTCGTCGATGATCTCGCCGAGGCCCGCCAGGATTTCCTGTTCTGTCATGGACATGGGATGCGTACTCTCCTTTTTCTTTCGCTTCTTTTCGCTGGTCCTACGTGGTGCAGCCGCGGCGGTCGGCCGGGGCGCGGTCAGGGTACCGTGATCACCTGGCCGGCATAGCAGATGCCCGCGCCGAAGCCCAGGATCAGAACGTGGGCGCCCGAGCCGATCTCGCCGCGTTCGGCCATCCTGGACAGGGCGAGCGGGATGGAGGCGGAAGAGGTGTTGCCCGCGGTGACGATGTCGTCCGCCACGATGGCCTGCGGCGCGCCGATCTTGCGGGCGATCGCCTCGACGATCCGCAGGTTGGCCTGGTGCGGCACGAATGCGGCCAGCTCCGACGGGTCGACGCCCGCCGCCGCGCACGCCCGCAGGGCGACCGGGTGCAGCGCGGTCGTCGCCCACCGGAAAACCGCCTGGCCTTCCTGGAAGATAAACGAGTTACGGTCGGCGATGCAGATCTTGTCGGCAAGGTGACCGGCGCTGCCCCAGACGACGGGGCCGATTCCCGGCGGGTCGGCCGGGTCAGCCACCGGGCCGACGACGGCGGCGCCCGCGCCGTCAGCGAAGATTATGCAGGTGGAGCGGTCGGTCCAGTCGACCCACTGGGATAGTTTCTCGGCGCCGATCACCAGCACGTTGCGGGCGGTCCCGGCGCGGATTGCGTCGCTGGCGTTGGCCAGTGCGTAGCAGAAGCCCGCGCAGGCGGCGTTCAGGTCGTAGGCGCCTGGCGCCCCGATGCCGAGCCTGACCGCCACCGTCGCCGCCGTGTTCGGTATCTGGACCTCTGGCGTGCAGGTGGCGACGATGATCAGGTCGATGTCGGACGGGGCAAGCCCGCAAGCCGCCAGCGCCTTCCCGCCTGCCGCGGTCGCCATGTCGGCCACCGTCTCATCCGGTGCGGCGATCCGGCGGCTGGCGATGCCCACCCTGCTCCGGATCCACTCGTCGCTTGTCTGCACCGTGGCGGCAAGCTCGTCATTGGTCACTACCCTCGCGGGCTGGTAACCGCCGAACGCCAGGATCCGGGCGCCCGCTGCGCCTTCGGTGAGTCGCATACTCTGCTGCCTTTCGATGCTGGCTGATTCGGGGTGCTGGGCGGATAAGGATGGTGCGCCGGCTATCCGCCGTTACTCACTGCCTTCGGGCTCCAGCCGGACCAGCGGCTGGCCTGCGCTGACCGGGTCACCGTCCTCGACCAGCCATTCGATGATCGTCGCCGGGAATGCCGGCGCCACCGGATGGCTGCCGCCGCGCGTCTCGACCTGCCCGATCGCGGCGCCGCTGCCGACCACGGCGCCGGGCGTGGCGGCGGCGGAACGCTCCTGGTCCGCCCGGAACACTCCGGCGAGCGGCGCGACTAGCAGCCGCCACTCCGGCGCGTGACTGTCGATATGGCCGTCGGAATGCGAGTGCTGGGCGATCAGCGCGCGTGCGCTCTCCAGCCCGGCCGGAGATTTCAGAGCGACCAGCTGCACCCCCGGAAGAGCCCGCCTGGCCAGCCCCGTCAGTGTACCCGCAGGTGGCAGCTCGATCAGCGCGGTGACGCCAAGGCGGCTCATCTGCTGCATGCATTTGTCCCAGCGGACCGGCATGCTCACCTGCGCGACGATCCGCTCAAGCCAGTCGGCGCCGGTACGGACGACGGCCCCGTCGGCGTTGGAGAGCAGTGGCAGCGCCGGGTCGCTCACGGATATCGATGCCGCCGCGGTACGGAGCGCTTCGACCGCGGGCGTCATGTAGCGGGTGTGGAACGCGCCGGCCACCGAGAGCGGGCGGAGCCTGGCCCCGGCGGGCGGATCAGCGGCGAAGGCGTCGAGCTGGGCGGCGGTGCCAGCGGCGACAATCTGCCCGGCGCCGTTGACATTCGCAGGGGTGAGGCCGCTGGCGTCGATTGCTGCGAGAACCGTGGCCTCGTCGCCCCCGAGCACTGCCGTCATCCCGGTCGGCTCGGCCGCGGCCGCCTGGGCCATAGCCTGGCCGCGCACTTTGACCAGGCGCATCGCGTCCTCGGGTGTCAGCGCCCCGGCGATCGCCCCGGCGGCAAGCTCGCCGACGCTGTGCCCGGCGACTGCCCCGGTCAGCTGGCCGGCCGCGTCGAGGCCGCCGAGAAGCAGATCGGCCGCGACGATAGCGGCAGCCACGAGCAGCGGCTGCGCGATCGCGGTGTCCCTGATCTCGTCTGCGTCGGCGGTGCTCCCGTACTTGATGAGGTCACAGTCAGCCAGCTCGGACCATGACGCGAGACGGTCGGCAACTCCGGGCAGCTCCAGCCACGGAATGAGGAAGCCGGGGGCCTGAGCGCCCTGACCGGGCGCCGCGATGAGGAGCATCCTCCCAGCATGCACTGTAGAAGTCCGCTATACGGCTATCGGAGACTACGAAGTTGGGCAAGATAAATCTGTAGGAAGGCTACAAGCTATGTTCCCTTGTTCGCGAGACGGCCCAGCACCGTGGCCACCCAGAGAGAGAAGCCGTCCCTGCCTACGCTCGGAATCAGCCCGGTAAGCTCACTGGCCCGGCGCAGCCGGTAGCGGACAGTGTTGGGGTGCACGAATAGCAGCCGCGCGGTCGCCTCCAGCGAGCTGCCCTGCTCGAGATAGGTCATCACCGTGTCCAGGAGCGCCGAGCCGCCGCTCAGCATCGGCTCGTAAACTCCGGTGATCAGCTCTGCGCGCGCCGACTCGTCGCCATCGAGCGCTCGTTCCGGCAGCAGGTCCAGCGCGGATACCGGCCGCGGCGCGTCCGGCCACGCGTCAGCCGCCCGCAGGCCTGCCAGCGCCGCGCTGGCGGACAGCGTGGCCGACTGCAGGTCATCGACGGACGGCCCGACGACGACCGGGCCCGCGCCGAACCGCCCGGCGAACTGACTCGCGGCCCGGACCGGGTCCGAGGCGCCGCCGAGCACCACGACCAGGCGGTGCCCGTGGACGCCTGCGAGCAGGTCAAGCCTGGACCGCCGGGCGATGACCCTGAGCTCGTCGATCAGGCCCTCGGGCTCGCTGCCGTCGGCGATGCCCGCTATCACCGCGACCGGAGCAGACGACCAGTTCAGCGCGGAAGCCCAGGACTGCAGGCCCTGATCCACCTCACCGCGGACCAGGGAATCGACGACGAGCGCCTCGAGGCGAGCGTCCCACGCGCCGCGTGCCTCCGCGGTCCGCGCGTAGACCTGCGCGGCACCGAAAGCGATCTCCCGGGTGTAACGGAGGACCGCCTCGCGCAACTCGGCCTCGCCGCCCGGCGCGGCCAGCTCGTCGACCTGCGTCTCGACCACGTCGATGATGACGCGCACCATCTCGACCGCGTGCTGCAGGCTGACCGCCCTGGCCAGCTCGCGCGGCGCGGTCCCGAATACCTCGCCGGCGACCGCCGGACGGCTCCGCTCCGGGTGGTTGACCCAGTCGACGAAGGCGGCGATACCAGCCTGGGCGACCAGGCCGAGCCACGACCTGTTCTCGGCCGACAGCTCGCGGAACCACGGCAGCCGCAGGTCCATCGACGTCATCGCGGCAGTGCCCAGCGTGCCCATGGACCGCTCAAGCCGCTGGACGGTCGCGTAGCGGACGCGCCCGGCGGCCGGCTGGCTAGCCGCGGCGCCGCGGCGCTCCCTGGTCGTCACCCTGCCAGCGTGCCACGCGTCAGGTGGCAGGCTGCACCCGGCCGGTGACGGCGTGGCCTGGGCCGAACGTCTCAAGCGGCCATGCTGCCGCCTGATCGGCGGCCGCGCGCCGTTCGCAGCGCTAAGCGGAAGGCATCTACGACCGGCAGCCGGTAAGTCCCGGCCCGGGTGGCAATGAAGGTCACGCGCTCGATAATGGTCTCATTGAGGCGGCGGAACACCAGGCCCGGGCTGATCCCGAGGAGACCACGATGGAACATTTCGTCTGGATGACGACCCGCCAGATCGCCTGCGTCCGGGGTCACTAGCCAGAGTCCGGGGTCACTAGCCAGATAGGAACGATATGACGATCCTGAATCAGGAAAATCCCGCCCACGTAGCTGCCGCCGGCCGCCTGCAGGCCGAGCCGATCATCTGGCTGACGAGCGTGGCGGGGTCCGGCCAGCCGCAGTCGACGCCGGTCTGGTTCCTGTGGAAGGCCGGCGAGTTCCTGGTCTACGGTGCTGCGACCGGCCCGAAGGTCCGCAACATCGAATCGAATCCGCACGTGTCGATGCACCTGGAGGGCAATGGCAAGGGCGGCGCGAATGTCATCTTCGAGTGCCACGCGCGGATTGACCCGGCCGGCCCGCCGGCCGATGCCGTGCCCGCCTACATCGATAAGTACCGCCAGTTCATCGACTCCTTCGGCTGGACACCGCAAAGCTTCGCCGACGACTACCCGCACGTGATCCGGGCTGTCCCCACCCGGGCCCGGATCTGGTAGCCGCGAGCCAGCCCGGGCCGGGAAGTGCCCGCCTGGGCCGGTATCACTGCAGCAGGCTGGACCAGCAGTCATTATTCTGCGAGGAGCCGGTCGGTCGCCGCGTCGGGCTCGCCGCCGAAGTGCTCGCTGAGCACCTGACTGAACGCGGGCTCCCCGGGCACGGCCCGCAGGAACAACGTCATCGACGAGCGCAGCTTCTGCGCGTCAAGGCCGCCGAAGATCTGCTCAGCGGTGCGATCCCGAACCTCGGCCACGACGCGAGCGCACTGTCTCAGCCGCGGGCCGAGCACGGGATGCTCCAGGAAGGCCCGGGCCTCCGCGAGCGAGGAGATCGCGAAGGCGCGCGACGTCGGGCTCTGCCCCAGGCCAGCGATCTGCGGGAAGATGAACCACATCCAGTGGCCCGTCTTGCGGCCGCGGCGCAGCTCCGCGACGGCGCGATCATAGGTGCCGTCGGCGTCCTGGGCGGCGACGAACCGCCCGAGATCGTACGAGTCGTCCATCGTCATCTCCCCGGTGGCGTGGCCGCGCACGGCCAGCAACGCGCACGGCCGGCAGTCAGCGTGATACGGGTGGCGGAATCGGCGCGGCCGGGCGATGCTGCGGCCGCCCGGCCTGCGCTCAGCGGACTTCGCTGACGGGGAGATCGAGCCGGTACTTGGTGATGGCCTGGCCGACCACCTCCGGCTTCACCCAGCCCTGGCGGGCTAGCTGGCTCAGCACTGCCACGGTGATCGACTCGGGGTCCACGTGGAAGAACCTGCGCGCGGCGAGCCTGGTGTCGGAGAAGCCCCAGCCGTCGGTGCCCAGCGAGGTGAACGGCGCGGGCACCCAGCGGGCGATCTGGTCGGGCACCGCCCGGAGCCAGTCAGTTACCGCCACGACCGGCCCCGGGTGGCCGTCGAGCGCCTGGGTAACGTAGGGAACCCGCTGCTGCCCATCGGGATGCAGCAGGTTCCACTCGTCGCAGGCGAGCGCGTCGCGTCGCAGCTCGGTCCACGAGGTCGCTGACCACGCGTCGGCGAGAACTCCCCAGTCGTCGGCGAGCAGCTTCTGGGCCTGCAGGGCCCAGCGCATCGCCACACCAGAGGCGAGGATCTGCGCCCGGGGCCGGTCCGGGGCCGCGGCGCCGGCCTGACCGCCCTTAGCGGCCTGACCGCGCTTAGCGGCCTGACTGGCGGCGGCCTGACCACGCTTAGCGGCCTGACCGGCGGCGGCCTGACCGGCGGCGGCCTGACCGGCGGCGGCCTGACCGGCGGCGGCCTGACCGGCGGCGGCCTGACCGGCGTCAGCAGCAGGGCCGGACGCCCCGGCGTACCTGTAGAGCCCCCGGAGAATGCCCTGCTCCAGGGCCTGCCCGCCGCCTGGGAAATCGGCGGGCTCCGCCGGCTGGACGTAGGGCTCGTTGTAGACGGTGAGGTAGTAGAAGATGTTCTCACCATCAGGATGGTCGTCAGTGGCGCCGTACATTCTGCGCAGCGCGTCCCGCACGATGTAGGAGAGCTCGTAGGCCCATGCCGCGTCGTAGGTTATGCACGCCTCGGTGACCGAGGAGAGCAGCACGGAGTGGCCGTCGTTGTGCTGCAGGCCCTCGCCGGTCAGCGTGGTCCGGCCGGCTGTCGCGCCCAGCAGGAAACCGCGTCCGAGCTGGTCGCCGAACAGCCACATCTCGTCGCCGGTCCGCTGGAAGCCGAACATCGAGTAGAAGATGTAGACCGGGATCATGTGGACGCCGTGGGTGGCGTAGGCGGTGCCCGCCGCGATGGTCGATCCCATCGCCCCGGTCTCGCTGATGCCTTCGTGCAGGATCTGCCCCTTCTCCGACTCCTTGTAGGAGAGCAGCAGGTTGCGGTCGACCGCTTCGTAGCTCTGGCCGTGCGGTGCGTAGATCTTCGCGGTCGGGAACAGCGAGTCCATGCCGAAGGTGCGGGCCTCGTCCGGGATGACCGGGACGAACCGCTCGCCGATCTCGGGATCCTTCATCAGCTCCTTGAGCAGCCGGACGAACGCCATCGTGGTGGCGACCGGCTGCCTGCCCGACCCCTTCTTCAGCTCGTCATGGGCGCCATTGGCGGTGAGCGCGAACGGCTTGGCCCGGACCTGGCGCTTGGGCAGGTAGCCGCCGAGGGCGGCCCGACGCTCGCGCATGTACTGGATCTCGTCGGACTTCTCGCCCGGGTGATAGTAGGGCGGCAGCTCCGCCTCCAGCGCCGCGTCCGGGATCTCCAGGTAAAGCCGGTCCCTGAAGTCCTTGAGCTCGGCGACCGTCAACTTCTTCATCTGGTGGGTGGCGTTGCGCGCCTCGAAGTCGGGCCCGAGCGTCCAGCCCTTGATCGTGTGGGCCAGGATCACCGTCGGCTGGCCGACATGCTCCTGCGACGCCTTGAACGCGGCATAGACCTTGCGGTAGTCGTGCCCGCCACGGGACAGGTTCCGCAGCTGGTCGTCGGAGAGGTGCTCGACCATCGCGCGCAGCCGGGGGTCGCCGCCGAAGAAGTTCTCCCTGATGTAGGCGCCCGACTCGACCCCGTAGGTCTGGAACTGCCCGTCCGGCGTCGTGTTCATCTTGTTGACCAGCACGCCGTCGGTGTCCTGCGCCAGCAACGGGTCCCAGTCGCGGCCCCATATCACCTTGATGACGTTCCATCCCGCGCCGCGGAATGAGGCCTCAAGCTCCTGGATGATCTTCCCGTTGCCGCGGACCGGCCCGTCGAGACGCTGCAGGTTGCAGTTGATCACGAAGGTGAGGTTGTCGAGTTCCTCGCGGGCGGCCAGCCCGATCGAGCCCAGGACCTCGGGCTCGTCGGTCTCGCCGTCGCCGAGGAACGCCCAGACGTGCGAGCGGCTGGTGTCCCTGATCTCCCTGGCCAGCAAGTACCTGTTGAACCTTGCCTGGTAGACGGCGTTGATGGCGCCCAGGCCCATCGATACAGTCGGAAATTCCCAGAAGTCCGGCATCAGGCGGGGGTGCGGATACGACGGGAGACCGCCGCCTGGATGCGAGAGTTCCTGCCGGAATCCGTTGAGCTGATCTTCTGTCAGGCGCCCCTCGAGGAAGGCCCTGGCGTAGATACCGGGCGCCGCGTGGCCCTGGATGAAAACCTGGTCGCCTGACTCGCCGTGGTCCTTGCCGCGGAAGAAGTGATTGAAGCCGACCTCATACAGGCTGGCAGCCGAGGCGTAGGTGGCGATGTGCCCGCCGACGCCGAGGCCGGCCCGGTTGGCGCGGGAGACCATGACGGCCGCGTTCCAGCGGATGTAGGCGCGGATGCGCCGCTCGATGTACTCATCGCCGGGGAACCAGGGCTCGCGTTCCGGCGGGATCGTGTTGATGTAGTCGGTGCTGCGCAGGCCGGGGACGCCGACCTGCTGCTCACGGGCACGTTCGAGCAGCCGGAGCATGATGTACCTGGCCCGGCCCCGGCCACGGGTCCTGACCACGGTGTCAAAAGAATCGACCCACTCCCTGGTCTCGTCCGGGTCGATGTCGGGAAGCTGGGTGGGCAGGCCGTCGCTGATGATCGAGAAGCGCTGGCGTCCGGATGCCACGGGGTGTTCCTCGCCTTCCGCGGTGGCGGGTTTTCGCCGTCACCGGTATCGCTGGTGGTCAGCCGCAGGCTACTGCCGCCGATGCGCTGAGTTGTCCAGACCAATCCTCGCGCGCTACCGCGCGCAACGCATCTCTACTAGCGGGTAACCGGCTGGGCGGGCGTGCGGTGGCAGCGTCCGCCCTGCCGCTTGGGGCCGCAGCGGCGCTGGTGCGGGGGCGGTTGCAACGATGCTGGTCAGCTAGCCGTCAGCTCGGTTAACCGAACTTCCGGTCAGATGCTTCCCGCATCAATCTGGGTACACCAGGATGAGGCAGGCGCGGCCGCGGCGGCCGCGGTAGTCACTGGCGGACGTCAAGGGGAGGGCAAGGGGGAGACAACGTGCCGCGGGGCCGGGTAAGCCGGGTAAGACAGACCAGCAAGGGGGCAGGCCGGCGGCCGGAATACGGCGCTGCGGCCGGTCGCCGTGATGGGTTCATGGCTGAGGATTTTGCATTGCGTGCCAATTGGCACTTGCGAACCGCGCCGACCCAGTGTGAACTGTCCGATCAAGAGGTGGCGACGCCGCAGGCGCCGCGCCTGACCGGCAGGATGCGGCATTGTGCCGGGCCGCTGGCCGTGGCGCTGGCGGGGGGCGGGAAAGGACCAGGGAGGAAGTTAGTGAGCGCGACCGCGGGCCAGGCACAGGATCACCGTGACCTGGCCGAGCGGCTCGGCATCAAGCCGGGCCAGGTGGTGCAGGAGATCGGCTACGACGACGACTGCGACGAGAAGCTGCGGGACTCGATCGCCCGCGTCGAAGGGGTGGAACTCGTCGATGAGGACTATGAAGACGTAGTAGATGTCGTCCTGCTGTGGTGGCGGGACGAGGACGGTGATCTAGTCGACGCGCTGGTAGACGCGTCACCGCCGCTCGCCGACGGCGGCTACATCTGGCTGCTGACGCCCAAGTCGGGGCGGCCGGGTCATGTGGAGCCAAGCGACATCGGGGAGTCGGCGCCTACCGCGGGCCTGTCGCAGACGTCGACGGTCAGCGCCGGGCGGGACTGGTCGGCCAGCCGGCTTGTCGCGCCCAAGGCGCGGCGCTGAGATCAGTGTTCTTTTCGTCGCCGGGCTGTCCGGCGCAGGTGGCAGACTGGTGGCAGCTCGCGCACGCGGCCCCCGCTGCGGGCCGTTCTCACATCCTCTTCGGAAGGAACACTGATGGCGGTTGCGGTCGGCGATCAGGCACCTGACTTCGAGCTGAAGGACCAGCACGGCACTCAGGTGCGGCTGTCGGGCTTCCGGGGCAAGAAGAACGTCGTGCTCGTGTTCTACCCGCTCGCCTTCAGCGGCGTCTGCTCGGGCGAGCTGTGCGCGATGCGCGACGATTTTCCCGAGGCGTCCGGGGACGACGTGGAGTTACTGACAGTTTCGGTTGATTCCGGATATTCGCACCGAGTCTGGGCCGATATGGAGCATTTCAACTTCGCGCTGCTTTCGGATTTCTGGCCACACGGCGATGTTGCGAGGTCCTACGGTGTGTTCGATGAGAATCGGGGCATCGCTACACGCGGTACGTTCGTTATCGACAAGAAGGGTGTCGTGCGGTGGAAGGTCGTGAACCCGATACCGCAGGCACGTGAGATCGCCGAATACCAGAAGGCGCTGGCTGCGCTGGATTAGCGGGCCGGCGCGGTTCGCTGGTGGAACGGCAGAAACCGGAGCAGGCAGGATGCCCTGCTATCGCTGTGGCGCACGGCAAGTAGACCCCGACCGGGGGGAGAGCCCCTGGAAACGCGGTGTCCGGTCCAGCCGACAGGTACTGATCTGTCCTGGCTGCCAGTCGTCTTCCGACTGGATCGCCGAACTGGACCGGTGCCCGGTATGCACGAGCGCGCACCTGGTGAGGCGGCTCGGCGAGGTCGAGTGCCGCGACTGTGGGTTCGTGCGGGAGCCTGCCGGCAGTGCTGATGCCGGCAGTGCCGCCGGTACCGCCGGTGCCACCGGGGGAGCGGGCGCCGCGGGGCCGGCCGGCGATGCGGATCCGGCGATCTGGAGTGCCGGAAGCGCTGGGATCGTCATGGGCGCGGCCGATGACGATGAAGATCCGACGCCGGGCCTCGCCGAGGAAGTGGAGCGCGCACTCGCCCGGGTGCTCGGCCGGGCGGCCCGGACAGCGGGGATTGGCTAGGCTGCCGGATCCGCTGATCGGCAGGCGCGGCCCGCGGCGGTGCCCGCCGGGCGGCTCGCGACTCGGCTAGATAGAGCCAGAGCAGGTACGCTATCCCCGGTCGTGGCCGCGGCTCCCGGACCCGGGGCGGCGGAGGGGTGCATAGCTCAGCGGTAGAGCACTCGCCTTACAAGCGAGGGGTCACTGGTTCGATCCCAGTTGCGCCCACCAAGTTTGTGCAGCTAGATGGCATTTTTGAAACGCTAATCGGAGGCCCGGTAACCACAGCCGGGAACCACCGGTGCGTGCTCCCGGACGTGGGAAGGGTGCCCAGGGGCAATGGCCGCATCCCCTTCGACCACGAGGGCGCGCCGTGCCTGACGGCAGGCGCCACCGGCATGGTGAGCACCTGGCCGGCCAATGCGTTCGCCGGCCCGCTCGCGGTGTGGGAGCGCTCGCCGCAGTTGCGGGCCCGGGGCGACCGGGAGCTGCCGGTGGCTTGTCTGGAACCACCGGCGGCAGTCGAGATTTCCGCACAACTCGCTGCACGCCGACGGGCGCAGCATTTACCTGCGGTACGGCGAGCGCTATGTCACGCGGGTAGCTGGTCATGGAGGAGCGCATGCTCGCCCGGGCCCGCGCAGACCACGCGCCGTGCCTGAGCCGCGGAGGGCGGCCGCGAGCAGTTCGAACGGCGGGCGGGGGGAGTGGGCGGCAGTTCGCCAACTTGCGCCCCTTGGCTGGGTAAAGCAGCGTGCTCGCATGTTCGGCAAGGTGAGCTATGAGGGCGCAGGCTGGCACGCACCGCCCGCAATGCCGAGAAGAGGGAGTCAGTGGCGAAGAGTGCGCATGGGTGGATTCAGGCTGCTGGCGCGATGCTGACGTCGAGGGTGACCGTCTCTGCCGCAGGGTCGTAGTCTCGCGGATCGCCCTCAAGCGCGAACGCGATGGCGGACAGGCACTCGTGTTCGGCACCCTCGCGGGTCGGCGTGCCCCCGCCGTTGATGTGCAGAGCTGGCACGCGGTAGTGCCA
Organism: uncultured Actinomycetes bacterium; assembly: GCA_963774825.1. GTDB lineage: Bacteria > Actinomycetota > Actinomycetes > Streptosporangiales > Streptosporangiaceae > DATBGO01. Next base: position 24,195 of record CAVZGW010000013.1, on the reverse strand, counting down.
GTTGCCGGCCTCGTCGTCCCAGAACAGTTCGACACGCAAAGCATTCATGGCAAGATCACCTACGGTCTTCGCAGTTCAGCGGTCGTATAGCCATAGTCCCGGGCGATCCTGGCCAGCGCTGCGCCGCCGAGATCCACACCGTCATGGTAAGCCCAGACACGTTGCTGATCCCCCTTAGCGAGCACCCGGGGAGAGCCCGAGCGCCTGGTCTCAATCCAGCCGTCTCTCTTCAGCGCCGCCAGGACGCGCGCAGCCTTGGCCATGTCACAGCAACGTAGGCCACCAGTCTGTCAATCCAGGGCAAGACATCGCTGTCGCCCAGAAGATCCGGCGCTGGAAGGACATGCACGAAGCGCTCGTCGAGCTGTCCGCGGAAGGATCACGGCACGACGAGCGAGCGGTTGATGATCCGCAGTCGGCTCCGGGGCCGGATCTGGTGGTCGAGCACGAACTTGCCGAGCTGACTCTCCGGGATGGCATGTACCAGACGCGAATCCGGCGGTTGCTGCGGAACACCGGCGCCCAGCCGGTGACCCAGTACCTGATCCGGATCGCGGTGGACCATTATCCCGGTGACCCTGAGCGGTCCAATCAGCTCTACCGTGAGGACCCGCTGACCTGGGATGAGATCGCGTTGTCCGCTACGTGCGGTGATGAGCCGATGTCCTGGCACGTCAAGCATGACCGGGATGCGTTCAAGGAGATCTGGCTGCTGTTTGAGAATGCCGACGGCCGGTTCCCGCTCTATCCGGGGCAGACGACGTGGATCAGCTACGTCTGCACCGTCAATGAGCACAAGTGGGGGCCGTGGTGGGCGCGTGCCATCCGGCTGCCGACTCTCCGGCTGAGCATGACGGCCATATTTCCGGCCCGGCTGCAGCCGGTGGCGTGGGGGATCACGACCTCGATGACGGCGGAGGCGTCGCCGTTCCCGACTGCCATCTCACGCCGCGAGAACGGTGACGACGCGGTTTTCTCGTGGGCGATCGATGAGCCGCCGCTGCATGCCAGGTATCGGCTTGAGTGGAAATTCAAGGTTCCGGACGAGGGGGAGACGGCCGAAATGGAGAAGCTGAGTCCTGCTGACCTGATGCGCTCGCTGGATATCGTTCAAGAAGGCGCTCCGGGGCTGGCCGAGGTGGCCCGGCCTTTCGATCTGCCGGCGGAAGCTGAGGACGCGCGGCGGGTGGTGGCGCAGGTGGTCAGCACTATGGAGCGGGTCGGGCAGGTGCACAACTTCGTGAAGGGCATGGGGCTGGCCGCGCCGCAGGTCAACATCGGCCGCGCCGCGGCGGTCATCCGCACGCCGGATGGCGAGACGCTGACCTTGCTGAATCCGCGGATCTGCGACGAGTCGGCGGAGACGGACGAGCAGTACGAGGGGTGCCTAAGCTTCTTCAATGTGCGCGGCATGGTGCCCGGGCCGCTTGCGATTGAGGTCGAGCATCAGGATGTCGACGGGACCACGTGGATCACGACGTTTGAGCGGGGAATGGCCAGGCTCGTGTGCCATGAGGTGGACCATTTGTTCGGGATTCTGTACCGGGACCGGATGAAGCCGGGAACCGAGCCGATCCCGGTGCCTGTCTACCAGGGGACGGGGAGCCAGCGGACGTACCGGTGACCATACCGGCGGGTCAGCGTGGCTGAGGTTCCGCCAGGCGCGGGTGGCGGCTCGCGCGGGCTGCGGCCGACCAGTGATTTGCGGTTCGTCGTCGTGGGGGATGACGGTCTCGGGCACGATGTCCTTGCGGCGCTGGGCCGGGAGCGGGTGGACGTCCAGTGGGTCGAGGCGCGCGCGGACACCGCGACCACAGTCTGCTTGTGTTTCGTCGGCGACGATGGTGAATCGGCGATCGTCTGGCACATCGATGATGAGGTGGCTGTCTTGCCGGAGAACGTTCGCGCTGCGGAGTCCGCTTTCGAGCGGGCAGATGCGGTGCTTATGACGTTCGAGCTACCCGTGCCGACCATGCGCGAGACGATCAGTTCTGCCGGGCGCTGCGGTGCTCGTCTCATTGTGCAGCCAGCTCCGATGCTGGCCGACTCCTAGGGCGTGGCGTCCCTGCCGTGGCATCACGTGGACGTCCTGGTGCCCAACGAGATCGAAGCCCGGGCGCTGGTCAATGGCGGCGCCGATCTGACTGCCGACCTTCTGGCGGGCGAACTGTCTAGCCAGCTGAGCGTTCCCGCAGTAGTGGTGACGCTTGGCGAATCGGGATGCGCCGTCCACGCCGATGGGCTGTCCCGGTTGTGCCCAGCGCCACAAGCAGTGCCGGTTGACACGACCGGGGCCAGCGACGCGTTCACGGCCGTCTACGCCGCGAGCCTGGTCGCTGGGGCGCCTCTGGCTCACGCCATTCACGCGGCGCAATCCGCAGGCGCATCATCCATAAGACAGCCTGGCAGCCACGAGTCCATGCCATCGTCGTGAGTCCATGCCATCGTCGTATTGAACCAGGGTTGTTACTGCCGGCCGTCCGTTCACCGAGGAAACGCCACGCGAACCCTTGGCAGGACGGAAGCACGCAGCGGAACCTGGTCTCGGGCAGCGCACAGACCGGCGCTCGGTCGGCTGGTCGCCCGGCGTCCTCAGCTGAGACCCGAGGTTAGATCGAGGACTGGCGCAGCTGCGATGATCTGGCTGGTTCCGCATTGATTGCTGCCGAGTCCTGTCACAGCTTAAGGCAGGCCAGATCAGAGCGGCCAGGCCAGCTGGCCGCTCGACTGCTGCAGACTATGTGTCCCGCAGGACGAGGCTCATTTAGACTCGCGGTAGAGGCGGCGGGACTCGCGGCCTCTCCGCCCACATGATCTGAAACACAACCGAAGTTGCACTGCTCGCCGCTGCGGGGGTTGATCCGATGGAGATCGCGCGGGGTGTGGGCCTGACCCGCTTTGACGGACATCCAACATCAGGGGTTCGCCCCGGTAAGGATGTCCGATCATGGAGAGCATGGGGAAGAAGCCCCGGCGGCGCCGCTCGTTTACTGCTGAGTTCAAGGCCGAGATCGTTGAGCTGTGCCAGCGCGGGGACCGGTCCGTCGGCCAGGTCGCGAGGGACTTCGATCTGACCGAGACGGCGGTGCGGGAGTGGGTCAAGCAGGCCGAGCGGGACGCCGGGACGCGCAGCGATGGCGGCCTGACCAGCGCCGAGCGGCAGGAGCTGTCGGAGCTGCGCCGGGAGAACCGGCGGCTGCGCGAGGACGTGGAGATCCTCAAGCGGGCCACGGCTTTCTTCGCGAAGGAGACCCGGTGAACGTCTACCCGTTCATCGAGGCGGAGAAGAGCGGCAGGCGCAACGTCAAGCGGGCGTGCGAGCTGCTGAAGGTCTCCCGTGCCGCCTTCTACCAGCACCTGGCCGGCCGGCCCTCGCAGCGCGAGGCCAGCGACGCCGGCCTCACCGCCCAGATCAAGGCGGTGCATCAGGAGTCGAAGGGCCGTTACGGCGCCCCGCGGGTACACGCTGAGCTGCGCCACGGCGGGCACCGTCACGGCCGCAAGCGGATCGCCCGGCTGATGCGCGCAGGCGGGGCTGGCGGGCCGGGCGGCCAGGCGGTGGCACAAGACCACCATCCCTGACCCGGCCGCCGCGCGCCCGCGCGGACAAGATCCGCCGGGATTTCACCGCGGACGCCTCGGCGGTGAACACCCGCTGGTGCGGGGACATCACGTATATCGCGACCTGGGAAGGGTGGCTGTACCTGGCGACCGTCATCGACATCGCCTCCCGCCGCGTCGTCGGCTTCGCCGTCGCCGATCACCTGCGCACCGAGCTGCCCGCCGCCGCGCTGGCCAACGCCGTCGCCGCCCGCGATCCGGCTCCCGGGGTGATCTTCCACTCCGACCGCGGCTGCCAGTACACATCCAGAGAGTTCGCGGCCTTGGCCGGAGACTGCCAAGTGGAACTGTCGACTGGCCGCATCGGCCAGTGCTGGGACAACGCCCTCGCCGAGTCGTTCTTCGCCTCGACCAAAGGCGAGCTCCTCGACACCCAGCCCGGGCCGCCGCGCACCGGGCCATCGTGGAGTACATCGGCTGGTACAACGGCACCCGGCTGCACAGCGCCCTGGGCTACCGCAGCCCCGCCGAATACGAGAACGACCACCACAACAAGATCAGAAAGATAGCCTGACCAAGTCATCAGCCCTGTCCGTCAAAGCGGGGCAACCCCAGTGCTGGTCATTCGAGCGTGACATTCACCTACGACCGCTGTGGGCACCTCTTCCCGGAGGCGGACACAATGGCAGCGGCGAGGCTCGACGCGATCCGCACCACCGGGGTTGGCATCAAGTTGGGTTAGAACTCTGCGCGGACCACCGTGCCACGACGTCGAAGGTTGGCTGTGAGGATGTGCGATCACGCCTCGCCGGTGTCGTGCCGGTAGGCGAAGACGGCAAGTGGAACGAGCGCGGCGGTCCAGCAGGCGAGGACGATCCATCCCTCCGTCGGCCAATCACCGTGGAGGAGCGCGGCCTCGCCGGCATGCACGAGCCAGTAGGAGGGCAGCAGCTTGACGACGGTCAGCATCGCCCCGCTGTTGAACAAACTCCCGAAGGCGCCACCAAAGAGGGCGAAGAAGACGACGAGCCAGCCCATAACCGGCACGAGGGCATCCGTCGCGATGAGGTGACCCAAGATGAGGCCCATCAAGACGAACGGCACCAAGCCAATAAGGAGCAGGCCAGTCATCTCGAACCACTGCGCCGCGTCGAGGCGCACTCCGAGCGTTACGCCGGCCAGAAACACTAAGACGAGCGCGGGCAGCGCCACGAGGTAGGCGGCGAGCATCTTCGCGAGGTAGTCGGTACGAACCCGCAGGGGCGTGATCCGCAGCTGACGGGTCCAGCCTCGAGCGCGGTCGCGCGCGAGACGGGCACCGGGTCCGATCGCGGCGAACATCGCGCCATAGGCGGCCATCCCGGTCATGAAGTAAAGAGGGAAGGAGACGCCCGCCGCGTAGACGAATGCATGGCGGTTGCCCGACGTGACCGCGTAGTAGACGACGAGCGGCAGCACTATGGCGAGCGCCCACGTCAGGCGGTTCCGGAAGGAGCGAAGGAGCTCATAGTGCACGTGGGTGACGGCGCTCATGCGGCAGCCCCCGCTGAGCCAGGGCTGTCGTTCGTAGCCGTCAGCTCGAGGAACGCTTCCTCGAGGCTTCCGCCAGCCGCTTCGACGTCTCGGACCTCGGGGAACCTCGCGAACAGCGCCGGGAGCGCAGCGTCGGCGTCCGAGCACGACAGGATCACTGTGTCGCCGTGGCGCTCGACGTTCGTCACGCCTGGCAGAGCGCGAAGCGACGGGAGATCGACTCCAGGGAGGGTCGCCCGGACCGATCGGGACCCTACCTTCGCCTTGATCTCGGTTGCCGGTCCGTCGGCGACGATGCGGCCGTGGGCGATGAGCACGATCCGATCTGCAAAGGCGTCTGCCTCCTCGAGGTAATGGGTCGCGAACACGATGGTCTTGCCCTTCGAAGCGAGTCCGCGCATGACCCGCCAGAACTCGCGGCGACCCTCGACGTCGATGCCCGCGGTCGGCTCGTCGAGCACCAGGAGATCGGAGTTGGTGACGAGTGCCGTGGCGAAGCGCACCAGCTGGGCTTGCCCGCCGGACAGTTTCGTCGTCCGACGCTCCGCGAGGTCGCCCAGCCCCGTAAGTGCCAGTACCTCATCGACCGGAAGTGGGTGTGGGTAGTAGGAGGCGACCAGCGAGACCAACTCGCGCACGCGCAGAAAGTCGGGCAGTGATCCCGTCTGGAGCATCCCACCGACCAAGCCCAACCTGACGGCGGAAGCTGGAGGGAGGCCGCAGACGGTGACAGCTCCGGCGTCGGGGCGACGAAGGCCGAGGATCATGTCAATCGTCGTCGTCTTGCCCGCTCCGTTCGGACCGAGCAGGGCGACCGTTTCGCCCGGCGCGATCTCGAGGTTGACTTCGCGAACCGCCTGGACCGAGTCGTAGGACTTGGTCAAGCCACTCGCCCTGATCCCGGCGGACTCGACGCCGACAACGGGCATGGATGCGGCGCGCTCGGCGGCTGGACTAACCGTCATGCTCGCATCATCACTGACCAGTCGCCGGCTAGTAGAGGCTTTGGTCACTAGTCATCGAGGCAACCTGCCAGAACAGGTTGGCCGGCAGCCAAGCCTCGCCGCCGATACGGAGTCTCGCCCGCAGGAGTTTCGAGTGGTGGGCAAGCACGTTCGGACCTACTTCCGGACACCTGATCGCCCGCCGCGCAGCTCAGTGCTTGACTCGTTTAAGGGCGCGAGGCGGACGGTCCGCTTCGCTGGTTTTGCGACAGCGCATTGATGACGCGCGCACGAGCCGCTGGGAAGTCGTACCGTCGCCCCACATTGGGTACTGGCGAGCGTCGTCGGCCCGACGGTTGTACAGACTTCCCCCGGTGGGCGCCACTTGACTATGCAGCGTGCTGGGAGGACCAGGACGAGTTTCGCCGGATAGGCGGCAATTACACCCGCCAGTATGTCGAGCACGAGCTGTGGCCGTGGCTGAAGCAGAGGGGATTTGCTGACGAGGGCGACGACACCGTGCTAGGGCGTTTTCTAGACGATTATATCCGTCTGCCTGCGCAGATGCGCCCGGGCCTTCGATTCCGCCGCGTCTGGACTGCCGCCGAAGCGCCCGTGCTGGGCTCCACGCTCGCTGACGCGATCCGTAGCGATTTCGATGCGGTCTTCACGGTTGCGTATGAGCCCGCGCTGAGTTCAGCTGGGCCCGCTGACCAGCACACCGAAAGCTCTGGCCTCGGCGCGCCCTACCGCCAAGTAATCGAACTGTCCGGAAGCCGGGATCCATTCAGTTCCCGGCCGCCGGGCATGGCTGAGATCGTCGGCCTGAGCTGCGCGGCAGCGAGGCTGCTGCCATCGTCGCCATCGGCCCGGCCGGCCTGCGGCGCAACCGCGCGACCGGCATTCCGCGGCGGACGGCCCGGCACTGGCAGGCGGTGGCCCGCCTTGTCGAGCCTCTGGACGTGGCGCGTGCTGCCCTGCGCCATGGCGATGACGCCAGGTTCCGCCGGGCCGGGGCGCAGGCGGCAGCGATCATGCTGCACCACTGCGTTGACACCGGCCGCTCGTACTGGGCCTGGACGGACTGGGAGTGGGCCAGATTATGCGGCTCCAGCGCTGAGCAGTTCCTCGCTGCCAGAACGCTCCCGACTGAGGCTACGGTCCCGCCGTTCCTGGTCGCGCTCGGCTACCTGCTCGGCGATTTCACGGGCTTCCAGCACCTGGGCAACTTCAACGGGCTGCACCTGGCCTGCCTGGTCTTCGGCGACGAGCCGGTCGAAGCATCGATCCGGCAGGCCGCCGGGGTCCTGGACCAGTGGGGCTACCAGGATCCGCTCCGCGTCAGGCACCGGCTGCGCGGCATCTTCAGCCAGGCCCTGCTGATCAACCGGAGTGCGCGGCTGGAAGACCTGACCACCGAGGCGTTCACCATGCTCCGCGCGCACCCGGCTAACACCGGTCGTTATCGCGAGATGGTCTACGCGCTGCAGCGGGCGCGCCTCGCTTGGCTACTGCGGCCCGCCGGTGCGCACCGGCCGCAACAACACCCCCGGCATCGACGGCACCAGCCCGCAATGGGCCAGGTGGGCCGAGCGGTGGTCCGCGACATCGGCGCTAAGCCCCAGGGCCCGCGACGTAACCCGCACGATCATCGCCAAGGCGGGAAGGTGGCTCGCTGCCGAGCATCCCGAGATTACCGAGCCGGGCCAGTGGACCAGGCAGACCTGCGCGGCCTGGGTCGCCGCCGTCGACAAGATGGCCGTGGGTGACTACGTGCAGCGGCACGACCACATCCAGGCTCGCGCCGGCAAGCCGATCCGCCCGCGCAGCAAGGCCCATATCCTCGGGGCGACCCGCGTCTTCTTCCGCGACTGCCAGGAATGGGATAGGATCCCCCGCCGGTTCGACCCAGGCCGGGCGCTCGCGGTCCCGCGCAGCGTGGCTGCCCTGATCGGCGCCGATCCCAGGGTGATCGCCGATGAAGTGTGGGCCAAGCTGCTGTGGGCCGGGCTGAACCTGCAGCCCGCTGACCTTCCCGGCTGCGCGGATTCCTACTACCCGATCGAGCTGATCCGGGCATTGACGCTGACCTGGCTGTTCTGCGGGCTGCGCAGCGACGAGATCCGCCGGCTCCCGGCGGGCTGAATCCGCTGGCAGCACGACGGCAAGCCCATCCCCGCGAACTCAGCCGATGTCCTGGCCGAGGATGCCATCTGCCTGCTGGACGTTCCGGTGCACAAGACCGGCGCCGCGTTCACCAAGCCCGTCGACCCGATCGTCGGCCAGGCCATCGAGGCATGGCAGGCACTGCGCCCCGGCCAGCCGCCCCGTCTGGACCGCAAAACCAGCGAGCACGTCGACGTCCTGTTCTCCGTCCGTGCCCAGCCGGTCGCCGGAGATTACATCAATCGTGCGATCATCCCGGCGCTATGCGCCAAAGCCGGCGTCCCGCCCGCCGACGTCCGCGGCAACATCACCAGCCACCGGGCCCGTTCCACGATCGCCAGCCAGCTTTACAACGCCAAGGAACCCATGACTGGCTGGGCCACAAGGATCCCGCCACCAGCCAGAACTACGCGAAGATCACGCCGAACACGCTGACCAGGGCCTACACCCAGGCCGGGTACTTCGCCCGCAACGTCCGCACCATCGAGGTCCTGCTCGACCGGACGCCGTCGCCTCCGGCGCCGCAGCCGGCGGGCAGCCCTGGCAGCATTACGACCTCGGTCACGGTTACTGCTCTTATACCTTCTTCGAGAAATGCCCGCACCGGATGGCCTGCGCACGATGCGACTTCTACATCCCCAAGGAATCCGGCAAGGCCCAGCTGCTGGAAGCCAAGGACAACCTGCAGCACATGCTCGCCTCCATCCCGCTCACCGACGACGAGCGCGCCGCCGTCGACGACGGGCTGGCCGCCCTGGACTCCCTGCTCGGCAGGCTCGCTGACGTTCCTACTCCAGCCGGCGTCACGCCCCGGCAGATCGCACTACCGCCAACCACGACCCTGCTGCCGATCATCGAAGTCCGGCAGGCCAAAAAGCGGGCAATCGTGACAAGCCAGATTCCACAGAACCGCGTTCGTCACTGATCTGTTTTCCCGCCGGATCGTCGGGTGGCAGGTCGCGAATACGCTGCGCGCCGAGCTGGCCCTCGATGCGCTGGAGATGGCGATCTGGTCATCCGGCGGCAACATCGGCGACCAGCTTGTCCATCATCCGGGCCGAGCGTCCAGTACGCCTCGATCCGCTACGCCGAGCGGCTGGGTGATATCGGCGCGGTCCGTTCCGTGGGAAGCAAGGGTGATTGCCCCTTGACCGGCCAATCACAGAGAACCCGCTGGTCAGCGACACGCCACGTGGTGGGGGAATGCTTGCCTGACCGTGACGGTGGCGATACGCCTGTCCGCCACGAGCACGGGGGACTGCTCACTGCGGCTTGAGCAGCGTGATGCTGGCAGGGCCGGACGCGGAACGCTTCGCGCTGGTGAATGAATATCTGTCGCACCTGAAGGACCGGAGTTACTCGCCGCGCACGGTTCGCGCTTACGGGTTTGACCTGCTGGCGTTCTGCCGGTGGCTCGCTGGTGAGCAGATCGAGCTCGCCGCTGGCCAGGGTGCTCACACTTGACTCGCAGCTGCGGATCGGAAGCCTGGCTCAGCGTCTTCAGATATGCCGCCAGTTGCTGAGCCAGCTGTCGTTCCGCGCATCCGCGACTGCCCGCCGGCTCGACCAGCAGCTCGCCGCCTTTGGCAGCGCCGGCGCCGCCCGGGCGCTGCCTGGCCTGTGATGATGCTCCAGGACGATCCCGCTCGCCCTGCAGTTGATCTTCGTACGGCAACACCGTCGGCTCTGCGGCGGGCCTGCGAGCGGTGCGGGCTGGACAGCCGCGGCGCACGGCTGATCCGGTTGTTTGCCACCGCCGTGTACCGTCTGCCCGCGGCGGATGCCGTCGCGCGGATCTCGCTGATGACGTCGCCGGACGTGAGGGCGCGCCTGGAGACTCGGTGCACGTGACTCGGTGGCTGACCGGGATCGGGTTCCCGGGCGTGGAACCTCTGCCGGTCGACCAGCCCGTCGTCAGCGAGGGCTGCGTTGTGACGTTCTGGCCGTACCTTCCCCAAGATGATCTCGAGCCCGGGCCGGCCGATCTTGGGCACCTGCTCCGTGCATTGCATCAGCTAGAGCCACCGCCGGTTTCATTGCCCGCCTCCCAGCCGCTTGTCTCGGTCCGCCGGGTAGTCGAGTCCAGCCGCGCGATCAGCGAGGACGAACGCAGCTGGCTGACGGATCGTTGTGAACAGCTTTTTCGCGCGTACGAGCAGCTGAGCTTCCAGCTCCCGGGCGGGATGATCCACGGTGACGCCTACCGCGGGAACCTGCTCCGCGACGGCCGCCGCGCCGTCCTCGCTGGCTGGGGCGCCGTCAGCACAGGTCCAAGGGAAATCTACCTGGTCCCTACCCTGCAGGCGCCCCGATTCGGACTTCCCGACGACGAGCGCGACGCCTTCATCGCTGCCTACGGGCAGGACATCAGGTCCTGGGACGGCTAACCGGTCCTGCGTGACATCCGGAAAGTTTCCACCCTCAGTGCTCTCCTGCGCGACGGCCATGCGAACGACGCCGCGCTGCGCGAGCTGCAGATCAGGCTGCGATCGCTCCGTAGCGGCGACGATATGCAGTGGATACCATTAGCCGCGCCGTTCTGCAGGCAGTGGCTGCATGACCTGCGCCGCGTGCGCACCAGACCGGAAGCCCAAGGTGCAATCGGGCCATCGCCCATTTACTGCTCATGCATGATGAGCGGGCGGTCTCAACTGCGGCTAACTGAACCGCACAATAAGTAGGACTTACTATCGAAAACCCGACTGCAGGTTCAAAGCCGACCTTTATGTATATAAGTTCGAAGGGCCGGTCCCTTGGTGTCCTTCCTGATCACTGGGTGGCGGGGCTGGTCAGCCGGGTGCCAGCGCGTGTAGCCGTTCGATGGCGTCGAGGATCCGCCCGGTCCAGGGCCATCGGCCGCTAGGCGCAACCGGAGCCGGCCGCTGCCGCGGACGATCCGTCGGCTATCGAGAACAGTCGGAACGGCATCTTCTTGGGTTCCCAGCGGCGGGCCGTGCCGTGCAGGGCGAGCATCGCGGCCCAGGCCAGTAGCTCGCAGGGTGCCGGTCAGGCCGCTTGTCCGTGCTAGCCAGCAGAAGCAGCTTCGTCTGCGACCGCCTGCTGATAGAGCCGCTGAATCGCGTTACCCAGGTAGGAGCTGTAGGAGATGGCTGCGGTGTTGCCTCCTGCCTGATACCCGCCGATCACTCCTACGATGGTGCCGGTCCGCGTCTGCCGGTCGAAGTGCGTTACCCACGGGCTGCCGCTGGTTCCGCCGGTGAACCCGCCGCAGTCAAACCTCAGCTGGGTGGCGCTCTGGCGGGAGGTCCAGTTGATGCAAGTGATCGGAGCGCTAGCACTCGCCGGATAGCCAGTGACCCGCACCAGGTAGTTATATCCGGAGTCGCTGCCGAGCTGGTTGGCGCCCAGTACGTCTTCGATGTTCTTGCCATCGTGCGGCTTGAGCACGACGAAGCCGACATCGAATTCAGGATCGGACGAGCTGATCCATTGCGGCGCGACCAGCAGCCGCGCGGGCGTCCAGATGCCGAACGGCGCCTGGCCGTCCCGATAGTCGGGGATAAACACGATGTTGTGGCGGTAACCGCCGCTCCCGCTGCTGATGCAGTGCGCGGCGGTGATCAGCAGGTCCTTTCCGGGGCTGGCGACCACGCTCGCCGTGCAGAAGTGATTACCGCTGGAGCCCTGGACGAATAGTGCTCCGACCCGCAGGGCGAGCAGGGCCGGGCGGGCGTCAGCTGACTGTCCGGGCAACGGCACGCGCTGGTAACCGAGCCCGCGCAACGGCAGGGCGCCAAGCAATCTGGACCGGGTCCAGTACCCGGCCCGCCCGCCACCAGAGACGGGCGGGCCGCTGGCTGCCGACACCACCGAGCAGCCGCCAGCCATGACCGCCGCGGCCACGACGGCCCGCGCGCACGTCATCCCCGCCCTAATGCTGCTCCCCCGCAAACCGTTGCCCGGCTGGTGGTCGCCATAACCGGAACTCCTAAACAAGCGGCGATGACTCAGCTCGCCCGGCCAGGGCTTTGGTGAACTGGCTGTCGTAGAGGGTGTAGTAGGCGCCGCGGCGGCGGAGCAGGTCGGCGTGGCTGCCCTGCTCGACGATGCGGCCGGCGTCCATGACGATGATGGTACTTGCCGACATGATGTTCGGCCGCGGTGCCTCAGCCAGGGATCGCGAGATCATCGCCTCTAAGGTGCGCGTGCTGGCGCGCAAAGGGCCGGGAGGCTGGTGGCGCATCATCAAGAACGCGGCGCGCTATCAGCTGCGGCTGCAGGAGCGCCCCGTGTCGATGGCCGCCTGGACCTCGATGATGACCGCGAGCGGCTTCGCGGACGTGATCGCCGTGCCCATCGCTGCCGAGGCCGGGCTGATCATGGCCCATCGACCCGGCGCCACGCCGAGCCCGGCGCTCGCCGCTGACGCCCCGGTGGCGGCCGCAGGCGATCCGGCTGAGCGCCAGCACTCCGCACCACTGAATACATAGCGAGAGCACAATCAGCCACCTCATTGCCGCCTACGGCTACTGGGCGCTGTTCGGCCTGATAACCGCGGAGAGCGTGGGCATCCCGGTACCCGGCGAGACCGCGCTCATCGCTGCGGGACTTTACGCCGGGCATACCCACCACCTGTCCGCGTGGCTGATTTGTCTCGTGGCGGCGGCCGCCGCGATCACGGGAGACAACATTGGGTACTGGATCGGCAACCAGGGCGGCTACCGGCTCGCCCGCCGCTACGGGCCCAGAGTGCGGCTCGATGAGCGGAAGCTGAAGGTCGCCCGCTACCTGTTTGACCGTCACGGCGGGAAAGTGGTGTTCTTCGGCCGGTTCGTATCCATCCTGCGGATTTATGCCGCCTTCCTGGCCGGGGCCAGCCGGATGCGCTGGCGCCGGTTCCTGCCTGCCAACGCGGCGGGCGGAATCCTATGGGCCGCCGCCTACAGCATCGCCACCTACCTGGCCGGAAGCGCACTGCGCCAGATGTCGGGCACCATAGTCCTGGCCGGCGGTGCCGTGGCGGTCTTGGCCACCGCAGCCATACTGGTCCTGGCCCGGCACCACACCAGCAAGCTCGCCCTGCGGGCCGAGGCGGCCTACCCCGGTCCGCTCGGGTAAGCGAAGCACCGCCGCACAGCGGCCTGCGTCCTCCTCACGCCCGCCACGCCTCGGTGCTCCCCGGCGGACCGCCGGTCATAGGCCGACGTTTCCCGGGCCAGGCCCTGCGTCATCCACTCAAGCATCGGCGGCAGCAACTGCCGCCAGGTGCGCATGGTGTGGCCGCCACCCGGCACGAACCTGATCGTCACGGCGGGCTGACGTAGCTGGGGCGCGGTCCGGGCCTCCTGGACATCCTTACTGGTCGTGAACGTTTCCTGAACCGGTCCCTGCCGAGCCATCGAGCAGGCTAGCCTGCCGCCGGGGCGCAGCCAGTGAAATACCGAGTCCACCAGCTTGGCCTTGTCGGCGTCACGCAAATGGTGCAGCGCATAGCTCGACACCACCAGATCAAGACTGCCCTCGGGCAGCGCCAGGCCCTCGATCGGCAGCGCCACCGCGTCCAGGCCGGGCAGGCCGCGCTGGGCCGCCTCTTGCTTGAGGGCCGCCACCATGGCCGGGCTCACGTCGATGGCGAGCACCTGGGCGCCCTGATCAGCCAGCGGCAGGCTCAGCTGCCCGTTGCCGCAGCCGAGGTCCACTATCTGCTCGCCCGGCCGGACAGCCGCGGCGGCGATCACCGCGGCGGTCACCGTTTGCAGGCCGGCCGAACCGTGCTGATCCCAGGTCGCCACCCGGCCTGACCACACACGGCGCTGCCGGCGGACGGTATTCGCGGTCGCGAAACGAGCCAGCGGGTTCTTCGGTGAATCGGCGGTGGCTCCGGTCTCACCGGAATTTACTCTGCTTCGAGTCATGTAGTAATCGTATTAAGCAAACACTCGCTCAGCACTGGCCGCTGGCCTCGGACGTGCTTAAGAATAGTTAATAACTACTTCAGATCCGGCAAAGATGAAGACTCCATTAAGGGCGGCCAGCGCACTTAGATGAAGGCTTGGTTAAAAGTATACTTGCGCAGCCGATCGGTTACAGTCGGCATTCGCGTGAATAAGCAAGCGAAGACGCCTGCGCCGGGCTCGGCGACGCGGTCCGGGCCAGCCTCAGGCGCGCCGGACAGGTCAGCTCACGAAAGTGATATCGCTGGTGTACGCCTCGCTGCCGTCCGGGCGGGTCAGGTAGCCGGCGTACCCGTCAAGCCCGGCGACGATGCCGAGTACCTCATCGCCGCCAACTGCCATGGCGGTGGCGAGCGCGTCGGCGAGCGCCAGGCTCGGGCCCGTTACCGTCGCCGAGGCGGCCCGGCTGACCCTCAGGCCGGTGAACGGATCCAGTAGGTGCGGGCCGCGCTCGTAGCTGCCCGAGGTGGTCACGGCCGCTGATACCTCAAGGATCGCGGCCAGCGCGCCGGCGCGCCATGGATGGCCGATGCCGACCCGCCAGGCCCCGCCCGCCGCGGGCGCTCCGAAGACCGCGATATCGCCTCCTCCGTTCACCATCGCAGCCTCCGTCCCTGCCTCGCTCAAGACGGCCAGGGCCCGTTCCACCGCCCACCCCTTGACCAGCCCGGTCGGATCGACGCCGGCTGGCATGGCCCATGGGTCGAACCAGCCGCCGGATACCCGCCGGGCGTTCTCGCACATTTCCAGCACCTCGGCTACCTCCGCAGGCATCTCGCTGAGGCGCGCCGCACCCCGTCGCAGGCGGCTGACCGGGCTCTGGGCATCCCAGGTGCTGAATGTCGCGTCGGCCCGGTGCAAGAGGTCGCAGGCCGCATGGATCGCGCCGCAGGCCGCGCGGCCAGAGCGGGCGCCTGGCACGACCGCGAAGGAAACGACAGTGCCCATGACCGGCTCAGCGTGCCTGACGACCGGTGCGCCCGTAGTCATGTGCCTGCCCGGCTTCCGGCTACCTGATATGCAGCTTGTCGAGCGCCGCCTGCGGGGACAGGGCGTACGCCTGGCTCGTGTAGGTGGCCCCGCTCACGGCGTTGATCTGCGCGCTCTGCCCGGCCAGCACCTCGGCCCGCAGGGCCGGGATGACCTGGCTGGCGAGCTGCTGAGAGTAAGGCTCGGCGGTCTGGAGGGTGGTGACCGCCACGTCCGTGATGTGGCTTCCGCTGGCGGTGACCTTGACGGCCAGTTCCCCGTACCCGTACTGCTCGGCAGGACCTACGGCGCTCCGGCTGCCGTGCCCCGGCCGGGAGCCGCGCCGGCCCGCCGCGCCCGCCTCGCCGGCGGCCCGGCGGCCGTCGCCGGGCGGGACGCTCTGGGCCGCGCTGCCTGCGCGGCGGGGTGGGTGAGGGCGGCGGGGTGGGTGAGGGCGGCGGGGTGGGTGAGGGCGGCGGGGTGGGTGAGGGCGGCGGGGTGGGTATGAAAGGAGAGGATGCCCGCGAGCCCTGCGATGGTTCCTGCGATGACGAACACCGGCGCCCGTTTCATGTGTCGTTCTCCCGATCCGGTCTATACGATGCCCCGTGCTGGCCGCAGCCCCGGTGAACCGGCGTCACAGCGCGAACGCCTCGTGGTGGATGGAGTCGCTGGGAACCCCGAGATTCGTGGCGGCGCTGACGACGCTGGCGACGCCCGCCCGCGCCCTCGACCGCCCAGGTCCGTTCCGGCCACGCCGCCGCCCACTTCACCAGGCGCTGCGCCTGGCTGGCCGAGGCACGGACCCGCAGCTGGCCGAGCCGCTCCTCATCGGAGCCGATCGCCACCGCGGTGTGCGAGCCTTTGTGCGGGTCCACGCCGATCATCACAACCGCCATTCAGCACACTCCAAGATCCTCGTTCCAGGGGATGCGAGAACCGCGGCGGGCATGCCTAATTACGGTGCTGGCGCTCGTCCCTCTTTCGAGCCACGCCGCGGCGAGACCCGGCAGGCTGGCACCTCGTTCTGAAGCCAGACCGCGACAGCCAGATGCGGCCGGCATGCGGTTAGGGAGCCAGCCCGTCGGACCCCTGAACGCTACGGCAAACACCGCAACGCTTACCTCGGTCTCAATTAGGCGGCTCGGTGAGCGGTATCCTTGGCCTTCCACTGTTACTCAGGGTGATGGCGTCGAGCGAACCTCCGAGGCCAATCTTCGGGTCGGCCCAGTGCGGCGAGTCTGCTCCAGGTCGGTGTCGGTCGTTGACCCGGGGTGACGTCGGCTGCGCCATGCCAACCCAGCGCACTGTATGCGGCATGAGCGGGCGTCTCGACGCTTCGCCCCCGGGCGCCGCGTCGGTCAAAAGAAAGACGGTTGTCGTGCGCTTGAAATGTCAGCTATTGCTCGACACGCTGCACGACCACCCCTGCACCGTGGCGTGCCAAACAGCCCTGACCCCCCAGCCGTGACCTGACCGCGACACCCATGCCGTCATCACCCACCGTCCCCACCAGGAGGCCCAGCCCGACCCCCACGACCAGCCCAAACACGAACCAGCAACGCAAACAGCCCTAAAACGGCGACCTTGCAGGCTCTCCGGCACCCCCTGGTGGTTGCTCCGCCTTCAGGGCCTATGCGACTATCGCGATATGTTCCGGGGCAAGAGGCCGCAGGAGGTGGGCGTACGCACCATCGCGTACCACCCGTCATTCTCGCAACTATGGGAATTCAAGAGGCCGTACGAGAATTCACCGCGGCGGTTCGCGCACTGCGCTCACGGTCACCTCGTCGACTTGTATGACGCCACCTGGGACGCTAGCCGCGTCAGCCGCGGCAACTACTGCGCCCTGGCGAAGTGCAGCGCGCACTGCCCAAGTTGCAGCACGTATGGCGGTTCGTGCACGATGGGAGTGCTGGTCGGGCTGCCGGTCGATACCGACGAGATCATGACCCCGACTTACCAGCCGCGGCAGTCCTCGGACGCTTGGCACCAGGAAGCCGCTGTCCTGCCCCGCACCGACGGCCCCTACGTCGCCGAGGTCGGAAAATCGCAGACGGACGCGGGCACCAAGGTGAAGAACTACGAAGGCATTCTCTTTACCGGCTGGGGTACCGTCTTCGCCTTCGACTTCTCCCATGAGAAGTATCTCCTCAACCCCCGGCCCTACGTTCAGGACCTCAACGAATCGATCGTGGGGTTCGGCCACCCGGGCCAGCGCGACGAGCGCCGCGGCCTGTACGCGGTTCACGGCACCGCGATCTCGTTCACCGCGCATGACATGGACGGGGCGCGGGCGAACTACGACGGCACGATCGACGGCAACGCCAAGGAGCTCAAGCTCAGCATCGTCCTCGTCGGCCACAACGACCGCAAGCCGTGGCGCTACACCTACAAGCACGAGCGCGTGCCCGGCAAGCTACTCCAGTTCGGTCCGCTCTGACGCGGGACGCGGAGTGCTGCACTGGCGCAACCTCGGACAATTCGTGCGGTTCAGCGGTCGATGGAGGCCATGTTCGCCTCGCTGTGGCGTGCACCGGCGGCCGGCGAGCGTTTGTCTAGGCGCTCGCGCTGGTCCGTGCTGACGGCGTCGGCGACGGGCGACAGCAGGCGCTGGCTCCGCAAGCGCCATCCCGGCCGGTCAGCGGGCCACCGGCGCATCACTGCATGCCAGGCTCACCGCCGCCCTCGACCGCAACAAGCAGCTCGCAGGGGCTGTCGTCGCCGCGCTGGCTCTATTAGCTGCAATTATCGGTATTGTTGTAACAGATATCATTTCAAACCCCCGACGCAGCATTAGCTACGGAATGACCGTATCGGCAGTGATACTCGCACCGCCTGGCACGACGCGGCCGGGGACCCGTCAACCGCCGTCTCTGGGCTGCGTGAGAAATAATGGCTGAAACGGTTGCTGTCGGCACCGGCGCGGGTGGCGCCGGTCAGGTCCCCGAGGAGCACGATGGAAGAACACTTCGTCTGGATGACGACACGCCAGATCAAGCCGGGCACGTTGGCTGACTTCGAGCGGGCCTGGCGCCCAGGCACGCATCCGGAGGGCATGCTGCGCGCTTACGCGTACTGGTCTGCGGACGAGCGGGAAATCATCGGGGTCTCGTTCTGGGTATCCAAGGAGTCGTGCGAAGCGTGGCGGGCCTCGGGCGCGGAGGCGCGGCGGCGTGACGCGATGGCTGCTCACATCCTCGGCGAGCAAGAAGCGTTCTACCGGGGCCGCGAGCTAATCGTGCCCGGTCACTAACAGAGACGCCTGGCTCCGCGCCAAAGCTGATCCGCCGATGATCAGGTGCTCGCCGCGTTGCGGGTCGGACAGCTCCCGGCCGCTGGCTCTATTGACTCACGCGATTCACGCTCATGCCGCTGACCGGGCGGTGACTTACCGGCGTGCTCCGCCGCCGCGCGACAGCATCGTGGTAAGCCGCGCTCGGGTCTGCGCTGAGCTTAAGCTGCCGGAGTTCGGGTTCCCAGGCGGTCGGCCCCTGTCGATGTGGACGCGAGGACCAGGTGCGTTTAATGCGGCGCGCGAGGCAGAACGAGACGTGCTGTATGGCTACGAAGCGAAGAACCGCTGTCGTGCAGGAGGATGAAGTGGAAGACGGAACGCCTTACGACGAGGATCCCTGGGAAGACGACTGGGACTGGGAATGGCCCGTCTATGACTACAGGCTGCGCTGCCCCCGCGTCGGCGACCCCTTCGATTTGCTCAAGGGCGATCTCAGGACCACCGCCCCCGTCTGCCGGGCGGCCCGCCGCGGCTGCCTCTGCAGTCACGATGTACTGGTGGCGAGCCAGCTGCTCGGCGAGCCGGATCTGGCGCGCGTGCACATTCCAGGCCATGGCCACGACAATGCCTGCGAGCCCCGCTGCCCCGAGCCCGAGCATGGCAGCGACCGCCGGGTGACTGGCGCTTGCTGTTGCGGCTGCGAGCATGTCGCCTCCCTGATCCGACCGGCCTTCCCGAAGCATTGCGTATCGCTGCCTGCCAGCGCAGTGTTCCGCGAAACGCGGCCCGCCGGGCCGACGGCATCTCAAGTACCCGGCGGCCCGCAGGGCCGAAGCCGTGCGCAGCAAAGACCTGAGGAGATCGTTAGGCGCGTGTGAGCGTCGTCACCTGATCTGGCCCCGGTTGAGGCTGTTTTCAGCGTGAATCTGGTTCTGACCCATGCCACAGGCTGATGCTGCATCGGCGTGACTTCCGGCGGCTCGGCGCCCACCCCGAAGCTCACGTGGCCGGACAACGGGCTCATTGCCATCGATCGCCGCTGGACCGGCATGGCCGGGTTCAGCCGATCCGAGCGTGCCTGGCAGGAATTCCGGCTCTCGTTAAGTCGGCCCTGCCCGGCCGCCGAACTCGCTGAGACCGGCGCCGCGGGTCGGTAGGCCGGAGCCGGGCATTGCCTGGGCTGAGGGCTCGATCTGTTCTAGCCGGAGGCGGCCATGAATCCCAATGAACCCTGCCGCTACGGAATGTGTGAGAAATTCGCAGTGCTCGAAGCGCTCATACGGAGACCCTGTCGACTATGGGCGCATGAATCTTGCGCGGACCTCGCGATAGCTGGCACGCAGATCAGCCATTACGGGCGGATCCGGGCTGGTGCGGCTTCGGCCAGTCAGGCCAGTGCGGCGTCCGGTATCCAGATACGCGAGCCGCCGTCCATACTCCCCGCATTGACAGCGATTTGCGGACGTGTCGCTGGTACCTTGTGCCGAAAGGCACTCGACCGGATGCTGAACCTGATCGCGGCGCATCTGCGCGCCTTCTCGGCAGGGCGGTCAGTGTGCCTTCCGGGCGATCTCGGCCAGCAGTTGCTCCGCGCCGAGGTGATTGCGGCTCGTCACGCTCATGGCGTATCCCTGGAGGCTGAACCCGGGACCGAGCCGGTCCGCCGCCCGGGTGAACAGCAGCTTCACGCGGCCTGCGAAGTACGCGGCGGCGAGGTCCTCCTCGGTCATCACGCCTTGGCTGACCAGCTCCCTTACCCCGTCGTGCTGCGCCCGGTACTGAGCCTCATCGCGGATTACCTCACCATTCTGGATGACTGGGGCCAGCAACTGGCGGGTGAAGTACTCGGTGACGCCCTCGTTGAAGTCGAAGCCGAGGACTGCGCGCATGGCGGGCTGAGACAGCCGGTGGATCGCCTCGTGGTACTCCACTCCGATGCCAAGGTGGCTGCGCTGGATGAAGATGTTGTCGACGTACCGCACTCCCGGGGTCCCGGCACCTGCATCGAAGAGCTCCTGGTCTGTTCTTCTCGCGGTTGCAATATCCCCCGGCTCAGGCGGGCGCTTGAGCACGAACACCGCTCCCATCTCCTCCGGGGTCACGTAGCGAACGTTGCCGTCGGTCAACCACTGGCCGCCCGGCAGGTAGGCGCGGATAACCGGAAGGCCGGCGAACGGGGCAACGATTGTTGTCGCGGTGAGTTCGGTCGCTACGCCCTTGGCCTTGGCCTCGTCTGCCGCGGAGTCGTCGCCTTCGTCGAGAGAGGCGGGGTCGACCAGCATCGGACCGGCAGGTGTCTGGAGCACCACCGTGAAAGGCGCCAGCTGATTTGCGAGTTTCCGGGAGTTCGTACCCAGCACTTGGTAGGACCCTGGCTGCAGCTCGGTTCTACCACCCGCACCTTTGAGGGCTGGTGCGGCTTTGGTGAGCTCGACAAGAGTATCCGTTAGCGCGCCGTACTCGGTTTCCTTGCGTTTCCAGAATTCGCTGGCCAGATCCATGTCAAGCTGTTCGGCGCGGGTCTGGCACTCCCTCACGGTGGACTCGTAGTCGGGGTCAGCCAGGAAGGCCCGCTCGATCCATATCTCTGTGCCGCTCGAAAGATCTTGGGCGAGCACGAGCGGCTTCGATTCTGGGCTCAGTGCCCAGACGTCCGGATCGACCTCCACGTTCCCGGGCACCTGGGAGGCGTAGAACATTGCGATCTTGTCGCCGACGCCACCGTCAGCCGACTTCTGATGCGCCGGGACCGGCTCGAATCCGGCCAGGTCGTCATTCTTGTCGCTGAGTGAGGGGTTGACAATCCAGTTCTTCTGGAAGCCCATGACGCGCCCTTCTCGAGGAGACGGAGCCCTAATTCTCCGGCCGTCGCCAGGCTATGTACACAGCACGCCAAGCCCGCATAACAGGACACAGAAGCCACACTTTTGTCACCTCCGGGGCGGCCAGTCAACCTGGCCGGCCGATAAGGCCGGCGGCCATCCAGGTCATGATCAGGCAGGGCAGGCGAAGAGACACAGACCGCGACCTAGGGAGTGTCCCGTGGATCATGGAACGGGATCGCGCAGCCAGATGCTGATCGAGGCGACGTCGATGGTGCCCTGGTAGATGCGCTCGCGCTTGTCATAACGGGTGGCCACGGCCCGGAATTGTTTCAGCTTGCTGAAGCAGCGCTCCACGCGCTGGCGCATTGCCGGGGATGGCCCTCGGGAAGCCCGCTGATGCCGCCATTTTGCATTCCTCAGCTACGCCCGCCGCAATCGAAGGGCAGCATGGCCGTCATCGGCAAGAGGAATCGGGCATCGGCAGGACGGGGTCAGGCAGTTCCAGGCAGGTAGGCTCCCCGGCCCGTTGCTGCTTACCAAGCTGCCGCCGCTGAGCAGAAGGCCACGCACCGAAATGGTCCTGGGCGGTGGAGTTTGCAGGGTTGATTGATGTGCTCCCGATGTTGCGATCTTGAGAGGCGCTCCGGGAACCACTTTCGGGAACCACCATGCAGACTCGTGCAGACATCCGCAGGGATGCCCGGGCACCGTTTTCGCAGTTCACGCAGATATATGAGTTCCGGAACCTGGTGTAATCTCATCCTGATTTTCGCCTTACAAGCGAGGGGCCGCAGACTCGAACCCTGCTGCGCCCACCCAAGATCCCAGGTCAGCATACAGATCTGGGTCTGTCCGGACGGGTCTCAAGATCGTCTGACCGTCATCTGACCGTCGTGATGAACGTGGATTTGCGACACTCGACATCATGGGCTGTCCCTGGATGCACGCCGGACGAGTGTGATGTCGCTGTCCGATGAACAGCCCGGCCGGATGGCGGTGTCGGCCGAGGTCAGACTGGCGCAGGGTGGCGGGCAGGCGCGACAGCTGCTCGACCACGTAGATCGTCTTGGCAGAGATCCTCCAAACCCGTCGGCGGTCTGCGGCATCGTTCTGACCCGATTCCGCGGTCTAGACCGAAGTTCCCTCCGGTGATCCGCGTGTATGGCCGTTTACCTGGGGTTTCGGGTGGTGCGGGGCGGGTTTCTGACTACGCGATGCCGAGGCGGTGGCTGACGCCGAGCATGTCGAGGGCCTGGCGCTGGTGGGGGGTGGGTGTGGTGACGAGGCGGAAGGCGGGCAGGGCGGGGTCGGCGGGCTGGATCTGGTTGAGGCAGATGGTGGCCAGGTCGGCCAGCAGACTGGTGAAGCTGTGCACCGGCAGGCCGCCGCCGGTGTGCTTGGCCGCGGCCTTGGCTAGCGCCCTTGGGGAGCGGGCGGCAGGGGCGACGGGGCTGGTGCGGGCGGTTTCGGCAGCGGCCTTGTCGTCGTCGGTGAACAGCAGCGGCGCGAGCCGGTCGTGCATGTGCCAGGTGATGTAGTACGACAGCATCCGCAAGAACACGTGCGCGCGGACCCGGGTCTCGGTGTGGTGGCGGATCGGGCGGATGTCCAGGTCGGTGTTGAAGGCGCGGAACGCCCGCTCGACCTGGGCGAGCGCCTTGTAGGAGGAGACCACCTCGCCGCTTCCCAGGTCGCTGGCGGTGACGGTGGTGCGCAGCACGTAGATGCCGTCGAGGGCGGCTTCGGCGGTGATGGAGCCGGTGTTGCGGTCGTAGCTGAAGCTGCTCGTCGCTGATGCTGGTGGTGAAGTGCTTGGCGACCTTGCGGCGGCGCAGCACCCGGTCGGCGCGCAGCGCGATCTTGTCCGTGCCGCGCAGCGGCCGGCGGTCCCGCCGCGACGGCGGCGGCGATCTTCGCCAGGTCGGCTTCGGTGGCCGTGCAGCAGGCTCTCCCGCTTGCGGGCCCGCTCGGCTTCCAGGAACGGGTTCTTGCAGGCGACCAGCCGCTCACCGGGGTAGCCCGGATGAGCTGATCTCGGCCAGGTCCGCCTCATCGAACAGCTCTAGCTGCAGCGCGCCGTCGCGGACCAGGGCCTTGACCTGCGGGGCGCGCAGCGCGGTGATCCAGTCCAGGCCCGCCGGGCCGACGTCCTCGCGCAGCCGCGCGGCGGTCAGCATGCCCCGGTCTCCCGACGAGCACCACGCGGGCCAGGCCGAACCGGTCCTTGACCTTGCTCACCTGGCTGGCGACGGTCTTCGGGTCGCCGGTGTTGCCCTGCGAACACCTCGATGGCGACCGGGACGCCGTCCCTGCGGGTCAGCAGCCCGTAGACGATCTGCAGCCGGCCGCGGACCCCGTCTTTGGGGTGGCCGATGGCGCCCAGCGGGCAGGTCCGCCCCTCGAACGCGGCGGAGGACACGTCGTAGAGGACCAGCGTCCCGCCGGCCAGGTGCCGGGCCGCGAGCGCGTCCTCGATCTGCTCCTGCCGGGCGGCGAGCCAGTCCATCGCGCCGTACAGGTCATCCTCATCACAGCCCGCCACCCCCAGCACCTCGCCCAGCGAGCTGGCGGCGGTCTCCCCCCGCAGCCCGCGGGCGATGGCCAGCTTGGAATCCGGCGCGATGACCTGCGCGACCGTCATCGCGGTCACCAGGTCCCGCTGCCGGGACGGCACCGGGTCGATCAGCTCCTCCAGCCCCAGCGCCCGCGCGGTGCCCAGCACCGCGGCGACGTGCCCGTGCGGCAGGCTGCGGGTGATCTCGAACGTCCCCGCTGCGGCAGCAGCCGGCGCGGGCTGGCCCTTGAGCACCCGCGACAGGGCGTCGACCTTCGCCTCGGGCCAGGACGACAGGTTGGCCAGGGTCCGGTTCCTGACCTTGCCCGCCTCGCGGTAGCTTTCCCGCAGCAGCACCGCGGGCGGTGACCCCCGGTTCGGCACCTTAGCCACGTACATGACGACAACGATACCTGCTCATTTCTGCATATGTGCAGTCAACACGCCGATATCGCCACTCAATACGCGATCTACATGACTACGTTTCCTG
>CAVZGW010000012.1:0-206194 GCA_963774825.1 uncultured Actinomycetes bacterium | reverse complement strand
CATGCGCTCCCATAGCAGGACGACCAGCCCCGCCACGATGAGTGCCTCGAACAGGACGTCGGACATGATGCTCTGCTCCATCTGGAGCTGATAGCCATCGAGCAGAACGGGCGCCGTGGCAAGAGCCGCAAGCACGCGGGGAACGCCGCGGCGCAGCAGCACGACGTACAGAGCCACGGCCATTCCCAGGCCGAGCAGGTGCTGGACCCCGGCGACCATGTCCAGGTTGCCTACGAGAAGGACCGGCTTCAGCAGGGCCCGATAGCCGAGCGGGTCGTTGCCGCCCGACAGGTATAGGTACCGGACCGAGTCGCTGAAGAACAGGGCGGGACGGTAGGCGGCCTCCGCAAGGACGCGCAGCGTCAGGCCCGCCGCAAGCAGCACCGCCAGCAGCCAGTGCAGCCGAATCAGCGAGCCGAGGTCAGCTCGGACCCGGCCGGCGCCAAGGCCAGCTCGAACCCCGCTTGCGCCAGCTAGCCGCTCGGAGGCTGCTGGAGGCATTCCCATGAACGGCCAGCCTATCCGGGGACTCCACTGCCCACCGACAGGTCCAGCGTGCGGGCTAATCTGTGACTGCCGCGGCGCTGGGAGAGGGAGGTGCGGGTTGCAGTATCGGATGTCGAGGGTGCTGGCAGGGCCGTTCCTCTACGGGCTGTGGCGGCCCGAGATAACTGGCGGCGAGCATATCCCGTTGTCGGGCGGGGCCATCCTCGCCTCGAACCATCTGTCCATCGTGGATTCGATCTTCCTGCCGTTGATGCTCAGCAGGCCGGTCACGTTCGCTGCCAAGTCCGAGTACTTCACGGGGACACGGCTGCTCGACCGGTTCACCAGCGCATACTTGCGGGCGACGGGCCAGCTGTCGGTGGACCGGGCCGGCGCGCGTGCCGGGCAGGACATGCTGGACTCAGCGCTCGGGTTGCTGCGCGATGGCGCGCTGTTCGGGATCTACCCGGAGGGCACCAGGTCGCCGGACGGGCGGCTCTACCGCGGGCGGACTGGCATCGGCTGGCTTGCGCTGAACGCCAGGGTCCCGGTGATACCTGTCGCCATGGTCGGGACCGACCGGGTGCTGCCCCCGGGGCACCGGGTACCCAGGTTCCGAAAGATCCGGATCAGGATCGGCGAGCCACTGAACTTCGATGCCTACGAGCGCACCGGGGCCAGGGAACGGCGGGCGGTCACCGACGAGGTGATGAAGTCGATCCAGAAGCTCTCCGGCCAGGAGTACGTACCGATGTACGCGTCCGTGCGGAAGGAGGAACTCGCCGCGGGGGGCCGCCCAGATTTACCGCGGGCCAGCTGATGGGGCTGGTCAGTCCTTGTCATGGGGCACGGAGGGAAACGTCTCTGTCGTCGCGCCCGGGTTCCAGACGTAGATGTGGCCCTCGGCATCGTGGTTGCCGGGCTCACTCCCGGTGCCGCCGGCGGTCCCTCCGGCCGCACTCGGATTATCCGTGATGCCCGGGTCATGATGGGCGATGTCCCACACCGACCGGGACCCGGGACGACGCGGCAGGTCTTCGCTGCGCCGTACGTGGCTCGGCTGCGGAGCCGGGCCGGTTACCCACGGCAGCTCGCTTTCCGGCTTGACGGCCGGCTCCCAGGGCGGTGTGCCGGAAACCTTAGGCGCGCGGCTAGATGGCGGCCGGGTCACTGGCGCCAGTACGGGACCGGGTATCTGGCCTGCTGCGCTTTGCCTGGCCGACGATCCGGCCCTCGGGCTGAGGCCGGTGAAGCTGCTGGACCCCGTGAACCCGCCCTTGCCGATGTCCAAGACGGTGGGGCCGGCGGGGCGCTCGGGATCGCCGAGGCCGCGGGAGCCTGGAAAGCCGCCGGTACCGTCCGGGTCCCGGGAGCCGCCTGGCCCGCCGAGCCCGCCGGGCCCGCCGGGGCTTTCAGGCTCGCTGGGGCCGGGGGCCTGGCCGGTCCGGCCTGACCTCGCGCTCGCGGCCGATGACCTGCCGATCGTGAGGCTCTCCGAAGCGGCGGCGGTCCCCGGTCCGGCGGCGGGGTGCGTCGCTCGGCGTCGGCGTCCGAGCCTGCGGCGGCGTCGGCGTCCGAGCCTGCGGCAGCGCCGGTTCGGCGTCTGCAGCTGCGTCAGGGCCGGCAGCGGCGTCCGCGTCGGGGCCTGCGGCGGTGTCGGCGTCCGGGCCTGCGGCGGTGTCGTCCGGGCCTGCGGCGGTGTCGTCCGGGCCTGCGGCGGTGTCGGCGTCGGGGCCTGCGGCGGCGTCGGCGTCCGGGCCTGCGGCGGTGTCGGCGGCCGAATCGGCGTCGACGTCGGCGTCCGAGCCTGAAGCGGTAACGGTGTCGGAGTCTGCGGCGGTAGCGGTGTCCGAGTCTGCAGCTGTGTCCGGGCCTGCGGCGGTGTCGGCGTCCGGGCCTGCGGCGGTGTCGGCGTCCGGGCCTGCGGCGGTATCCGCGTCCGAGTCGGCAGCGGCGAATCCGGTAGCGGCGTCCGAGTCGGCCAGTTGGCCGGGCTTGGCAAAGCCGGAATAGCCGGCGCTGCGTTCCGGGCTGGCGAGGCTCTCGAAACCGGCGAAGTCACTGCCATCCACTGACCCGCCGGATGCAGTGGGACCATCGGCGCCGAGCTCCGGGCGACCGAATCCACGTGCCGCGCTGCTGCGGCCGCGAAGGCCATTCGTTATGGACCTGACTTCATCGCCCTGAGCGGACTCGCGCCCGGCCGGGTCGCCCCACACTGCTTCCCGCCCGCTGGTGTCCCGCCCGGCCGGGTCGCCCCAGACAGCGTCCCGCCCGCTGGTGTCCCGCCCGGCCGGATCGCCCCAGATAGCGTCCCGCCTGGCGGCGTCGCTCTTCGCAGGGTATCCCCAGAAAGGCTGGGGCCCGGTGGCGTCCGGGCCAATCGGAACATCCCAGATGGACCCGCGCGCAGCGGCGTCGTGACGGGGGTTGTCGCGAGCAGCGGTATCCAGAGCGGAGTTCCCGCGGGCTGTGTTCCCGCGGGCTGTATTGTCACCGGCGCTGCCCGCGATTCTCAGGCCCGCAGCCGCCAGGCCGGCGCGAACTTGCGGCATGCGCGGGAGAAGCGTGCACAGCCTGTGCGGATGGCGCGGCTAGGTAGGCCAGCTGCCGCTGCTGGCTGCCCCCAGGCTCTGTAGAACGCTCCCATCCAAACTCGTCCGCCGCACCGGATGCTGATCTCCTGTCACGCCGCCGCCGCAGGACCGCGAGCGCACCGATCAGCAGCAGCAGCAGGATGAGCAGAGCGCCCGAGATGATCCCGTCCTGGCGCAGCCGCGCCGACGTCAGAGGCTGGCGCACGGTCGGCAGCGGCGGCGCGACGGGCAGCACCCGGGGCAGCGCAGCCGTCCCCGCGCGAACCCCGGGCCCGGCCAGCTCCGCGGCCGCGGCCAGCGCCCGGCCCGCATCAGCCGTGCCGGAGCCCGAGCCGTCGCCTGTCTTGCCGCCCGGGTGGAACATCGTGCCGTTATCCAGCGCCTGGGTGACCTGGGCCGGTGTCAGTCCAGGGAACTGGGACTTGATCAGCGCGGCGATCCCCGCCACGATCGCGCTCGCCGCACTGGTGCTGTTCATGACCGCGTAGCGGGACTGCATCGTGGCCGCGATCACGCCCTCGCCGGGCGCGGTCAACGTGACGTACTGCTGGCGGATCGAGAACGGCGACTTGATGAAGGCCGAGTTGAACGAGCCAACCGAGATGACACCTGGGTACGCAGCAGGATAATTGGCCGCATTTCCGGCAGCGGCAGCGCCCCCGGCACCTGCACCTGGAGTGCCGCCTGCGGTGCCGTCATCACCTGCGGGTGCGACCACCACTGCGCCCTCGCGGAGCGCGTAATCGATTGCCGCCTTCTCGGCCGCGCTGCCGCCAGCGGCAGGCGGCGCGCCTGGGCTGCCGTCGGCGCTTGCTTGCCCTGGGTCCAGCGGAAGATCGATGACCTGCGCGCCCTGCCTGGCCGCGTACCTGATCCCGGCGGCGATCGCGCCGGGAAGTGCGGCTGCTGTTTGCGCGTCGGCCAGCAGCGGGTCCCCGGGGCCCAGGGTGACCCTGACAGACAGGATCCGCGCCGCAGGGGCGATGCCGACGACACCCGACGGCGCTCTGCCGGATCCATGCCCGTGACCGGCGATGAGGCTCGCGAGCGCAGTCCCGTGGCCATAGAAATACGGGCTGGCGGCGGTCTCGCCCGAGTGCGTGAAGTCGGGTCCGGGTAGCACCGATCCGACCAGATCCGGCTGTGCTGGGTCCGTGCCGGTATCCAGCACGGCCACGGTCACGCCCGAGCCTTCCGTAGTCCGCCAGGCCTGCGTGACGTGCAGCGCGTGGAGCCACCATTCCTGGTGGCGGACCTGATCAGCCAGGGCCGGCGCGCTGCCGACCGCAACACATGCGGCCGCGAGGCCGATGGCAGCAGGCACCATCGCCGGGCGCGAGAACCTCAGCGGCACGCCTTCTTGCCTTTCGTGATGGGTTATTCCGCATTCTGCCATGTACTGGCCTAGAACGTGGCAGCCAGCGTCATTTAGCACGGTCTGCGACAGCTTATCCGGGGCGGCAAATGCGCAGGCCAGCATTGATATGTTCAGTATCGGCATGTCAGGAGGCCGGCGCCGAACCGTTACGCCGCTTTGCATATCGTGACGACCTTTCAGCACATAGCGCTGCGAAGGCGTCACGATCACGGCCGGTCAGGTCTGGCTGGGCCACGGGAAGCCGGTCAGGGCTGGTGGGCCACCGAAAGCCGGACATGTGCGCCTGGTGGCAGGCCAAGCTGCTGCGCGGCGTCGCCCGCATTGACCGCCAGCGAGATGAGTCCGGCGCTGTCGGTGAAGGCGACGATCTCACCGGGCGCGACCGCGGCGAAGGTCTCCAGATAGGGCACCGTCAGCTGACGACGCCCGCAGCGGACGACCAACGGCGATCCGAACCTGACGCCAAGACGGCTGGCCTCGGCCGCGGGAATGGACAGTTGAACGTTGCCGAACCTATCCACCGACATCACCTCGCCCTCTGCCTCCCCGTCCCGTACCCGACTGGTCGGTTCGGGCAGCGACACCAGATCAGTCAGCTTGATCTCGGTCCCTGCGGTAGCGATATCGGCCCCGGCGGCGAGGTGCGCGGCGGTCGGCATGAAGATGTCCCGGCCGTGGAAGGTCGGCGAGACCGGATGCAGCCACAGTTCGCCGTTGGTGAGCTGGACAGCCCGGTCACCGCCACCGAGCGCGGCCACCGCCCAGGACAGCACGCCGTTGTCCGGACCTACCAGGACGCTATCGCCGGTCTGCACGGCCACGCCGCGCCGTGCGGTGCCCACGCCGGGATCCACTACGGCGACGTGCACGGCCGGCGGCAGATAGGGGACCGTCTGGGCCAGCACCGCCGCGCCGCGCCTGACGTCCCCTGGCGGCACCAGGTGGGTGACGTCGATGATCCGGGCGGCCGGAGCAATCTTTGCGGCGACGCCATGGCACGCCGCTACGAACCCGTCCTCCAGGCCGTAGTCGGTGAGAAATGTCAGGTAATCGAAAGAGGTCACGAAGGGCGAGCGTACGTCTCCATAGCCGTCTCGCATAGGCCTGCTTACGATGCAATTGGCGAGACGGACTTGGAGGCGGGATGGCGGCGCTGTCTGAGCTGGACATGCGCATCCTGGCCTTCGAGCGGAGCTGGTGGCGGGTCGCCGGCGCGAAGGAACGGGAAATCCTCGAGGTGCTTGGCATGCCGGTCACCCGGTACTACCAGCTGCTCAACGAGCTGATCGACCGGCCAGAGGCGGCGCAGTTCGATCCGGTTCTTGTCGCGCGGCTGCGCAGGCAACGCAGCAGGAGAAGCCGGATGCGCTCGTCTGGACAGGACTAACGCCAGCCGGCGGGCTGCCCGGCTTCGTCGGCCCGGTTACGGTCAGGATCCGCCGGCCAGGATCGGCTGCCCCGGTGCAACTGGGACGGGGACATAGCAGTTACTTTCAGCTGTCTGCTAGTTACTGATAGCTTCCAGATACGTTCGGTTACGGTACGCTCCTTTTTCGTGACAGAGCCCATGACGACGCCAGAGTCCAGGACCACGACAGAAGTCCTGACGACGACAGACCCGGTGACGACGGCAGACCCGGTGACCACGGACGCTGACCACGGACCCGCTGCACGGACCCGCTGAGCACGGACCCGCTGGCGACGGACCCGCTGACGACGACCCGCTGACGGCAGACCCGGTGACGACGACCGGCGACAGCCGCTGGCGACAGACCAGCTGACCACACCGCACCGGACGCCACGCCATGACCGCGCGCGCCCCTGCCGCGCAGACTCCTGCCGCGAAGATTCCTGCCGCGCAACCCGGCGGCGGTCCCCGCGCCCCGGCCAGCTGCTCCGCCGCCGATCCCGCTGACCCGCCCCTCCCTGGATAAGGCGGAGCTGGCCGCCGTGGCGGAGGTATTCGAGTCCGGCTGGGTGGCCGGCCAGGGGCCGTGCTGCCTTGCGCTCGAGGCTGACTTCAAGAGGCTGACCGGCCGCAGGCATGCGGTAGCGGTGAACAACTGCACATCAGGCCTGCACCTCGCCCTGGCCGGCTTAGGCCTGCGAACCGGCGACGAGGTCATCGTCGCCGATTACAGCTTTCCCGCGACCGGCAACGCCGTGCTGTACTGCGGCGCGTCGCCGGTTTTCGTCGACGTCCGCGCGGACACCGGCACGATCGACCCTGGCCTCGTCGACGCCGCCGTCAACCCGAGAACCCGCGCCATCATCGCCGTCGACGCGCTCGGCGTGCCTGCCGACTGGAGCCCGCTCGAGCAGATCGCCTGGCGGCACGGGCTCATCCTGATCGAGGACGCGGCAGCCTCGGCCGGCGGGAGTTATGGCGGCCGCCCATGCGGGAGTTTCGGCGAGGCGGCCGTCTTCTCCCTGCATGCGCGGAACAGCATCACCTGCGGCGAGGGCGGAGTGGTCACGACCGACGACGGGGGGCTTGCCGAGAGGGTGCGAAGGGACGCCTGCTTTGGTATGGAGAACGCCTTCGACCGCCAGCCGGGTGGCTCCCTGCCAGTGCCGACGTTTCCCGGCCTCGGTTACAACTACCAGCTCTCCGATATCCTGGCGGCCGTCGCTTCGGTGCAGTTCGGCAAGCTCGAGCAGTTCATGCAGCGCCGCAGTGCCCTCGCCGCCAGGTACGCGGAGCTGCTGGCGGATATCCCGGGGATACTTCTCCCCTTCGTCCCGTCTGATCGCTCGCCGACCTGGCAGAGCTACGCGGTGACAGTTGAGCGGCCGCTGAGCCGTGACGCCATCGCCGTCGCGCTGCGGGCGCAGGGCATCGGCTGCAGCATCGGTACCTACGCACTGCACCAGCAGGCCGTCTACGGCGGCGGCCCGGCCAGTTGCCCGGTATCGGGCCAGCTCTTTGAACGGCATCTGGCGCTGCCCATGTACACGGAACTGACCGACGCCGACCAGCTTCGCGTCGCCGAGACCCTCGCCAACGCCGTCAGCGAGCAGTAGCCCCCCGATGCCGGGGCGGGTTAATGGGCTTCGGGCCGAGCGCCCGCCCGCCTGGGCAGGCCGCCGGGCGCTCGGCGATGCAAGATCAGGTCCGGCCTCTAGCTCGTGAAGTGCTCCGTGATCGGCTCGAAGTAGAAGCCCTCCAATTGGCCCGCGCGCGCTCGTGAGAGGCCCCGGGAATTGCGTCCTTATCGACTACCAGTTTGGTGCCGGCACCTTCGCGAATAAGGGCGAAGCGCGCGAGCGAGCAGACCCCCGAGCCCAGTCGGTCATGTGCCATGCCCGGGAGATCCGCTCGTTTGGAACCAGCTCGATCTGACGCCCGCTTACCCACTCGTCAGTTACGACTCAGTCCAGCCGGTCGAGCTCGGCGAGCTGGTCGGCGAACCATTGCGCGGGCGGCAGGGCGCTGGCGGTCCTGGCCATTACCGCTGCGCGGCGCCTGCGCTCAGGTTCGGCCATGGTCAGCGCCTCATGCAGGGCCTCAGCGGTCGCCGTCACGTCGAAGGGGTTGACGAGCAGCGCTTCGGGCCCGAGCTCGGCCGCGGCGCCCGCTTCGGTCGACAGCACGAGCGCGCAGCCGCGGTCGGACAGGATCGGCCCTTCCTTGGCGACCAGGTTCATGCCATCCCTGATCGGGTTGACGAGCAGCACGTCGGCGAGCCGGTAGCCGGCGAGCGAACGGGCGTAGTCGTCGTTGACCTCGAGGATCAGCGGATTCCAGTCGTCGGTGCCGAACTCATCCACGATCTGCCTGGCCACCCGCTGGACAGTGGCGGTGTACTCGCGGTACTCGGGCAGGTCATGCCTGGACGGGTAGGCGAATGCCACCTGCAAGATCCGGCCGCGCCACTCCGGGTGGGCGATCAGCAGCTCACGGTAAGCAGCAAGGCCGCGGACGATGTTCTTGGAAAGCTCGGTGCGGTCGATCCTGACGATCAGGCGCCTGTCGCCCGCCGCCTCAGCCAGCGCGTCGACCCTGGCCTGCACGTCCGGCTCGGCAGCGCGGGCGATGAGCTCGTCCGCCTCGACGCCGAGCGGGTGCACGCCGACGCCTGTGACGTGGCCTTCATAGCTGACCTGCTGACGCTCCCAGTCCACCGCCGCGCCGAGGACCTCCGCGCAGCAGTCAAGGAACGCGTATGCCCACCGCCTGCACAAGAACCCGGCATGATCCGCGCCGAGTATTCCGGCCAGCACCTCGCGGCCTATCGCCTCCGGCAGCATCCGGTAGTACTCGGGCGGCGCCCACGGAGTGTGCGTAAAGTGCGCGATCCTGATTCCGGGGCGCAGCTCAGCGAGCATTCGCGGGACCAGAGTCAGGTGGTAGTCCTGGATCACGGCGCGTAGCAGGGCGCCGTCGTCTCGCGGGCTGGCGTCGTCGGCGAGCGCCTCGGCGAACGCGCGGTTGTAGGCGCGGAACGACTCCCACTCCCGCCGGAAGGCGTGCCCGAAGTGCGGCTGGTTCGGCGTGTCGTAGAGCATGTGGTGCACGAACCAGAGGGTGGAGTTGGCCACCAGGTTGTAAGCCCGCTGGAAGGTTCCCGGCGGGATGTCGAGCATCTGTACCCCGGTGCCGCCCGCTGTGCCGTCCAGGCCGAGCCGCCCGCCGGGCGCCCGCCGTGCCGCCGCGCGGTCCGCGTCGCTGAGCGCGGCGCAGACCCACAGGACGTCGGCCTGGCTCGCGACCGACGCAAGGCCGGAGACCATCCCGCCGCCGCCACGCCTGATCGACAGCTGCCCGTCACCGTCGAGCGCGAACGATACCGGCCCCCTGTTGGATGCGATGAGTACCCGGCCGTCGGGTGATCGTTGCCCCATGTCGGGCGAGGCTATCGGCCGCAGCGGCATCGGGACCGGATGCGTTAGATGTCTAGCGTGTCCCCGGCCGGACGGGACTGGCCGCCACGCGCCGCATCCGGCGGGGTGCGGACAACCGGGCTCTGTCCAGTTAGAATGGCTCTGACAACTGCATAACGCTCATCCAGAGGGGTGGAGGGATCGGCCCTGTGAAGCCCCGGCAACCATCACGGTGAGACGTGCCCGCGCCACGTGCGCGGGTCAGGCGCCCGCTTCCGGCGGCCGGCCTGGGCACTCGCGACCGCGAGGCCATCCCGTGACAGGTGCCAACTCCGGCCCGCGGCCAGCAGGTCGCCGGGAAAGATGAGGAGAGAGGCCTCGCCACGTGAGTATCGCGGTAACGACAAAGATCCCGTCCAGGTTCGGTTATGCCAGTGAGCTGGCCTGCCGTGAGTGCGGGCAAACCTATGAGCTCGGGGCTACGCACGCCTGCGCCGAGTGCTTCGGGCCGCTAGAGGTCCGTTACGACCTGCCCCCGCTGACCAGGGCAGATATCGAGTCCGGGCCACAGAACATCTGGCGGTACGCCAGCCTGCTGCCCGTCCCGCCCGACGTCGCGGCCAGGCCCAACACCGAGCCTGGCTGCACGCGGCTGGTCAAGGCCGATCATCTCGCCGCGGCGCTCGGGATGCGCTCCCTGTGGATCAAGGACGAGCGAGGCAACCCCACCCACTCGTTCAAGGACCGCGTGGTCGCTGTCGCGCTCGCCTCGGCTATCGAGCTGGGCTTCAGGGTGCTTGCCTGCCCGTCGACGGGCAACCTCGCCAACGCGGTGGCCGCCGCCGCGGCCCGGGCAGGCATCAGGTCGGTGGTGCTGATCCCGGCTGACCTGGAACCGCAGAAGATCATCGGGACCGCCATCTACGGCGGCACGGTCGTCACGGTCGAAGGGAGCTACGACGACGTGAACCGGCTGGCTTCTGAGCTCGCCGACGAGCACGAGGACTGGGCCTTCGTTAACGTCAACGTGCGGCCTTACTATGCCGAGGGCTCCAAGACGATCGGTTTTGAGGTCGCCGAGCAGCTTGGCTGGCGGCTGCCGGAGCAGGTCGTGGTGCCGGTCGCGTCCGGAGCGCAGCTCGTCAAGATCGACAAGGCGTTCCGCGAGCTGACGGCGCTCGGACTGGCCGACGATCCGGGCTGCCGGGTGTTCGGCGCGCAGGCAGCCGGCTGCGCTCCGGTGGCGGCTGCGTTCCGTGCCGGTCACGACGTGGTGCAGCCGGTGCGGCCCGACACGATCGCCAAGTCGCTGGCGATCGGAAACCCCGCGGACGGCCCGTATGTGCTCGACGTGGTGCGCCACACCGGCGGTGCGGTGGCCGATGTAACCGACGAGGAGATCGTCGACGCGATCGGGCTGCTGGCCGCCACCGAGGGCATCTTCGCCGAGACAGCGGGCGGCGTCACGCTCGCCACGCTCCGCAAGCTGCTGGCCGGCGGGCTGCTCGACCCCGGTGCCGAGACCGTCATCATCAACTCAGGCGACGGCCTGAAGACCCTGGATGCCGTCGCGGGCTCGGTTCGTACCGCGGGCCCGATCAGGCCATCGCTTGCAGCGTTCGCCGAACTGGAATCATGAAGGCAGGCAGCACATGACCGTGTCCGTACGCATCCCCACGATCCTGCGCACCTACACCGGGGGCGCCGCCGAGGTAACGGCCGAGGCCGGGACCCTGCGCGAGGTCATCACCGGGCTGGACGCCAGCTACCCTGGCCTGTCCGGCCGGATTCTCGATGACACCGGCAAGCTGCGCAGGTTCGTGAACGTGTATGTCGGCGACGAGGACGTGCGGCTGGCTCAGGGCCTCGACACCGCCGTGCCGGCGGGCATCCAAGTATCGGTGATTCCGGCAGTGGCGGGCGGCTGAGCCGAAATTGGGGTGCTGCGCGGCCGGCGATGAGCCACACCGGGTGCTGCCAGGCAGTCGGCTGCCGGACTCCGCCTGCTGCCCGTTGCGCGTGAGTGAGCCGTTTTAGGGGAGTAACTCGGTACGAGTGCCCACGCCACGTTGTAAAGTCGTGTCCGGTCGCTGTCGGCACGACGAGATCGGCAGGCTCGCCTGCCTAGCACGTCTGGCTAGTCCGCGATCGACGGGTTTCGCGGTTGCAAGGGCGGAACCCGAAGCCCGAGCAGAGTTAGGGAGTTGTTGGTAATGGCTCAGGGCACCGTCAAATGGTTCAACGCGGACAAGGGCTACGGCTTCATCGCGGTCGACGGTGGTAGGGACGTGTTCGTGCACTTCTCAGCCATCCAGTCGGATGGCTACCGCAGCCTCGAAGAAGGCCAGCGGGTCGAGTTCGAGATCACGCAGAGCGATCGCGGGCCGCAGGCTGAGGCTGTGCGCACCGTGTAAGTCTCTGATGACGCGTGCCAGGAGGCCCGGTACCCAGCGAGGGGGTCCGGGCCTTCTGGCATGCGCGCCCGCCGTCGATGGCGGGACACGCTCGGCCTTCGCTGAGGCGAGCCTGCCGCCGCTGGCGGGCTGCGCTGCCCTGCGGCGAGCCGCCCCGGCTTGCACTCTCACCGTGAGAGTGCTAAACAGGTCGTTGGCACTCTCGAGGTGAGAGTGACAACGAAGTGTGGCGTGATCGGGGCGATGAGGCTGATCAGGCGGCAGGCAGGGACTGTCCGCGGGTGAGGCCGTCCGTCGCGGGCGTCGGCTCGATCGGCACGCGAGGCAAAAAGTTCCGGGAGGACTGGAGCCTATGGCAGCGAAGATGATCGCGTTCAGTGAGGACGCCAGGCGCGGCCTCGAGCGCGGCATGAACCAGCTCGCCGACGCCGTGAAGGTAACCCTCGGCCCGAAGGGCCGGAACGTGGTGCTCGAGAAGAAGTGGGGCGCTCCCACGATCACCAACGATGGCGTGTCCATCGCCAAGGAGATCGAGCTTGAGGACCCGTGGGAGAAGATCGGCGCGGAGCTCGTCAAGGAAGTCGCAAAGAAGACCGACGATGTCGCGGGTGACGGCACCACGACGGCGACTGTGCTTGCGCAGGCGCTCGTTCGTGAGGGCCTTCGCAACGTGGCGGCCGGCGCCAACCCGATGTCGCTCAAGCGGGGCATCGAGTCGGCAGTCGAGCGGGTGAGCGAGGAGCTTTCCAAGCTCGCCAAGGATGTGGAGACCAAGGAGCAGATCGCTTCGACCGCCTCCATCTCGGCCGGGGACACCGCGATCGGCGAGATGATCGCCGAAGCGATGGACAAGGTCGGCAAGGAAGGCGTCATCACCGTCGAGGAGAGCAACACCTTCGGGCTCGAGCTTGAGCTCACTGAGGGCATGCGCTTCGACAAGGGTTACATCTCGCACTACTTCGCGACCGACGCGGAGCGGATGGAAGCGGTCCTTGAGGACCCCTACATCCTCATCGTCAACTCGAAGGTGTCGGCCAACAAGGACCTGCTTCCGCTGCTTGACAAGGTCGTGCAGTCGGGCAAGCCCCTGGTCATCATCGCCGAGGACGTGGAAGGCGAGGCCCTGGCGACGCTGGTCGTCAACAAGATCCGCGGCCTGTTCAAGTCGGTTGCCGTCAAGGCCCCCGGCTTCGGCGACCGCCGCAAGGCCATGCTGGGTGACATCGCCATCCTGACCGGTGGCCAGGTCATCAGCGAGGAAGTCGGCCTCAAGCTGGAGTCGGCCGACGTCGACCTGCTTGGCCGGGCCCGCAAGGTCGTCGTCACCAAGGACGAGACGACGATCGTGGACGGTGCTGGCGACGCGGAGCAGATCTCCGGCCGGGTTAACCAGATCCGCGCCGAGATCGAGAACAGCGACTCCGATTACGACAAGGAGAAGCTGCAGGAGCGGCTGGCCAAGCTGGCTGGCGGCGTTGCCGTCATCAAGGCGGGCGCGGCCACCGAGGTCGAGCTCAAGGAGCGCAAGCACCGCATCGAGGACGCGGTGCGCAACGCCAAGGCCGCGGTCGAGGAGGGTGTCGTCGCCGGTGGCGGCGTGGCCCTGCTCCAGGCGGGCACGAACGCGTTCAAGAAGCTCGAGCTGACCGGCGACGAGGCGACCGGCGCGCAGATTGTGCGCCGTGCGCTGGAGGAGCCGTTGAAGCAGATCGCCTTCAACGCCGGCCTTGAGGGCGGCGTGGTGGTCGAGAAGGTGCGCGGGCTCGACACCGGGCACGGCCTGAACGCCGCTGACGGCGCTTACGTCAACATGTTCAAGGCCGGCATCATCGACCCGGCGAAGGTGACGCGTTCCGCGCTGCAGAACGCTGCGTCGATCGCAGGTCTGTTCCTCACGACCGAGGCAGTCATCGCCGAGAAGCCGGAGAAGGAGAAGGCTCCGGCTGCTCCAGGCGGCGGTGACATGGACTTCTGATCCCGCAGCGCCGCCCCGGGCATCCGGTGAGCGGTGCGGCAGGACCTAGTCCTGGATGGCCTGTCTGATCAGCCCGGTTTATCCGTAAGCCGGGCTGGTCAGGGAGCAAAGAGGCGGTCCCGGCTCAGCCGGGGCCGCCTCTTGGTCGTTCCTTTCCGCTGTAGCGGGTCCGCCAAGCGGCGCGGTCTCCTCCGTCTGGTGATGTCCGGCCTCATCGGTCCGGGCTGCTTTCTGCGCGAGCCGGCTCCACAAGTCCCGGCTAAAGAGGGATTATCGGCGCATGAGCCCCACCGCCGAACAGCTCATCCGCGACTACCTCAACCAGGTGTCGGTTGCGGCGCGGACGAGGCTCCACTCGGAGGATCGGCGCGCTTTCCTCGCTCGGCTGCGCTTCGCCATCGAGCGGCATTGCGGCGCGCCGGGCGCAGCGGATCCGGTCGAGGTGGCGGAAGTGCTCGCCAGCCTCGGTGATCCGCGGAAACTTGTCGAGACCGAGTGGGCCAGGCTTCAGCGGGGCCCCGGCGAGGCGGGCTCCGGCGAGGCGGGCTCCGGCGAGGCGGGCTCCGGCGAGGCGGGCTCCGGCGAGGCGGCCTCCGGCGAGGCGGCCTCCGGCGAGGCGGCCCCCGGCGGCGATACCGGGCGGCCCGGCCCGCGGCTGGCGCGCCCGCAAGGCAGTCCGCAGCGCCGTCGCGGTTCGGGTACCCGAAGCCTTTGGCTGGTGTCCGGGACGGGCTTGGGCTCTGCGGCCGCTCCGGGGGCGAAGCCGACCACTGGTGGCCGGCCGCTTACCGGCGAGATCAGGATACAGAGCCGGCCGATTACGTCGCGCTGGCGCCCGGGCGAGCCGCTGATGCCAAGGCCGCCCAAGCAGCCCAAGCAGCCCAAGCAGACCAGGCGGTTCCGGGTTGCGAAGGGCGGTAAGGGCGGCCAGAACGCTGCGGCGGATGACGGCGCCCAGCGGGGCAGCGTCGCCGCCCCGGAGCCCGAGGCCGGGCCGGGCCGGGCCGGGCTGTCGCCCAGCGCCGGCCCAGGTGCCGTGGCGGGGCGTGCGTCCGCTGCGGACCTCAGTACAGCCGCAGGGCTCAGCTCGGGCGAAAGTCGGCGCCCAGACACCGGCCACGGGCTGGACGGGCTGCCCGAGGCCGGGCAGCATCGGGCCGGTGCGGCACCGGCGGCCGGTCCGAGTTCTCAGCCCGGCGCCGCGAGGGCGCCTTGGAAGCTGCGCCGGCCGGGAGGTAAGCCAGCGCAGGGTGCGGACGCTGGGCCAGACGGGAAGCCAGGATCAGGTCGAGCAAGTGTGCTCGGCGGAAGCAGCACGCCGGGCGCAGCAGGTGTGCTCGGCGGGGCAGGTGTGCTCGGCGGGGTCAGCGGGTCCGGACGAGACAGCGCGTCCGGAGTAGACGCGCCCGGCGGAGACAGCGCGTCCGGGGTACACGCGCCCGGCGGCGGAGACAGCGCGTCCGGAGTGGACGCGCCCGGCGGAGACAGCGCGCTCGGTGAAGAAAGGGCGCGCGGGCCGCAGCCGCAACAGCAGTCCGGCTACGTCGGCGGGTCCGGCGACCTGGCCGGGTCGCAGGAGGATTCCGGGTCCGACATCGACTGGTTCCCTGGCATGGGTCCGCGAGTCACGCAGTCGGGTCCGGCCGATGGCTTGGAGCCGCAACTGCCCGGCATGGGAACGCAGCTTGCCGCGATGGTCGCGCGCTTCGCCAATTCGATGAAAGTAATGTGGCGTGGCTATCCGCTGGAAGGCACTGTGGTGGCGCTGCTCGTCGTTGCCAGCCTGGTCTACCCGTTCCCGATCTGGCTGCTCGGCTTCCTGCTTTGGACGGCCGGCATCCTGACAGCCCTGGCTTCGAAGTTCTGGGATACCAGGGACAAGTGGACGGGCCTGGCCGTGCCAGTCGTGGCCGCTGTCGTAGCCACCGGGCTCGCGCTGGCGAGGGGCGGCGGGCACGACACTGCCCGCGCCTACGCTCACGAGGTCGGGGCGGCCGGCCCGCCGCTGCTCCGGGCCGCCATCGTGCTCGGTGCGGTCTACCTGGCGTGGCGGGTCCGCCGCGGGCCGCGGGCCCCTGCGGTACCGCCATGGAACCGCCCGCACCGGATATAACGTAGACCAGGTGACGAATGGTTGCGGATGGTCACAGCTGGGTATCTCCTGAATACGAACGTGCCAACGCAAGCGGCCTGCGGCTACGGCCGTGAGCGGCGGCAGCGCTGAACTCCTGGTCTCGCACGAGATCCCGTCCCAGCACCATCCAACGTGTGAGGCCGTGGATGGTGTGGCCCCGGTCAGCGGCCGGGGCCACGCCGCTGCCGTCAGCGCGCGCTGGCAGCTTCACCTGGTTACCCTGGTCAGGCTCTGGCTGGTCAGGAGCCACCATATTTAGCGCAGGACCCGATAACCTGGTCTCGCGCCCTTAGTGACGTATCCGATGGCTTCTCCTCGCGTAAGGTCTCGCTCGTGCCCACTGGCAAGGTTAAGTGGTATGACGCCGACAAGGGTTTCGGCTTTCTCACCCGTGACGACGGGGGTGAGGTCTTCGTGCATTCAACCGCCCTCGAAGCTGCCGGGAGCGTGCTGCGTCCCGGTCAGCGCGTGGAGTTCGGCGTCGCCGAGGGCCGCAGGGGCACCCAGGCACTCCAGGTGCGCACCCTCGAGCCACCGCCGACGGTGGCCAAGGGGAGCAGGAAGAGTCCCGACGAGATGACGGTGATCGTCGAGGACCTGATCAAACTGCTTGACGGGGTGTCGAACACCTACCGGCGCGGCAAGCACCCGGAAAGCCGCGATTCTAAGAAGATCGCCGCCGTGCTCAAGGCCGTCGCGGCCGACCTCGAGGCCTGATCAGCAGGCAGCGGGGCGCGCGCCCGGCGCCACGTCGGCGTGCAGTTCCTGACCGGGTCCCTGGTGCTCTTGTTGCCCGGCGAAGTAGCCGGTGGGGTGGCTATGCCGCGAACCTCCGCTATGCCACCGCCACCGTATCCGGCAGGACCGACTGGCCCGCGCCGGCCGACCGGAGCATCGAAGCCAGGCCCTTGGATGGTCAGTGAGACTAGGCGGCGGCAGCCTGGCGGCCTTCAAGGATCCTCCGGCGCCGCCCGGCCACCAGCAGCGCGAGGGCGACCGCGAGCCCCGCCGCTGCAACGCTGAGGCCCGCAACGCCGCTGGAGGTCAGTGACAAGGCAACCCCGACCAGGCCACCGACCACCCAAGAGAGCTGGTTCAGGGTCTCGGAGACGGCGAATGTGGACGACCGGATCTCCTCTCCGGTCTCGTGCTGGACGGTCGAGTCAAGCGCAAGCTTGACCAGTGCCTGAGCGGTCGCAGCGACGAAGGCCACCGCGAGCGCTGCCCAGAGCCCGAAGAACCAGGCACATGTCGCGGTGACAGCCGTGGCCCCCGCGAGCATGCCGAACACGATCAGGTGCGGTCTTTTCGAGCGCAGCCTCGAGCCGATCGCGGTGCCGATGAACCCGCCCGCAGCGACAGCTCCGCCAAGTGCCGCGAGGGCGAAGTTATGGGAGATTCCCCGGAAGTGATCGGCGCGCAGCAAGAAGGCGAGAAAAAAGAGCATGAAACCGGAGAAAGCACGCAGCGCTGCGTTGCCGCGCATCGCCTCGCCGACGACCGGACCGACACTGCGCAGCGTCCGCAAGCCACTGCGGTTTGCTGCCCGGAGCGGCCGGGTCGTCCCGGTCGCCCCGGCCCGTCCAGAGCCGCCGGGCCGTCCGGGTTCGCCGGGGCGTCCGGGTTCGCCGGGGCGTCCGGGACCGCCGGGGTGCCGAGGGTCGCCTGCTCGCCGGAAGTCGCCTGGCTGTCCGGGATCGCCCGGCCCGCCGGCCGCTGGCACAGCGACGCCTGCATGACCATCCGGCGGAGCCCAGCGCTGCTCGCCTGCCGCGTCGTCGTGCGGATCAGGGGCGTCGACGCTCTCGGGCAGCCGGACGCCAAGAATTGTGCCTGCGATGTAGATCAGGGCGCCGACGCGCAGCACCCAGGCCGCGCCGGCCAGCCATTGGATGCCCCCGGCGAGGGCCACTCCCAAGGTCGAGGCGATGAGCGCTATCAACGAGGATCGCGCGTTCGCCGAGACCAGGGTCAGCTCGGCCGGCAGCAGCCGAGGCGTCACCGCGCTCCGCGTCACCCCGTAGGCCTTCTGCAGGATCAGCACGCCGAATGCCGCGGGAAAGAGCGTCAGCGGGTCGTGCAGGGCCCCTGACATCCCCCAGCACAGCAGGCCCCTAGCGAGCATGGTGCCCGCCATGATGTAACGGCGGCCCTGCTGCACCCGGTCCAGCATCGGCCCGATGAACGGGGCAAGGAAGACGAAAGGCGCCATCGTGACAAGCAGGTAGAGAATCACCTGGCTGCGCGCCTGGTCGAGCGAGGTGTTGAAAAACAGCGTTCCGGCCAGTGCCACGATGACGAACGCGTCTCCGACGTTGCCCGCCGCGGTCAGCTCGATCAGGTTGGCGAGCCCGGTGCGGCCAGCCCCGGAGGCGCGGGTCATCCGGTGTACCGCGCGGCTCGTGCCGCTCGCCGCCGTGGCGCTCGCCCGCGCGGCCGATTGTGAGGCGGCGAATACCGTGCGAGTAGCTCGCTTGGCCTTCTCGGCCCGCGTGCCCTGCTCGCTCATGACCTCAAGTATTCTGCCTCGACGACGTTCCGACGACCCGGTAATGCCTGTGGAGTCCCAGTCGGGCTATCCGGATGCGTCCTTGCTACCCGATGAGGAACAATTACCTAACGTGAGCCCGCTCCGAGCACGTACCAGGGACCTCGACCAAGCCTGCGCCGAGGCTACCGGGCTTGCCCGCTCAGCCGCCGAGGAGGTGGCGGGCGCCGGGCAGGTCGGCGAGCATCTGGGTGCCGCGGCCGAAGGCGACCGCGTGGTCACGCACTTGTTCGCGTGCCTGGATCCCGCTTACGCGGGCTGGCGATGGGCGGTGACGGTCACCCGTGCCTCCAGGGCCAAGCTGGTGACGGTGAGCGAATGCCTTCTGCTGCCGGGCCCGCAGTCGCTGCTCGCGCCCGACTGGGTGCCCTGGCAGGACCGGGTCCTGCCAGGTGACCTCGGCGTCGGGGATCTCATGCCGGCCAGATCCGACGACGAGCGGCTGGTGCCTGCGGCCGTGCTTGAAGGCGACGACGGCATCCTGGACTGGGATGACAGCGCCGGATGGGAAGCCTGGAATGAACGGCTGGCCGCCGTCGGGTTGCCCGAGGCCGTCACGCCGGCCGGCAAGGAGCCCGACGCCGCGCCGGTCAAGTCGCGCGTGCTATCCGCTATCGGCCGCGACGCGACCGCGCTGCGCTGGTACTCAAGCGAGCACGGACCGGGAACCCCGCTCGCGCGCGCGGCGCCGGGGCCGTGCGAGACGTGCGGTTTCCTGGTGCGCCTCGCTGGTCCGCTGGGCCGAGTCTTCGGCGTCTGCGCCAACGAGTACGCACCCGACGACGGGCGGGTCGTGTCGCTGGATCACGGCTGTGGCGCGCATTCCGAGGCGGCCAGCCCTGCTGGCGGATTCGGGCAGATCGCCCCGGTTATCGACGAGCTTGGCTATGACCTCGTGGCGGGAGAAGGCGTCGCGGTCGACGAGACGGTCTTCGAGTCGCTGGATCACAGCTGACGGCCAGCGCCGTCGCCGCCCGCCTCCGTGCCGCGTGCCTGCGCC
The DNA here is from genome assembly GCA_963774825.1 of uncultured Actinomycetes bacterium. Lineage (GTDB taxonomy): Bacteria > Actinomycetota > Actinomycetes > Streptosporangiales > Streptosporangiaceae > DATBGO01. Next base: position 186,838 of record CAVZGW010000012.1, on the reverse strand, counting down.
CGATACGCCCTCGCGTCGTGCGCCTCCGCGTCGTGCGCCTCCGCGCCGTGCGCCTCCGCGCCGTGCGCCTCCGCGCCGTGCGCCTCCGCGCCGTGCGCCTCCGCGCGGCGCTTCGCGAGCCGGGCACGCGAGCGCTTGAGTCTGGGCACGTACCAGAGCCCGAAGAGCCCGGCGGCTGTCCCGAACGCGCAGGTCCAGATCCACCAGCGGCTCCCAGGCGGCAGCTCGGCCCACAACGCGAGCAGCGTCACAAGCGCGATCGCCCATGCCGCGGTGATGACCGCGGTGACCAACTGGTCGTTGGCCTCCAGCGGCGGCGGGGGCGGGCGGCGGGTACTGCTCACCTGAACCACGGTAGCTGGCAGGTGCGCACATGGTGTACTTGGACCGGGTCCGCGAAGCCCGCGGTCTCGTTCGCCTCGCTAACCGTTTGACGGAATCTCGGCAGGCCGTCTATCGTTAGCAAGAGTAATGACTCAGGCTAAAGATCATGACTACACCGCAGCACAGGTCGGAGGCCGGCCTGGCCACAGCGCTCCGGATCTCGGTGAGTCGGCTAGCACGTCGGCTCCGCGCCGAGCGCGTCGCGCTGGGGCTGCAGCCCGATCTTTCCGACACGCAGCTGGCCGCCCTGGCCACCCTGTTGCGCCATGGCCCGATGACCCCTGGCGAGCTTGCGGAGCACGAGAAGGTGCAGCCGCCCTCCATGACCAGGGTCATCGCGGTGCTCGAAGACCGCAGCCTGGTCGTGCGGGCACCGCACACAACAGACCGGCGCCAGGTGGTCCTCACCGTGACAGCGGGCGGCCGGGAGCTGGTCTACCAGGCTCGAAGGCTCAGGGAAGCCTGGCTGGCCAGGCGGCTGCGGGAGCTGAGCCCGCAGGAGCGGGCGACGTTGCGCGCAGCGGCACCAATCCTGGAGAAGCTCAGCCAGTCCTGAGCAGGCACCGCACCTTCTGGTCCCTGCATACCCGCAATTACCGGCTCTTCGCGACTGGCCAGGTCATCTCGAATACGGGCACCTGGATGCAGCGCGTCGCCCAGGACTGGCTCGTGCTGGACCTGACGCATAACAGCGGCACAGCACTGGGAATCACGACCGGCCTGCAGTTCCTGCCGATGCTCCTGTTCAGCCTCTGGGGCGGCGCAATCGCCGACCGATACTCCAGGCGGATGCTGCTGATGATGACCCAGGCGCTGATGGGCGGCCTGGCGCTGCTGCTTGGCGTGCTCGCGCTTACCGGCCGGGTCCAGATCTGGCAGGTGTACGCCCTGGCCTTCGCGCTCGGCCTGATTACCGTCGTGGACAACCCGACCAGGCAGACATTTGTCGCCGAGATGGTTGGCCGCAGCGCGATGCCGAACGCCATAGCGCTCAACAGCGCCGTTTTCAACCTGGCCAGGATTACTGGCCCGGCCGTTGCCGGGCTAGTAATCAGCGCGGTCGGCACTCCGACGGCGTTCCTGGTGAACGCGGCATCCTACGGCGCGGTGCTGGTCGGCCTGAAGCTGATGCGGCCGTCGGAGTTGTATCCGGCGGAGCGGGTGCACCGGGCCAAGGGCCAGCTGCGCGAGGCGATGGGCTACGTACGGGCCAGACCGAACCTGTGGATGCTGCTCGTACTGATTTTCTTCGTCGCAACCTTCGGCATGAACTTCCAGGTCACGAACGCCCTGATGTCCCGCCAGGTGTTCCACACCGGAGCAGCGGCCTTCGGTATCGCTTCCGCCGTGTTCGCCGCCGGAGCGCTCGGTGGTGCGCTAATGGCCGCCAGGCGTGGTCGGCCAAGCATGAGCCTGCTGCTGATGACCGCGTTCGGCTTCGGGGTGCTTGAGGTGCTCACCGGGCTGATGCCGAACTTCTGGTCGTTCCTCGTCCTGCTGCTCCCGACCGGCCTAGTCCTGCTCACGTTCAGCACGGCAGCGAACTCCGCAACCCAGCTCGGCACGACCCCGGAGATGCGGGGCCGGGTGATGGGCCTGTACATGCTGGTGTTCCTTGGTGGAGCGCCGCTCGGGGCGCCGCTGGCAGGATGGCTGGCCGAGGAGTTCGGCCCCCGGATGAGCCTGATCTCAGGAGGAGTGATCTCCGCGGCGGCGACGGCCGTCATCGGCATCCTGCTGGTGCGCAGCAGCAGCATCCAGACCCGCGAGTACCTGCGCCCTGCGGCCCTTGCCCGGATGGTCAGCGGAGCGGCCTCGGCGGCTCCCTAGACTCGCAACTCTATGGCCCAGCGACAGCGAGCTCGCCGAATTCCTCCGCGACACGGCCGGTGTCATCCAGCCCGCCTTATGAATCCGCCGGTGAAAGAACAACGGCGGCGCATCCTCAGCGGCATCCCGCTGCCCGCGCCCGAGGAGCCGGGCCGCCAGGAAGCCGACCGCCAGAAAGGCGGTAACGGCTGAGCGCAAATGCATAGCATCTCGCCCGCGCCGAACATATAGACCCAAGCTGGGCGTCCTGAACTTACCGTATTTGACGTTAGGCTCATCTTCGGCAAAGGCGTACCTGGACAGTCCGTTCTGTGGTTCAGTTAAACAATCGAGGCCTGGACCCCACTTCGGTCGAAGAATGGCATGCAAGCCACAAGCACGGCGGAAGCGGCATATATGACTGTCTTCGATAGAGCCTCGGCCCAAATCTCCGCAACCCCTTCGGGGGAGCCTTTTGACCATGTGGCGCGGCTGGCCGCGATGGTACTGGGCACGCCGGTTGCATCCGTCGTACTCAGCGCTGAGCGCTCTTTGTCAGGGTCGAGTCGTGCAGCAGCTCTGCACATGGGCGCCCGGCGGAGTCCGGCCGAGCAGTTGCTGTGCCAGCACGTCATAGACTTGGGCGAAAAGCTGATTATCGATGACGCTAGCCGTGACCCGCGCACCGTCGCATGCTGCCTGGCTGAGCCGCCGGGCGTGCTCTCCTGGGCCGGGTTCCCGGTGCACGGCCCGGACGGCCAGGCCGTGGGCGCGCTCTACGTGGCTGACCACCTGCCACGCCGGTGGAATGCTGGCGAAGTCGAGGTCCTTGCGGCCCTAGCTAACCTCGCCTCGGGTGAAGTCGCGCTTCAGGTCGCAGTGCGGCATGGTGCCGCGTCTGACGCACTGGCGCAGACCCTGCGGGAAAGCCTGCTGCCGACACGGCTGCCGAACATCCCGGGCCTGCAGGTGGCGGCGCGGCATGTGGCCGGAGGAGGCGGGACCGAGGTTCTCGGGGATTTCTATGACGTGTTCCCGTCGGTGCAGGGGAGCTGGGGAATGGCGGTCGGCGATGTCTGTGGCAAGGGCGTTCCCGCCGCCAAGAGCACCGCACTGGCGCGCTACACCCTCCGGGCGGAGGCACATCGGCAGACAAGGCCGCGGCTGATCCTGGCCGCCCTGAACCAGGTGCTGCTCGAATGGCTCACCGACGACCTGCGGTTCCTGACCGCCATCTATGCCACAGTGCGCCGGACTCCGGCGGGCGCCTCCGTGCAGATCAGCTCCGCCGGTCACCCGCTTGCGCTGGTCCACAGGGCAGGCGGCCACGTCCAGACATTCGGACGGCCGGGGACCCTGCTCGGGGTGTTGCCCGATCCCGCGCTTTACGATTCATGCACGCTGCTGCGGGCTGGCGACAGCCTGATCCTGTTCACTGATGGCGTTACCGAGGCCCGCAGCCGGGCCGGGCACGACTTCTACGGCGAGGACCGGCTCCGCGACTTCGTCGCCGAACTCGGCGACATGTCCGCACCGCAGATCGCTGAAGCAATACAGCAGGCCGTGCTGGCCTTCGGCGGCGAAGACGTCAGCGACGACACCGTTACGCTGGTGCTGAAGGTTCCTGCGTCCGTATCTCGCCAGCCACCAGGCAGTTCTGGTTGTTTATGTGAGGCCGGACTCGGCGCCGCCTGACTGCGCGGTCAGGCCAGGAAAAACGGCCGCCCGGCCGACTGGATGGGTCGGGGAGTCGCGATCGGGCGAACATGTGCCGGTGCTGATTCCGGTCATTACACGCGGGTTCTCTTGCAGTCAAGTGGCCGAAACATGGTCAGCGCGCCCGAACATAGTCAGGGCGGCCCGAACATAATCAGGGCGCCCGAACATAGTCAGGGCCGCCCGAACATAATCAGGGCGCCCGAACATAGTCAAGGCGGCCGAACATAATCAGGGCGGCCGAACATAGTCAGGGCGGCCCGAACATAATCAGGGCGCCCGAACATAGTCAAGGCGGCCGAACATAATCAGGGCGGCCGAACATAGTCAGGGCGGCCCGAACATAATCAGGGCGCCCGAACATAGTCAAGGCGGCCGAACATAGTCAAGGCGGCCGAACATAATCAGGGGCGGCCGAACATAGTCAGGGCGCCCGAACATGGCCCATTATGTTTGCTCATTCATTTAATCGCGGAAGTTAAGCCAGCACATGTTCTCCGCGTGCGCAGATTTCGGGATGTTCTGCGGCTACCCGGCCATCGCGATCACCGGCCGCCTTGTTCTCTTCCGCAAGCGCGCCCCTTGACATAAATAAGCACGGCGCCGAGGGCGGCGTGCCGGGGTCCTCCCGGCGCATCGCCTCTCACCTTTCGGCCCCAGCGTCAGTGGCATGGCATCGGTTTCCTGCTACGAATGACCCATGAGGCTGTTCGTCGCGATAACGCCTCCGGATGCGGTGCTGGACGAGCTAGAAGCCCGCGTGGCGCCGCTTCGGTCAGCCTGGCCCGGACTGCGGTGGGCGAAGCGCAGCGCCTGGCACATCACGCTTGCCTTTCTCGGCGAAGTTGGCGAGGCGACAGCCGCGGCCCTGGAGCCGCGGCTGCAGCGGACAGCACACCGGCATCCGTGCCTGAGCTTGTCGGTGGCAGGCGCCGGCGCCTTCCCCGCGCAGGCCAGAGCCCGGGTACTGTGGACCGGGATACGGGCCGATCAGCAGGCCCTATCCAAGCTGGCCGCCTCGGTCGCCGCTGGCGCCCGCCGCGCGGGCGCGCCGCCACCTGACGAGGGCAAGCGCTTCAGGCCGCACCTGACGCTCGCCCGCTGCGGCGCCCCCGCCGACGTGCGTTCGCTGGTTACAGCGCTGGACAGCCACGCTGGCACCGAGTGGACCGCCTCGGAGATTCACCTCATCAGCAGCCACCTAAATGGCCAGCCGCGCTATGAGACCGAGCGCACCTGGCCGCTGCGATGCTAGTCGGCGGTCCGCGCCAGCCACCGGCCGTGCGAGTCGCAGCCGGCCGCGCTGCGGCCGGGCTGCGCGCCGCGGCCGGCTGTGCGCTGCAGCCGGCTGTGGGCTGCGGCTGGCTGTGGGCTGCGGCTGGCTGTGGGCTGCGGGCTGGCTGTGTGCTGCGGGCTGGCTGTGTGCTGCGGGCTGGCTGTGTGCTGCGGCTGGGCGTCCGCAGCGGCTGGGCGGGCGCTGGCCGGGTGAGTGCGGCTTCTAGTCTCCCGTCGCGCCGTCGATCCGCTCGCGCAGCAGGTCGGCGTGGCCGTTGTGCCTGGCGTACTCCTCGATCATGTGCACCATGATCCAGCGCAGTGATACCCGGCCTGAGCGGGTCGGCTCGGCGGCCAGCACGTCCAGCGACGGCGCGGCCGCCGCTGCCTTGCGGGCCAGCTCGCATTCGGTGCGCCAGTCGGCGAAGCTCGCTGCGACGTCGGCGGTAGCGGCGTCGTTGAAATCAGCGTCCCTGTCCTGCGGCGTGACGTAAAGATCGGGCACGCCCTCGCCGGCCAGTACCTGCCGGAACCAGCCGCGTTCCACCTCGGCCATATGCCGCACCAGGCCGAGCAGGGAGATGGTCGACGGCGGCGCCGACTGCTCCCGCAGCTGATCGTCGGTCAGTCCCTCGCATTTCCAGGCCAGTGTTGCCCGGTGGAACTCCAGCCAGCTATCGAGCATCTCTCGCTCGTCCGCCACCAGGGGCGGGTCGATCCGCTCAATAGTCATGCAAGCGAGCCTACGAGCAGCTACGACAACGCAAAACCCGCATTCCGGGTACCGTGCATGGCCGTCAATAGCAGCGATATGCCGCCGCCACGGCTGTTTCAGCAGCGTGGCAGTACGGGCGGTGCTGGCGGTCGGCCGTCGCGGGGGTGCAGCTGCAGGGTGTGCTGCTTCAAGGTGCCCGGGCGGCTGCGTGCTGGTCATGGCCGTCACTGCCGTGTCCGTGGCCGCTTCTGTCACTGGCGTCGCAGGAGTCTGCGGCAGAGCCGGGCGAACGGTGGCGTGATCCCCCCTCACCCGGCTGCCGGCCAAAGATCTTGACGACCTTTCAGCGATATTTACTGGAAAGTCGTCAAGATCTTTGGCTATCACCCGTTGGCAGTGGCTGGTGAGACTCCTGGTGCCAGAGCGACCCGAACGGAGCGGATGCCGCGTGCCCGGTCATCACCAGGGACCTGGCCGGCCAGCGCCAGACCGACGCGAACGGAGCGGATGCCGCGTGCCCGGTCAGCACCAGGGACCTGGCCGGCCAGCGCCAGAACGACGCGAACGGAGCGGATGCCGCGTGCCCGGTCAGTACCAGGGACCTGGCCGGCCAGCGCCAGACCGGCGCGAACGAAGCGGGATGCCGCGTGCCCGGTCATCACCAGGGACCTGGCCGGCCAGCGCCAGAACGACGCGAACGGAGCGGATGCCGCGTGCCCGGCCATCACCAGGGACCTGGCCTGCCAGCGCCAGAACGACGCGAAACCACCGCTGGTACAGCAGCGCCGTGCCCTCCGCGCCAACGGCGCCGCGCTCGAACCGCCGCGTTGGCGGCCGGCGATCCGGACCGCGCGGCCATCAAGGTGGCGTAGCGCTGCGCGGCTGGTCAGCGGCGCAGCCGGTTAGCTGCGCTCCACGACGTACTCGATGCACTCGGTCAGTGCCTGGACATCGGCCGGCTCGACGGCCGGGAACATCCCGATCCGCAGCTGGTTGCGACCGAGCTTCCGGTAGGAGTCAGTGTCCACGATCCCGTTGCGGCGCAGCGTCGCGGCGAGCGCCACGGCATCCACGCTGTCCGCGAAGTCGATCGTGCCGACCACCTGGGAGCGCTGCCCCCGGTCGGCGACGAACGGGGTCGTGTACGGCGCCCGCTCGGCCCAGCTGTACAGGATCGACGACGATTCCGCCGTCCGCTTGATGGCCCAGTCCAGGCCACCCTGATCGAGGATCCACTCCACCTGGTCGGCCAGCAGCAGTAAGGTGGCGACGGCCGGGGTGTTGTAGGTCTGCTGGAGCCGCGAGTTGTCGATGGCCACCTGGAGAGACAGGAATTCGGGGATATAACGGTTGCTGGCGCTGATCTCCGCAGTCCTAGCCAGTGCCGCCGGGGAGAGCAGGGCGATCCATAGCCCGCCATCGGATCCGAAGCACTTCTGCGGAGCAAAATAGTAGGCGTCGAACTCGCTGGCCGACACCGGCAGGCCGCCCGCGCCGCTGGTGGCGTCCACCAGCACCAGCGCGCCCGGATCGGCGCCGTCGACCCGGCGGACCTGCATGGCCACCCCGGTCGATGTCTCGTTGTGCGTCAGCGCGTAGCAATCCGTTCCGGGCTCGGCCTGCGGTTGCGGGTGGCTGCCCGGGGCTGACTCGATCACCGTCGGGGCATCAAGCCACGGCGCCGCGGCGGTGGCCTTAGCGAACTTCGACGAGAACTCGCCGAACGAGCAATGCTGCGCCTTGTGATCGACGAGGCAGAACGCCGCGACCTCCCAGAACGCCGTCGTGCCCCCGTTGCCGAGCACCACCTCATAGTCGCCAGGCAGGGCGAAGATCTCAGCGATTCCCTCGCGGATCCTGCGTACCACCGACCGGACCGGGGCTTGGCGGTGCGAGGTGCCGAGATAACCAGCGCCCGCGCCAGCCAGCTGCTCGATCTGCTCGGGCCTGATCTTGGACGGACCGCAGCCGAACCTGCCATCCGCTGGAAGCAGGTCGTCCGGGATAACGATCTCTGGCGTCGGGTCAGACATCGCGATCAAGCACCTCCGCGGCTCCGGGTACGTCGCGCACCGAGCGGGACTTCGGACCAACGTACCGTGCACTCGGCCTGATCAGCCGCCCAGTGCGCTTCTGCTCCAGAATGTGCGCCGCCCAGCCTGCGGTCCTCGCGCAAGTGAACATCGAGGTGAACATGTGCGGCGGTACCTCGGCGAAGTCCAGGATGATCGCCGCCCAGAACTCCACGTTGGTGGAAAGCACCCGGTCCGGCCTGCGGTTGTACAGCTCGTTCAGGGCGGCGTTCTCCAGCGCTACGGCCACCTCGTACCTCGGCGCGCCGAGGTCCTTCGCGGTCCTGCGCAGCACCCGGGCCCGCGGGTCCTCGGCCCGGTACACCCGGTGGCCGAATCCCATCAGCCGGTCGCCGCGATCCAGCGCCGCCTTCACGTACGCATCGGCGTCGCCGATCCGCTCCACCTCCTCGACCATGTAAAGCACCCTGGCCGGGGCGCCCCCGTGGAGCGGCCCGGACATTGCGCCCACCGCGCCGGACAGCGCGGCCGCCACGTCGGCTCCGGTCGATGCGATCACCCGCGCGGTGAACGTGGAGGCGTTCATGCCATGCTCGGCCGCCGATGCCCAGTACGCGTCGATGGCCTTCACGTGCCGCGGGTCGGGGTCGCCGCGCCACCGGATCATGAACCGTTCGGTGATCGTCTTCGCCTCGTCGACCCGCCGCTGGCTGACCATCGGCAGGCCAAGGCCGCGGGCCGCCTGCGCGACGAACGACAGTGCCATCACCGAGGCCCTGGCCAGGTCATCGCGCGCCTGCTCGTCGCTGATATCGAGCAGCTGGCGCATCCCGTAGGCCGGGGCGAGCATGGCGAGCGCACTCTGCACGTCCACCCGGATGTCTCCGGAATGCACCGGGATCGGGTACGGCTCGGCGGGCGGCAGGCCGGGCGCGAAAGCGTTGTCCACCAGCAGGCCCCACACGTGCCCGTATGTCACGCGCCCGACCAGCTCCTCGATGTCGACCCCCCGGTAGCGGAGTGCGCTGCCTTCCTTATCGGGCTCGGCGATCTCGGTCTCGAACGCGACGACGCCCTCCAGGCCGGGTATGAAGTCGGACATCTATCACTCCTCCGTCTTCTTGGCCAGCTGAGGTCGGCGGCCCGGCGGGCCGCCTGGCTATGGAGCTAGCCCGCTCTATTCAACCTCGCGGGCGGCGGTGCCGCGTAGTCCGGTTGCCCCTTTGGGCGCTCGTGGTGCCCCGTTGGCCTGCTGCGCGCTTCCCGTCGGCCTGGCTGCGGGTTCCCGTTTCGGCCCGGTTGCGCGTTCCCGTTTGGCCCGGTTGCGCGTTCCCGTTTGGCCCGGTTGCGCGTTCCCGTTTGGGCCCGGTTGCCGGTTGCCGTTGGCTGGCTGCGCTTTCCGTCGGCCTGGCCGCGGTTCCCGTTTGGGCCCGGTTGCCGGTTGCCGGTTGCCGTTGGCCGGCTGCGCTTTCCGTCGGCCTGGCCGCGGGTTCCCGTTGGCGGCTGCGCGTTCACGCTAGCCCCGTTGCCTCTCCGTTGGCCACGTTGCGGTACGGGCTGATCTTCGGGCCGCCCTGGTTGACCAGCGCAGAGACTGGTGTGTGAGGATCATTCCCGTGGACTCCACCGGGCAAGCCCGCCGCCAGCCTGATCCGGCCGGGCTGAGCTTCGACGAGCTCATGGCCGCCGATGATCCGCTGGTCCAGTTCGACAGCTGGCTCGCCGACGCGATGGCCGCGGGGCTTGCCGAGCCGACTGCGATGGTGCTGGCGACCGTATCCGCCAGCGGCCGTCCAAGGGCCAGGACGGTCCTGCTCAAGAGCTATGGTCCCGATGGTTTCACGTTCTATACGAACCGTACCTCCCGCAAGGGCGCCGACCTGGCCGAGGTGCCGCGCGCGTGCGTGTTGTTCCCGTGGCACCCGATGCACCGGCAGGTGATCATCGAGGGCGCCGTCCGCACGCTGACCACGCAGCAGAGCGAGCCCTACTTCAGGTCCCGCCCGCGCGGCTCGCAGCTCGGCGCGTGGGCCAGCAGGCAGTCGTCGGTGGTCGGCTCTCGTGACGACCTCGACCGCCGGTACGCCGAGCTGGCGGAGCGCTGGCCGGAGGGAACGGAGGTGCCGATGCCCGGATTCTGGGGCGGCTACCAGCTGGTGCCTGAGGTGTGCGAGTTCTGGCAGGGCCGGCTGAACCGGCTGCACGACAGGCTCAGGTACCGCAGCGAGAACGGGCGCTGGGTACGGGAGCGGCTGGCGCCCTGACCTCCCAGGTCCCCGGCCCGGCGGAGTTACCATCACGCATAGCATCGCCTGTGGAGGTGAGGATCCTCTTGACGGCGCACGGGCTGATCGATACGACGGAGATGTACCTTCGCACGGTCTTCGAACTCGAAGAGGAAGGTATCGTCCCGTTGCGCGCTCGCATTGCCGAGCGCCTGTCGCAGAGCGGCCCGACCGTGAGCCAGACGGTGGCCAGGATGGAGCGCGACGGGCTGTTGCGCGTGGAAGGTGACCGCCAGCTTTCGCTGACCGGGACCGGACATGCGCTTGCGATGCGCGTCATGCGCAAGCACCGGCTGGCGGAATGCCTCCTGGTCGATGTCATCGGGCTGCCATGGGAAGACGTTCACATCGAGGCCTGCCGCTGGGAGCACGTGATCTCCGACAGCGTGGAACGCAGGCTCGTCGAGCTCCTCGGTTATCCGGTCCGGTGCCCGCACGGCAATGTCATTCCCGGCCTTGGCGAGCTTGGCGTCCCCGCGGACGCGAGCCAGCGGGCCGACGCGATGGCGCGGGACGGCAGCGTAGCCATGACGAAGGTCGCCTCGGGCCGGGCCCAGCCGGTGGTGGTTAGGCGGATCAGCGAACAAGTCCAGAGCGATGCCCAACTAATGCTTAAACTCAAGAATATCGGGATTCAGCCTGGCCACGAGGTCGAGCTGACGGCGAGCGACGACGGTGTACGGGTGAGGTGTGAGAACAAGGCCGGCGGTACCGAGGCGGAACTGCCCCGCCGGGTTGCCGCACACGTTTTCGTCACGAGTTCATGATGACTGCATCCAGGCGGCCGTCCGCGACAGCACTCCTGACCAGGGGTGCTCCCGGTGAACGGCGCCGACGCTGCCGGGCGTGAGCCATTGCTGGCGGCAGCGGATATTCTTGAGCAGGTCGAAACTGCCATCGTGGTGACAGATACCCAAGGCAATCTGCGTTTTGCGAATTCTTTTGCGGTTGAGTTGTTCGGCTTTCCCGATGCTGTCGAGCAGCTGGCGGGGCGCCCGCTGCATTCTCTTGGCTTCGAAGAGGGAGACGCACGGCGGACGGGTGAGCTGACTCAGCAGGTGCTCCGGGGCAAGGTCTGGGAAGGGACGTTCGTCAGCAAGCGGGCGGACCGGTCGCGGGTATTCGTCCGCGCGCAGGCCGTCCCGCTGCGTCAGCCGTCCGGAACGATCACCGGCGTGGTGATCATGGCCCGGGAGGCAGCGGGCCGCGGCAGCAAGCGCGAGCGGGACCGGATCGGCCTGCTTGAGCGCATCGGGGAGCGGCTGGCCCGCTCGCTCGAGCTCAACACCACCCTGCGGCACGTCGCCGAGACGCTGGTGCCGCAGTTCGGCGATCATTGCTTCATCGACCTGTTCCAGGGCGACAAGCTGATCCGCCGTTCGCACCGGCACGCCGGCGGCTGGACACCGGTGCCGGGAACCTGGGCGATGGTGGGTGAGCAGATCAGCTACCCGGAAGGGCACTTCTGCCAGCAGGCGATGAGCCGGATGGAAACGGTCGTGGTGACCGATCTGGCCGAAGACAAGTTCCCGGCGCCGAGCGTGGCAAGCCTGCGGGCCAGTAACGACATCGGGCTCTCCTCGGTCGTCGCCGCGCCGCTGATCGCCCGGGGCGAACTGCTCGGAGTGATGAGCCTGGCGCTGTCCAGGCTGACCGACCGCGGCGACCGGCATTACGGAGCTGACGACCGCGATTTCCTCGGCGCGATCGCGAGCCGGATCGCCATCGCCATCGACAACGCCATGCTCTTCGAGGAAGAACGCCGCACCGCGCTGGCCTTCCAGACCAGCCTGCTGCCCCAGGCGCCGCCCGCTCTTGACGGCCTAGAGGTGGCCTATAAGTACGTGCCTGCCAAGCCGCTTGAGACCCACGGCCAGGGCATCCAGACGCAGGTAGGCGGCGACTGGTACGACATCATCCCGCTGTCCGCCGGACGGGTCGGCATCGTAATCGGCGACGTGGAGGGCCGGGGAGCCCGCGCAGCCGCGATCATGGGCCAGCTTCGTGCCGCGCTCCGCGCGTTTGCCCAGGATGACAAGTCGCCCGCCGAGATCCTGCGCAGGCTCGACGACTGGTGCCGGATGCTTGCCCCCGCACCGGACAATCCAGGCTCGCTTGCCGCCGACCCGCCCATCGTCAGCTGCACTTACCTGGTCTATGACGCCTGGTCGCGTCAGTTGTCCTTCGCCAACGCAGGCCATGACGCGCCGCTGCTGATTACCGAGGGCGGGGTCGCCCAGATGGAGATCGAGCACAAAGGCCTGCTGCTCGGTGTCAGGGGCAAGGGAATGCCCGGCATCCCGACCTACCGTGAGGAGACGCACAAGCTGGCCGCGGGCGACACGCTGGTCCTCTACACCGACGGCCTGACCGACCGGCGGCACCGCGCGGATGGCCGGGGACATTACACCGAGGCCGAGGCGCTGCAGATGCTCCGCGATGCGGTGGAAGCGGCGCGAACCGGGAACGTCGAGGCGATCGCGCAGGCTGCTGAGCAAGCGGTGCCCGGCGAGATCGACGACGATATGGCGATCGTGGTCGTCCGGACCTCGCCGGTCAACCTGGCATCCTGGGACTACACCTTCCCTGCCGAGCCGATCAGGGTCTCGGAGGCCAGGCGGGCAGCCCACGAGACGTTCCTGGCCTGGGGGATGGACCTAGAGCAGGCCGACCTGACCTGCTTGCTCGTCTCGGAGGTCGTGACCAACGTCGTCCTGCATGCCGCGGTCTCGCCGACCCCAAGGCACGAGTTCGTTTTCGAGCCGTCAGGCACGGCGATTCCGGAAATCATCGAGGACTGGTCAGGTTCCCCGTTCGACGATCGCCTGACCATCGCGGCTGGCAAGGAGTTCACCCTGCGGCTGCGGCGCGGGTCGGCCTCGGTCTGGGTCGAGGTCTTCGACGCCGACCTGCGGCTGCCGAGGATCCGCACCGCGGGCGAAACCGACGAGGGCGGCCGCGGGCTCTATCTCGTCGATCAGCTGGCGACCCGGTGGGGATCGCGGCCGACCAACGAGGGCAAGGCGGTCTGGTTCGAGATGCCCATCAAGGAAGGCTCCGGGCGGCAGCTGACAGCTGGCTGACCGCTCGGCCGGGACGTTCACTTTGGCCGCTCGCGCACTTTGGCCGCTCGCGCCCGGGCCCCGGAGGCCGCAAAGACTCGCCCGGGGGTCTGCTCGCCCGGCCTCGCGGGCCCCGCTCGCTCAGTGCCCGGCCGATGCCCACAGGCCGAGTACGACGACGACAAACACGCCTATGATCGCAGCCCAGGTCCTGCCCGTTGACGCCAGGCCGATCCGCCGCCTGGCCCGGACCGTGAAAGTAGCCACCAGAACGGCCAGGAACCCCAGCAGTATCAGGCCTTCGGCCACCGCGGTCCTCCCTGGAGTCTCACTCTTCTGAGCATAAGCCAGCCGACGCGAAAGTCCTGTCAGCGCGGCAATCCAGTCCGGGGATGCTGCAGGGTCGGCCGGCCAGCCTCCGGAGGATCGCGCGCGAGCACGCTACGCTGCGCGGGCCCCTGTCCCGAGGGCCCGCGCCGCCCCGCGACCGCGCCGTCCGCCGAGCCCGCCGTCCGCCGAGCCCGCGGAAGCCGGCCGCGGCTAGGCGACCTGGCCGGGGCCTCCTACCGAGTCACGCAACCGGCGGAGGATGTCGACTTGCCGGGCCAGGGCCTCGATCCTGTCGTCTACCAGCCGGGCCGCGTTGTCCCGCTGTCCCGCGCTGACCGAGCGGCCAAGCGCCAGCCTCGCCAGCGGCTTGATCTCCTCAAGCCGGAACCCGAGGTCCTTGAGCGCGAGCGCAGTCTCGATGTAACCCTGGTACTCGCGGGGATACTTCCGGGTGCCGCCAGGGGAGCGCCGCGGTTCGGGCAGGATCCCGAGTTCCTCGTAGTACCGGATAGTCCGGCTGCTAACCCCCGCATCCTTCGCAAGCTGGCCGATACTGACCAAACTCGCCGAGTCTTCGATGGCTTTCGTCACTGTCCCCGTATCTTCCCGTGCGGTGCAAGGACTTCCCCGGCGCGTTCCTCCCACGCGCTGACCTCGACCCATCACGGATCGTAGCCGTGACGGGTGCCATGGATGGCCCGAATCAGCCGTCCCGATGAAACCACCACGGAAGCACAACCGCCTGCCCCGGCCGCCCTCGCCGGACCGCGCCGGGTCGCGGTTAGCGGTCCCACCCTATGGATGGACGTGAACTCCGGAGTAACCTCAAAGTGACTGGTAGCGACTGGCGTGCGTATCCGATGGACGGGATCGCGGGGTCGGCAGAGCGGCTTGTCGGTGGAGGTCTGGTGGCAGAGGCATACATCGTCGGTGCGGTGCGAACGCCGGTGGGCAGGCGCAACGGCGGCCTATCGGCGGCGAACCCGGTGGACCTGGCAGCGCACGTGCTGACCGAGCTGGTAGCGAGGACCGGGGCCGACCCGGCCGCGATCGACGACGTGGTCATGGGCTGCGTGTCGCAGATCGGGCCGCAGAGCGTCGATATCGCCCGGCAGGCCTGGCTCTCGGCCGGGCTGCCTGAGAGCGTGCCCGGCGTCACCATCGACCGCCAGTGCGGCTCGTCGCAGCAGGCCGTGCATTTTGCGGCTCAGGGAGTGCTGTCGGGCACCCAGGATCTGGTCGTGGCCGCGGGCGTCGAGAGCATGAGCGTCGTGCCGATGGGCTCGACCGTCACCTTGGCCATGGAAAAGGGGATGCCGCCGCCCTTCGGGAAAGGCTGGCGGGGCCGCTACGGCGACCAGGAAATCTCCCAGTTCCGCGGGGCCCAGCTGATCTGCGAGAAGTGGGGAATCAAGCGGGCACAGCTGGAGGAGTTCGCGCTGGAGAGCAACACCAGGGCGCTGCACGCGATCGACGAGGGCCGGTTCGAGAGGGAGATCACGCCCGTCGGCGGGGTGAGCACAGACGAGGGGCCGCGCCGGGACACATCATTGGCGAAGATGGCCGGGCTGAAGCCGCTTCGCGAGGGCTATGAACTGACCGCCGCGACGGCGTCGCAGATCTCCGACGGTGCTGCCGCGGTCCTCGTCGCATCGGAAGCTGCCGTGCAGCGCTATGGCCTCAACCCCCGTGCCCGGATCCACACGCTGACCGTGACCGGCTCGGACCCGGTTTACATGCTGACGGGGCCGATCCCGGCGACTGACCGGGTGCTAGCCAAGGCCGGGCTGGACGTTGCCGACATCGATGTCTTCGAGGTCAACGAGGCGTTCGCATCGGTGGTGATCGCATGGTCCGCGGACACGGGCGCATCACTGGAAAGGACGAACCCGAATGGCGGCGCGATCGCGCTAGGACACCCGCTCGGCGCGACCGGCGCGGTCCTTATGACCAAGCTGTTGCATGAACTCGAGCGCACCGGCGGCAGGTACGGCCTGCAGGCGATGTGCGAGGGCGGCGGCCAGGCGAACGCCACCATCATCGAGCGCCTCGGCTGACCCAGTCGCCGGCTGACGGTCCCGGTCCGCTGGCGCCGCGGTTTACCAGAGCCGGGTCCGGCTCTCGCCTCCAGCTCGCCGCGGTTGCCAGATGCCGAGGCCGGCTCTCGGGTCCGGCTCGCCGCGGCCGCCGGATCCGAGGCCGGCTCTCGTCTGCGGGGCCCCTCAGGCGCGGGGCCCCTTCCGCTCAGGGCCTTCGGCTAGTGGCGCCGACGGCCCTGAGTTACGAGCGGGTGACGTACCTCAGCCGATGTGGCGGTGCAGGTCCTCCGCCTTCGACGGCCCTGGCTCGGACACGGAGACCCACGGCCCCGGGAGGGACGGGTCGATGACGCCCTCTTCGAGCCACATGTACCGGTCGGACATCACCTTCTTGGCGAGACCCGAGTCGGCCTGGTCCGTGTTCTTCCATAGCTGGTCGAAGAGCTCGTCGCAGCGCAGCCGTGCCTGCTCGCAGAACGCGTCTGCCAGCTCGACTCCGGTCTGCGCCCGGCCGCCGCCCTTGCCCTGCGAGGCGTCCATATCGGCGCGCACGCACGCGGCGCTCATCGCAAACAGCTCAGAGCCGATGTCGACGATGCGGCCGAGGAAGCCCTGCCTGTGCTCAAGGCCGCCCTGCCAGCGGGCCATGCCATAGAACGTCACGCGCGCGAGTTTCCTTGACGTCCGCTCCACGTACCGCAGATGCTGGGCGAGCGGGCCGAAGTCGCTGTAAGCCTTGGGCTTCTGGCCTTCGCCGGTCATCAGGGTGGGCAGCCACTTGGCGTAGAACCCGCCGGCCTTGGCTGCGGCCTTCGCCTTTTCGCCGGTGGCCAGTCCTGGCTTGAGCATGTCGCCAGCCGCCGCCAGGTGCGCGTCGGTCGCCTCACGGGCGATCAACAGCCGCATGATCTCCGAGGATCCCTCGAAGACCCGGTTGATCCGCGCGTCCCGGAGCCACTGCTCGACCGGCACGCCGCGCTCGCCCCTGGCGTGCAGTGAGGCCGCGGTCTCGTAGCCGCGCCCGCCGCGGATCTGCACGAGCTCGTCCAGGATCTTCCAGGCCATCTCCGAGCAGTACAGCTTGGCGATCGCGGCCTCGATCCTGATGTCCCGGCGCTTGTCATCGGCCATCTGGCTGGATATCTCGACGACAGCTTCGAGAGCATAGGTGGTGGCGGCGATGAAGGCGATCTTCTTGGCGATTGCCTGATGCTGGCCAACCGGCCGGCCCCACTGCACCCGCTCCCGCGACCACTCCCTCGCGACCTTGAGCGCGAGTTTCCCGTTCGCGACGCAGCCGGCGGGCAGCGACAGCCGCCCCGTGTTCAGGGTGGTCAGGGCGATCCTGAGGCCGTGGCCCTCCTTGCCGATGCGGTTTGCCGCCGGTACCCGGACCTCGTGGAACCTGGTCACCCCGTTCTCGATCCCGCGCAGGCCCATGAACTCGTTGCGGCGCTCAACGGTAATGCCGTCCGAGTTGCCCTCCACCACGAATGCCGTGATGCCGCCGCGATGTCCCTCGCTGCGGGGTACCAGCGCCATCACCACGGCCAGGTCAGCGATAGTGCCGTTGGTGCTCCACAGCTTGACGCCGTTCATTACGTACTCGCTGCCGTCGGCTGACGGGACTGCCGTCGTGCTCAGCCGGGCCGGGTCGGAGCCGACGTCCGGCTCGGTCAGGAGGAACGCGCTGATCTCACCGCGCGCGCACCTCGGCAGGTACTCCTGCTTCTGCGCCTCGGTGCCGAACTGGGCGACGGGCTGCGGTACGCCGATCGACTGGTGCGCGGACAGCACCGCGGAGATCGCGGGCGATGCCGACCCGCCGATCATCAGGGCCCGGCCGTAGTAGAGGTGGGTGAGGCCGAGCCCGCCGTAGGCCTTGGGAATGTTCATTCCGAAGGCGCCGATCGCGGCAAGGCCCTTGATTGTCTCGTCCGGGAGCTTCCCTTCCCGCTCGATGAGCGCGGCGTCGACGTTGGCCTCGCAGAACTCGCGCATCCGCTGGCAGAACTCCTCGCCGCGTTTCCTCGCCTCCTCGTCGGGCACCGGATGCGGATGGATCAGGTCGAGCTGGAAATCGCCGAGGAAGAGCTGCTTGCCGAAGCTGGGCAGCGCCCAGCCAGTCTCCCGTGCCTCCTCGGCCACCTTGCGGGCCTGGGCCTCGCTGACCTGCGGTTGCCCGGTGGTCGGTGACTCTCCTTTACCCCGCTGGGTGCTAGCGTGCCCGGACTGCCCGGAGTGTCCATTTTCGCTCATGATCTTGATCCCTGCTTCCTTCGGTGACAACCGAGTTACTGCCCGGTAGCACCTTCAGCCTAACGCGGCTAAGCCCCGGACGGCAGGGACCATCGTCCCGGCACTTGGCCGCTTGTCGTTGTAGGAAATATTCAAGCGAGGTTGTAGGTTCGCTTCAAGTAGAAGGATAAACTACCTAGGTCATCAGGTCCTGGTACACACTGGAGGTACATCGTTATGCTGCTCACATCGTTCGATCCGTTCACGCAGGAGTTCGACCGGCTCGCCCAGCGGGCTTTCGGCACGGCGGCCGTCGGCCGTCCGGCCATGCGGATGGACGGCATCCGCCGCAAGGACGACGTCCTGCTCCGCTTCGATCTCCCGGGCATCGACCCGGAGAGCATCGAGGTCACCGTGGACCGAGGTGTGCTTTCCGTCAGCGCCAAGCGCGCTGAAGAGTACGCCGAGGGGGAGAAGCCGTTCATCCGCGAGCGGCTGATGGGCTCGTTCGCCCGCCGCGTCCGCCTGTCGGACACGGTCGACGCTGACAAGATCGACGCCGGGTACACCGACGGTGTCCTGACCGTCCGCGTGCCGCTGGCCGAGAAGGCCCTGCCTCGCAAGGTCGAGGTCGTGACGGCGCCCAAGGCGGAGATCAGCGCCTGACGGGCTTGGGCGCAGGCCAGCGCCTAACGCGGAGATAGGCTGTCCGGGCCCGGCGGCAGGCACCTCGCCCCGTCCGGGCCCGGAACCATCCCGGGAGCAAGCCGTGTCAATGTTGCCACTTGATGATGATGACCTGCCGCTCTACACGGTGGGCCAGGTCTCCCAGCTACTCGAGATCCAGCAGGCTTTCCTGCGGCGGCTCGATGAGTTCAGGGTGGTGCGCCCGAACCGGTCATCGGGCGGCCAGCGCCGGTATACCCGGCGCGAGATTACGGTTGTCCGGTATGTCACCAACCTCGTGGACGAGGGGATGACGCTCAGCGCGATCCGCCGGGTCTTGCAGCTGGAGGATCGCGTAAGGGAACTCGAGAACGAGCGGGACGGCCTGCGTGCGGCGCTCGCCGAGCGCGACGCCCTGCTCGGCCGGCTGCGACAAGACCATAGCTAGCGGCGATGCGGTGTCAGCCTGTCCGGTACGATGACGTCGCGAGCTGAGCGCGATTCCGGTCAGAGATGGCAGTCAGCAGCCGCGCGGGTGTAGTTCAATGGTAGAACGTCAGCTTCCCAAGCTGATAGTGCGAGTTCGATTCTCGTCACCCGCTCCACCATGAGGGCCCAGGTCAGGGCCACAATCTCGGTTCCGGATCTTGCATGATCCTAGCTTGCAGCGAGCGGCGGGCCATTAACGGACCATTACCCAGCGGCGACCAGCGCCCCAGCCGCCCCGCCGTCCTCATGCGTAGCTCGCTGGGTGGTGACGAGGACCAGGGCGCCGAGCCAACCGTCATAGGCGAGCGCAGGCGGCGTGCCCGCTGCGTGTCCGATCGGCCGGTCAAGGGCGGGAAATCACGGTCACTCCCGGACAGTCCGATACGCCTGCTCACCTGCGAACAGGCAGGCTGACCCGCAGCGCAAACCGACCTTCTAAGCAGCGGGTCGCGGACCCTTACGCCGGGGTCGTAGAAGTCGTAACATCACTGTGCGATCGACGTTCTGAGAGGGTATCGCTGATGGCCACCGCAGGGGGTAAACCGGAACAGTTGGCCGCCGATTGGGTCCTGACGACCACTCGCTCTGTCCGGAAGGGACTCGATACGACTCGCGAGGTTCCCCGCGAGCTGATTGAGGACTGCCTGCGGGTGGCGATGCAAGCGCCCGGTGCTTCGAACAAGATGTACCCCCACTTCGTGGTGGTGACCGACCCGGCCAAGCGGACTGCTCTGGCCGGGTTCTACAAGCGAGCGTGGGACGCGTACCTGTCCAGGCCGGGTTCGGCGCCCAACGTTCATTTCGAGGACCCGGTTCATGAGGCGCAGCAGCCCCGCGTCGTCGCTTCTGCGGCCTACCTGGCCGAGCACTTGGCAGAGGTTCCCGCGCTGGTGTTCCCGTGTATCACCCCGCGGGCGGATGGGCTGCCCCCGTCCGTCCAGGCTTCGATCTGGGGTTCCGTTCTGCCGCAGTCTTGGAGTTTTATGCTCGCGGCGCGCGCGCGTGGACTTGCCTCAGCCTGGACAACGCTCCACCTCCAGTTCGAGGAAGAGGTGGCGGCGATCCTGGACATCAATCACGCCGAGATACAGCAGGCTGCGATGCTCCCGGTGGCATATTCGCTGCGGGAAGATTTCAAGCCCGCGTATCGCGAGCCGATCCAGAAGTTCACACACTGGGATAGCTGGTAGTCCGACCGCACAGCCGGGTCGTATGGCTCATAAGCCTGCGGCAGTAAGCAGTAAGAAGGTCGGTGACAGCAGAAGTGACAGCAGCGATGCCGGGCAACGACACGTCTGCGCCTACGGCCGCTGCTGTCCATCGCTAGGCCGTGGCTTCGGGCCAGGTAGCTGCCCTGAACTGAGACGGAAGAGATCACTTGCCCAAGGTCGGCCCGCCGTGCCAGACCCCAATAAGCCGCTGCCTGAGCCGAATACGGTCTCGCGGAACCTCGTGTCGGCACCAGGGGGCCGCACGGCTGCATCCCATGGCCGGTCGGCCAGGGCCACGGCCCGTTCGATCAGCGCCTCGCGTGCATCCTCTGGCAGAGAGTGGAACTGGACCTACGCGCCGCCGCCAAACTTAACGCGGTAACTCAATGGCTCGGACGTCCGCCAGGCCAACCGGCGATCAACCTTCCGGCCGGGATGACGTCTGCAGCATGTCCCTCAGCGGTTGCCAGTCGGCCAGCGTAGCCAGGGCTGGAGTAGGCGACCGCCCGCAGCCGCCACAACCGAAGCATCTCCTGGAGCTGGTGGAACTGCTCAGGGCGTCGCGCGCCATCGATCGCGGCGGCATACTCGTTCCGGAACTGCGCGTGGTACTCCTCGGGGAGAACATGCAAGATCTCGACCGGGTCATCGGGATCAGGATCATAGGCGGGGTTTGCAGTCACTGGGCCCCTCCTTCATCGTCCCTGTTGGAGCAAGCGTCGCTGGGATTCACGGTAGACCAGGATGCGGACAGTTTCTCAGCGCCGGGCGGACGCGCGGACGCGGCCACGGCCTGGGAGCGGTAAGTGCGAGCAATTAGGGGGAGAAGCGAACAGAGCCCTCGGCGTCGCCCAGGTCAGCGCAGGGTGGCCGGGCCATTAGCGGGCATTAACCAGGGTGGCGAGGGGGCAACCACGGTCACTCGGGACCGGCACGGCTACCAGGTCAGCGCCCCTAGCAGCCGTGACTGCTACGCTTCCCAAGTTGATTGTGCGAGTTCGATTCTCGTCACCCGCTCTCGGAGCTTCCTCGCAGGTCAGCGCCGGTCTGTACGGCGCGGCCGGTTCCCTCTGGCGCGCGGCCCGAAACGATCTTCTAAAGAAGCGGGTCGCGCTCGATGCATCCAGCCCAGCTAAGGCGTGGAGATGTTGAAGTGGGTGTCGAAGGCGTCCATCACCGAGGCGAGGGTTTCGAGCGCCGAGAGGTCGCCCTCGGTTTTCAGGCCTGTTCCGCCACGATGGACTCGGCGTGGGCGGGCTGGAGCAGCTCCCGCACTCGCCTGTCGGCTCGGTTCATCTCAGGCCTCCAGGCTCGGTCGCGTCACTGGCCGTGCTGACCTCCAGCCGCAAGCGCCTCCTCTGCTGAGAAACCCACCAACACCGGCCTTGCTATCGACTTACGGGCCCTTACGCACCGATGCCCACCACCGGCTGGTTTGAGCCTCATGGTCCCTCCGGGACGAGTACTGAGCTGCGGGGCGGCTGGGAGCCGCCCCGCAGCCCGACTAGATGGAGCGGTTAATCTCCGTTGCCGAGGCCGGGTAGGACTTGCGTGCCCTCTCGCTGGACGGCCTGAAGCGAGCTCGGAGAGAGTCCTAGCAGCTTCAAGATCGTCGGAGCGACCTGGGTCGTTTCCACCCTGTTGCTTGACTGGCCAGGCTGGACGGTGCCCGGCGCATAGACGACGAGCGGAACGTCCCGATCGCCGGGGTTGTCACCGCCATGTTCGGCGATCTTCGTGCCGGTCGTATATATCGTGCCGACCTGCGCGATCCCGAACACGTCTGGGTGGTGCGGGTCGGAGTTCGAGACGCCGAAGAATTTCGCCGACTGCTGGCCGGCGAAGATCTGCCGCAGGCCGGAGTGCTGGACGGTGATCGTCTGGCCGGCGTAGTCGACCGCCGGGGCGGTATGCGTCCACAGGTAGTTCTTGACGAAGTCAGCCGCCGCCTGCGAGCGGTCCGACAGCCACCACAGCAGCCCGTCGTCGTCGGCCTCCTGGACGACCAGCGTCGGGTTGCTCGGATGCTGTGCGGCCCAGGCGGCGTTGACGCCGGCAATGATCGGGCCGTCGTCGATCCGCTGCAGCTGGTTGTTGTTCAGCGGCGACTGGCCGTGCTTGGCCGTCAGGATGATCGCCGTCGAGTCGGCCTCGCCGTCGGCCTGGATCGTGTCGGCCATCCGCTGCAGGGCGTCGTTGACGTAGTCGAGCGCGCTCTGGAGCAGCGGGCCCGGCACCTGCTGGCCGTCCACGGTCACGTACCCGCCGGGCAGCGACGGGCCCTCGGTGTAGTTGCCCTGCGCGTCCGGGCCAATCAGCACCGCCGGGGAGCTCTTCAGCTTCTCGGCGGTCGAGACGGTCTGGAAGTTCATCCCGTAGATCGCCGGCGTGCCGACCTTCGGCCCGGTGCCGGAGTGGTCGTAGCCGTTGATCCAATTGATGACCGCCTGGACCTTGTAGGAGTCGTACTGCTTGGTCGCGGCGTTGTCGGCCGTCCACTCGCCGTCGACCGGGTACGGCACGCCGTTCGGCTCGACCGCCTGCGAGTCGATCTCCGGCCCGAAGAAGTCGTCGATGCTCCTGCCGTTCGAGCCCGGGCCGTTGAACGACGTGTAGATCGCGTGCTTGTCAGACCATGCCGTTCGCAGGCCGGCGTTGTGGATCACCTGGAAGATCGTGTTGACCCCCAGGAAGTCCCACGGCTGAATCGGCTTGCAGGTCTTCGGGTCGACCGGGTACGTCGCCGGGTTCAGACCCGACTGCGGGTGCGGACTCAGGTTCATGATCAAGCCCGGGTTGGTGTCAACGCCGCCCGGGTAGATCGAGCCGCCCTCATCGAACGAGGGGAAGGTGTTGCCGCTCCCGTTATTCAGCAGGTCCGGCACGGCGGGAAGCTTGTCGTCCGGCGAGTCGTAGATCACGTCGCCGCCCGGGACCGGCCCGGAGCAGTTCGTCGTCCCCGGCGGGAAGACGCCGTGGCTGTACTCGTCGTCGTAGTAGATGCCGGTGACCTTCGGGTCGCCGCCGGTCATCAGCGCCGTGCCGCCCGGATCGGAGTCCGACGGGTCGGCGGTCTGCGCGTCGGTGTATTCGCGGCCGCCGGTGGCCAGCCGCGCGAGCTCCGAGTTGGGATGGTTGGCGACGTACCAGTCCAGATCGGACTGGTGCATGCCGTCGACCGAGATCAGGAGCACGTGCTTGATCTGAGCGTGGCCGGCAGCGACGGCGCTGGAGGAAGACGGCACTAATGGCGTCGCGATCGCCAACGCAGCGACTCCCGCCATCGCGAATTTCGTTCCCGAGTTCAAATGTTCGCTCCCTTCGCCAGAATCGATCCCTGGAACGTATGGGCCGCGTTCAAACGGTTCCTTACCATGCGATGGCACGCATATGTCGAATACGTGAATTCAGTGGACGATGCGACTGTATTACACTGTTCTCAGCGAGAAATCCACCTCTGACTGCGTTCCATCCGGGAGGGTGGTAGACGGCAGTCGTCGAGGGGCGCTTGCAGTCTTTGAGGCAGCAGTGCACGTTGCGATGCCCGGAGTGCGGCGGCGGCGGCCTGGTGCCTGCTCTGGGATGTGCCTGCGACGGGAGCGCGCACACCTGTACGCCCAGGATCTGCACAACGTGCAACGGCACCGGACGATGACCGGCGCGCACGGGAAGATCGCCGGGCCATTAGTGGGCCATTAACCACCGCCCACCAGCGGGTGATCTTCCCCTCACGAGGGCGAACGTGGGGCGGCCCGAGCAGGACCTGGGGTGAGGGCTGGCCGCTATCAGGCCGTACCCCAAGTCTCCTTGATCGTCATCTCGGACGCGGCCTGCGGACCTTCCCGAACACCAGGTAAGCAATCCCGCCGAACGGAATCGTGAGCCCTATACCCATGCAGAAGATCGCCCATACCCACTTGGGCAGGTAGCGCACTTCCTGCGCCCGGGCAAGGTCGACCTCGCAGACCACCACGAACCCGGCTGCGAGCACGAGCACGGGAATCAATACGAGGATCTTGTTCAACGTGGTTCTCCAGACCGGTCCGCCCGTTCCCCAGTCTGGCACAGCCGGTCATGACATGACCACGTGCGGGACAGCCGGGACCGTCCTGCTCCCGAGCATGATCACCGTGCAATTAGCGTGCAATTAGCCACGGTAACGAGGGGTCAGTCACGGCTACTGGCGGTGCCCGGTCCTGGCTGGTCAGCCGCCCTAGCGGCGCGGATCGGTCGGATTCCCAAGCTGATAGTGCGAGTTCGATTCTCGTCACCCGCTCTCGTATAGATGCAGGTCAGCGGCAGCGCTCGGCTCCGCCGCGTAAGGGTCACCGATGGCGTACGTCTTCGGGTTCGTGTTCCTGCTCTTCCTGGTCGGCGGGCTCATGCTCCGTCGGAGGCGGTAGCTGTCATAGGTCCGCCTCTCGGTCAACGCCCGGCATGCCGACGACCGGCGGGGATCGTCAGCCTACGGAGCCCCGGAGATCGTCATTCTGCGCGGGTACTCTACGCGGAGCTGCCACCGGCTACGTGATCACTGGAGGTCCCGATGACCCTCGCAGCGCGCGACCTGGAGTACACAGAAGGCGGCACGACGCTCGATGGCGTCGTCGTCCTCGATGAGAGTCGGAGTGACCAGCGCCCGGGCGCCCTCGTCATCCACGGTGGCGGCGGGTTGGACGACCACGCCCGAGGCCAGGCCGATCGATATGCCGAGGTTGGATACGTGGCCTTCGCCTGCGACATGTACGGGCGCGGCGTCGCGGGGGACCGGGACCGTGTCATGGCCACGCTCATGAGTCTCCGCGACGCCCCCGATCGGTTGGCACGACGTGCGGCCGCCGCGCTCGCTGCGCTCGGCGGGTGTGCGGAGGTGAACGGGCGCCTCGCCGCGGTCGGGTTCTGCTTCGGTGGCATGGCGGCACTGACGTTGGCGCGCTCCGGTGCCGACCTCGACGCGGTGGTCAGCATGCACGGCAGCCTCGCGACCACGAAGCGCGCCGGGCCGGGAGCGGTGACCGCGAAGGTGCTCGTCTGTCACGGAGCACTCGATCCCCACGTCCCCATGACGGACGTGGCCGCGTTCACCGAGGAGATGACCACGGCCGGAGCGGACTGGCAGGTCAACTTGTACGGGGGCGCGATGCACGGCTTCACTCATGCCCACGCCGTCGAGGGGGCGACGCCAGGTGTCGCGTACCACGCCGAGACGGACCGCCGTTCGTTTGCGGCTGCACGGGCCTTCCTGGACGAAGCGCTCGCAGCGCGGTGAGTCAGCCGACGCGTGGGCTGACCCGGCATGCCGTGGCACGGCGTGCAGTCTGCCGACACCGTCGGCGCGTGGATGTCCGCCGGGAAAGGGGGCTCGGCTCGACCCCGCGATCACTGGTCCCTCAGAGCTCGACGAGGGTACCCGGCGAATAGTCCAGGGAGGGGCGATCGGTGGCTTTCGCTTTTCGTTTCAGCCCTACTTTAGATCAAGGCAGCGCGCTGCGCGCGCCACCGGGCCAGGCGCCAACGCTCAGCCTCAGCCTTGGAAGGCCCGGCCCGCGCGCCCGGCCCCAGGCACAGCTGGCCTATCAGTCAGGCCATCCGGAAGGCATCGCGGTCGATCCACACAATGTCGAAGACGCGGATGAGCTGGGCGTCCTCGTCTATGTTGAACCCCAATAAGCCGTTGCCTGAGCCGAAGACGGTCTCGCGGATCCGCATGTCGGCACTAGGCGCTGTACGGAATGGCGGATTCACCCGTCGGCCTGGCCGCCTGGCTGCTTGACCATGGTGAAGGCTGGGGCCAGAGAGCGCCGCCGGTCACCTCCGCCGTGCTCGGGTACGGATCGGCTTCTTCACCCGCACCGGCTTCGGCACCTACCGGCTCAACATGCCGCCAGCAGGCACTTCCTCGACATCTGCGCCGGACCCTTAACTACGCGGCCTTGCTTCGTGATCGGCTACGCCGCCCCTTGACAGAACCCGTCTGCCGTCAGGTTCGGCAGCAGTCCGGTTCGGGGGAGGAGTCTGAGCAGGAGCTGGGGAGCGCCGTGCCCGCACAGGTCAACTGAAGAGCCTGTCAGCGGCAGCCTGGTCCTCAAAGAATGACCAGTGTTCCGTGACCTTACCGTCTGCCAGATGCCAGATGTCGGCCGACCGGAGCGCCACGGTCTGCCCGTCCCGCTCGCCATGGAAGGTCACCAGGACGACGCCGTGCGTGTCGTTGGCCACGATGTCGTGGATCTCTCCACGGAAGGTGCCACCGCTCAGCTCCATCACCTTGCCGAAGAAACCCATGATCTCCTGGAAGCCGCGGTAGTCGCCGGTGAGCTGGTTGGATCCTCCGGCGTGCCAGACAATGTCGTCGTCGAACAAGGCCTGGATGGTGTCCATGTCGCCGGAGTCGTACGCCTCGTATCCGCGCCTGAGCAGGTCCTCGTTGGGATGCGCCATTGCTGTTCCCCCCTTTACGCGGCTGATCACCAGCCACAACTGCCCCGGGCCTGACAGGCCAGGTGCTGATCAAAGTATCAAAGTATGGTCCCTCCGCTCATCCGGGGCCAGGGTCAGCGGCATGTTCCCCGGACGCCGAAGCTCTAGAACACGCCGTGGTCGCCGCCCTGCGTATCGACACCGACAGGCTTACGGCCGAGGAGGCCGCCAATATGATCGCCGCTCGGACCGGATGGCCCACGCCAGCCGACTAGGCAGGCGCGGAATCGTGGGGCCCACCGCGGACGATGAACGGAAATCTCGCGGTCGCGGTCTGCCTCGGCGTCCGGGAAGTAAATTACCGGGCAAGGATGCCTGCCCTAACTGGCGTGGGACTGCCGCTGGTGGAACTGCTCCGGGCGTCGCGCGCCATCGAGGGCGGCGGCATACTCGCTCCGGAACTGCGCGTGGTCAGCCGCACTAGTTTCGGCGCGGTGTCGGGATCTCGCCGGGTTAAGGCTGCGCGGTTGGCCGGACGAGGATCTCGTTGAGCGTCATGCGGCGCGGGCGGGTAACGGCGAAGGCGATGACCTCGGCGATGTCCTCAGCGGTGATGGCCAGTTGCTGGTACATCTGCTCGGCGGCCTTCTTGACGTCCGGGTGAGTGATGTGGTCGGTCAGTTCGGTCGCAACGGCGCCGGGCTCGATGACCATGACGCGGACATCTGGCTGCAGCTCCTGGCGCAGCGATTCCGACCATCCGTTGATGCCCCACTTGGTCGCCGCGTAGACGGCGTTGCCCGGCCGGGCGGTGCGGCCTGCCACCGAGGACAGGGTTCACGAGATCACCGCCGCCGTCACGGAGCTGGTCGAGGAACACCTCGGTGACGTTCATGGCTCCGAGCAGGTTGGCCTCGACCATGCGGCGGTGGTCAGCATGGCGGTCGGGGTTGAAGGGCGCGAGGAGCATGATGCCGGCGTTATTGACCAGGACGTCGGCGCTGCCCAGCTCGGCCTTGACGCGATCAGCAGCCGCGGCCAGGGAGTCATAGTCGGTGACATCGGACTGGATGGCAATTGCGCCATTGCCCAGTTCATCGGCAAGAGCCCGGATCCGGTCGGCGCGTCGCGCGAGCAGGGCGAGCCGGAAGCCGCTGGCGGCCAGGGCATGCGCTGTAGCTTCGCCGATGCCGGAGGAAGCGCCCGTGATGACTGCGACACGGCCAGCGGCCTGGTCAGAAATGGTGGTCATGGTCAGGTCCCCTCTCCAGGGTTCAGCTGAGCGAAAAGCTGATCTTGTTGCACGGTCAGCTCCATCACGGGCAAGACACGGCGCATTCGCCCGGAAGTCAGGTGCCAGGGGTCCCGGCGGTTCACCCCGCGGCCCAGGACGCTTGCTCTCGTCCCGTTGGTCAAGCATGCCTCGCGAGCGGAGCGGGCGGCAGGCCGCGTTGCTGGGGGAGCCGGCCGACCGGCGTCGTCCCGGATTCGATCGTCCAGCTCACGGTTGCCGCGTCAATGCCGCCTGCCGGCATCGCCTGAAGAAAGCGCTGGAGGCCGGGCGCCAAAGCAGCCACACCGCGGCGAGACCGCTCAACCAAGTCAGCACGGCGCAGAACGCCTGGGCGACGCCATCATTGCCGATCAGCTCCAGCGTCGCCAGGCCGAGCAGCACCGTGGACAGGATGCGCGCCCAGTCCCTGCCCTGGCTGGTCGCCCGCGCCATCCATAGCCACAGGGCGATCACGACCAGGCCGCCGGCTATCACCAGCGTGATGGTGAGCGGGGCCGCGGTGAGAGGGTGCCCGAGCACTCTGCCCTTGATGTCGCCCATGAAGGGCAGCGCGACGATCAGGTACGCGGCGGAGCTGACGGCGCCCGCGCGCATGAACTTGCCTGCGCTCAGCACCGCTGCGGGCGGCCGCGGCGGTTCGGCCGGCTGGCCGCTGGACGGGCAGGGCTGGTCCATGGTGACCTCTGCTACGGCTTTGGCGTACGTGGCCGGATCGGCGGCGATCCCGGCGACCAGCCTGGCGCGGGCCGCGTCCAGCTCGGCAGGCGCGGGCAGGGGCGTCTCCTGCGCCAGCTCCCGAAGCATCTCCATGTCATTCATTGGTCGTGATCTCCTCATACGTTGCAGCCGCATCGGTACCGGCCAGGACCTGGCGCACCTTCGTGCGCGCCCGGTGCAGCCTGGACTGCACCGTCCCCACCGGGATGGCCAGCGCCCGCGACACCTCCTGATAGGTCAGCTGCTCCCAGGCGATGAGCAGCAGCACATCCCGGTCACCGGCCGACAGCGCGGCCAGCGCCGCGTCCAGCAGCGTGCGCATCGCCTGGGCCGTGACATCGGCAGCCACCCGGTCGGCGTGACCAGGAACCTCAGGCTCGGCCGCGGCGGCCTGCCTGATCCGGTACTGGCGGGCCTCGTCCCTGCGATGCTGGCCGACCAGGTTGGTGGCGATCCCATACAGCCAGGGCCGGGCATCCGCGTGGCCGATGTCATACCGGTCCCGCTTGGCGAAAGCGGCCAGGAACGTCTCGGCGACCAGGTCATCGGCAACCTGGCGGCCAGCACGCCGGGCAAGGTAGCGGTAAATGTGCGGGGCGTGCCTGTCAAATAGAACCGCGAACCGCTCCGGCTCCTGCCAGGAACTCTCAATGACCGCAGCATCATCGGCGGCGGCGGATCCCCGGCGCCGCCTCATGCGTGACCTTGATTCATGTCCATGCCCTTCCGGGTGCTCGGCAGGCTACATCTGTTATCCGCAACCGGCGCCCAGCATGTTCACGGCCACCACTCAGCACAGCGTCGTCAGGTCAGCAGTCAAGGCTCTTGCGACATGCATCTGCAGACAACTAGATCTTCGAGGACCGGTGGTGCGGCGACGAGGTGCGTGCAGCTGGCGCGTGCTCAGTGACCGGTCGTTAGATGGATCACGCCGACGTCGGACAGTCCGTTCAGCACCAGCTGCACCCCGAGCGCGGCCAGCAGGAAACCGAACACCTTCTCGGTGACCAGCATCCGGCTTGCGTCTAGCTTGCTGCTGACCTGCACCGCCCAGCGGAAGACCACGACGTCGAGCACGAGCACCGCGACGAGCACACCGACAGCGACGGCGAGCACTGCGATTGAGCTTGCCTCTGCCGACAGGGTGACCAGGACGACGATCCCGGCGGGGTTGAGCAGGTAGGGCACGGCCAGCGGGAAGACGGCGACGTTCATCGGGTCCCGGCCTTCGACCGAGTGGTCGCCGCTGCCGGTCTGCTGGCCGAGCACCATGGTGACCGCGATGATCAGCAGGATGATGCCGCTCGCGACGCCCAGCGCACCCGGCGAGAAGTGCAGCAGCCTGGTCAGCAAGCCACCGAGGATCAGCAGCAGTGCGGCAACGGTGGCGGCGGTAGTCAGCATCTTGCGCACGACGCGGCGCTTGGCGTCCTCCGGCATGTCCGCGGTCGCGTCAAGGAATGGCACCAGCGCGATCTTGGGTCCGATCCCGATCAGCAGCAGCAGGAAAGTGTCGATGACGAAGGCGGCATCCAGCGATTCGAGGTCTTTCATCCCAGTTTCGTCCAGCGTGTCTGGAGATCCGTGCTGACACGGGTTGCGGCTGACCGCTGGCGGCCACCCGCACCTGCGGGAAACTCGGCCAACTCGCAGACGGTCACATGTGCTGAGAACTCTAGATCACCGCGGTCCACCAACGGAACGGAACGCTTCACAGGCGCCAGGACGGGCCAGAAACGAGGCGCCACGGATTGTTCGGGATGAATCGGAGAGCATTAGCTGACGGAGGCGGCTAGCCCGCATGCGGAGCGCGGTCCCGGCGGCTGGCAGACGGGGAGGGCCAGCGTGATCCGAAGGCCGTGCGGGCTGACCGCCTCCGCTTGCGCGGCGCCGCCGTGTGCGGACGCGATCTCGGCCGCGATGGCCAGCCCGAGGCCGGCGCCGGGGCGGCCCGACCTGGCTCCGGCTCGGTAGAAGCGCTCGAAGATGTGCGGCAGCTTGTCCGGCGGGACGCCGGGCCCGTCGTCGTTGACCTCGATGGTGACGCGATCGCCGACTTCGGACGCACTGATCCTGCCCACGGTCTCGCCGGGAGTGTGCACGAGCACGTTCATGAGCAGGTTGTCGATGGCGCGTCGCAGCAGTTCCTCGTCCCCGACCGTGACCAGGCCGTCAGCGATCTGCACCTGCCAGGTCCGCGCGGGGTCGGCGACCCGCGCCCGGTCCGCGCATCCGGTGACCACATCGGTCAGGTCGACCGGCTCCTGGGACTGTCCCGGATGCTGGCCGAGCCGGGCGAGCCTGAGCATGTCGTCGACCAGCCTGCCCATGCGCCGGGTTTCCAGCACGATCCGTTCCATCACCTCGTCGACCTCGTCGGCGCTGCCCAGGGCGCCCTGCTGGTAAAGCTCGGCGTTGGCCCGCAGCGACGCCAGCGGCGTGCGCAGCTCATGGCTGGCGTCAGCGAAGAACCGCCGCATCTGCTGCTGGCTGGCCTCGCGTTCGTGCACGTCGGCCTCGATCCGGGCCAGCATGCCGTTCAGCGCCGCGCCGAGCCTGCCCACCTCGCTTCCGGGGTTTTGCGGGGTCACCCGGTCGGTGAGGGCGCCGCCGCTGATCCGGTCGGCCTGACTGGCCATCGCCTCGATCGGGCGAAGGCCACGGCGCAGCACGACGAAGACGCCGAGGCCGATGAGCAGCACCACGGCGATCGAGCCGAACGTGACGATGGCCTCGACCTGATCGATGGTCTTCGCGACCTGGCTGAGGCTGGTGCCGGCCACGAGAGAGCCGCCTTTTACCCTGATCGCCTGGATGCGGAGCGGGGTCCTGTCTTGTGGGATGTCCACGGTGTGCGGGCCGGGCCGGGTGGCCACCTGGGCCGCCGTGGGCACGGACCCAGTTGTAGGTGCGCGGCCCCGAGTTCGTGGCTTCCTGCAGGATCACCTGCTGGCCACGCCACGGCAGGAAGACCATGTCGAAGGCGCCGGGGAGGGCCGGGATTCTGGCGTTGGGCGGCGGTATTCTGACCTGCTCGGGCGCGCCACCTGGTCCCCTTGGAGCGCCCACCGGAGGGCCGCCGGACAAGATGGCGTGCAGCCGTGGCGCGGTCAGGGTCAGCGCGCCGGTCAGGTTGTTATCGGTCTGGCCGAGCAGGTAGCGGCGCATGGTGGCGATCGCGCCGACGTCAAACGCGACGAGCGCGACCAGCGTGACCATCACGACGCCGGCCATCACCTTGAGGCGCAGCTGGACCCGCAGCAGTCGCCTGAGCAGCGCCGTCGCGCGGGAAGTTGCCCGAGGAATCATCGGAACCGCCTGGCTTTCATCTCGGCTGGCCTAGGTCGTGGGCACCGGCTTCCCGGTGGGCGGCACTGGCCTGCTCGCCGCGGCTGACTGCGGCGGGGTCAGCTTCGCCGGGGTCAGCTTCGCCGGGGGCAGCTTCGCCGCGGCTGGCCCCGCCCGGACTGGCCTCTTCGCCGGGGCGGGGCAGGCGCAGGCTGTAGCCGACGGCGCGCTGGGTGTGGATCAGTTCCGGCCCGTCGGTCATCAGCTTGCGTCGCAGGTAGGTGACGTAGGTGGACACGACCGTGCTGGATCCGCCGAAGTCATAGTCCCACACGTGGTCCAGGAGCTGGGCCCGGGTGAGCACCCGGCCGGGGTTGAGCATGAAGTAGCGCAGCAACCGGAACTCAGTCGGCGACAGCTCGATCGGGCGGCCGCTGCGGCGGACCTCGTAGGTGTCCTGGTCGAGGGTGAGGTCCGCGAAGGACAGTACCGGCTCGGCGGGTGCGGGGCGGGTCCGGCGCAGCACGGTGCGGACCCGGGCGGCTAGTTCCTCCAGCCCGAACGGCTTGGTCATATAGTCGTCGCCGCCGATGGTGAGCCCGGTGACCTTGTCGTCCTGGGTGTCCTTCGCGGTCAGGAAGATCACCGGGACCTGGTTTCCATCACGGCGCAGCCTGCGGACGATCTCGAACCCGTCCAGGTCAGGCAGCATCACGTCCAGGATGAGCAGGTCAAAGGGGCGGGTCCGGGCCAGGCGGAGGGCGTCCGTTCCGGTCTCCGCGGCGGTCACCTCGAAGCCGAGGAAACGCAGTGATGCGGCGACGGCCTCCCTCAGGAAGATCTCGTCGTCGACCACGAGGAGGTTCCCGTCGTCGTGTGTCATCGCGTCATCGCAGCATAAGGCGATAAACGTCGTGTGCGAGAAACCTGAAAGTTTCGTGTGAACGCTGCCCTCGGCAGCCCGGACAGACGGCGGATGGCCCGCGCGGCGGGGTTGACATAAGACTCACACAAAGATCATGCGGAGGTCTGAGAACCACCGTAGAAGGTTGCCAGTACCTGGGCTCGGGCGTGTTCCGGCCTCTTCCCGCGCCCTGGGCGGGTGCGAAGCAATCGGAGGACCTCGTGATACGACTTGGCTCCCCGGCCAGCCAGAGCGACCCCGACGATAGCGGCCGGCCTTCGGTGCGCGGATCACGGCTCGCCCGGCGGCGCCGCGTGCTGCTCGGGGTAGGCATCGCGGCGGCCCTGCTGGCGGTCGGCGGCCTGATCGGTGCCTCTTTCGTGAAGTCGCCCCAGCAGCTAGCCGCGGACACCGCGGCCCCGCCCCCCACGGCGACCACGGCCCCGGTCGTCTCGCAGGTCCTGACCTCATCGGTGCAGATGCGCGGCGTGGTATACCCGGCGACGGAGTACGACGTGTACGCGAGCGGCCCCTCGTCAAGCTCGTCTTCGGACGCCGGTCCGGAGTCAGGCGCGGGCAGCTCAGCCGGCGGAGGGGGATCGTCGGCGACCGGCGGAAGCGGGTCAACGGTATACATCTCAAAGCTGGACGTCGCCGCCGGGCGATTCGGTCACCAACGGCAAGCTACTGGCCGAGATCGACGGCCAGCCGCTGTTCGCGCTGGCCGGCCCGGTGCCTGCCTGGCGGGACCTGATACCAGGCGACAGCGGGCCGGACGTCACGGAGCTGCAAAAGGCCCTGGCCAAGCTCGGGTATTACGACGATGGCGACACGCCTGGCTACTTCGGGTCAGCCACTGAGTACGCCGTGCAGGAGTACTACGAGCACCTCGGGTACCCGGCGCCGTCCTCGGGCGGAGTGCCCGCGGCGGATGTGGTGTTCCTGCCGTCGCTGCCCGCGACCGTGGTGGCAGTGAACGGCGCGACCGGTGAGCAGCCCGGCCAGCCGTTCCTTGAGCTCGCCGCCCGCGGGTCGCTGGCGCTGACCGGCGAACTGCCGCCCGCCTACGCCGGTCAGGTGAAGTCCGGGCTGACGGTCACGATCTATGACGAGGTCACCGGTCTGCACGCCACGGGGACCGTGGCTGACCTGGGGACCGCCACTTCCCTGACGCCGGCCGGCGCGGTGGTGGATATCGGGGGCGGCTCGGGCCCGGCGGGCTCTTCGGGGTCCGCCGGCTCCGGGTCTACCGGGTCAAGCGGCTCGACCAGCTCTAGTTCGAGCAGCTCTAGTGGTTCTGGTAGCTCAGCCGCGACGGTGTTCGTTCCGCTGGCCGTGCGCCCGTCCAGGCCGCTGGCGGCCGCGCTGAACGGCGAGAACGTCCTGGTCACCGTGGAGACCGGGCAGACCGAGGGGCCGGTGCTCACGGTGCCGGCCGCCGCGATCGTGACCACGGCCTCGGGCACGAGTTACGTCACCGTGGCGGGCGCGCACGGGAAGGGGACCGAGGTCCGGGTCACGCCTGGCCTTTCCGAGAACGGCTACGTCCAGGTGACCCCGGTGACCTCAGGCTCGCTCGCCGCCGGCGACCACGTGGTGGTGAGCGGCTGATGACCACGCCGGTGATCGAGCTGCGCGGCCTGGCCCGCACCTACCCCGGCTCACCCCCGGTGGCGGCGCTGCGCCCAGCGGACCTGGTCATCGAGGCGGGCGATTACGTCGCGGTGACCGGGCCGTCCGGCTCGGGCAAGTCGACGCTGCTGCACCTGCTCGGGCTGCTCGACTCACCTACCGAGGGCCGCTACCTGCTGGACGGCCTGGACACCTCGGCCCTGAACGACCGAGAGAGTTCCGGCCTGCGCGGCCGGCGGATCGGGTTCGTCTTCCAGGCCTTCCACCTGCTGCCCTACCGGACGGCGCTGGAGAACGTGCTGCTCGCCGAGCTGTACAACCAGACGCCACGGGGCGACAGGTCCCAGGCGGCGGCCGACGCTCTGGACGCGGTCGGGCTGGGACACCGGCTCGACGCGCTGCCCACCACGTTGTCGGGCGGGGAATGCCAGCGGGTCGCGATAGCGCGGGCCCTGGTGAACCGGCCGAGCCTGCTGCTGTGCGATGAGCCGACCGGGAACCTGGACTCGCGGAACGCGGCGGCGCTCATGGAACTGCTTGACCAGCTGAACGCGGCCGGTTTCACGATCGTGGTGATCACGCACGACGAGAAGGTGGCGTCCCACGCCGGCCGGATGATCGCGATCAGTGACGGGATGCTTTCCGAGCGAGTCGAAGCCGATCATGCCTAGGTCGGCTACTGAGCTGCCGTCGCCCCGGCTGACCACGCGGGACGCGGCTGCCGAAGCGGTCGCGGGGATCGTTCAGCGGCCGGGGCAGGTCGGTGCTGACCATGCTCGGCACGGTCCTCGGCGTGGGAGCGTTCGTGGCCGTCCTCGGCCTGACCGCCACCGGGGCGGGCCAGATTTCACGCCAGTTCACCGTCCTGGAGGACACCACGGTCACCGTGGAGGACAACGGGCCGGTGAACAACGTCGCCGCTCCAGGCACTAATCCAGCGATCGGCTTCCCGGCCGACGCGGACGCGGTCGCCGACCACATCAACGGCGTGGCCGGCGCGGGTGTCTGGTGGCCGGTATCGCTCCCCGACGGCACGAACTTCACCGGCTCGCTCGCGCTGTCCGCCACCGCCTCCCAGACGGTCAACCTGCTGGCCGCCTCGCCGGGCGCGGTGGCGGCGATGGGCCTGAAGCTGGTGGCGGGCTCGCCGCTGAGCAGGTACGAGAACGACACCAGGCAGCACGTCGCGATGATCGACACCGCTACGGCCGCCGCCCTCGGCATCTCGCCCGCGCGGCTGGCCAGCCATCCCGCGGTGTTCGTTGACGGCATCGCCTACACCGTGGTCGGCGTCTACAGCTCCGCCCAGCGGGTGGTGACCGACGAGAGCGCGATGCTCATCCCCGAGCAGACGGCGCTGGCCGATTACGGCAACCCGGAGCCTGGCATCGGGAACCAGGATGAGGCCCAGATGATCGTCGCGACCAGGATCGGCGCGGCGCAGGCGGTGGCCCGCCAGATCGCCGCCGCTGAGCTGCCGGCCGACCCGGGCCGCCTGGTCGTGACATCCCCGTCCAGCCCGCAGACCCTGCAGGGTGAGGTGAACGGCGACCTGGCCGGCCTGTTCCTGATCCTCGCCCTGGTCAGCCTGCTGATCGGCGCGGTCGGGATCGCCAACACCACGCTGGTCGCCGTGCTCGAGCGCACCGAGGAGATCGGCCTGCGCCGCGCTGTCGGCGCCCGGCCGCGGCACATCGCCGCGCAGTTCCTGGCCGAGTCGACGGCGCTCGGCACGCTCGGCGGCCTGGTCGGCACCTGCATCGGCGTCGCGACCGTGGTGATCTTCGCCGCGGTCAAGGACTGGACCGCCATCCTGAACCCGGCCTATACGCTGCCCGCCCCGCTGATCGGCAGCGTCGTCGGCCTGCTGGCCGGCGCGTACCCGGCGCTTCGGGCGGCGCGGACCAGCCCGCTGGCCGCGCTGCGGAGCGCGTGAGCCGCGGCTTGCGACGGAGAGGAACGATGATGC
This sequence comes from uncultured Actinomycetes bacterium, assembly GCA_963774825.1. GTDB lineage: Bacteria > Actinomycetota > Actinomycetes > Streptosporangiales > Streptosporangiaceae > DATBGO01. The sequence goes on along the minus strand of CAVZGW010000012.1, from coordinate 150,362 downwards.
GCACCCGCACCAGCCGGTGGCTCCTGATCTGCTGCTGCGCGGGCCTCGCGGCATGCACGGCCGGTGCGCCGCAGGGACCGAACGTGACCGTGACCACGCCCAGTGTCGGCCGGCCGCGCCGCCCTCCACCGCCCAGGCGGCGCTGTCGCGCGATGCGTTCACCCCCTACGCCGCGCTCGGCGTGTCCGACAACGACGGGCTGGCACCGAACGAGTCGACGAGCGCGCTCGCCATCGCCTGCATGACCGTCGCGGGCTACCCCAACACCGGCAATGCCCCGTTCGCCATCAGCTTCGGACCCGGGGAGCTGGCGTTCTCGCAGCCCTGGGGGGACTGGGGATACCTCGGAGTCGCCGAGGCTGAGAAGTACGGCTTCCGGGTTCCCCCGGGCTCCGCGCTAAGCAACCTGGGCATCGACGTCCCGCAGCCGGGTGCGAACCAGGCCAGCGTCACCGCAGCCGAGCAGGCCGCGATCGGGAAGTGCGGCACGATCACGCAGGACTTCGGCAACGCCGCGCAAAACGGCCCGCTCGCCGGCATCGCGGCGCTGAGCAACGACATCTACAACGACATCCTGAAGGACGCGGCGGTCAAGAACGCCACGAACGCCTGGTCCGCCTGCATGACGAAGAACGGCTACCACGACGACCAGCCGCAGGACGTGTTTTCCCAGGAGATGCAGATCATGTACGGCAATGCCCATCAGATATATCCCGGACAGCCGATCAGCGCCGCCGCCAACCAGGCGCAGCTCGCGGCGGCCGTCACGGATGCCACCTGCACCCAGTCCGCGGATCTGGCCGGGATCTACTTCGCCGTCCAGGCCAGCTACGAACAGCAGCTCGTGAACACCAACCAGCAGGCGCTTACCGCCGCGGTCCTGCGATACCGGACCGCCTACCAGAAAGAGCTGAGCAAGCTCCAGGCCCTGCTGCGAACGGCGAAGGCCGTCCCATTCCACACCGCCCCGGTAAAGCGGGCCGGCTGAGGTGACCCGGGGGTGATCATGGCCGTCGACGACATCAGCACCGCATCGGCAAGCTACGGGCCCGGGATTTCCTTGCGATGATGGCTCCGTGACAGCTGACCGGGACCGGCTCAGGGCCACCTTCGACTCCGCGGCGCGCCTCTATCAGCAATCACGGCCTGACTACCCGGAAGAGCTGTACGACGAGCTGGTGCTTCGGGCGGACCTCGGATCCGGTGACCGCCTCCTGGAGGTCGGGTGCGCGACCGGCAAGGCGACCGGTCCGCTTGCCCGGCGTGGCTTCCGGATCACCTGCGTGGAGATCGGAGCCGAGCTGGCCGCGGCGGCCCGGCATAACCTCGCCCGATTCGGTGACGTGCAGGTCATCGAGGCCGATTTCGAGACCTGGCGGCCGGCTCGCGGGACCGCCTTCGACCTGGTGTTCGCGGCCACCGCCTGGCACTGGATCGATCCCGCGGTGAAGTACCGGCGGGCCTGGGAACTGCTGCGCCCGGGCGGGCACCTCGCCCTCTGGACGGCCGCGCACGTGTTCCCGGCAGGAGGGGATCCGTTCTTCAGGGAAATCCAGCCCTGCTACGACGAGATCGGTGCAGGGTTGCCGTCGGCCGCTGCATGGCCCCGGCCCGGCGAGCTGCCCGACGGCACGGCGGACATCGAGGGCAGCGGGCTCTTCGAGCGTGTGGCGGTCCGGCACTTCGACTGGGAAGTCAGCTACAGCGCCGAGGAGTACATTCGCCTGCTCGACACCTTCTCGAACCATATCGCCATGGATGCCGACAAACGCGGCCGCTTGGACAGTGAGATCAGGCGCCGCCTTAGCGCCCGGCGCGACGGCCGCGTGCGCCGTCATTGGGGAGCGGTCCTGCACGTTGCCCGGTGCCGCGATGATCCTGAGTCCCCCGGGTTGATCAGCCGAGCCGCGGGCAGGCCGGGGCGCCCGGCGGATGATCAGTGACCGGAGCCCCGCTGTACCGCAAAGTCCCTGCTCCGAATCAGCGCGAGGGACAGCACTCCGGAAGCAAGTGCGATGATCGCCGCGATCAGCAGGATGTGGTCCAGTCCCGCGGCGAACGCCGCCCTGGTGATCATCCCGACGGCTTCCCTGGCGTGCGCGGGCAACTGCCCGATCGTCTGCTTGATGGTCCCGGACTGCACCGCGGTGGCGATCTGCCGGCTCTTGCCCGACAGTCCCGGCACGGCAGGCACCCTGGCAACGACCTCGGCCCTGACCTTGTTCGAGAACAAGGTGCCCAGCAGGGCTATCCCGGTTGCGATCCCCACCTGCCTGAAGGTTGAGTTGATGCCGGACGCCATGCCGGCCCTGTCCGGTTTCACGACCCCCACCGCGGTCGATGCGAGCGGCGGGTTGAGCATGCCGACACCGAGGCCGGAAACGAGCAGGCCGGGTACCAGGTGAGTCCAGGATGACGTCGCGTCGAGGCCACGCATGAGCAGCAGCCCAACGCCGACAACGAGCAGCCCCGGCCCGATCAGCAGGCGCACGGGAACACGCGAGGAAAGCCGTCCGGACAGCGCGGAGGTGGCCAGGATGCCTCCGGAGAGCACCAGCAGCCGCACGCCCGTGGCTAGCGCGCTGTAACCGAGGATGTCCTGCAGGTACAGCACTAGGTAGAGAAGCATCGCGAAGATCGACGCGCTGACACCGAAGGCCGCGATCGAGCCGCCGCTGAACGTCGGCAGGGTGAAGAGCTTGAGGTCGAACATGGGGTGCTTGCCTCGCCACTCCACCAGCAAGAAGGCCACCAGCAACACCGCCGCGGCCGCGAAGCAGCCAAGCACGAGGCGGTCGGTGAAGGACCGCTCGTTGGACTCGATCAGCGCATACACCAGGCTCGACAGCGCCAGGGTGAAGAGCACGAAGCCCGCCCAGTCGGGGCGCCTGGCGTGCGGCGCACGTGTCTCGGCGACCTTGGCCAAGGTGATGACCACGGCCACGACCCCGATGGGGACGTTGACGAAGAAGATCCATCGCCACGACAGGCCGGACGTCAGAACGCCGCCTAGCAGCGGCCCGATGGCTACAGCCAGGCCGGTAATTGCTCCCCAGACGCCGAAGGCGATGCCTCGATCCTTACCCCGGAAAGCCTCGGCCAGCAGCGCCAGCGATACGGCGAACATGATCGCTCCGCCGACGCCCTGCAGTGCGCGCGCCAACTGGAGCACGAGCGTGCTGCCGGCCGCGCCGCACGTCAGGGAGGCGGCGGTAAAGATGACGAGACCGATCACATAGAACAGGCGCCGTCCGTACATGTCGGCAAGGCTGCCCGCCGTCAGCAGCAGGGCGGCCAGGCTCAGCGCATAGGCGTCCACGACCCACTGCAGGCCCGAGAAGGTCGCGTGCAGCGATTGCTGGATGTCCGGCAGCGCCACATTCACGATCGTGATATCCAGCAGCAGCATGAAAGTGCCCAGGCACACGGCGACCAGCGTCCACCATTTGCTGCCGCCATGATCCTTGCCCTGATCGTGGCCGCCGGCGTCTCGCTCATGACGCCCGTGCTCGCCGTGCAGGGGAAGCCGGGCATGGGCGCCGCTCACCACGGCCCCTTGTGACCTGGCTGGCACGGATGCGCGGTCGAAGATGCCGGCACGGGCCCCCTTAGCGTGAACGGGTGGCTGTAACCCCTGGCACCGGGCGATACCGGCGCCTTGCCGGTCTCTGCTATCCGTCTACCCGCTGGAGAGGCACCAAACCGGCAAACGCTCGGCTGAGCTGTGTGGCCGCGGCTACAGCCGGCCGAAGTGGCAGCGGTGCACGCGGAGGAGGTGAATGATCGCCGGCAAGGCGCTGGCGACGCCCACGATGGACCTTTGCCCGGCGATAGTCTCGTCCATGTCGACGGCCTGCTGGCCGGCCTGCAGCCTGGCCATATCGGGGTGGCTCCAGGCGTGATTCCCCCATAGCGGGGTGGGCATGGCAGCGGCAATTGCCGGGCATGCACGAGATGTGCTGCGCTCCCGGATTTTCCTCGGCGGCCAGGCGGTCTCGATGCTGGGGGACGGGATTGCGGTTCTGGCTATCCCGCTGCTGGTGCTCAGGCTGACCGGCAGCCCGGTACTCGCGGTGCTCGCCTCAGCACCGCGCAGCGTCGGCTACGTCGTGGCCGGGGTGCCGGCCGGGATCTTAGCCGACCGGCTCGACCCGTGGCGGGTGCTGGTGGTTGCGGACATCATCCGGGCATCAGTTTTTTTCGGGCTGTTCATCCTTGCCGGGCAGCACCGGCTGGCGGTCTGGCCAGTCCTTGTGCTGGCCTTCGCGGCGGGCGGCGCGACGGTGGGATTCGAGACCGCGCTGGCCATCACGGTCCGCGACCTTTTCGCTGGTCCCCGGCTGGTGCCGGCGAACTCGTGGCTGGAGGCGGCCAACCAGGGCGGTCAGGTGATCGGGCCGGGCGTGGCCGGGCTGCTCGCCGCGGCCGCTTATTGCGCGGGGCGATGCTGATCGACGCGCTGACTTTCGGGGTCTCGCTGGCTTCGCTGGCGGCTCTTCGCGGCGGCTACCGCGCGGTGGCCAGGACCGGGAGGCCCGTCGCCTCCCTGGCAGCGCTGCGCCGCGACCTTGCTGACGGGATCAGGTATCTGGCAGGTACCCGGTTGCTGCTGGCGCTGATGGGTTTCGTGCTCGTCCTGAATCTGTGCCTGGGCGCCGACAAGCTTTTCGTTTTCTTTGCCAAGGACACCTTGGGCCTGCGCGCCTGGCAGGTTGGCGTGGTCGTCACCGTCGGCGGGGTGGGCGGCGTGCTGGGGGCGGCTGCCACGGGCTGGTGGTGCCGGCGGCTTGGCCCGTTGCCTGGCGTGGCATCCTGCGCGATTGCGTCGGGAGTCGCGCTGATCATGCTGAGCGCCGCCTGGTCGGTGCTGGTCATGATGGCCGCCAACCTGCTCTACACCTGGGCAATCGTCACGGCGAGCGTGACATTGCGGGCACTACGGCAAGTCCTGGTCCCGCGGGAACTGCTCGGCCGGGTGACCGCCGCGTGGCGGTTAGCCGCGCAGGTTGTCACCCCGATCGGCGCGGTGGCTGCCGGGGCCCTGGCAGGCGCGCTTGGCGGGGATCCACGGGTCGTCTTCGCCGGCGCGGGCGCGCTCACGATCCTGACCGTCGGGGGCGCCTGGGCAGCCGGGGTATGGCAGGCGGACGCCGCCAGCGTGACAGCCGCATCGGTGCTCGCCAGGTGAGACCCGCTGCGCCGGCGCGGCTATCCCGGTGCGGCGGCGGCCGCCGTAACATCGGGGAATGGCGTTCTATTGACTGTGAGATGAGCTAGCGGCCCGTGGCCCGCCTTCCCTGTCTGACCAGGCCGGTTGGACAAGGAAGGAAGACCCGTGGCCCGTATAACGAAGACCAGCGCGACCCGGTCGGCATTGCTGACCGTGCCCGGGCTCATAGTCGCGCTTAGCGTCGAGCTCGTGGACGAGCTGGTGGACGGCACCAAGAGCGCCGCGCTGCCAATGATCCGCGTAGATCTGTCCCTGACGTATGGTCAGATCGGCTTGCTGGCGGCGCTGCCACTGCTGGTCGGCGGCGTGCTTGAGCTGCCGTTCGGGCTCCTGGCCGGCACGGGATCCCGCCGCCACCGGATGGTGCTGGGGGGCGGGGCGGTGTTCACCGCCGCGCTGGCGGCGGCAGCTACTGCTCGGTCGTTCGTTGTGCTGCTGGTCGCGTTCGTGATCTTCTTCCCGGCTTCGGGCGCCTTCGTGGGCCTGACCCAGGCTGCCCTGATGGACGCTGATCCGGACCGGCGTGCCCAGCACATGGCCCGCTGGACGCTCGCCGGGTCGTCCGGCTCGGTGGCCGGCCCGCTGCTGCTGGCCGCCGTCGCTGCAGGAGGAGGCAGCTGGCGGACCGCCTACCTGCTGATCGCCGCTGCGGCGCTGCTGTTGTGCGCGGGCGTCGCCCGCCGCGGGCCGCTGCCAGCAGGCGGGCCAGGTTCTGGGGTGCCGGGTTCCGGGGTGCCGGGTTCCGGGGTGCCGGGTTCCGGGGGCCGGGTTCTGGCGGCGGGCCGGGTTCTGGCGGCGGGCCGGGTTCTGGCGGCGGGCCGGGTTCTGGCGGCGGGCCCGATGCCGGCAACAAACCCGGCGGCGACGGCGGGTCCGCAGCGCTTCGCCAGGCCATCGGCGCCTTGCGGCGCGCCGATGTCAGGCGCTGGCTCATCCTGCTCGCAGCCGCCGACCTGCTACTTGACGTGCTCAGCGGGTTCCTGGCGCTCTACCTCGTTGCGGTGGCCCATGCCACCGCGGCGCAGGCAGCGCTTGGAGTCGCCGTCCGGCTGGCGGCGGGACTTGGCGGGGACGTGCTGGTGATCCGGCTCCTTGAACGGTTCGGCGCCCTAAGTATCCTGCGCGCAGGCGCCGCTGCGGCCGCATTGCTGTACCCGGCATTCCTGCTGATACCCGGGGTTGCCCCCAAGCTGGCTGTGCTGGCCCTGCTGAGCATCGCGACGGCGCCCTGGTACCCAGTGCTCCAGGCGGAGCTGTATCGCAGCCTGCCGGGTCGCAGCGGTGTCGCCATCTCGCTCACCAGTGCGGCTGGCTTGCTCGGCGGCTTCGGCCCGCTAGCCGTCGGCCTGCTGGCCCAGCGCTTCAGCCTGGCCGTGGCGGTCACCAGCCTTGCCATCGTCCCCGCTGTCGTGCTCATCCTGATGCCTCGCGTGGTGACCGGAAACTAGCGGGCGAGCGGCGGGTGGCGGGGTGGCGTGCAGCGGGTCGTCGGCGGCGGGCCGTCGGCGGCGGGCTGCCGGTGGCGAGCGGGCAGCGGCCTGCGGCCGGCGGCCTGCGCGGCGGGCCGCCGGGTGTGCTTGGCTTCTGCCATGACCGCTCCCGTGACAGCAAGCCCGCTTCGTGACCGCCTGCTGGGCGGCGAGATCGCCTATGGCGGCTGGGCCACGATCCCGGGCGCCGTCAGCACCCGGGCGCTGGCCGCGGCCGGCCTTCGACTATGTCGCGGTCGACCTGCAGCATGGCGCTGCCGCCGAGACCGACCTGCCGGAGATGACCATGGCGATCCGGCTGGCCGGGGCGACCCCCCTCGGCCGGGTCAGGCACGCGCATCCGGCCGACATCGGCAGAGCCCTCGACCTGGGCTGCGATGGCGTCATCATCCCCAACGTGGAATCGGCCGAGCAGGCGCGCGCCATCGTCGGGGCGTGCCGCTACCCCCCGGGCGGCTATCGCTCCGGTGGCGGTGTCATGGCGACGAGCAGCGACCCGCTCTGCATCATCATGGTCGAGTCGGTGGCCGCCGCGGCTGATCTCACCGCGACTCTGGCCGTGCCCGGCGTCGACGGGATCTACGTGGGCCCGAGAGACCTGTCGCTCTCGCTCGGCTGCGCGCTGGACCCGCATGACCCCGTGCTGCGGCGGGAACTCGAGCGCATCTGGGCCGCGTGCGGGGCAGCGGGCAAGCCGGTAGGAGTGCATGCCTCAGATGGCGCGACCGCGCGTCTGTACCGGGACAACGGATGCCGGCTGATTACGGTGGTAACTGACGCGCTGGCCGTAAGCAGGGCGGCTGTCGCGGAGCTCGCCGTGGCACGCGGCCAGCAGGCAGGGCGGCCATCATGACGCAGGATCAGGATCGCTGGTCTGCCGTCGATGAGTACCTGGCGGGCAAGCTGCTGCCGGCTGACGAGGCGCTTGAGTCGGCGCTGCGGGCCAGCGCGGAGGCGGGCCTGCCGCAGATCAGTGTCTCACCCACCCAGGGCAAGCTGCTGAACCTGCTCGCGCTCAGCCAGCGAGCGCGCAGGATCCTGGAGATCGGCACCCTCGGCGGCTACAGCACTATCTGGCTGGCCAGGGCCCTGCCGCGGGACGGCCATCTAATCACGCTGGAAGCCGATACCAGGCACGCCGAGGTCGCCAGGGAGAACCTTGCGCTGGCCGGCCTGGCCGGCCTGACCGAGGTCCGCGTCGGCCGCGCTCAGCAAACCCTGCCGCACCTGATCTCAGCTGGGGCCGGACCGTTTGACCTGATCTTCATTGACGCGGACAAGCCAGGGTACGCCGACTACCTGCGCTGGTCCCTCGACCTGGCCAGGCCGGGGACGCTCATCATCGCGGACAACGTGGTGCGTGACGGGGCAGTGGCCGATCCTGCGAGTGGTGACCCGGATGTCCAGGGTGTACGGCACTTCATCGAGTTGCTGGCGGCCGAGCCCAGAGTCAGCGGGACGGCGGTCCAGACTGTCGGCAGCAAGGGGTATGACGGGTTTGCGATCGCAGTGGTCGAGGCGGGGCGCTAGGCATGTTGCGGCGCCAGTGCTTTGCGCGTCCCGCCCGCTCAGGGATGGCGGGCTCGGGTGGCGGGCGGGACGCGCGGCTCGCCTCTGGGACATGGGAGGCCCGGTCGGCAGACCCCCCGAGGTAACGCTGCGGTAACGGGGCCTATGGCTAGAGGAGGTGGCGGGTGACGGCGGCGACGATATGCGCCGCCTGGTCCTCCCACTGGGCGTAGGCGTAGGGGAAACCGGAGTTCTGGACGCCCTGGGCGGCCTCCCACAGCGGCTGGGTGGCCCAGCCGGGGTCGGCGGCCTGGTAGCCGCGCAGCGCGTTGAGGAACGCGTCGGAGGCGTACACGGGATCGGTGACCTGGGCCGGGGTGCCCCAGCCCATGGAGGGCCGCTGCTGGAACAGGCCGAGTGAGTCACGGTCACCGTAGCCGAGGTTCTCCAGGGTGGATTCCTGCATGGCGGTGGCGACCGCGATGACGGCCGAGCGGATGCCCATGTGCAGGCGCAGTGCCTGGGCGGTGATGACGGCTGCGTTGGCGGCGCGCGCCGGGGTCAGCGGCAGGGCAGCCTGGCCGCCCGCCAGCGCGGCTGGCAGCAGCCGCTGGGCGGGGGCCAGCGGGCCGCCGCGGGGGTGCCCGGCGGCGGCTTCGGCGATCGCGTGCCAGTTATCCAGCACCACCCTCCTGGATTGATGACGATGCCCCCGGTGAGCAGGCCTCCCGGCGGCGCCGCTGTGGTGCGCCGGGACCGCCTGCGCGGCGATCTGGGCCACGGCGCGGTGGTGGTGTGGCGCGGTTGCCGCCGCCACCCTGTCGGTTGCGGAGTGGCTGACCGGGGCCTGACCGGGAGTAGCTGGCGCGGCCGGGCGCAAGGCGGCTGCAGCAATCGCTGGGCCGATCGGTCCGGCAGCCGCGGCGGGGCCGATCGCGATCGCTGCGGCGGTGACCGCGGCTGCCAGGGCGAGCACGGCTGCGGCCGCAGCCGCGATCCTGGCGCGGGCCGGAAGGGCGTAGCTCGCCCGGGCAGCGGAACTCCGGATGGCCGATGCGCCTGCCAAGGTGGCCGACCCGACAGCGCTGCTCGCGGCCCGGCTGGCGGCCTGGCTCACGGCCCGGCTCACGGCCCGGCTCACGGGCTGGCTCACGGCCCGGCATGCGGCCAGGCTCGATGCCAGGCTCGATGCCAGGCTCGCGGCCAGGCTGGTGGCTTTGCTGGCGGCCCGGCTCGATGCCAGGCTCGCGGCCAGGCTGGTGGCTTTGCTGGCGGCCCGGCTCGATGCCAGGCTCGCGGCCAGGCTGGTGGCTTTGCTGGCGGCCGGGCTCGATGCCAGGCTCGCCGCCAGGCTGGTGGCTTTGCTGGCGGCCCGGCTCGATGCCAGGCTCGCGGCCAGGCTGGTGGCTTTGCTGGCGGCCGGGCTCGATGCCAGGCTCGCGGCCCTGCTCGCGGCGGCGGTGCGGTCGCGCAGGGCGCGGGCAGCGGTCACGATGGCTCGGTGGATTGCGTTCAGGGTCCTGGCTGTGATGTGGGGGGTGCTGGCGCGCAGGGCGGCCAGCCGTGCGGGTGCGGGCACGGTTGTCCCTTCTGCGTGTTCCCCATCGCCCGGCCGTGCGCGGGGGCGTCGGCCGGAGGGCGTATGTGGTTGGCGGGGGTGCTGCCCGCTTCGGCGCGGATCCGGCGGGGGCGCCGGGTCGTGCCATCCCGGATACCGGGTGGGGTACCGGATGGGGTGCCGCTGGTGTAAGCGGCTCCGGCGTGGCCGAGCGGGCACGGAGCGGGCGCGCCGCTGGCAGGGGGAGCGCCGCCCCGGATGGGGATCACTCTGTGTAACACCCCAGCTGTCCCGCTGGCATCCCTTTTCACTCCGGTTATGACCCTAATCACGTACCGTACGTAACGGGAATACGTCCCGTAATGCTGGTGTATCCTTCGGCCCGCTGACCTGCACCGCTTCGCGAGGACTGCCGGCTCAGCCCCAGCCGAGCCCGGTGGCCGCCCGGACGGCGTCCAGCGTTGCCGCGGCGGATTTCCTCGCCAGGACCGCGCCGCGGGCCAGCGTTTCCTTGAGGAGCGCCGGATCGGACATGAGTTCCGCATGCCTGGCGCTGCCGGGCGCCACAAGCTGCTGGATGACCCCGGCCAGCAGCGCCTTGGCCTCCGCATAGCCGACCGTCCCCTGGCGATATCTGCGGGACAGGTCGTCTGCATCCCCCGCATCGGCCAGGTTGCGGTAGAGCGCTAGGACGGTATCCGGATCCTTCGGCTCCGACGGGGAGCGCGAGTCTGTCACGATCCTGGAGACCAGGCGCCGGATCTCATCGGGACCGGCAGAGAGCGTGATCTGGTTGCCGTAGCTCTTGCTCATCTTCCGGCCGTCGATTCCCGGAATCGTCATGACTGCCTCGTCCACGGCCGGCTCGGGCACCACCAGCACGGGGCCATACACGCGGTTGAAGCTCTCCGCGAGGTCCCTGGCGATCTCGACATGCTGACGCTGATCGCTGCCAACCGGCACCCGGTCAGCGCGATGAATGAGGATGTCGGCCGCCATCAGGATCGGATAGCTGAACAGGCCCATGCCGACGCCCTGGTCACGATCGCGGCCCGCCGCCACGTTCTCCTGTACCGCGGCCTTGTAGGCGTGCGCACGGTTCAGCAGCCCCTTCGGGCAGACACAGCCCAGGATCCACGTCAGCTCGCAGACTTCCGGCACGTCGGACTGGCGGTAGAGGATAGTCCGCTCCGGGTCCAGGCCGAATGCGATCAGGGTGGCGGCCAGGTCAAGGACGCCGTCCCGGAGAGTGTCCGGCGGCGGAACGGTGTCAAGAGCGTGATAGTCGGCAATGAAGCACAGCACCTCACTGGTGCGGGCCAGCTCAAGCGCCGGCCGGATCATGCCCAGGTAGTTGCCAAGGTGCGGTCGGCCAGTGGGCTTGATCCCGGTGATGGTTCTTGGCACGGGACTCTCCTCCTGCGTGAAGTGCCCCTGCGCGCGCACGAAAAAAGCCGCCTCGCAGGCGGCTCAACGGACATGGCTTTCCGCGGACGTCGCCTAGTGCGGCATCCGCCAGCTAGCGGGACGGTCGCGCGGAATCACACGAACAGGATGTCACGCCGGGGCGTTCCGTTCCACCAGTTATCCGGCGCACGCTCGGGGGCACTCCTGGTACCCGGGACCAGGCCACCTATCCTGGCAAGAGACGCTACGGCGGGCGCTGCCGGCCGGGAGCGCCGCCATGAACCCTAAGGAGGCACACCGTGGGTTTGATGGACAAGATGAAGGTCCAGGCCAACCAGATAGCGCAGAAGACGCAGGAGACGGCTCGCGACGGCAAGGTCAAATTCGATCAAGCCCAGGCCAAGCGGCGCGCTGATGCGATGCTCCGGAATCTCGGCGCGGTCGTCTACGCTGAGCGCACCGGACGGGCAGGTGCTGGCAGTCAGGCGCAGGTCGACAAGCTGGTCGCTGACATCTCCGCCCATGAGGCGGAGAACGGCATCAGCCTTTCGCCCGAATCAGCTGATCATCACGCCGGTGCGGCGGCGGATGGGCAGCACCAGCACGCAGACTCGACCGGCTTCCCGCCTGAGGCAAGCACCACCCAGGTCTGAGACCGGCGATCTCGCCGCCGGAAAGCGGTCCGCAGCAGGCCTCCAGGCTGCGGGCTGCCGGGGGCGGCGGGCTGCCGGGCTGGCGGCCGTGGGCTGTCGGCAGCGAACGGCGGGCTGCTGGCTGCTGGCTGCTGGCCGAATCGCTGCGGCCGCCTACCTGATCGCCGATATGGCCACATCGCGGACAACATGCCGCGGCTCTGGTTACCTGCAGGCAGCCTGGGCGGCGGTCTGCTGCGTCGCGCCGCCGCCACTGGGGCTTGGTGTCGCCGGAGTGCCCGCGGTGATCTGATAGCCGGCCGAACCGAGCAGGATCCTGATCCGCTTCAGGCTTCGCACCTGCCGCATCTTCGCGCCAGCCATTACCCGCTGCACCAGCCGGGCGGCCGCCTTCTCGGCCTCCGGATACTCGATGAGAGTCTGCGTGACGTCCTGGGTGGACCAGGTGAGGCCCGAACCGTGCACGCGGAAGCCAAGCCCGGCCAGCTGCGTCCCGGTGGCTGCCGAGAGCCCGCCGATCATGGTTCCGTTGTACACGTCGAGCGACACCTGTCTACGGCTCAGGGCGTGGCGTGCCGGTGCAGCCTGGACCGGAGCATAATCGTTCTTCAGCTGATTGAAGAGGGCGCCCGCGGCGGTTGCGTTCCACAGCAGCGCTGACTGGCCGGTCGGCGTCGTGTAGTTGTAGTTGCCGATCGGCACAGTCGCGAAGGTGACCTCGTTCATCGAGACCCCGCGCAGCTCGTCGGCGAGCTTGGCGACGTTCAGGTTCTGGTCGACTGTGACTGCCGAGGTTGCCGCTGACAGGAAGCTTGCGAACTTGATCGGGTTGGCAAGCGTCCCCGAGCTGATGGCCTCTCGGAACATCGTCGAGAGCAGCTGCTGCTGATCCTTGATCCGGGCCAGATCGGAAGTCGCGAACGAGTGCCGGTCACGGGCGAACTCAAGGGCCGTGATGCCGTCCACATGATGCATGCCCGCCGACATCTGCAATCCGCTGTAAGAATCGTTCACCGCATAGGGGAGGCAGATATTCACCCCGCCAAGCGCGTCAATGACCTTGACGAAGCCGAGGAAGTTGACCTCGATGTAGTCGTTGATGGTGAGCCCGGTGTTTTGCGCCACCGTTTTCACCATTAACGCCGGCCCGCCCAGGCCGAATGCCGCGTTAATCTTGTTCATCCCGAAGCCAGGAATGTTTACCCAGGAGTCGCGCGGGATGCTGACGACCTGCACGTGGCGATGGTCGGCCGACACGTGCACCACCATGAGGGTGTCCGAGTTGCTGCTGGCGGTATGGCCCACGTGCAGGGCGAGTTGCTGCTGCGGGGTCAGGCCGGCCCTGACGTCGACACCGGCGACCACGATGTTGAGCGGCCCGCTGCCTGACGTTCCCGCAGTGCCCGCGTTCACCCTCGCGATGTTGCCGTTGACCCAGCTCGTCACTGCCCAGGCGCTGCCGGCAGCCAGCAGTACCAGCGCGGACAACGCGCCGCACGCGACGAGCACGGCGCGCTGCAGGCGGGCCTTCCGGCCCGCTGAGATCCGTGCCATCAGTTGCTGCTGCGCCGGGGCCGGGCCCGTCCTGCGCCGCGCCCCGGTATGCCTGGCCTTTCCGCCGGGCGCCCGTGAGGCCGCTGGGTCGGCGAAGCCCGGTGGCGTCATCCCGGCCGACGCGGAAGACTGCCCAGGTTCGGCAGACGCCGGACCTGGTGACGCCCGCCACGCGGGCCCGGCCGGGTAGAGACCTGGCCGCGGTCCGGGCAGACGCCCGCCTGGCCCGGAGTCCGGGGTCGGCTCAAGCCGCCGGGGCGTAGTCAGCGGCTCGTCAGGGCCGCGCTGCCCGCCCGGCGCGTCACCGCCTCTGTCGGTCATCAGGTACCCCCGGGACGCTGCTTTCCGTAGGCTAGCGCGGCGGCTGGCCGGTGCGCGGTTGGCGCGGCCGGCGGGTTGGCTACCAAGCAGGCTACCGAGCCGGCTGGACCGCCGGCGCCGCCCTGGACCGCCGGCTGCGCCCTGGACCGCCGGCTGCGCCCTGGACCGCCCGCCGCGCCCTGGACCGCCGGCCGCGCCCTGGACCGCCGGCTGCACCGGGGGCCATCGGCGATCAGGCGGCAGGCGGATCCGGGTCGCGTGGCAGGCCGAGGATGCGTTCTCCGATGATGTTGAGCTGAATGTCCGTGGTGCCGCCGCCGATCGTCAATGCCCTGGTCGTGAGCACCTGGCGGGCCCAGTGCGGGCCGTTCGGCCCGTCCGGCTGGCGGAAGGCGGCCTCCGGTCCCGCGCCCAGGGCGCCGTCTGCCCCTGACATCGCCCAGCAGAGCTCGGCAACCTGCTGAGCGTGGCGCATTCCGAGCAGCTTACGAACGCTCCCGGTGGCGCCTGGCTCCGTCCCTGATAGCCGCTTCATCGTCACCCGGATGCCGAGCAAGTCGATCACATGGCCCTCGGCAACCAGCCTGCCGATCTGACCACCGGGCGCCTGGCTCCCTGCCTGCACCTGTGCCAGCAGCTCGGCCACGCCGGAACCGAACATCCACGACCGGGACAGCGATACGCGCTCGTTGGCCAGCGTCGTCCTGGCTACCCGCCAGCCGCCGTTGACCTCCCCGACCACCCGGTCGTCCGGGACGAAGACATCGTCAAGGAAGACCTGGTTGAAAAAGGACTCACCAGTTATCTCCCGCAGCGGGCGGACCTCAACTCCCGGGCCGGACATGTCCACGAGGAAGTACGTGATCCCCGCGTGCCTGGGCGCCGCCGGATCGGTACGCGCGAGGCAGATCGCCCATGCCGCCTGCTTGGCCAGCGAGGTCCAGATCTTCTGTCCGGTCAGCCGCCAGCCACCGTCGGCACGTACCGCCCTTGTGCTCAGGCCCGCCAGGTCAGAGCCGGCTCCCGGCTCGCTGAACAACTGGCACCAGATGATCTCGCCGCGCAGCGTCGGCGGCAGGAACCGGTCCTGCTGCTGCGCCGTACCGTACTGGATCAGCGCCGGGACCACCCAGGCTCCGATCATGAGGCCGGGCGCCTTGACCCCGGCCGCGCGCATCTCCTGATCGATGACGACCTGCTCGAGCGCATCGGCGCCGCGCCCCCAGGGCCGCGGAAGGTGCGGAGTGACCCAGCCGCCATCGGCAAGGCGCTGCGCCCGTTCCCGGCCGGTCAGCGCGGCGATCCCAGCGAGCTCGCCGGCCAGCCGCGCCCGCAGCGGCGCGTCGCCGCCAGGAAGGTCCGCCTGCACGGGCCTGCGACCACCGGCAAGGGCCAGGTCAGCCACCCGCTCCGCCCAGCCGACGGACGGGCCGAGCAGGGCGCGCAACGACAGCGCGCGCCGGTAGTAGAGCTGGGCCTCATGGTCCCAGGTGTAGCCGATGCCGCCGAGGACCTGGATGCAGTCGCTCACGCAGGAGACCGCCGCGTCAACGGCCAGCACGGCGGCGACGCTTGCGGCGAACTCGCGCTGCCTGCCGGCGGGCTGGCCGGGCGCGTCTCCCGGGGCGGCGGGCGCGTCTCCCGGAGCGGCGGGCGGCTTGCCGGGTGCATCCCCCCGGGCGGCGGGCGCCGCATCCTGCTCAGTGCGCGCAGCGTCCCAGACCGCGGCCGACGCGAGCTCAGCCGAGGTCAGCATCCAGGCGCAACGGTGCTTGACGGCCTGGAACTGCCCGATCGGGCGGCCGAACTGGCGCCGGATCCTGGCGTATCCGGCTGCATGATGCACCGCCCAGCCGGCGATGCCGCTCGCCTCCGCGCCGAACAAGATCGCTGCCAGGCTGGTGACCGCGCTCCTGTCGAGCCCGGGCAGCAGCCGGTCGGCCGGTGCGGTAACGCCTCCCGCGCGCACCCGGGCGACCGGGCGGGTGAGGTCGAGGCTGTCGAGCGCGGCGATCTCCAGTGCGCTCGCATCGACGGCGGCCCACGTCTCGCCGCGGCCGGTTTGAACCGGCAGGATGATCAGATCGGCGAGGCTGGCGCCGAGCACAGGCGCCACCTCGCCGTCGATGATCAGTCCGCCATCCGGGCCGGTACTGCCAGTTACCCCGCTGGCCAGGCAGACCGCGCCGGTCCTTGACCCGTCGGCCAGGCCGGCCACCAGCTTGCCTGGCGCGCCTGAAGCGGCCAGGACCGAGCTCGCGAGCACGGTCGGCAGGAAGGCACCAGGCACCAGCGCCCGGCCCAGTTCTTCCAGGGCGACAGCGAGCTCAGGAAGGCCGAACCCCTGCCCGCCGTCCTCATCGGGCAGGTGCAGCCCGAGCACGCCCTGCTCAGCGAGGCTGGGCCCGAGCGACTCGAGGTACCGGGCTGACCCGCTGTCCGGGCCGTCGGCGGCCGCCCTGACAGTCTCCGGCGGGCAATTACGCTGCGCCCAGTTGCGGATAGTTTCCGCCAGGTGATGATGCTCTTCAGTGAGGCCGAGCGTCATGATGCACCTCGTTCGCCAGGTCCGCCGTGCCGATGCCGAAAACTCTAGAACGAGATTCGGTGTGGCGAAACGGCCGCGCGCTCACACCGTGACTGGGCCGCTGCCCGCACCCGCCGACGATCCGGTCCAGGTGGTCAGCGCGGATACCGGCGCACAGGTGGACGGGGCCCGTGGCTGCGATCCATCGCGGCGGACCGTGGCCTCCGGCTGCGGGCACAGCGACGAGACGCTGAGAATGAACGCATGTCGGAAGAAGGACAATCACCCGAGCCTGGTGCCCAGCCGCGAAGAGAAGACGAGCCACACCAGGCCGGGCACCCGGGGTTCGACCCGTGGCGTGAGCTAGCGCGGCTAGCCGAGGCGGCGGGCCGGGACGCAGTAATCCCGGCCTGGCGGCGGAGGACCAGGGCCGAGTCACGCTGGCCGGTGACGCTGACCGTGGTAGGGGCGCTGGCTCTGCAGCTGCTGCTGCCTGACCGGCTGGTGTTCAAGCCGGTGGTCCTGCTGCCGGTACTCGAGGGAGCCCTGTTCATCGGGCTGCTCATCGCCAATCCGCTGCGGTTCGAGCGGTTGTCAACCCCCATCAGGGCCGGCAGCATCGTGCTCATTTTCCTCATCACCGCGGCGAACGCGATCTCCGCGGTGCGGCTCGTGGCCGCGATCATCGAGAACAAGGGCACGGGCACCCCCGTAGATCTGCTGACGACCGCCGGCTCGGTGTGGGCCACCAACGTGATCGCGTTCGCGCTCTGGTACTGGGAGTTCGACCGTGGCGGCCCGGTCCACCGGGCGCTGGGCCATGCGCAGTTCCCCGATCTGATGTTCCCGCAGATGGTCTCGCCCGAGCTGGCGCCACATGACTGGAGCACGCGGTTCGTCGACTACCTGTACCTGTCGTTCACCAACGCCACCGCGTTCAGCCCGACCGATGTCATGCCGCTGGCCCGCTGGGCGAAGCTCACCATGACCTTGCAGGCTGCGGTGTCGCTGGCCCTCGGCGCCCTGGTCATCGCGCGGGCCATCAACATCCTGGCCTGACCCGATCCTGCCCTGACCACGGCTGGCCAGCGCCGATTTCGCCAGCTGGGACGCTTGTTACTTGCTGGTAGGACTGGTTATGTTACTGGCGGGTAGACACCGCGCACCAGGGGAGATGATGGTGGGTCACTACAAAAGCAACCTCCGGGACATTGAATTCAACCTGTTCGAGGTGCTGCGTCGGCAGGATCTGCTGGGCTCCGAGCCCTACTCCGAACTGGATGAGCAGACCGCCAGGGGGATCCTGCACGAGGTGACCAAGCTGGCCACCGGCCCGGTCGCCGACTCGTTCGCCGAAGCTGACCGCAACCCGCCGGTGTTCGACCCCGCCACTGGATCCGTCCGGATGCCCGCGGCCTTCACGAAGTCCTACCGGGCGTTCCTTGACGCTGAGTGGTACCGCCTTGAGCTGCCCCCTGAGCTTGGCGGGACCTTTACCCCGCGGTCCATCGCGTGGTCCGTTGCCGAGCTGATCCTCGGTGCCAACCCGGCCGTCTGGATGTATTCGAGCGGTGCCTCCTTCTCCCACGCGCTCTGGCGGATGGGCACGCCGGCCCAGCAGCGCTTCGCTGAGCGCGCCATCGAGCGCAAGTGGACGGCGACGATGGCGCTGAGCGAGCCGGACGCCGGATCCGACGTCGGCGCCGGCCGGACGAAGGCGATCCAGCAGCCCGACGGGACCTGGCACATCGAGGGCGTCAAGCGGTTCATCACAGGTGCCGAGCACGACATGGCGGAGAACATCTTCCATCTGGTACTCGCCCGGCCCGAGGGGCCGGCCCGGGGACCAAGGGCCTGTCGATGTTCCTCGTGCCCAAGTACCTGGTGGCGGACGACGGCGGGCTCGGCGAGCGCAACGGCGTCTATGCCACGGTCGTCGAGCACAAGATGGGCCTGAAGGCCTCGACCACCTGCGAGCTGACCTTCGGTGCCAACCAGCCAGCGGTAGGGACTCTGGTCGGCGATGAGCACGATGGCATCAGGCAGATGTTCGTGATCATCGAGCACGCCCGGATGATGGTCGGCACCAAGGGGATCGCCACCCTCTCGAGCGGGTACCTCAACGCCCTGGACTACGCGAAGAGCCGCGAGCAGGGCGCCGACCTGACCCAGATGATGGACAAGACCGCACCGCGGATCCCGATCATCAACCATCCGGACGTCCGCCGGATGCTCATGCTGCAGAAGGCATACACCGAGGGCATGCGGGCGCTCGTCCTCTATACGGCGTCGTTTCAGGACGCGGTGCAGGTCGGCCTGGCCAACGACGAGCCTGACGCGCTGGCGGCCGCGGTCAACGACCTGCTGCTGCCGATCGTGAAGGGAGTCGGCTCGGAGCGCGCGTACGAGATGCTGACGCTGTCCCTGCAGACCTTCGGCGGCTCGGGCTTCCTGCAGGACTACCCCATCGAGCAGTACGTCAGGGACGCGAAGATCGACAGCCTGTACGAGGGCACCACCACGATCCAGGGGATGGACCTGTATTTCCGCAAGATCCTGCGGAACCAGGACCAGGCCCTGCAGTTCCTGCTCTGGCAGATCAACAACTTCGTGGCGGCCGAGGCGGGCAACGGGCGGCTCAAGGCGGAGCGCACCGCCCTCGGCAGGGCGGCGGAGGATGTCCAGGCCATGGTGACTGCCATGCACGGCTTCGTCGGCCAGAGCGCGCAGCAGCCTGCCGAGCTGTACAAGGTCGGCCTCAACACCACCAGGCTCCTGCTGGCACTCGGTGACCTGGTCATCGGCTGGCTGCTCGGCCGTCAGGCCGAGGTGGCCCTGGCCAGGCTGGACGAGCCGGGGCCGGTCGCCGACAGCGCGTTCTACCAGGGGAAGATTGCCGCTGCGCGGTTCTTTGCCGCGACGGTACTGCCCAGGCTCGCCGCCGAGCGGGAAATCACCGAGGCGACCGGGCTCGACCTGATGGAGCTGCCCGAGGACGCGTTCTGACGCCTCCGCGGCACCTGGCAGGAGCTTGCCCTGCGGCGGCGTGCTGGCTCCTGCTGGTCAGAGCTCGTACTGCACCGCCGCGCGGGCTCGCATGATCGGGCGGATGACCTCCTCGACGACGGCCAGGTGAGCTGGATGCGCGCGGAAAGCGAGATAGCTTTCGGCGTCGTCGAAGTCCCCGACGACCGCGAAGTCGTAGTTGCCCTCGACGAGGCCGGCGTCCGCGCCCAGCCGGTACGACCTGAGCCCGCGCATCAGCGGCGGCAGCGCGCGTAGCTCATCGGCGACCCGTTGCACCTGCGCGGCGGTAGCCTCCGCGGTCCATGCGAACAGCACCACGTGCCTGATCATGGTGTTCCCTTCGAAGCGTCTGATGGAAGCGACCGGCGGGCCTCCGCCGGGAACGCCGCGGCTGCGGCCGGCCAATCGGCCACCCGCCAGTCCGTCAGGACCAGGCGAGGATGCGCAACGGATCCTCCAGCATGGCAGCCACGTCGCGGAGCACCGCGGAGCCGAGGTCGCCGTCCACGATGCGGTGATCGAAAGACAGCGACAGCGTCGTGACCTTGCGCACGGCGAGCTGACCCAGATGGACCCAGGCCGCGTCCTTGACCTGACCGAACGCGAGAATCGCGGCTTCGCCCGGGGACAGGATGGGGGTGCCTGCGTCCACCCCGAACACGCCCACGTTGGTGATCGTGATGGTGCCGCCCTGCATGTCCGCCACGCTGGTCCGGCCAGCCCGCGCGGTCTCGGCGAGTTCCGTCAGCGCGCGGGCGAGATCGGGGAGGGGGAGCAGATGGGCATCCTTGATGTTCGGCACGACCAGGCCCCGGCCGGTGGTCGCGGCAATGCCGAGGTTCACGTAGTTCTTGACCACGATCTCCTGGGCAGGCTCGTCCCACGACGAATTGATCATGGGGTGCCTGGCGGCAGCCACCAGTAGCGCCCTGGCCACGAACAGCAGCGGCGATACGCGGACCCCGGTGAACTCGGGAAGCGCCTTGACGCGCGCGGTCGCCGCCATCGCCTCAGTGACGTCCGCCTGCAGGAACTCGGTGACGTGCGGGGCCGTGAAGGCGCTGCCCGACACCGCGGTCGCCATGTGCTTCCGGACGCCGCGGATCGCGATGCGCTGCTCGCGGGCCCCATCGGCAGCCTGGGCGAACCTTGCCGGGGCGAACCGCGCCTGCTCGAGGTGGACCTGGCCCTCGGTATCCTGCGCCGCGGCGGCCTGCGCCGGGCCCGCCTGCGCCGCGGCGGCAGAGCTTGCCAAGGTACCGGCCGTCCGGCCGCTGGCCGCCGTCTGCACGTCTTCTCGCGTGATCGAGCCGTTCGGGCCGGTGCCGGCCAGTCCGGACAGGTCGATGCCGAGGTCCTTGGCCAGCTTCCGGACAGGTGGCTTCGCCAGCGCCCGCGTGCCGCCCGCGGGAGGGGTGTGCGCCGGAGCAATGCCGCCGGGAGCAATGCCGCCGGGAGCAATGCGCGCGGGAGCGGTGTGCGCGGGAGCGGTGTGCGCGGGAGCGGTGTGCGCGGGAGCGGTGTGCGCGGGAGGGGTGCGCGCCGGCGATCCGTTCGGGGCACCACCGGGTCCGGCAGGTGCCTTCCTGGCGCGGCGGGTGGCCAGGCCCGAGCTTGACACCGTAGCCAACCAGCACGGCCTGGCGCTCCTGCTTCGGCGCCGGGCTGCCGTAACCGCCCGGCTCGACCGCGCCTTCGGCTGGTGGCTCGGGGACCAGGTCCTCCGGGGCGGCCCCGGCTACCGCGTCCGGCGGCGGTCCGGCGGCCTGCGGCCCGCCGGCAGATTCCGTGCCGCCGCCAGCTACCGCGCCGACCTCCACGGCGATGATCGGCGTCCCTACGTCGGCGGTCGTGCCTTCGGACACCAGCAGGCCGAAGACGACTCCCGCATAGGGGCACGGAAGCTCGACGACCGCCTTGGCGGTCTCGATCTCCACGATGATCTGGTTGACGGTCACCGGGTCACCAGGCTGGACATGCCACTTGATGATCTCCGCCTCGGTCAGGCCCTCGCCGACATCAGGCAGCTTGAATTCCTTCAGCTCTGACATGCGGAACCCCTCAGTAGGCGAACGTGCGGTCGACGGCGTCAAGGACCCGGTCCAGGTCAGGCAGGAAATGCTCCTCCAGCCGGGACGGAGGGTACGGGGTGGAGAAACCGCCGACCCGCAGCACCGGCGCCTCCAGCTGATAGAAGCACTGCTCGCTGACCCTGGCGGCGATCTCGGCCCCCAGCCCGCCGGTGACCGACGCCTCGTGCACGACCACGCACCTGCCGGTCCGCCGCACCGACGCGAAGATAGCCTCCGTATCCAGGGGCGACAGCGACCGCAGGTCGATTACCTCAAGTGACCGGCCGTCCTGGCCGGCCGCGACCGCGGCCTCCACGCACGTCCGCACCATCGGGCCGTAGGCGAGCACGGTCGCGTCGGTGCCTGCCACGACGGTCCTTGCCGCGGCGAGCGGCAGTGCCGCGGCAGTGCCGCTCGCCGCGGTGTCGACCTCGGCCTTGTCCCAGTAACGGCGCTTGGGCTCGAAGAAGATCACCGGGTCATCGCAGCTGATGGACTGCTGGATCATCGTGTAGGCATCCGCGGGGTTCCCGCAGGCGACGACCCTAAGGCCGCTCGTGTGCACGAAGTATGCCTCGGGAGACTCGCTGTGGTGCTCGACAGCGCCGATGCCGCCGCCGCACGGGATCCTGATCACCACCGGCAGGCTCAGCTTCCCCAGTGACCGGAGCCGCATCTTGGCGAGCTGCGTGACGATCTGGTCGAACGCGGGGAACACGAACCCGTCGAACTGGATCTCGCACACCGGCCGGTAGCCGCGCAGCGCAAGCCCGATCGCGGTCCCGACGATGCCGGACTCGGCGAGCGGCGTGTCGACGACCCTGGCCTCGCCGAAGTCCTTCTGCAGCCCGTCGGTCACCCGGAACACCCCGCCGAGCTTCCCGACATCCTCGCCCATGATGAGGACCTTGGGATCGTTCTCGAGCGCCTTGCGAAGGCCCTCGTTCAGCGCCTTGGAAAGGGTGAGCGTGGTCATCGCGAAGTCTCCTCGCCGACAAAGGTGTCGAGGTAGGCGGCGAACTGATCGCGCTCGGAGTCAAGCAGCGCATTCGGCTCCGCGTAGACGTTCTCGAAGATCGCCAGCGGCTGCGGGTCGGGCATCTCCAGGCACGCGGTCCGCACCCTGGTGCCGACCTCGGCCGCCTCCGCTTCGACTTCCTCGATGAATTGCATCTGCACCAGGCCGGACCTGATCAGGTACTGCTTCACCCGCTCGATCGGGTCCTTGAGCTTCCACGCCTCAAGGTCGGCGGCCAGCCGGTACCTGGTCGGATCGTCGGTAGTGGTGTGCGCGCCCATCCGGTAGGTGTACGCCTCGATCAGCGTGGGGCCCTGGCCCTCCCTGGCGGCCTGCATCGCCTTCCTGGTCACCGCGAGGCACGCCAGCACGTCGTTACCGTCGACCCGGACGCCGGGGAAACCGAAACCGTGCGCCCGCTGGTAGAGCGGCACCCGGCTCTGGCGCTCCAGCGGCTCGGAGATCGCCCACTGGTTGTTCTGGCAGAAGAAGACCACCGGCGCGTTGGTGACCGAGGCCCAGATGAACGCCTCGTTCACATCGCCCTGGCTGGTGGCGCCGTCGCCGAAGTACGCGATCGCCGCCTCGCCGTCCTCGCCGACCGCGCCGTCCCGCTGGATTCCCATCGCGTAACCCGTGGCGTGCAGCGTCTGGCTGCCGATCACGATCGTGTACAGGTGAAAGTTGTGCGCCTTGGGGTCCCACCCGCCGTGGCTGACCCCCCGGTAGAGCTCAAGCAGTTTCGCCGGGTCCAGGCCCCGGCACCAGGCGACGCCGTGCTCGCGGTAGGTCGGGAACGCCATGTCCCGCGGGCCGAGCGCCCGGCCGGAGCCGACCTGCGCGGCCTCCTGGCCGAGCAGCGACGCCCAGATGCCCAGCTCGCCCTGGCGCTGCAGGGCGATCGCCTCGAAGTCGATCCGGCGGACGAGGACCAGGTCCCGGTAGAGCGCCTTGATCTCCTCGGTGGAAATCTCGAGCGGGTAGTCCGGATGCTCGGCCCGCTCTCCCTCCGGGGTCAGGAGCTGGATAGCTCCTCTGATCCCGCTCGTCTACCTCGACGGGAACCACCTGCTGCGGCGAGCCCGCCCGGCAGCTTTGACGGCCACGTGCCACTCCTTGCCTGCTCAGGGCCGGCCGCCAGGGCGCGCCCTGACCGCCAGTCGTCCGTCGGAGTTCCGCTGCGACAGTACCCGGCGGGCGTCGCCCGCGGTCAACCTGTTGAGTGCCCGGGCCGCCGGTAACCCGGTGGCCCGCCTCACTCGATTATGCGCGCGCGGCGGATGTGCCGGAATCGGGCGACCTAGGCAGCCTCGGCTGACGGCCATGCTGCGGCGGTCGGTGGTCAGCGGGAGCACCTGGCACGATGGTGGCGGACAGATGGCGACCGCGCCCGAATGGCACTGCCGCCGGGCTGTACCGGATCGTCGTGACCAAGCTCACACATGCGCGGAGGGTCAGTTGGCCAGGGTCGTCGTCGAGGTGATGCTCAAGCCCGAAATCCACGATCCGCAGGGCGAGGCGATCGCCAGCGCTTGCCAGCGGCTCGGCTTCGGCGAGGTCACGAATGTCCGGCAGGGTAAGCGATTCGAGGTGGATACCAGCGGGCCCGCGGGCGAGGCCGGGCTCGCCAGGGTGGCTGAGCTTGCCGCGGAATTGCTCGCGAACCCGGTTATCGAGGAGTTCACGATCCATCCAGCGTGAGCCATCCAGGCCGCGTTTTCCCGGACGAACACCGCCTCGGACAGGTGCCGAACGGCACTGTTCGTCCAGAGATCGCCCGAGTTCATGATTACCTCGGCCGGTCTCGGGAAACCCTCACAATGTGATCAGCATCGCTGACGAGGGTGGGGAGCAGAGGGGCGGGGAGTGCACGAGCGGATGCGTACTCGGGTGACAGGAACGTGCAGAGCCGGCCGTGGACGCTCGGTTCTGCCTGGTGTTCCCTCGGGAGGCACTCAGTGTCCCGGTAATGCGCCGGGTACTCGGCGACACGCTTAACCGGCTGGGCGTCGACGACAACTGCGTCGCCGACCTGCTGCTCGCCGTGACTGAGGCGTGCACCAATGTGCTCAGGCACAGCGGCCCCGGGCTGCGGTACGAGGTGGTGGCCAGGGTCGGCCGGAACCGCTGCGTGCTCGAGGTCCTTGACAGCGGGCGCGGATTCGACACCGCCAGCATGCCCGCCTACCGAGGGCCTGCCCGGTCGATGTCGCGGCTGCGCCGTCGCTGGGCGGGCTCGCCGGCATCGCCGGGGCTCGCGCCGGCCGCGCCGTCCGCGGTGCGCGCCCGCCTTGCCCGGGTCAGGCGGGCCGCCGACGACCGGATCGTCGCCCAGCTGCCCGAGTCCGGCCGTGGCCTGGCCATCATGCAGGCCTGCGTGGACGACGTGACACTGAGCAGCCGCCCGGGCCGCGGCACGGTCGTCTCCCTGCAGAAGCGGATCGAGCTGCGCAGTGATGCGCCGCTGTCGCGGGCGGGCACCTCAGCTACGGACGCGGCTGAGCGGCTGACGCGGCCGCGGGTCTGCACCGATGGCACTCGCAGCGTCACGGTGACGCTGGCTGAGCCGGTAACCTGCCAGCATGCCCGGCACGCGAGGACGCTCATGACTGCCCGCGTGGGCGTCGTCACCTTCCCCGGATCTCTCGACGACCAGGACGCCGCGCGCGCGGTCCGGCTGGCGGGCGGCACCGCGGTCCCGCTCTGGCACGGCGACCGGGATCTGCGCGGGGTCGACGCGGTGATCCTGCCCGGCGGCTTCTCCTACGGCGACTACCTGCGCTGCGGGGCCATCGCCCGGTTCGCGCCGGTGATGGCGGAGCTCCTGCCAGCGGCCCGGGCCGGCCTTCCGGTGCTTGGCATCTGCAACGGTTTCCAGATCCTCTGCGAGGCGCACCTGCTGCCCGGCGCGCTGACCCGCAACGCGGGCCTGCGCTTTGTCTGCAGGGACGGTGCGGCTGCGGATCGAGAGCCACCCGTACCCCCTGGACCAGCGGGTACGCAGCCGGGCCAGGAGGTCACCGCTGGTGCTGAAGAGCGGCGAGGGCGCGTATGTGGCCGACCCGGCCACGCTGGCGGCGCTTGGCCGAGGGCGGTCAGGTGGTCGCGCGCTACGCCGACGGCAACCCGAACGGCTCGGCGGCGGCCATCGCCGGGATCGCCAACGAGGCCGGCAACGTCGTCGGCCTGATGCCGCATCCGGAGCACGCCGTCGATCCGATCACCGGGCCCGGGCACCGACGGCCTCGGTTTCTTCGCCTCTGGTCCTGGCCGGGCGCACCGGTGCGCGCGTGAGCCCGCTGGACACCGGTGGCCGGGCAGCCGCGGCCACGCCGCACCGCCCGCAGCCGCATGCGGAGCTCGGCCTTACCGCGGCCGAGTACGAGCGCATCGTGGCGGTGCTCGGCCGCCGGCCGACCGACGCCGAACTGGCTATCTACTCCGTGATGTGGAGCGAGCACTGCTCTTACAAGTCGTCCAAGGCGCACCTGCGGCAGTTCGCCGACAAAGCGCCGGTCTCGCCCGCGCTACTCGCGGGAATTGGCGATAACGCCGGCGTCGTGGATATCGGGCAGGGTACGCGGTCACGTTCAAGATCGAATCGCATAACCACCCGTCCTACGTGGAGCCGTTCCAGGGCGCGGCGACCGGCGTGGGCGGAATCGTGCGGGACATCCTCGCGATGGGCGCGCGGCCGGTCGCGGTGATTGACTCGCTGCGATTCGGGCCTGCCGATGCGGCCGACACCCGCCGGGTGCTGCCGGGAGTAGTGGGCGGGATCTCGTTCTACGGCAACTGCCTCGGTCTTCCCAACATCGGCGGCGAGCTGGCCTTCGACTCCTGCTACGCGGGCAATCCGCTGGTCAACGTCGCGTGCCTGGGCATCATGCGGCACGCCGACCTCAAGTCTCGCCGTCGCCACCGGGCCGGGCAACCAGGTTGTGCTGCTCGGGTCGCGGACCGGCCCGGACGGCATCGGCGGCGCGTCGGTGCTGGCCAGCGCGTCGTTCGCGCGGCAGCGGCGAGGGCGCTAAGCGGCCCAGCGTCCAGGTCGGCGACCCGTTCATGGAGAAGCTGCTGATCGAGTGCTGCCTTGAGCTGTACGCCGCAGGTCTGGTGGCCGGCATCCAGGACCTCGGCGCAGCCGGGATCGCCTGTGCCACCACCGAGCTGGCCGCCGCGGCGCGCGCCGGCATGGTGGTGCGCCTGGACGCGGTGCCGCTGCGGGACGCGTCGCTCGGGCCGGCCGAGATCCTGATGAGCGAGTCGCAGGAACGCATGATGGCCGTCGTCGAGCCGGCCGGAATCGAGCGCTGCCTGGCGATCTGCGCCCGGTGGGACGTCCAGGCCACCGTGATCGGCGAGGTCACCGGGACCGGGCGGCTCGAGATGACCTGGCATGGCGAGCAGGTCGTGGACATCCCGCCAGGCAGCGCGGCCGACGACGGGCCCGTCTACACCGCGCCCGGCGGCGCGCCCGGCGGCCCAGGACCGGCTCCAGGCCGACGACCCGGCGCGGCTGGCCAGGCCCGGCACCGGCCCGGAGCTGCGCGCCGACGCTGCTGGCCGTGCTGGGCGCCCCGGACGCGGCCGACAAGGCGTGGGTCACCGAGCAGTACGACCGCTACGTGCGGGGCGACACGGTGCTCGCGGCGCCGCACGACGCCGGGCTGGTCCGGGTCGACGAGGCGACCGGCCTCGGTGTCGCGCTGGCCACCGACGGCAACGGCAGGTACACGCTGCTGGATCCCTACGCGGGTGCCCAGCTCGCGCTGGCCGAGGCCTACCGCAACGTCGCGGTCACCGGGGCGCGGCCGCTCGCGGTCACCAACTGCCTCAACTTCGGCTCGCCGGAGGACCCGTCGGTCATGTGGCAGTTCACCGAGGCGGTGCGCGGGCTCGCCGACGCGTGCGCGGCCCTGTCGCGTGCCGGTGACCGGCGGAAATGTCAGCTTCTACAACCAGACCGCCGCCGCGGCCATCCACCCGACCCCGGTCGTCGGCGTGCTCGGCGTCCATGACGACGTGCGGCGGCGGCTGGCGATCGGGTTCGGCGAGGCAGGCGCGCCTATCGTGCTGCTCGGCCGGACCGGCGCGGAATTCGGCGGCTCGCTGTGGGCGCACGTCGCGCACGGGCACCTTGGCGGCCGGCCGCCCGTCGCCGACCTGGACGCCGAACGGGACCTCGGCGCGCTGCTCGTCGCCGCGGCTGGCGCGAGCGTGCTCGCGGCGGCGCATGATCTTGCCGAGGGCGGGCTCGCCGTCGCGCTCGCCGAATGCTGCCTGGCGGGCCGGGCGGGGGCGGTGGTGCGGCTGCCGGGGGACGAGTTCAGCTGCCTGTTCAGTGAGTCCGCCGCGCGCGCGGTGGTTGCCGTCCGGCCTGGCTGCGAGGACGAATTCGGTGCGCTGTGCGAGCGGCACGGGTGCCCGCCACTGCCATCGGGACGACTGGCGGAGCGAGCCTGGAAGTCGCCGGGGTTTTCGTTATACCTCTGGACGAGCTAGCCGGCGCGCACCGCGGCACGCTGCCGCGGCTGTTCGGTCAGTATCCGGACCAGAACGCGATGAGCTGACGCCAGGACACGCCGCTGCCGCAGGGCTGAAGGTCCGCGCCGGACCCGGTGGCCGCGGCGGCAGCGACGGGACCGCCGACCGTGAGGCACCGGCCGTCCGCGGCGTTACGCAGCCGCCAGAGTTCCTGCCCGCTGGCGTCCGTGCCGTGGTACTCGCGGGTCCAGCGCTGTCGCTGCGACAGATCGCACCGCTGCAGCGTGGCCTGGCCGGAGGCCGACGACAGGCACCGGCCGGCTGAGATGTAGATGAAGATGTAGCTGCCGCCGACCATCTGGTCGGCCGTCCACTCCGGGATAGTCGGCCGGGAGGTCAGCGGGCTTGGCCGGGCTGAATGTCAGCCCGTGCGGCGAGGCAAGCAGCAGCTCGGCGGCGGTACCGGCGGCCGCCTGGCTGGCCGGGCCCGGCGTGGCCAGGCCAACCGTCTGCACGCTGGTCACCCTGGCCGAAAGCCGGCTGGCCTGCTTGGCGGCGTGCACCTGGCCGACAAGCAGGTACCCGGCGGTGCCGCCGCCCGCGAGGAGCAAGGCCACGCCGATCCCGGCCAGCCGCAGTGCCCAGGATCCGCGGGCGCGACGACGTGCGCTGCGCTGACCTGGCATGCCGAACGATGACCGCCGTCTGGTCCGTAGTTACTAGCCCGTGTGCGAGAATGCCGAGAATACCTTCCGGTTCGCGGCCCCCGCCGCCGTCGGCTACGGTCACAGCGATGCCCGTACGACACCCAGACCTGGCCAGGCTGCTCGCCGCAGTCAACGCCCAGCGGGCGGCGCTGTCCGCGCCGCCCTGGCCCGGGCCGGTCGCCGCCGATGAGCTCGGCGCTGGCTGCGTCAGCGCGGTCCTCGCGGCTGCCGACGGCGGCCTGGCGCCGCAGCCTGAGGCGCTGCGCTGGGCCGTCAGGTACCTGCTCGGCGTGCTCGCCGCGCGGGCCCCTGGCCGCGCCGTGGAGGTGCGGATCCCGCCGTACGCGGCCGTTCAGTGCGTGGCGGGTCCCCGGCATACCCGCGGCACCCCGCCGAACGTGGTGGAGACCGACGCGGTGACCTGGATCATGCTGGCCACCGGGCGGCTGCGCTGGGCCGCCGCAGTGGCCGACGGCCTGCTCCGGGTCAGCGGCCCGCGGGCGGACCTGTCCGGGCAGCTGCCGCTGGCCGGGACGCTGCCGCCGGCCGGGACGCTGCCGCCGGCTGGGACGCCGCCGCAGGCCCGCGGCGGTCAAGTCAGCTGACCGGCGACAATAGACTTGGCAGGTGATGAAGCCTGATGGCCATCTGACGGACGAGCTGGACCCAGCCGACCGGCCGAGGGACGCATGCGGGGTCTTCGGCGCGTGGGCGCCCGGCGAGGAGGTCGCCAAGCTGGCCTACTTCGGCCTGTACGCGCTGCAGCACCGCGGCCAGGAGTCCGCGGGCATCGCGGTCAGCGACGGCAGCCGGATCGTCGTCTACAAGGACATGGGCCTGGTGCCGCAGGTCTTCGACGAGTCCATCCTGAACACCCTCCGCGGCCACATCACCGTGGGGCACTGCCGCTACTCAACGAGCGGGTCGTCAGTCTGGCAGAACGCCCAGCCGACGTTCCGTGCCACCCCGCGGGCGCCTGGCACTGGGTCACAACGGCAACCTGATCAACACGCTTGAGCTTGCGGCGCTCGTCCCTGCCGAGGCGGGGATGGCGAGCGGCGCGACGTCCGACACCGACGTGCTGACCGCCCTGTTCGCCCGTCCCGCCGGCCCGGATGCGGCCGATGCCGAGGGCAGCGGGATCGAGGAAGCCGCCCTGGCCGCGCTGCCGCTGGTCCGGGGCGCGTACTCGCTGGTCTTCATGGACGAGCACACCCTCTACGCGGCGCGTGACCCGCAGGGCTTCCGGCCGCTTGTGCTCGGCCGGCTCGACCGCGGCTGGGTGGTGGCCAGCGAGACCGCCGCGCTGGACATCGTGGGGGCATCGGTCATCAGGGAGGTCGAGCCTGGCGAGCTGATTGCCATCGACGAGCGCGGGGTGCGGTCGCATACGTTCGCCGCCGCCGACCCGAAGGGCTGCCTGTTCGAATACGTCTACCTGGCCCGGCCGGACACTGCAATCGCCGGCCGGAGCGTGCAGGCCACCCGGGTCGAGGTCGGCCGGACGCTGGCGGCGGAGCACCCGGCCGAGGCCGACCTCGTGATCCCGGTGCCCGAGTCTGGCACCCCGGCAGCCATCGGCTATGCGCAGGCCAGTGGTATCCCCTACGGCCAGGGACTGGTCAAGAACTCCTACGTCGGCAGGACGTTCATCCAGCCGAGCCAGACGATCAGGCAGCGCGGCATCAGGCTCAAGCTGAACCCGCTGCGGGACGTGATCGCCGGCCAGCGGGTCGTTGTCGTTGATGACTCGATCGTGCGCGGCAACACCCAGCGGGCGATAGTAGCCATGCTCAGGGAAGCCGGAGCCGCCGAGGTGCACATCCGCATCTCGAGCCCGCCGGTGGCCTGGCCGTGCTTCTACGGGATCGACTTCGCCACCCGCGCTGAGCTCATCGCGGGCAGCCTGTCTGTCGCGGAGATCGAGGCGTCGATCGGTGCGGACTCACTCGGCTACGTCTCGCTCGAGGGCCTGCTCGCCGCCACCACGCTGCCCGCTGGCCGTCTGTGCCGGGCCTGCTTTGACGGCGCGTACCCGGTTCCCTTCACCAGCGCTGACCAGGGAAAGCACGTGCTGGAGGCGGTCGCGGTCAGCGCCGGGGAGCAGCGCTAGTGGCGGACGGCAGCGGCGCCGGGACAGGCGGCGAAACCTCCCCGGCGCCGCGCGGCGCAGCTAGCATCCGGGCCGCACCGGGCCGGACCAGTTACGCTGCGTCGGGCGTCGACATCGCGGCCGGAGAGCGCGCCGTCGAGGCGATCAGGCCGGCCGTCGCTCGTACCGCCCGGCCCGAAGTGGTCGGCGGAATCGGCGGGTTCGCCGGGCTCTACGACGCTTCAGCCATCCGTCGCTTCCAGCGGCCGCTGCTCGCCACGGCCACCGACGGCGTGGGCACCAAGGTGGTGATCGCGCAGCGGCTCGGCAGGTACGACACCATCGGCATCGATCTCGTCGGCATGGTGGCCGATGATCTCGTGGTGTGCGGTGCGGAGCCACTGTTCATGACCGACTACCTGGTCTGCGGGCGGCTGATTCCGGAGCGGGTGGCCGCCATCGTCGGCGGCGTAGCCGACGGGTGCGTGCTGGCCGGATGCGCTCTCGTCGGCGGTGAGACCGCCGAGCATCCCGGCCACCTCGGGCCCGATGACTTCGACCTGGCCGGCGCGGCGACGGGAGTGGTCGAGGCGGACCGGCTGCTCGGGCCGGACCAGGTGCGGGCGGGCGACGTGGTCATCGCGCTTGCCTCCTCGGGCCTGCACGCCAACGGGTTCTCGCTGGTGCGGGGGATCATGGCCAGGGCGGCGGCAGGCCTGGACCTGATGGGCACCCCGGCCGAGCTCGGCCGGACAGTTGGCGAGGAATTGCTCACCCCGACCCGCATCTACGCCAGGGACTGCCTCGCGCTCGCGGGCGCATGCGCCGTGCACGCGTACGCGCATGTGACCGGCGGCGGCCTGGCGGCCAATCTCGCCCGGGTGCTGCCGCCGGATGCCGCCGCGGTGCTCGATCGCGGCAGCTGGAGTCCGCCACCGGTGTTCGGGATGCTGGCCACGCGAGGGCAGGTCAGCACCGAGGAGATGGAGCGGGTCTTCAATATGGGGGTCGGCATGACGGCCGTTGTCGATGCCGCCGACGCCGACCGCGCGCTGCGCCTGCTCGAAGCGCGCGATGTCCCCGCGTGGCACATCGGCGAGATCACCGCGGGCAGCGGCACCGCAGGCAGCGGCACCGCGGGCAGCGGCAAGGTGTCGCTGCGCGGCAAGCATCCGCCGACCGGCTAGCGCGGCTGGTCAGGTGCCGGTACTCAGCCGTGCCTGCCCGTTGCTCAGGCCACGCGGGTATCCACCAGCCGGATCGCCGAGGTCATCGTCCAGATCCTCGTCGTCGTCCAGCTCGTCATCATCGGAATCGGATTCGTCGTCGTCCACGGCGTAGCGGTCCGCGAAATCCGCGTCGGCGGCATCGTCCTCCGCCTGCTGGTCCGTGCTGACGCCCAGCTCAGCCCGCAGCCGGTCAAGATCGGTGCCGCCGCCGCCATACTTCAGCTGACGGGCAACCTTGACCTGCTTGGCCTTGGCTCGGCCGCGCCCCATTGGCTCGACCCCCTCGAACGTACGGGGCCCGCCGGGCCCCTGGTCACCGCACTGAGTCTTGCTCTCACCGCGCTGTATGCTTGCGGGCTTTCCTGCACGGCAGACGCACCCGCTGCCCCCCACCGCCGGGAGCGCAACGCGCTTCGTGCCTCCGTACATAGATAACCGTACCTGCTTTGTGCTGCAAGCGCTTCCGAGCGCTGCTGAAGGCCACGGTCAGCTGCCCAGCCAGATTCCCCGCAGGCGCCCTACCTCGGACATCCGCCGCTCAGCCAGCCGGTCTGCCGCCACCGCAGGGGGCACGCCCTCCTCGTCTGCGATCGCGAGGATCTTCTTCGTGGTACCGAAGATCTGCGCGGCCCGGGCCTTCGCCCGCTCAAAGTTGAAGCCCTCGAATTCGTCCGCGACCTGGATGACCCCGCCCGCGTTGACCAGGTAATCGGGTGTGTAGATGATGCCGCGCTCGGCGAGGAGCTTCTCCAGGCCGCTGTGGGCGAGCTGGTTATTGGCGCCGCCGCAAACGATCCGCGCGGCGAGCATCTCCACGGTGTCGTCGTTGATCGCGCTGCCGAGCGCGCACGGTGAGTAAATGTCGATCTCGGCGGCGAGCAGCTCGCCCCGGCCGGCCACGGCCTCGACCGCCGGATGAGCGGCCTGCACCTGCTCGACCGCGCCCGGGTTCACGTCGCAGATAACGACCCGCGCGCCTGCCTGCAGGAGATGCGGGACCAGGTGGCGCCCGACCTTGCCGACTCCTTCGACGCCGACCCGGCGGCCATCGAGCCCTGCGGTGCCCCAGGCATGCCCGGCGGCCGCTCGCATGCCCTGGAAGACGCCGTAAGCGGTCAGCACCGACGAGTCGCCAGAGCCGCCATGCGGGGCCGTCCTGCCGGTCACGTGGCTGCACTCGCGCGCGACTATATCCATGTCCTCGCTGTAGGTGCCGACGTCGCAGGCGGTGATGTAGCGGCCGCCAAGAGACTGCACGAACCTGCCGTACGCCCGCAACAGGGCCTCGGACTTCAGCCGCGCCGGGTCCCCGATGATGACGGCCTTCCCGCCGCCCAGGTCCAGGCCGGCGAGGGCGTTCTTATAGGCCATCGCCCGCGACAGGTTGAGGACGTCGGCGAGGGCGGCGTCCTCGCTCGGGTAGGGGTAGAAGCGCGTCCCCCCCAGCGACGGCCCGAGGGCGGTTGAATAGATGGCGATGATGACACGCAGCCCGGTCGGCGCGTCCTGGCAGAACACCACCTGCTCGTGCCCGGTCTGGCCGCCGGGGGCCGCGGCCGGTACCCGAGTTGCGTCATCCTGGCCGCCGACGGTGGGCTTGTCGGCTGTCCCGAACACATTGGTCACGACGGTTGGCTCCCGGCTCAGTCCCGCATCCCCGTTGATGCGGGGTCAGGGATAAGGGTATGCCCGAGCGGCAGGCAGGTAGCGTGCTCATGCTATGTCCCCGAGCGCGGGGTCTTCTAAGGAACGCTGCAGCATGTCACGATTGATCATGCTTCCGTGTGCTGCCTTTTTGCGCGTGTATGAGCCGCTATCCGCTTTCGGCCCCGCGGAGCGGTCGCGCTGGGAGGCCTACGCTACGGCGGCAAGCCGACCGCGCAGGGCAGATTCGCTTTCGGCAGAGCGGATCGAGGCGCTGCGCAGGATTATCGCGCTTCCCCCGATCGTCGCGCCAGCTCAGGAGAGCCCCCACGCTTACGTGCGGTGGGCGGCTGGGATCACGTACGTGTGCCCATGGCAGACGCGGCTGCGGTCATGGCTCGCGCTGGGCCGCCTGCGGGCGACCGCCGGGCCGTTGCTCGCGGACGCTTTCGCGCCAAGGCAGGCGCAGCAGGCCACCGAGGAGTTCGCCCGGTGGGAGGGGGAGGAAGCGCCGCCGAAGGTGTACATCCAGAGCAGCACATGGTCGGTGCCGCAGGCGTGGTTCGTCCCGTTCGCGCCGGCCGAGCGGTGGCTGGTCCTTGGTTCGGCGGCCGGGCGGGAGAGCAGGCAGCCCGCAACAGCGTCGGGCACCCGTACGCTCATCTACGCGACGACTATGGCCCAGGCGCGCGCGGCGAGTGGCGCGCGCGCTTGCGACCATTCGCCGTGCGTCGGCGCCGAGGCCGAAGCCTCGTGTCATCGGCCCAGGTCAGGGGGGTAAAGCGCCAGCTACGATCACGATGATCGCTGTCAGCGCCGGGCTTGAGGAGGTCGGCCGCTGGCTTGAGGAGTTCCATCCGCATTCGCTGGTGGAGCTTGACTACGGGGGACTTGTGCAGCTGCTCGACGACGACGCGCTGCGCGCCGACCAGTCCGTAGCCGAGGTGGCCGCTGCTGTCAGTGCCCTGGCCGGCCAGGAGTACGAGCTGGCGACGGCGATGTACAAGCGGCTCCGCGCCAGATGGCAGGAACTGGAAGCGATTCAGCTGGGGAGCTGATGGAGGCGGGGACGACTTTTCCGAATCCGCCCGTTGCGACGCTGCGTGTCGCTAGAATCACGCAGCGTGACTCAGATCAGTGGAGCAACGGGGCAACTCGCACCAGAAACTTTGCTCCTGGTGGTCGACTTGTCACGGCTGGTGATGGCAATATGGTCTGAGTAGACCATATGGGACATCCACGGCAGGCTCCGCGAGGGAGCCAGCACAGCAACACACGCAGGATCGCAGTACCGGTCCAGGAGGAGAGGCCGTAATTATGTCTGCACGTACACCAGAGGCCGAGCCGCTGCTTACGCCAGCGGAGGTCGCAACGATGTTCCGGGTTGACCCGAAGACCGTAACGCGGTGGGCCAAGGCCGGGAAGCTGACGTCGATCCGAACCCTCGGCGGCCACCGCCGATACCGGGAGACAGAGGTTCGAGCCCTGCTGGCGGGTATTCCGCAGCAGCGTTCGGAGTGACACCTGGCCGCTACCTGGCGCTCACCGTGCCGGGGATGCAGGCGCACGCTGACGTGCGCAGGCGCGGCCAAGTGCAGGGAGCAAGGGGGGGTCGGCCCCGGCGGCCAGTAATGCGCCGCGGCGGGGCATTGTTCACCGGACACGCGAGCGTCGTCTGGGCGGACATAGCCGGGGTCGATCCGGCCTCCTGATGTAACAGACGGGCGGAACGGGGCAGCGGGGAAGCTGAGATCCAGCTGAGGGCAGCGGGGAACGGCGAGACAGCGGGAACGGACTGACAGTGCCGCCCGTGGCAGCCGCGGAAGGCCCGCCATGATGTACCCAGCGGGCGAACCCAGGCAAGGCTCAAGCGGATCGCATGTGTCACGGCGATTTCCGTGCGGCAGAACCACCGATCCCGCCTAGCCACCTGCTGTAATCAGTCCACGACTTTCGGTAATTCCGCCTGCTCGGGTAGGGGTTCCGCAATACTGGTCGCACGCCACTGCCGGGGAGATCATGCGGTGGCCGACAAGGTGTCCGGGCACCAGGCACCGCAAGCCGGGGTCGCTCGCGCAGCGGCCGCGGCGAGGTGCGCGCGCTCCGGGGGGCCCGCCAGCTGGGCGGGGCGAGCCGTCGCTCTGAGGGGAGGATCGCACGATGCGTGATCCAGATTTGGTCTTGCGCGCTCAGCGAGCTGCGGCGGCTCTGGAGGAGGCCTGGGACCGCTACCGCGCTCTGCACGGTCTTGCCGCAGATCCGATGCCGCCGATCTCCAGTTACGTGGGCTACTCACTCGAGGAGCCATGGGGCCAGCCGCGGGTAGTGCTCGGCGTGGCCGCCGAGGAGGCTGAGCAGCTTGCCATCCTCCTCGAATCCCATGATTGCGCGGGGCCGGCTGCGGCCGGTTCATCGCGGGCAGGTGCCGAGCTGACCGGGGAACCAACGGCAGTGGCCGACCCGCTCGATGTCGGCGGCAACGGGCTTGTCCGCGTTCCTGCCCAGCCCCGGTCAGTCCCGGCAAAGCGGGCCAGCCCCAAGGGGCAGCCGCGGCCTGACCAGTCGCGGGGCAGCGAGCAGGAGAGATCAGCCGGTCGGCCGACGACCGCACGCAGCCTTAGCCCACTGGAGTCTGGCAGCGGCAGGGAGCCCGCCCGGTCACTGGACCCAGGCAGCGCCCTGGATCCCGGAACCGCCACGGACCACGGAACCGCCGTGGACCACGGAGCCGCCCTGGACCGGGGAACCGCTATGCGCCCAGGAACCACGCTGCACCGCGGAACCGCGCTGGGCCCGCGAACCGCGCTGGACCCGCGAAGCGCGCTGGACCCGCGAACCGCGCTGGACCCGCGAAGCGCACTGGACCCGCGAAGCGCACTGGACCCGCGAAGCGCACTGGACCCGCGAACCGCGCTGGACCCAGGGCGGTCGCTGGGGCCTGGCAGTCCAGTTGCTCTCAGCCGCGGGCTGGAGCCGGGTGGCGGGCTGAGCCCGTCCCCGCCGGCTGCGGCAAATCGGCCCGCGATCGTCCAGCCGCACCCCGCCGCCCACCCGGAAGGCGCAGCCCGGCCAGCTGGCCTGCACGCGACTCCGCCGGGTTATGCAGGCCTGGCGGCTGTGCCGGGTGACACGGACCTGATCGCGTTCCGGCCACGGCATGAACCCGCGTCTTACCTGGACGAGGGCCCGGAGCCAGACCCGTTCTTCGCCGGTCCGGATGAGCGCGCTCCGTCCGGCCGGACCCGCGGCGGCCGCGTGGTCGGCAGCCATGCCATGCCGAGGCAGAAGCGGTCGAACGCCTCAGCGTCAGTTTCGGGAGCCTCCCAGCGAGCCGGCCGCCTGCAGGATGGCACCGGCCGCAGGGGCGTTACCTCGATTGCCGCCGAGCTTGCCGGGTGGGCGTCAAGCGAACTGCCCGGCCAGGCTGCGCACCGGCTCGCGCCGCACCCGTCCGGCGGTCAGTACGGCACGGCCGGCGACGCCGCTGCCCGGCCGAACGGCGGCATGTCCGCGGACGGTGGCATCTGATCTTTAAGCCTGGCCGGCCAGCTGCGCGGCAAAGCGTGGTGAGGCCGCTAGCGGATGCTAGCTGTCCGGCCCGGGGGGAACATCGGTGGATGCACGGTCCCGCAGCCGTGCATCCACCGATCCCTGGCCCGGACGGGCTGGCCGAGGTGGCCGAGCGTTGAACGCCGGGCCGATCGGCGTCGGGGGCCGGAAACGCGGAATGCGAGGCGCGCGCGTCCTGGCTGGGCGAGAATGTCGGAGCTGGATCTGTGCTCCGGTTCAGCCTATTTTCAGGTCAGAAGGGGAATCTTCCTGCTGAGGCGTGCGGAGCCAGGTGCCAGGAAGGAGCATTCTTCCAATGTCGGCGGAGTCTTCGAATAACGATCAGCCAAGCGCGGCCGGACCGGCGAGTCAGCCTGCTGGTCCGGGCCCGTCTGGTCATGCAGATCCCTGGGGAATTGCCTGGGCGTCAGATGCGATCCGCACAGTCAGGTCGATTGGCCCGCTCAGTTCGTTCGCATCGCTGGGGCCGCGGTTGAGATCCCGGCGGCCCGTCGTCATCGCCGGCATCACCGTGGTGGGATTGCTAGGCGGCGCGGGCGCGGCGCTGGCTACCACGGGATCAGCCGTCAGGGCGGTGCCGTCGAGGGCGGTGGCCGCGACGCCCGCCCCGACCCCGACCCCGACGCTGAGCCCAGCCGGGCCAGGCCGGGTGCGGCACCCCGGCTTCGGTGGCCCCGGGTTCGGCGGGCTGGCCGGACTAGCCGGTGCCCTGCATGGCCAGTTCGTGGCCGGCCAGGCCGGCGGCGGCTACCAGACAGTCGACTTCCAGAACGGCAAGGTAACAGCGGTTTCCGCGACGTCTATCACGCTCCGGAGCGCCGACGGGTACTCCCGCACGTACACCATCGCGAACTCGACCATCGTCGACGCGCAACGCAATGGGATCGGCTCGGTGAAGGTCGGCAATCAGGCGTCGCTGTCGGCGACAGTCGCCGGAAGCACCGCGACCGCGGTCAGCATCATGGATCTCACGCTGCTGCAGCAGGGCAGGCGGGCGCTGGGCTACTCGGGGCATGGCTGGATCAGCTGGGCAGGCCCTCCCGTGGCGTCCCGTAGCCAGGTCAGATGATGGAGCCGGAGTTCCCCCGCCGCTAAGGGCCGATTGGCTTCCCCTGACCTGTTAAGCGTCTGGGCCCGGCCAGCTACCGGGCCGGGCGGCCGGGGCCCAGACACCAGCATTGTCAGACCCATGCCCGACAATCTGAACTGTGCGGGTTGCTGTCGCCCCGGGGGCTTGCGGGGATGGGCTGGTGTGCGAGCTCGGAGCAGACGGCAGCCGCCTGGCATCTCCCGTTAACGTGCTTGATCTTTCGCGGGCCATCGCGGAGTACGAGCGAGTTGGCGGTGACGGCGTCCGCTGGGTCTGGTCAAGCACCGCCCAGCTCTATCCGGCGCTGCTACGGGCTGGAGTCCGGGTCGGCCGCTGTCATGATGTCGCCCTGGCCGGGGCGCTACTGGCCGGCCGGGACGCCGTAGAGCGGGGGAGTGCAGCTAGCAATCGGGCAGTCGGCGATCGTGCGGCAGGCGATCGTGCGGCCCGCGACGATGCAGCCGCCGATCGCGCAGCGCCCGACGATGCGGCAAGGGACGGCACGGCGAGCGGCATGCTGGAGGCTGCCGCCAGGGGCGGTGCGGGCCGCAGCCAGGGCGCGCTGTTCGAGCCCCAGGGCTGGGCGCCCCCCGATCCGGGGGCCGAGCTCGACGCGGTGATCGAAGCGCATGCTCGCCAGGCGCGGGCGATCGCAGCCGACGAGCATCCAGCGCGGTTCGGCACCCTTGTCGCGGCTGAGTCGGCGGGCGGCCTGGCGGCCGCCGAGATGAGTTACGCGGGCCTGCCCTGGCGCGCGGACGTGCACGACGAAATGCTGACCGGCCTGCTCGGGCGTCGGCCGCCGGCGGTCCCGGCTGGGATGCGCCCGGCCAGGCTGGCCGAGCTCGCCGCGCAGGTCTCGGCAGCGTTCGGCGGCCGTCCGGTCAATCCGGACTCGCCGGCGCAGCTGGTCAAGGCGTTCGCGGCCGATGGCGTCCGGGTAACCTCCACCAGGTATTCCGTGCTGCGCCAGATCGACCACCCGGCGGTCCCGCCGCTGATCGAGTACAAGGAGCTCGCCAGGCTCCATGCCGCGCATGGCTGGGCCTGGCTGGACACCTGGGTATCCGGCGGCAGGTTCAAGCCGGAGTACGTGGTGGGCGGCGTCGTGTCCGGCCGCTGGGCGTCGCGCGGCGGCGGGGCGCTGCAGATCCCCCGGGTCCTGCGCCGAGCGGTGCTGGCCGACCCGGGCTGGGCTCTGGTCGTCGCCGACGCGGCGCAGCTGGAGCCGCGGGTCCTTGCGGCACTCGCGGGGGATCACGCGTTCGCGGCGGCGGCCGCAAGCGGTGATCTCTACGAGGCGCTGGCCAGCATCTTCGGTGGCGATCGCGGCAAAGCCAAGATCGCCCTGCTATCCGCGATGTATGGCGGGGCGGGCGGCGAGGCGGGGCAGCTGCTGGCCGTGCTCAGACGGCGGTTCCCGCAGGCGGCGGGTTATGTGGAGAAGGCGGCCCGCGCGGGTGAGGAAGGCCGCGTGGTCAGGTCGGTCCTCGGCCGCTCCTGCCCGCCGCCGTCGGCGGCCTGGCGCAGCGTCACCGAGGAGTCCGGCGACCCGGACGGCGAGCGGGATCCCGGAGCGGGCCGGGCGTCTCGCGCCAGGGGCCGGTTCACCCGCAATTTCGTGGTGCAGGCGAGCGCGGCTGACTGGGCCCTTGTGCTGCTCGCGGGCCTGCGCAGCAGGCTGTCCGCGATTTCCGGAACTAACGGAGGCGCCAGCCCAGTGCCGTCATCACCGCAATGGTCGGCCGGTGCCCGCGACTGGGGCCCGCATCTGGTGTTCTTCCAGCATGACGAGGTGATCGTGCACTGCCCCGCGGCTCTCGCGGAGCCCGTCGTGGCGGCCGTGCGCGAGGCCGCCGGTGCGGCGGGACGGATGGTCTTCGGCGAGACGGGTGTCCGGTTTCCGATGACGACCGCGGTCGTGGGCTGCTACGGCGACGCGAAGTAGCGATCGTCAGCTGTTACCGGCGAGCCGGAGTAGCGGTCGTGAGCTGTCACGGCGAGGAAATTGCGCTCGATCGCGAGCTGCCCGAGTCGTGGTCCGAGGCGTTCGGCCGGGAGGTCGGCCAACCTGGCTCCCGAAGGATCTCTGCCAACGAGCGAACATGGCGGCGCGTCGTATTAGCTATGCGGCGTGCCCGTGCTCAAACCTGGCTCTGGGGGCGGCAGCAGGCTTAACGGCCGGTGGGGAAGGCCCGGAGCGCAGCTCCGGGTGATTCGAGAGGCGGAAGTAGCTATGACCTGCTCGCAATGCGGCTATAACGTTGCCGAGGGGTCGGCGGTGTGCCCCAATTGCGGTGCGCAGCCGGCCAGCAACGCAGGCCAGCCGGCTCTGCTCCCGCAGCCGTGCCGTTCGGGGGATCAGTGGCGCCCGGAGCCGCGGCGGCCCCGGCCTTCAATTTCGACCTGAAACGGCTGACGAGGAACGATCAGATCGTGGGCGGCGCCACGCTTGTCCTCCTGATCTCGCTGTTCCTGCCGTGGTTCGTGGCAAGCGACGCGTTCATAACGGTCTCGGTGAACGGCCTTTGGCATGGCTGGGAGTACATCACTTTCATCATCGCCCTGGTGCTGCTGGCGTACCTTGTCATGCGCGCGGGCTTTGCCAAGCTGCCGTTCAACCTTCCGCTCCCGCACGAACAGTTGCTGCTGGCCGGCCCGGGCATCAACCTGGTGCTGGTGGTGATCGGCTTTCTGATCAGGCCAGGGACCGGGATCGGCTGGGGCTTCGGCGCTTTCCTTGGACTTATCGCGGCGGCAGTCGCGGCTGCCCCCTTTGCGATACCAGCGATCCGGGCGCGCAGCGGCCGCTAGGCTGCCCGGCCTGTCCGGCCTGCCCCGGCTCGGCACCGGACGGCCGCGAGGTGGTAGGCAGGTCGGGTGACCGATGATGAGCTGCCCTGCGGCGGGGGCCGGCATGGCGCTTGAGGTCAGCGTCCGCGGCACGACGATCCCGCCGGACGAGTTGTCCTGGCGATTCTCCAGGTCCTCCGGGCCGGGCGGCCAGTCGGTGAACACCGCCGACAGCCGCGTGGAACTCTCCTATGACCTGGCCGCGTCTGAGGCGCTGCCGCCCGTGCTGAAGGACCGCGCCATGCGGGCTCTTGCGAGCCGCCTCGTCGAAGGAGTGCTTACGGTGGCAGCGTCGGAGAACCGCTCCCAGCTGCGCAACAGGGAGGCCGCGGCGGCCAGGCTCGCCGCGATGCTGACCGAGGCGTCCGCGCCGCCGCGCAGGCCGCGCCGCCCGACCAGGCCGAGCCGTGGCGCTGTCGAGCGCAGGCTGGCCGCCAAGCAGCGGCGCGCCCAGATCAAGCGGCTGCGCAGGCCAGCCGACGAATGACTAGGCGGCGGGCGGAACCGGCGTCATCCATTGACCAGGCTTACCAGCTTGTTGACAGTGTTCCAGTTCCTCGAGGTCGTGCTGACGCCGAGCCGTTTGTCGAGGCCCTTGGTCAGCGGGCTGTCGGCGGCGCCGTTCGGGCACCACAGGTATGCTTCAGCACCACTGATCCAGATGCGGTCCTCGCCGAACGTCTGCGCCTCCAGATCCCGGACCGCCGCTAGATCGGGTACGGCGGACATGAATGCGACAAAGAACCGTGCCGGGTTCTCCGGGCCGTCCGGCAGCGGGCTGCGCCTGACCACGTCGGCAAGCTCGCTACCGGTCCTGATCATCACTCGCATCCGCACGCCGAGTTCGGCCGCGACCCGTTCTTCGATCGCGGTCGCTAGCGTCAGCGGCGGCTGATCGGGACAGCTGAAGACGGCGTTGCCGCTCTGCAGGTAGGTGGTCACGTCCTGGCAGCCGAGCCCGGCGAGTAGCGCACGAAGCTCCGCCATGGCGAGCATCTTATTGCCACCGACATTGATGCCCCGAAGGAGCGCGGCGTACCTTACCGTGTCCGAGCCCCTTCCTTCGGTAACGGCCACCTGGCGGTCAGGGCGCGCTGGTGCCGGACCGGCCGTAGGAGTCCTCGAGCCGGACGACGTCCTCGCGCCAGCCAGGGCGCGCGGTGGAGGCTTCGGCGAAGGTGAGGTCGGAGAGTGCCCGCACCCGGTGCAGCACGCCGGGCGGCAGATGGATGGTGTCGCCGGGCCGGAAATGCCGCTCAGCCAGCTGGTCAGCCGCCGGGCCGTACTCGATCAGTGCCTCGCCGTCGAGGACGCTGATCGTCTCTTCCTTTTCCCGGTGATACTGCAGGCTCAGCGAGTGCCCGGCGTTGACGTGGATGACCTTGCCGGCGTACTTGTCGCTGACCACAGCGAAGATCAGCTCGTATCCCCACGGCTTCTCCTGCCGGGCCGCCGGATAGATCTCAGCAGCCCCGGGGCCTGACGCTGCCGGGCTGGAAGCATTTTGCACGCTAGCCACCCTAGCCCTCCCGGTGAGCAGAGGGGGCCAGGCCCAGGCGGGCCATGATCTCATCGGCGAGCTGGGCCGGGGTCCTTGTCGAATCGAGCACGAGCACATTTTCGGGCGGCTGCGGCGGCTCCAAGTCAGCGAACTGACTGTCCAGCAGCTTGGCGCTGAAGAAGTGGCCATGCCGGGCCGCCAGCCTCGCATGCAGCACATCGCGGTCAGCCGTAAGGAAGACCGCGCGGGCGGCCGGGCGGCCGGTCAGCAAGAGGTCCCGGTAGCTGCGCTTGAGTAGCGAGCAG
This sequence comes from uncultured Actinomycetes bacterium, assembly GCA_963774825.1. Taxonomy (GTDB): domain Bacteria; phylum Actinomycetota; class Actinomycetes; order Streptosporangiales; family Streptosporangiaceae; genus DATBGO01. The sequence continues at coordinate 107,518 of CAVZGW010000012.1, read as the reverse complement.
GGCACGACCGCCGACTCGCCGGCCGCGATCCGCTCGTCCATCCACTGGGCGATGATCCGCAGCCATGGCCATCGGTCCGAGTCGGTCAACGGGATACCTGAGCGCATCTTTGCGATGTTGGCTGCCGGGTGGAACGAGTCGCCATCGGCGAAAAGCCAGTTCAGCCGCTTGGCAAGGAGGACACCCACCGTCGTCTTGCCGCTGCCCGATACCCCGCCCATCAACACAATCATGTTCCGCGAGCATAACTGCGCGAGCGTCCGTGATTACCGGCCGGGCCGCTCAGATGCGCGTCTGTCAGCTCCTCCCGCCGGGCTGTGGCCGCGGTCAGGCTTGCGTCAGCCAGGTCCCAAGCCCGGGCGGTGGCCGCGGTCAGGTTTGCGTCCGCCAGGTCCTAAGCCCGGGCGGTGGCCGCGGTCAGGTTTGCGTCCGCCAGGTCCTAAGCCCGGGCGGTGGCCGCGGTCAGGTTTGCGTACGTCAGGGCTTACCGTGGGGCCGACGGGGCCGGTCCGCACAGCAGCCAGGGGGCCTGCCCCATCGGCTCAACCGGGTCGAATGGGGCCAGGCCGCGGCCCGTGGCGGGCAGTCACGTCTCCGCGGCAGGAAGCGCGCGGTCGCGACCGTGCACAGGAGTTGTCTCCGCCAGCACATCGCTCTCTCTTCGCATGCCAGGTCTGCATTGATACGACCGATATATAGCATGCGGCGGGTCTTTGCCGGGCTGCTTCCGATCAGGAAGTCGCATAATTCGGCCGCGCCTCACGGCGTCTTTAAAGCGCGGCCCCGATATAAACGCATCTAATATGAGCTTCGGCCTAATTTCAGCCGGTTCGATCATGATGCTTGTGTCGCGGCGTGGCCGGGAAAGCGGCTGCTGCGCTGGCCGGAGGTGCGCTGGCCGGAGGTGCGCTGGCCGGAGGTGCGCTGGCCGGGAGGGCTGTGCTGGCCGGGAGGGCTGTGCTGGCCGGGAGGGCTGTGCTGGCCGGGAGGGCTGTGCTGGCCGGGAGGGCTGTGCTGGCCGGAACGAGCGAGGGGCGGCCCGGATCCGGGCCGCCCCCACTATTTCGTCGGGCCCGTAGCCAGGCCGGGCCTTAATTGTCGTGCCGGCAGGTCAGAGCGGGCGGACCTGCTCAGCCTGAGGGCCCTTGGTGCCCTGGCCGGCGGTGAACTCGACCCGCTGGTTCTCCTGAAGACTACGGAAGCCATCGACCTGAATCGCGGAGTGGTGAACAAAGACATCTGCGGTGCCATCGTCGGGGGCGATGAAACCATAGCCCTTGTCGGCGTTGAACCACTTCACGGTGCCCTGAGGCATGTACTTTCTCCTACTTGAGATCTCCGCATCCACGGATGAGGATGCGGCGCGCTGCGAACGCAGCCAGGCACATCAAACACCATCAGGCGGCTCGATGTTCCCCGCTCCGGCCAGTTGGGCCAGAAATCGTGCCGCTAATTTACCCGGAGAGCGGCGACCTGTCGGCCAGCGGACCGATAGCCGCGCGATCGGAATCGCTCACCGGGATGCGGCCGGTGCCTTCAGGGCGTAGCTGACGTCATGCAAGTTCGCTGGCATCGCGGTGCCAAGCAGCCCGTCAAGCAGGCGGCACACGAGCACGAGCGCCGCCGGATCCGGCTCGGGAGCTGAACGCGGCGATCGGGCTTACCGGGCGTGCGCGGCCGCCTGGGCGCGCTTGCGCCCGCCCGTCTCCCCGTCCGCCGGGGCGTATTCCGCCCGATGGTCTGGTAAATCGCCTCCAGGGCGTCTTCGGCAGCGGTTCGCGCGATCTCGCTCACGCGGGGATCCTGCCAAAGCCGACGGCGGTTGGTCACCTTGGAGGGTTGCCGCGACCCAGATTCGACTACTCAGAGTGGTTTAGTCAACTAAGAAGGGTGATATTGTGATATTTATCACGTAGGCAAATAGTCACCTCGTATAACGATGCTATAACGGCGCGGCCGCAGGTCTGGATCGATATTCGTACAAGACCGCGCGAACAGTGCTGATTAGTGTGATTCAGGTCATAGCCTTGTTTTCCTGTTTCCGGGCACCACCAGTCGTCGACTTCGGCAATGTTGGGCTCAACAGCACCCAGCGTGCGCGACGGCTGCCACCGAGTAGCGACCGACGCCTTGCCCCGCGTCACGTCCGCACGCCACCGCCAAAGCCGCACCCCGCTGCAGGCCGGCGTGTGCCATGGGTGGAAGCCGAGCACGCTCAGTGCCCGACAGAAGGCCCGACTTGTCACCCATCAGGACACCCAGCCGCAAGTCAGTCAGCCGTAAGTCAGCCAAGTTCACTATCGTCATCGCGAGCTCGGCCATGGCCATGGCAGCCGTCGCAGTCGGTACGGCAGCCACATCGTCGGCCAGCCCCGCCGCCCAGCCCGGCATTGCGGCCGTCGCATCGCAGTCGGCCCAGGCAGCCGCTGCCCCCGCAGAGCAGACCCTGAGTTTCGGGCAGACCCTGAGTTTCGGCACGGGCAGCAGTGCCTCCCTCGATGTATCGGCACAGCCCTACCTTCAGGTACAGCGCGTCGTAGCCCTGACGTCCACCGCGGTACAAGCCACCACCGCGAGGCGCCTTACGCCGCGGCAGATCGCCAGGAGGCTGTTGAGCTCGTACCACTGGTCCCAGAGCCAGTTCAAGTACCTGAATTGGCTGTGGGACAGAGAAAGCAGCTGGAACGTGTATGCGGCCAATCCGGTCTCCGGCGCGTACGGGATCCCGCAGGCCCTCCCGGGATCAAAGATGGCGAGCGCCGGGTCGAATTGGCGGACGAGCGCTCGCACCCAGATCCGCTGGGGCCTCGGGTACATCCGCGCTGTCTATCGCTCCCCGCGCCGCGCCTGGGATCACGAGCTGGCCGTGGGCTGGTACTGACCGCCTGTGCTTCGGGCAGTACTGGCTGGCGGCCGGCCGTAATGGCTGGCGGCCCGGCCGTAATGGCTGGCGGCCGGCCGTCTCGCTAGCGGCCGGCCGTACTGGCTGGCGGCCGGCCGTACTGGCTGGCGGCCGGCCGTACTGGCTGGCGGCCGGCAGCAGAGAAATATCGGGTGGCCCTCCCGCGCCCGCGGGAGGGCCACCGCGGTCAGCGCTAGCCGAGCGGATGCTGTGAGCCGGCCCGCCAGCCGTCGGGATCGACCCCGCCTGGCACCGGCGCTTGCGGATCGTAAGGGGCGCGCGTGTAGATGTGCGTCGCGAGGTCCAGGGCGCGGATGCTGCCGTCAGGCCCCCGCAACGGAACGAGCGGCTCGCCAGCGTAGTAGTCGTCAACTCCCGTCCAGCTGCCGTCGTCTTCCTGACGGAACCTGAAGCTGCGGCCCGCTCCCTGCCCGGCCGCCTGGAACTCCAGGCCGCCCGCCGCCAGCCGGAGCGTGAACTGCACCGGGCCGCGGTACCAAACGCCGACCAGCTCAAGCACGTCGTCGGCGATCGCGGCCGGCGCCCACTCGTGCTGAATCCTCGGCTCATTATCGGCCAGGATCCGCAGCAGGTCGGTGGTGAGCGAGTCGCTGAACCCGGCTGTCGAGCTGGACAGAGCCATGGCCGCGTCCCCGCCATCCGCGGTGATCTCGAGCATGCCGAAGAAGCCCGGCATGGAGCCGGTGTGGCCGTAGCTCCTGACACCACCGACGTTCCACAGCTGCAGCCCGAGCCCGTACCCTGCTGTCCACGGCTCGCCCGGCAGGTCGGAGATCCCGAGCGGTTCGCGCATCTCGGCCAGGCTGGCGCCGTTCAGCAGCCCGCCGGTGTCCCCGGCCAGGAACCGCGCCCACCGCGCCAGGTCGGCGACCGTGGTCCAGAGCTGGCCTGCCGGGCCCATCGCGCCCGCGTCGTGCTCCGGCTCGGTCAGCAGCAGGTCGGCGTGCGGGTGGACGGCGAATCCCGTCGCATGCGGTGCCTGCGGCACGGGGGTTGTCCGGTTCATGCCGAGCGGGGCGAGCAGCTGCTCGGCTATGACGTCATACCAGGGCGCGTCGTTCAGCCGCGCGATGAGTTCGCCGAGCAGCGCGTAGCCGACATTGGAGTAGTGGTACATCCGGCCGGCCCGCATTCGGCTGCCGCCTGAGCCAAGTGATCCGGCCGCCAGCTCGGCCAGCCCGGCCCCCGGCGTGCGCTCCCACCATGGTCCGGCCGGCTCGGCCCGCAGGCCCGAGGTGTGCGAAAGGAGCTGGCCAATGCTCGCCTCGGCGGCACCGGACGCATCGATGTGCCTGCCGACCGGGTCGGACAGGTCGATCCTGCCTTCGTCCCGCAGGCGCATCACGGCCACGGCGACGAATGTCTTGCTGATCGACCCGGCCCGGTACTGCACGCCTGCGTCCGGCGCGGGTCCGGCAGTCCCCCGGATCCGGCCGCGGCCGGCCGACCAGATGAGGCCGCCGCCCCTGACCAGCCCGGCGCTCACCGAGGGCAGTCGCTGTACGGCCTGTTCGGTGGCCAGTCGGGAAGTCAGCAGCCGGTGCGTGTACTGATCGATCACGGGAATCCACGCTATCTGGAGCTGGCCAGCCGGCCGCAACCAAGGTCGGGTGTGTTACCGCCCGGCAGGTAAGAGCGCTAGCCTCCGGGCGAGATCGGAGACGAAGATGCCGCCCGGATCGATCTGGGCGCACACCTTGCGGAACTCCTCAAGCCGCGGGTACATCCGGGCGAGCATCCCCGGCGGGACCCGCGAGTCTTTGGCCAGGTAGACGCGGCCACCTGCGCCGAGAACCAGGCCGTCCAGCCAGTCCAGCAACTCGGCCAGGCCCGGCGTACGGGCAGGAAAGTCCAGGGCCAGGGTCCAGCCGGGCATCGGGAAGGACATCAGCCCGGGATCGCCGTCGCCGAAGCGCTTCAGCACGGTCACGAACGACGGCGCTCCTGCCTGGCTGATCCGCTCGAACGACCTGCGTACGGCGTCTTCCTGGCCGACCGGCACAACGTACTGGTACTGCAGGAAACCCGCAGGGCCGTAGACCCGGTTCCAGTTCCTGATCCCGTCGAGCGGGTGGAAGAAGGCGCCGATGGCCTGGATCTCGCCCTCCCGCCGCTTGGGAGCCTTCCGATACCAGGCCTCGTTCATCAGCGCCACGGTGCGCCTGTTCACCAGGCCGTTCGGGAACACCGGCGGGGCGCCGGCCAGCGCGCGCGGGCTGAAGGCGAACCGGTCCCCCCTGGACCTGGCCGGCAGGTCGGCCACCGCGGCGAAGTCGCCGCTGGTGATGACCGAGCGGCCGAGGCTCCCGCCGCGGGCCAGGCAGTCCGACCAGGCGACCGTGTAACCGTAGGCGCTATCGGTTTCCGATAGGTAGGCCATGGTCTCGTCGAGGTCGCGGGTCCTGACGGTGTCCACCCGGACTCGCGACGTCTCGACCTTCGTCATCGCCACCGTGGCCCGCAGGATGATGCCGGTCAGCCCCATGCCTCCCGCGGTTGCCCAGAATAGCTCGGGGTCCGACTCCGGCGTCACGCGGCGGACCTGCCCGTCGGCCGTCAGCAGGTCGAATTCAGGCACATGGACCGCGAAGCTCCCCGCGACGTGATGGTTCTTACCGTGGACGTCAGCGGCAATGGCACCGCCGACGGTCACCTGGCGGGTGCCTGGCGACACCGGCACGAACCAGCCGAGCGGCAGCATGGTGGTCATCAGCTGTTCGAGGCTCACGCCAGCCTCACAGCTCACCAGGCCGCGCTCGGCGTCGATGTCGGTGATCCGGTTCATCCTGGTGGTCCTGATGACCAGGCCGCCGCCGTTCTGCGCGGCGTTGTTGTAGCTACGTCCCAGGCCTCGGGCGATCACGCCGCGCTGCGTCGCGGCCAGCAGCAGGCCGGGTATCTCGGCCGGCTCGGCGGGCTCGGTGACCTCCGCGACCGTGGGCGTGGTCCGGCCCCACCCGGTGAGCGCCTGGCGGTCGGACATCTTCTCACCCCAACGTCGGAGGATGGAGTCGGAGGATGGAAAGGCTACCTGACACCCGGCGCTCGTTAAGATCGCGGTGTGCCTTACCTGACCCCCGGAAGCGACATCGTCTCGATAGTCGACGCCCCGGCGACGCCCCTGGCGATGCTCGCGCCAGGCGGCCGATTCGTCGCTCTGGTGCATTACCAGGCGCATCCGCCGATCGCGCAACTGGCCAGGCCGTACCGGTCACTCGCCGGAATCCGGGTCGACCCGGTGCTGGCAGGCCGTCAGCGGGTGCATCCGCTAACGGGGCTTTCCATCCTGCGGCTGGCCGATGGGACGCAGCGGGCGCTGCAGCTACCCGACGGTGCCCGGGTCAGCGTTCCTGCCTGGGCGCCGGATGGCCACCGCCTGGCGTTCACGGTCGACCAGGGCCACGGTATCGGCGTCTGGGTTGCCGACGCCGAGACGGGGACCGCCGGCCAGGTTGCCGGGCTGGTTGTCCGCGACGTGCTCGGCGGCGACCCGCTCACAGCGGGCGCGGCAGCCCGGTGGTCACGCGACGGCCGGTCGCTCCTCGCGCTCGGTGCACCCGACGGGACCGCCGTCGTGCCTGAGGCACCGGTCGAGCCGCACATCGAGGAGACGGCGGGGAAACGGTCGCAGCTGGCGACCTTCCAGGATCTGCTGCGCACCACTGCGGACGAGAACGCGTTCGAGGCGCTCGCGACCACCGTCCCGCTACGGGTGGACCCGGTGACGGGCGACCGGCGTGAGCTCGGGCCGCCCGGCCTCTACCGGCAGCTCGCCGAGTCGCCCGATGGCGGTCATCTGCTGGTGCACAGGCTCCGGCGCCCATTCTCGTTTCGGGTGCCTTTTTACTTCTTCGCCCGCAGGACCGAGGTTTGGAACGCGGCAGGCGGCCTCGAGCGGGTCATCGCCGATCTGGACGTCAGCGACGAGGTGCCGCGCCAGGGCGTGCCGGCCGGCCCGCGCCATGCATCCTGGTCGGAATCGGCCCCGGCAAGCCTGGCCTGGGTGGAGGCGCTCGACGGCGGCGACCCCGTCGCTCCGGCCGAGCATCGCGACCGCGTCATGCGGCTGGACGCGCCGTTTGCCGGCGAGCCCGATCAGGTGCTGCTGCTGCGGCACCGCTGCCTGGGCTGGGCGGACCTGGACGAGCCATACCGCGTGCTGCTCACTGAGCACGACAGGGACCGCCGGTGGCTGACGACCTGGCTCTGTGACCTGGCAGCCGCGGACCGCAACCGCGTCGTGTTCGACCGGTCGGTCGATGAGGCATACGCCGACCCGGGCAGGCCGTTGCAGGCCACCCGCCCGGATCGGCCGGCGGACCGTCCTGCAGGACGGCCCGGCCATCTACCTGCGCGGTGACGGCGCGACGCCCGAGGGAGACCGGCCGTTTCTCGACCGGCTTGACCTGCGGTCGCTGGAGACGACGCGGTTGTTCCAGAGCCCGCCTGACTGTCTTGACGAGCCGTTCGGCTTTGTCGCAGGCGGTCGCGACGAGGTGGTCGGCTGGCACGAGAGCCCCGCGGATCCGCCGAACCTCTTCGCCGCGGCCCTGGACGGCTCCGGCCGTAGGCGGCTTACCTCCTGGCCAGATCCGCACCCGCAGCTGACCGGGCTGACCAAGCAGCTGATCACTCATGACCGCGGCGACGGGGTGCTGTTGTCCGGCATGCTGCACCTGCCGCCCGGGCACCGGCCGGAAGCAGACGGCCGACTGCCGCTGGTGATCTGGGCATATCCGCTCGACTACGGAGACGCGGGCACCGCCGGCCAGGTCCACGGCAGCAGCATGCGGTTCACCAGGCTGAGCGGGCTCGAGCCCGCCTGGTTCGTCCTGCGCGGCTACGCGGTGCTCGCGGCGGCGACAATCCCGGTCATCGGGGACCCGGAGACGATGAACGACTCCTACCTCGAGCAGACCTGCATGGCGGCGCACGCCCACATCAGGGCGCTCGACGAGATGGGGATCATCGACCCGGCCCAGGTCGCGGTAGGCGGTCACAGCTACGGCGGCTTCATGACTGCCAACCTGCTGGCGCACACCGACCTCTTCGCCGCCGGGATCGCCCGCAGCGGCGCGTACAACCGCACCATGACCCCGTTTGGCTTCCAGTCCGAACGGCGCAGCTTCTGGGAGGCACCGGAGCTCTACGACCGGATGTCGCCATTCCGCTACGCGAACAAGATCACTGCGCCGCTCCTGCTCGTCCACGGCAGCGAGGACAGCAACTCCGGCACCTACCCGATGCAGTCGGAGCGGCTGTACCAGGCGGTGCAGGGCAACGGCGGGACCGCCCGCCTGGTGCTGCTGCCGCATGAGAGCCACGGTTATCTCGCCCGCGAGTCGGTGCTGCACGTGATCGGCGAGCAGTTCGGCTGGCTGGAGCGCTGGCTCGGGCTCCCGGCAGGCCAGGAGCAGGCTGCCGCCGCCGGAGTTGCCTGCTGTCCCTGAGCGACGTGCGCCGTGCGTTAAGTGCGGGCAGTTGAGAGGCCCTGGCGGACCCCCATGTCGCCAGGGCCCTCGCCCCCGCGGCCAAGACTGGCCGGATACGCGGCTCGCCCTCTTACGCGCCCCCGGCGCCGGGATGATCCCCTCCGCGCAGACAACACAGAACCAGCCGCCGATGCAGCCGGACTGGCGATGCTATGAAGATCTTATGGAGGAGGCCCGGTCGGTCACCGCCGCGCACCAGGCAGGCCATCGGTGCGCTCCAGAGCTGCGCCTAGGACACGTAGGGCTGAGCGGCGAGCTGGTAGTCGTACAACTCGCCGGCGGAGAACCAGACGTCGATCTCCCGGCTGGCCTCTTCCCTGTTGCCGGATGCGTGCACGAGGTTGGCGACGGCGATGCCGCGGGCGTTGGCGTACGCCTTGCTCTGGTGGGCGAAGTCCCCCCGGATTGTGCCCGGCGGTGCCTGGTCCGGATAGGTGGAGCCGACCAGCTTACGGACGCATGCGATGGCGTCGACGCCTTCCAGGACCAGCGCGATCACCGGGCCGGTCTGCATGAATGCCGACATAGACGCATAAATCTCGGGCCCGAAACGGTCCTCGAGGTCGAAGTAGTGCTGCCTGGCCAGCCCGGAATCCATCCACACCATCTTGGCGGCGATGATCTTCAGCAGCGCTGCTTCGAAACGGGCCAGCACCTGGCCGGACAGCCCGCGCGCTACCGCATCGGGCTTGAGCAACACAAGCGTCCGCTCAATTCCGGTGACGTCACTCATGTTGGTCCTCTCCGACGAGTTTGCCCGCATAGCTTAGCGATCTGGCCACGACGCGCTCCAGCCGCCCGGCCATGCCAGCCTCGGCTGCGGCTAGCGGCGCAGCTCGCGGGGCACGACGAAGCTGACAAGCCGCGCGCCTCCCGCCGACAGCTCGGGCCAGCCGCCGTCGAACTCCAGCACGGCTATCGCTGCGGTGGGAAATTTCGCGGCCGCCCGGCCGAGCGCGCCCGCAGGGTCGTCGCCGGTGGCAGCCGCGAGGTTGAGGGCAAGGTCCTGGATGCCCGGGCTGTGCCCGACGAGCAGCAGCGATGCTGTCGCCGCCGGAGCGTCGCGGACGAGGGCCGCAAGCTCGCCGCCGGTCGCTCCGTACAGCCGCGGGCTGGTAGGTCACTGGCGGGTCTGCGCCCAGTTCGGCGGCGGCCAGCTGCCAGGTCTGTGCGGCCCGCCGCGCGGTGGAGCACCAGACGAGATCGGGGACGCAGCCCGTCTCTCGCAGCCAGCGGCCCATGGCCGGGGCGTCGCCACGGCCGCGCCCGGCCAGCGGCCGGTCATGGTCGGGCAAGTCCGGCCAGGCGGATTTGGCATGCCTTAATAGAACGAGGCGCCGGGCCGGTGCGCTAGCCATGGCGACAGCCTAGTAAGAGTCGGTCACAGGCACCGCAGCCGACCGGTCGCGATAACGCTGCAGGAGATGAGCCTGCTCCCCGCCGCCGAACCCGTCAGTACGACATTCCCGCTCGCGCGTCAGCCGGTACCTCTGATGTCCTCGCAGAGGAGCGGCCGGAAGAAGATGGTCGGCTGGCCATTGCTCAGAATGTTGCTGCTGTTCCCCTGGTGAATGTTGAGGTACCAGCCATGGCCCGGTATCGGCGTGGTCACGTTGTTGATTATCCGGACTTCGTGCACGATCCTGCCGCGGCGGTCGGCGACCAGGTCCTGCAGCATGTACTTGACCGGTCCTTGGCTCCTGCAGCTGCCCAGGTGAATGTGGGCGGCGTGTAGCCCGGGGGTGAGGCCGCTGGCGTTGACGATGACGGTCAGCGTGTGGTGGCGGCGGCTGTAGGAGATGGCGGCCCGGCCCCGCGGCTTGCCATAGCTGATACCGCCCGGGCTGACTTCGACCGAGATGAGCCGGTACGGACGGCCGCCGGGATAGCTCAGCCTCCTGGTCGCGGCGATCGGCTCCCCGGCGACTGGACCGCCGTGCACTCCCATGAGGACCAGCAGGCGGCTCCCCGGCGGCAGGTGGCCCGTGAAGTTGCTCTGCAGGATGCTGTCGGCCTGGCCGACGCTATTGGCAGTGAGCGGGCTGAACCGGATAGACCTGAAGCGGCCGGGGAGCGCGAGATTCACGTCGTGCGAGGAGCCGGGCGTGAGCCCGAACATGTCCGCGTGGACCGTGAGGCGGCCATGACGCTTCCTGGCGAAGGTGACCGTCCCGGTCGGCATGGCCCGCAGCTTGAGGACATGCACAGCTGGAGTGCTATGCGCGGCGCGGGCGGTGCTCGTACTGGCGCCGGCCGACGCAGCCAGGGTCAGTACGGCCGCCGCGGCCAGCGCGCCCGATGTGGCTGCACCTGCGCCGAGGCGGATCTGGGCACGCCGCGACATCCTGCCGTGGGCGCGGCGCCGGGGCCCATCGGCCCCCGCGCCCCGACTGGCGCTGGCGGTTAAGCTCACTTGTGAGGTCCTTTCCGTTTCGCTCATCCCAACCCGCGGAAGCAATGGAGCTGATTTTAATCCGCGGGATTATCAGCGTGGCGGAACTTTACGAACTCGACAAAGCCTCCCGCGCCAGGGCCGGCTGCTCCCCGTGGATCGCCACAGCGAATCCGGTCGGCGATCTGTCACCAGATGCTTGACGAGTACGCGCAGAGGTGAGCTTGGACTGGCTGGCTCAGCCGGAGGCGGCGGCCCGCAATGCCCGGTAGAGCAGCTGCTGATCACCGAGACGGCGGCGCAGCTCCCGCTCAAGGCCGCCGATGGGCACCAGGTTCTGCGGCGCACGGGAGTCCTTGTGCGGCGCGCTGGCCAGCGGCGGGAGCAGCCGAGCGGTCAAGTCCGCGAGAGCCATGGCCTGCGCGGGCGGCAGGTCTGCCGAGCATTCAAGCCGGACCACCCCGGCCCACGGGGCGCCCTGCGCGCCTGGCAGCTGGAGATACCAGGAACTGCGCCGCCACGAGGTGCCCATCATGAACACCGGGCTGCGCTGCCCCGGACGCAGCGCGCCGATCACGGCGGCCGGGCCGGCTGGCAGGTAGGCGGCATGATGGGTCTTGACGTAACCGACGGTGCGAGTCCAGGTGCGTGCGGCCACGCAGCGGGCCGTCCACCACCAGCAGGTCGTCGGCTGCGCGGTCGCGGGCCGCGGTAGCCAGTTCCACCTCGGCGTCGGCCAGCCGCTGCTGCAGGGCGAGCGACAATTTGTCGGGTCCCGGTCCGCCGGCTATCCGTGCCGGGTAAACCGCGTACCTGGTGCCGATGTCGACGGCGTGGGCGGCGGGGCTGAACAGGCCGCGTTCGGCCCTGACCTCAGTGATGTGCGCGGCGCCGTCGCAACGGACCAGCCCGGCGGCGATGGACGCCGCGATGCCGGGGACCGGCTGCGGGCCGTTCCCGTGTACCCAGACCCGGGCATCGATCCGGCGGACGCCGTCCAGGAAGAGCACCTTCGCAGGAAGGGCGGCCGTAAGGTCGGGGTCGACCGGGCGCCACTGGTCGGCCGGGAGTTCCAGGTCAAGGTTGAGCTCGGCGGCTGATGCCTGCAGCGAGCCGCCGTCAAGCTCCTCGCCGAACGCCATCCCGTAGGCCGGATCCCACGGGTCCACGGTGAACGTGAAGCCAGCCGGCCTGCCCGGACGAGCGCTGGCGCCGGCCTGCCTCGCGGGGCCGGTCTGCGGCGTCACATCCGCTCCTTGCTGAGGGTCGACGAGGACCCGGCGCGGCCAACCACGAAACGAACTGGTACGCGTTCGGCCAGCGCGGCGACGTGGGTCACGATGCCGACCATCCGGTCGGAGTCGGCGGCCAGCCGCTCCAGCGTGGCCGCGACCGTCTCCAGGGTGTCGGCGTCCAGGGTGCCGAAGCCTTCGTCGAGGAACATCGAGTTCAGGTCGCGCTGGCCGGCCGATAGCCCGACGACCTGCCTGGACAGGGCCAGCGCCAGGGCGAGCGAGGCCTGGAACGTCTCCCCGCCCGACAGCGTATGCACCGGGCGGCGGGCACCCGCGTCCGCATAGTCGATCACCACAAGGTCGTTGCGATCGTCCCTGTCCAGCTGGTACTGGCCGCCTGACAGCTCCATGAGTGTCGCCGACGCCTCTTCGACCAGCGAATCGAGCGCCTCGCCGCACAGCCATCGTTCGAACGAGGTGGCCCGCAGCAGCGTGCCGAGCCCGCTGGCGACCTGCTGCTCCGTGCGGTGTGCAGCGATCTGCCTGTCCAGCCTGACGGCTCGCTTGCGGTCCTCGCGGACCTGCTTCAGGCCCTCCTCGGCCCTGGCCAGCTGCCGGCTGATCGCAACCGGCGCCTGGGACGGCAGGCCAGCCCGGTGATGCCCTGGCTGGCCAGCAGCCCGGTGAGGCTGGCGGCGTCGCCCGCCGCCCGCTGGTGCAGTTCCCTGGCGGCGGCGTCGAGTTCCCGCTGGCGGCCGGCCAGGGTGGATCGCCTGGCCGCCGCCCAGCCGGCCAGCTCCGACCACGCCCTGGCCAGGTCCGCGGCGTCCGCTGGCGGCGCACCCAGCCGCACCACCTGGTCGCGGGCATCGCGGAGCGCCGTCCAGGCCTGCCGTTCAGCGCCGTCCAGCGAGGACCGGTCCCGGTTGGCGTCGCCGGTCGCCGCCCGTCCGGCGGCGGCGGCCTTGCGGGCCCTGCGGGTTTCCTCCTCGGCAGCGGCGATGTTCTTGATCGTCGCCGCGACCTCATCCTCAGGCGGGCAATCGGCCAGAACCTCGGTGAGTTCGGCAAGCTGTCGCCGAGTCGCCTCCGCGGTACCGTGCGCGGCCGCGGCGGCACGATCGGCCGCCGCGTGCTCGGCCTTCAGGTGCCGCGCTGCCTTGGCCGCGGCCTCCGTCGCTGCCTTGGCCCTCCCGAGATCCGCGGGGGTGGCGTGGTGCGGCACCTCGGTGAGGCGCCGCAGGCAGACCGGACAGTCCTCACCGGCATGCAGGCTGCTGGCGAGGTCGGCGGCAGCGTGCTCACGCTGGGCACTGGCCAGGTCGTGCAGAGCCTGCTCCGATAGCCGTTCTGCGTCGTGCAGTTGTGCCGCGCCGGCCTTCTCGGCCGCCGCCATCGCGGCTTCCGCGCTCTCCTGCCTCGCGAGCAGCGACGCCAGCCCGCGCCGCTCCGCGTGTGCCGCCGCCATCCGGTCCATCAGCGTCTGGTCCGGGAGTTGCGCGCGGGCGCGTTCGGCGTCGGATTCGAGCTGCTCGGCATCGGCCTGCTCCGCGGCGCGCTCGGCGGCCAGCGCGTCGGCGCGGCTGATCCGCTCGGCCAGGCCCGGTACCTCGGCGGGCATCCGCACCGCGGCCAGCAAGGCGGCTTCCTCGCGGGCCGCGCCTGCCAGCTGGGCTGCCTGCTCGGCCTGCTCGGTCAGGCCGGTCAGCGCCGCCAGCCGGGCGTCGACGTCGGAAGCCAGGCCGGCCAGCGCCTGCAGCAGGTCGGCAGCTGCGGCCTCCGCTTGCTCGGTGGCGCCGGTGAGCTCGGCCCGCGCCGAGCTGGCCAGCTTGACCGCGTCGTCGGCGCGCCTGGCCCGTTCTCTGGCCCGCTGGCCGATCTGCTCGTACACACCGAACGCCAGCAGTTGGACCAGCAGGTCCTGCCGGTCGCCCGGCTTCGCGTGCAGGAACTCGGAGAACCTGCCCTGCGGCAACAGCACCGACTGGGTGAAGTGCTCGTAGCTGAGCCCGAGTATCTCCTGGACGGCCGCCTTGACCTGGTCGGGGCCCTCGGCGAGCGGCTCGACGCTGGCCTGGAGGATCTCCTCGATCGGCGCGCCGGGCGGAATCGCCTGATCGAGCCGCTCCAGCCGCGCCTCCTTCGTGTGCACCTGGCCCTTGCGGTCGCGGGTGAGCGCCCGGACGGCCGCATACCGCTTCCCGGCCGCCTCGAATACCAGGCAGACGCGGCAGGCATTGGCTGACGGCGCGAGTGCGTACGCGATGGCGTTTTCCTTCCCCCAGCGCGGCACCGTGCCGTAGAGCGCGAAGCACAGGCCGTCGATCAGCGTGCTCTTGCCCGACCCGGTGGGGCCCACCAGGGCGAAGAAGTCAACGTCGCTGAAGTCCGCCTCTGCCGGGTGCCGGTAGGCGCCGAAGCCGTCGAGCACCAGCCGCAATGGCCGCATCGCGCCTCCCGTGCGGTCTGCGGCGCGAGGGGGTGCGCCGACCGCAGCACCTATCTTGCCGAACGTATTGCCGCGCTGAGGCCCGACCGCGCTGGATGCGATCGCGGTTCTCCTGAAGCGTCGCGGTTCTCTTGATCGGCGCCGGCCGCCATTGGCACCGGACGGCCGGAGGAGCAGCGGTGCCACGACCTCCGCGCCTACACTTTCGGGTGGCGTACGCGTACCTGCCCGACGGGGGCGGCCGCGTATTAACTGGCCTGACCGCGCACTTCCGACGGCGACCGCGTGCCAAAGGCACCGACCAGTGGCGCCTTCGGCCATACCGAGGAGCTGGGCCGTGACTGGTGATCATCGTCCGATGCGAGGTCCGCGCGCTCGCCCACGCTCTCACCTCTCGCAGGCGATGGCCGCTGCCGCCGCGGCGGGCTTGCTGGCATCGGCCTGTGGCACCGCCGCCGGGTATGCGGGCTCGCAGGCAGCCAGCTCGCGCACAGCGGATGCCCCGGCAGGCGGTTCAGCCGCGGGCGGTTCAGCCGCGGGCGGTTCAGCCGCGGGCGGTTCGTCGTCGGCTGCGGCCGGCTCGTCGTCGGCCGCCCAGCAAGCGAGGCCACTGGCCGGGAAGGTCATCGGCATCGACCCCGGTCACAATGGCCGCAACGGCACTGACCTCAGCTATATCAACCACCTGATCTGGAACGGCAGGGAATGGGAAGCCTGTGACACCACGGGAACCGAGACCGACGGCGGCTACACGGAGGCGCGGTTTACCTTCAATGTCGCGACAGACCTGCGTAAAGATCTGCAGCGGGACGGAGCCCGGGTAGCTCTGACGAGGCGGAGCAATAACGGCGTCGGACCCTGCGTGAACCGCCGTTCGCAGATCATCAACGAGGCGCACGCCAACGTGGCCATCGATATTCACGCCGATGGCGGTCCGTCGTGGGGCCGCGGGTTCACCGTTCTCGAGCCTGTCGCGGACGGCCCCAACGACAAGGTGATCGGATCCTCAGAGCGGTTCGGCCGCGACGTCCGCTCGGCGTTGCTGAGCCACACCTCGATGCCGACCAGCGACTACTACGGGCACGACGGGCTCATCTTCCGCGACGATCTCGCCGGGCTCAATCTCACCAGCGTCCCCAAAGTGCTCATCGAGACCGGCAATATGCGCAACTCCGCCGATGCGAGGCTGCTCACCTCTCCCAGTTTCCAGAAGCGGATAGCAAGGGCACTTGAGGCGGCGATCATTAGCTTCCTGCGCTAGTACGAGATCGGCGGCAGCTGATGACGAGTGAGGACCCGGCGGAAGATGCGCCGGACGACATGAAGCAGCCGGACGACGTGAACATGGCGGCGGCGGATGCGCCGGATCACGCAGGACGGCAAGCCAGGCGCCGGGATCCGGCGGCACGCTTGCTGGCCCGGTCGGGGAACCTGGAGTTCGACCGCATCCTGTTCTTCAGCGACGCGGTCTTCGCCATCGCGATCACGGTGCTCGCCATCGACCTGCGGGTGCCCTCAGGCGTCACCGTGCAGTCCGGGCATGAGCTGCACGACGCGTTTTCCGGCATCGAGAGCTTCGCGATCAGCTTCTTGGTGATCGGCCTCTTCTGGCTGGCCCACCATTCGATGTTCCGTTTCATCACCGCCTTTGACCGGCCGCTGATGCTCCTGAACCTGTTCCTGCTCGGGACTATCGCGTTCCTGCCCTTCCCGACGGCGCTGCTGGGCGCTTCCTCGACGTCCCAGGCGCCCGCTGTCATCTTCTACGCTTCCTGTGTCGCGGCCACCGGGCTCCTGGAGGTTGCGGCCTGGCTATGGGCCACGCGGCCTGGCTCGCGCCTGGGCGCTCCCGGGGCCGCCCAGGCGCGCTTGTCGTTTCTGCTGCAGGCCGCGCGCGTTCCCGTCGTCTTCCTGCTGTCGATCCCGATCGCCCTGGTCTCACCCCCCGCGGCGTGCTTTTTCTGGATCGCGCTGGTGCCCTCGGCAATGATCCTGCGCCGGCTGGCCCCGGAGAACCAGGAGTCGCCCGGCTGACTGGCCGGGCAGCCGTAGCCTGGATGATCAGGATGGGAGGGCAGGAAGGGAACCCATGGTCCAGCCATCGTGGATCGAGCCAGAACTCGCGACGCTGACGAAGGAGAGGTTCTCGGATCCCGCGTGGATCTCCGAGCGGAAGCTGGACGGCGAGCGGTGCCTTGCCTTCGCGTCCGGTGGCAGCGTGCGGCTGCTGACGCGGAACAAGAAATCCATCACCGGGACCTATCCGGAGCTGGCCGCCGCGCTCGACGCCCAGCGGGCCGGGGATTTCATCGTGGACGGCGAGATCGTCGCTTTCGACGGATCGCAGACGAGCTTCGGGCGGTTGCAGCAGCGCATGCAGCTCGCCGCTCCGCTGCCCGAGCTCATCCGGCGTGTGCCGGTGTACTTCTACGTGTTCGACGTCGTGTACGCCGAGGGTCAGGATCTGCGGCGCTTGCCGCTCCTTGAGCGCAAGCAGGTGCTCCGCCTGCTGTTGTCGTTCGGCGGCCCGCTGCGGTTCAGCACGCACCGGACCGGCAAGGGCGAGGCGCACTGGCAGGAGGCCTGCAAGAAAGGCTGGGAGGGCGTGATCGCCAAGCGCGCTGACTCGCCGTACCGGTCCGGGCGGACCAGGGACTGGCTGAAGTTCAAGTGCGAGAACGCCCAGGAGTTCGTGATCGGCGGCTACACCGACCCGCAGGGCGGCCGGGCCGGGTTCGGCGCGCTGCTGATCGGCTACTACGACGAGGCGCCGGCTCGTGTACGCGGGCAAGGTGGGGACCGGATTCGACCAGCGGATGCTCCGCGCGCTGCACGCGACGCTGCGCGGGATCGAGCGCGGCTCGGCGGCGTTCACCGGGGGTGAGGTGCCGCGATCCGGGGTGCACTGGGTCGAGCCGCGCCTGGTCGGCCAGATCGGCTTCGCCGAATGGACCACGGCGGGCCAGCTCCGCCATCCGCGGTTCCTGGGCATGCGGGACGACAAGGACCCGGCCGACGTGGTCAGGGAGAGTCCCTGACCACATCCGGGCGACGCGTCGCCCGGATGTAACGGCGTCGAGCAGCGCCCAGTGCTACGCGCTGGTGATCTCGTCGAGTAGCTCGGCGAACATCGCGCGAACCCGCGGGTCGTCGATGTCCTGCTCGTGCAGGTAGTCGTCGAAGAGCTGCAGCGGCGTGCGCCCGGCCCGGCTGGGCCGCTCGCCGCCGTGGCTGCCTGGCCGCGGCCGGTGCGCGTCGTCGAGCTGGACCTCCAGGGTGTTCGGCAGCTTGTCCCTGACCAGGTCGCCGAGGCCGGCCCGGCCGGGCTCGGCGAGGATCACCCGCAGGTAGGCGTCGCCCGCCTGCTCACCTCCGGCGATCACCTCATCCAGGGTGCCGCGCAGCGTCCGTAGCGGGCGGCCACCGGTGACCGGGACCGGCTGGACGTCGGCGCGGATGTCTGGCTCGGCTGTAACGAGCAGTGCGACCGGCTCGTTGGCCTCCTCGCCGAAGTCGATGGCCAGCGGCGATCCGGAGTAGAAGGCCGGGCATGGCCCGGGGATCTCCTGCTGGCGGTGCAGGTGCCCGAGCGCGGCATAGTGCGCGCTGGCCGGGAACATGCTGGCCGGCAGCTCGTAGTCCAGGGTGGTCTGCACGTCCCGCTCGCCGCCGCCGCGGCGGCCGCCGAGCAGCGTCACGTGCGCCATGACGACGTTGACCGTGTCGGGGGTGAACCCGGCGGTGAGCAGCCGGACGATGTCGGTGATCCGGCGGGCGTAGTCCAGGGTGTGCTCGGAACTCTCGTGCAGCAGCACCTCGGCGGCCCGGACCGCGTAGCGATGCGAAAGGAACGGCACCGCCGCCACGGTGAGCGCCTCGCCGCCGCGGGTCCGGAGCGCGAGGGTACCGCCCGAGCCGGGCCGTTTCGGCGTGCCAAGGACGTGCAGCCCTAGCTCGCCGAGCACCGGCCGGTAGACGGCGTCGAGCAGGCCCTGGTTGTCGTGGTTCCCGCCGATCGCCACGACGAGACGGCCGTCTTCGCGCAATGCCAGCAGGGTGCGCATGACCAGGCCCTGGGCTTTCGGGCTCGGTGCCGCGGTCTCGAAGAGATCGCCGGCCACCAGCACGACATCGGCACCGGTTTGGATGGCGGCCGTCACGATGCTGGCAAGCGCGGCGACGTGCTCGTCCTGCCGGTCCCGGCCCTTGAGCACCTTGCCGACGTGCCAGTCGCTGGTGTGCAGGATCCTCATCGCACCTTCTTCCGCGCGCTCACGAACGACCCTAGCCATCCCGGTGCCGCCAGCAGGGACAAACGACCCTGGCGGGAGAAACCCCTTGCGGAGGTTTCCTCTATATGAGATAGGCTCTTAAAAAAGAGAGAATATTGAACGGAGGAACCCCTCATGGACCAGGGTAACCGCAGATGGTGGGCACTGGGCGGCCTCAGCCTGGCGATCCTCGCCGTGGGACTGGATGGGACCGTGCTCAGCGTGGCGCTGCCCACGCTCGCCACCGCGCTGCGCGCCTCGGAGTCTGACCTGCAGTGGTTCCAGTCCGGCTACCTCCTCGTGCTGGCGGCGGCCATGCTCCCGGCCGGGCTGCTTGGCGACCGGTACGGCCGCAAGAAGGTGCTGATGACGTCGCTGGCGCTGTTCGGTGCCGGATCAGCGCTGACCGCCTACTCAAGTTCGCCGGGCGACTTCATCGCGGCGCGGGTGGTCCTCGGCGTGGCCGGGGCCGGAATCATCGTGATGGTCCTGTCGGCGCTCACCGTGCTCTTCACCGAGGAAGAACGGCCCAGGGCGGTCGGCATCTGGTCCGGCGCCAACTTCATCGCCCTGCCGGTCGGGCCGATCCTGGGCGGCTGGATGCTGACGCACCACTGGTGGGGCTGGGTGTTCCTGATCAACGTGCCGGTTGCCCTGGTCGGGCTGGCCGCAACCGCGCTGCTGGTCCCCGAGTCCAGGGCGTCGCGTCGCCCTGGCGTGGACACGGTCGGCATTGCCGCCTCGGCCGCTGGCCTGGTCACCCTGACCTACGGCTTCATCCAGGCAGGGGAGTACGGCTGGGGGAGCGTCGGTGCGGTGGTGCCGATGATCGCGGGCGTCGTGGTGCTGGCCGGGTTCTTCCAGTTCGAGCGCTGGCTCGGCCGCCGGGGCGGCGAGCCGCTGCTTGACCTCAAGCTGTTCTCGTCGCCGTCCTACACCTGGGGCGTCATCCTGGTCGCGGTCGCGATCCTCGCGATGATCGGGGTGCTGTTCACGATGCCGCAGTACTTCCAGGGCGTGCTCGGCACCAGCGCGATGGGCTCCGGCCTGCGGCTGCTGCCGCTGATCGGCGGGCTGATCGTGGGTGCCGTGCCCGCCGACCGGGTGGCTGCCCTGGTCGGCGCGAAACTGGCGGTCGTCGCCGGGTTCGCGGTGCTCGCCGCGGGCCTGCTGGCTGGCGCCACGACCAGCGTGAGCTCGGGGACCGGGTTCGTGGCGGCCTGGATGGCCATCAGCGGGGCCGGGCTGGGCCTGGCCCTGGCCACGAGCGCGTCGGCCGCGCTCGCCGAGCTGTCGGAGGAACAGAGCGGGGTGGGCTCGGCCGTGCTGCAGGCCGTGAACAAGACCGGCGCCCCGTTCGGCGCGGCGATCCTCGGCAGCGTGCTGCTGGGCGCTTACCGGTCGGGCGTGCACCTCGCAGGCCTGCCGGCCCCGGCCGCCAGCGCGGTCAAGTCGGGCATCTTCGGCGGCGTGGCGGTCGCCAGCAAGGCCGGGTCGGCCGCGCTGCTTGACTCGGTGCGCACCTCGTTCGTGCACGGCATGGATCTCTCGCTGGCCGTGTCGGCGGGGGTCGCGGTGGCGGGCCTTATCCTGGCCGCAGTATTCCTGCCGCGGCAGACGGCCAGGAAGCCGCCCGTCCCCGACGCCGGAGGCCGAAACTGTCCATGCCACATGACTGCAAGGTAACCGGGCTACGCGAGCGGAAGAAGGCGAAGACGCGCGGTGCCATCCAGGCGCACGCGCTTCGCCTGTTCCGCGAGCAGGGCTACGACGCCACCACCGTCGAGCAGATCATCGAGGCGGCCGAGGTATCGGAGAGCACGTTCTACCGGTACTTCCCGGCCAAGGCCGACCTGGTGCTGACCGACGAATACGACCCCCTGCTGGCCGCCGCGCTGCGGGCTCAGCCGCGGGGGCTTGCCACGATCCCCGCCCTCCGGGCCGCGGTCCGTTCGGTGATGACCGGGCTGACCGCGGCGGAGGAGGCCGAGCAGCGCGACCGGCTGGCCCTCATGCTGTCCGTGCCCGAACTGCGCGGCGCGATGCTGGGCCAGTTCGCCGACGGGATCACGATGCTCGCGGACGTGGTCGCCGAGCGGGCCGGCCGTGCGGCCGGCGATCCCGCGGTCCGCGCCCTGTCGGGGGCGGTGGTGGGCGCGATGATGACGGTCATGTTCGACGCGGCTGACCAGCCGGATGTCGATATCGCCACCCTGATGGACGGAGCGCTCGCTCATCTCGAGGCCGGCCTCGCGCTGTGACGCTTAGTGATCAGGCCTGCTTGATCGTGAGGCCCGCTGCGCGTGGTCGTTTCGCATAAGTTCCCGTAGCGCGGACGGGCTCTCAGCGATCAGGAGCTCGGCAGGCGCATCCATCGGGTGCGCCTGCCACCTGCCGTCGATGACGGCCACCGAGTAATGCGATCCCCAGTGCCACTGCAGCCAGATCAGCGACGTCTGGTCCTGCCGGTCAAGCATCCCGCCTCCGCTCACCAAGAGACCGACTACATGTGGATGCGAGTATACACAAGCAGAGACGACTACAGCTATGGTGTATCGTCGCAGGTCAGCTAACGTCGAGGCGTGTTCAGGCCGGACGTGCCCAAATGGCTCCAGCTCACGGAGATGATCAAATCGCGCATCGATGCGGGGGAGTACCAGCCCCGGCATCCGATCCCGTCTGAGCATCAGCTGGTGCAGGAGACCGGGCTGGCGCGTACAACCGTGCGCAAGGCCGTGGCCGCGCTGCGGGATCAGCATTATGTGTACAGCGTGCACGGGCTCGGGACGTTCGTGACGCCGCCGGACGAGCGCCCGGACCAGTGAGCGCGCAAGCAGCTAGCGGCGGCCAAGCTACACCCGCACAGGTACTGTTGACCTAGGTCAAACCGATGATCAGGAACAAGATATGAGTGAGCTTTCGCTCGATAATGTGCCCGCATGCGAGCGCTGCCGTCAGCGCGGCAAGACCAGCTAGAACGGGGGTACCTCGTCGTCGGCCCCCGGGATGGTGGCGAACGGGTCGGCGGGGACCGCAGGTCCGGTGTCGACGCCGGCCCAGCTGCCCTTCTCGCTCGGCCGTGTGGCCCAGGCCGGGAACGGGAAGTCGACCGCCAGCGGCACCGGGATGTCCGGCTGCGCGATGAACATCGTCCCTGGCTTGGCGAGCGTCGCCCGCTGTCGCTGCGCGGGGGGAAGGTAACCGTATTCGGGCCGCTCGGCCTCGGCGGCATCCAGCCGGCCGGCCACCCGGATCGCGCAGTTGGCCAGGATCCGCCGCTCCACCTCGCTGGCGGTCTGCTGGGCCCCGATCAGGATGACGCCCAGCGACCGGCCGCGCTCGGCGACATCCAGCAGGATCTGCTTGATCGGGCTGTCACCGTCGCGCGGCGCGTACTTGTTCAGCTCATCGAGCACCACGAACATCAGCGGCCGTGAGGTGCCCTGCCGCTCCTTGCGGGCGAACTCGCCGCGCAGCGTGACCCCGACAACGAAGCGCTGCGCCCGCTCGGGGAGGTTATGCAGGTCGACGACGGTTACCTGGGCGCGTGATGTGGTGATCGAGCGCTCGCCACGATGCGACAGGTCGCCCCGGATCACCACCGACAGCGGCCTGGCCGCGGAGCGCAGCCGCCGCAGCAGCGCGTTCACGCTGCCGGTCACGGCGCTGCCTGCCACCCACGCGCCGCGGGTGCCCTCATCGCCGAGCTCGGCCTCCAGCAGGTCGACCAGGTCGCCGAAGGTCCGGAGCACGCCGTCGCGCGCCGGGTCGACGCCGCGCACCTTGACCGCGCCATCGGGCCCGGCCGGCACCCCGTCCCGCCGCAGCCGCGCGGCCACCTGGGCGATCAGCATCGTGTACTGGGCCCGCTCGTCCTCGGCGTCAGCGAAGGCGAACGGCAGCAGCTCGGCGGAGCAGAACTCGGCCAGCGTCCAGTAGAACGGGCTCACCGCCCGGTCCCGGGCGGATACGTCCGGCGTGCCCGACGGATCGTCGCGCCGGGGCGGCGCGAAGACCCGGACATTGTTAAACGGTGCCGCAGGCAGCCCGAGCGCACTGTAGCGGTCTCGCTGGGCCGGAGCGAGCCTGCTGTTGGCGTAGTCAAGGAAGAGCAGGTCCTCGCCCTTGACCGAGAAGATCAGGGCCTTGGTGTTGTGCGCCTCGCCGGCCAGCACGCCGCAGTTGGTAATGGCGTGCAGCAGGAAGGTGGCGAACGAGGTCTTGGTCGCGATCCCGGACACCCCGGAGATCGACACGTGCGCGCCCCGGGTGCCGTCGACGAACTCGAAATTGAGATAGACCGGCTGCCCGTCCCGGCCGAAGCCGACCGGCACCTTCGCGGTCCCCATCTCGTCGAAGTACAGCGCCGAATCCCGTTGACTCCCTGTTGCCCGCGCCACGGCGGCGCCAGGCAATGGCGGCACGTACACCTCGGGCTCGACCCTGGTCACTGCGACCTCGGCGACCTCGCAGACCTCGGCTGGCAGCGCCCCGTCGGCGATGAGGAACACGTCGGAGGCGAAACGCGCCCCCTCGTGCACTGCCTCCACGTTGGTGACCACGCCCGCGATCTGCACGGCTGGCTGGCCCGGCAGCTCCCTGCGGGTGACCACGACGTCGTCGAGTTGCAGGTACTGCCCTGGCGCCAGGCCCACGGAGAACTGCAGCGGCGTCGCGGGCACCGTGCCGACCACCAGCCCGACCGGCGGCTGCGCTCCGGTTCCGGCCGGATGGTTCGCCGCGGTTCCGTCCGGCTGCGGAGCGAGGCCGGCTCGGTGGCCGTTTCCGTACTCGGACGGCTGTGGTTCCCCCACCTGATCCCCCTCGCCGATCGCGACTAGCTGTCCGGGAGCCTACGTCCGGGACGGGACAATTTCCGTGCCTTTCGCGCACCTGCCCCCCGGGCGCGCCCGGGGGGCAGGCGCGGGCGAGGCTTCCAGGGGTTCGCGGGTGACGAACGGGTATTGGCGCCGCGGCGTTAGGATCGCCGTGCCGCGCACACATCAGCCATTCCGGCGAGTCAGATTGCGGCTATTCTGCGGCACGGCGAAGCGGGGAGTTCCGCCACATTCAGCCCAGCTGCAAAGGACGCGCATTTCCAGCTACCTGATTCGGCTGGGCCTAAAAACTTGGGATCTGGCACAACGACCTGACCGGCCAGCCGACACGGGCGGGCCTGCTTTGGCCGGGCCGGTCTAGTAAGGCGGGGACCGGGTGGCAAGCTTAGGGCTGAGCACCGGTGGTCGCGTCCACCGAAGCGGCACACTTGTCGGTGATGAGAGCTCAGGACCTAGGAGAAGCTATGCCCGCGCGTACTGCCGAAACGACCTGGACTGGCGGCCTTGACGACGGATCCGGCACGGTTGAGCTGGTCAGCTCCGGCATCGCCAGCTACGAGGTCTCGTTCCCTAAGCGGGCGGCCGATGACGCCGGCGGCTATACCAGTCCCGAGGAGCTCATTGCCGCGGCGCACAGCTCGTGCTTCGCGATGCAGTTCTCGGGCCTGCTCGGGGCGGCGGGCGGCACCAACCAGTCCATCCAGGTCCGGGCGGACGTGACGCTCCGGCCGGATCCGGCGGGCGGGCTCCGGATCAGCGGTGTCACGCTGACGGTCCGCGGCACCGCTGATGGCATTACGCCGCAGCAGTTCGCCGCGATCGCCGAGGACGCCAAGAAAAGCTGCCCGGTCAGCAAGGCACTCACGGGCACTGATATCACCCTCGACGTGGTCTGAGCCGCCGGGGTGGCCAGGGGCTCCGCGCTGCGGCCCGGAGCCTTCACGCAGCCAGCGACTCGCCTTTGACCACCTCCCTGGCCTGTCAGGACACGTGAGCTGCCGATGGCACTTCGGTCCCTGGGCCGGGCGGGCAGCTGGCCGGCCAGGTCCCTGGTGATGGCCGGCACGCGGCATCCACTCCGTTCGGGGTCGCTCTGGCACCAGGAGTCTCACCAGCCACTGCTACGGGGTGATAGTCAAAGATCTTGACGACTTTTCAGCGATATCTACTGAGAAGTCGTCAAGATCTTCGGAAGACAGCTCGGTGAGCGGCCGGATCACGCCCGTTCGCCCGGGTCTGCCGCAGACTCCTGCGGCGCCAGTGACAGAAGCGACCACAGGCACGCAGTGATGCGCATGATCAGCACGCAGCTGCTCGGCCACCCTGAAGCAGCGTGGAGCATTCGGCGGCGCGCCGGGCTCATGTCGGATGGGCGCTCGACATCGTTGATCCCGATGGGCTGCGCATCCACCTGCGCACTAGCGAGCCGGTCAGCACTGACAGGATGTACGAGCCGGTCAGCACTGACGGGATCTAACCGCGGCGCCACGGGGCTTAGCCGTTGACCCTGGCCAGCGAGAGGACGTACTCGCGGACGAACTGGTGCGGGTCGGGCCAGGGAAAGCCCGGCAGTGCGGTGCGGAGGCTGACCGTCCCGTGCATCGCGACCCACACGGCCGTGGCGTCGGCGACGACGTCGGTGCTCGCGGAGACGCCAGCCGTCACGCAGTCCTCGATCGACTGGACCAGCAGCGCAAACGACTCCGCGCCGAACTCCAGCACCGACTTGCCGTCCGAGCCCAGCTGGACCGGCTTGCAGTAGTCCCCCGCGCCCCGCCGCCGCTCGGAGAACAGCACGCCGTACCGCGCCGGATGCTCCAGCCCGAAGGCCACGTACCCCTCGCAGCCGGCGACCAGGCGGGCGGCCGGATCCTGGCCAGCCGATTCCACTCCCGCCTCGATGGCGTCGGTCAGCTCATCGAAGACCTGCAGGACCGCGGCGATGATGATGGCGTCGCGGTCGGCGAAATGAGCGTAAATGGACGGCGCCGCGATGCCGACCTCGCGCGCCACCGCGCGCAGCGTCACAGCCTCGTCCGACCCGGTCCGCTCGATCAGGGCGAGCGCCGCCGCGACGATCTCGTCCGTCAGCCGTGCTCCCTGGCCGCGGGCGTTCCGCTGCCGTCGGCGCGAGCCCGGAGCGGCAGGCGCCGAGGGGGCCGCAGTCCGGGCCGCCGGGGCCGCGGCCTGGGATCCGGCCGTACTGAGTACTGCTTCCATATTTCTACTTTACAGCTGTTAGCTCATCTGTCTATGCTTACGAGTGTAAGCCAACGAACGTAAGTCAACGTGTGTAAGCAAGCAGTCGTAAGGAGAGTCCGATGAGCCGAAGCTCGACGGGGCAGCCGGCCACCTCTGCGGCACCGGCCAGGCCGGCCTCCGCCGCACCAGCCAGCTACCGGCCAGGCAGCCAGGGGCCAGGCAGCCAGCGGCCGGGCAACCAGTGGCCAGGCGGCCACCCCCGCCGCAAGCAGATCCTGCTCGTGCTCTGCCTGAGCCTGCTGGTGGTGGTGATCGACAACACCATCCTCAACACCGCCCTGCCCACCCTGGCCCGGGTGCTGCACGCCGGGACCAGCTCGCTGCAGTGGATCACCGACGCCTACACGCTTTGCTTCGCTGCGCTCCTGGTCCCGGCCGGAGCCCTGGGTGACAGGTACGGCCGGCGGCTCTCGCTCATCGGCGGCCTGGCTGTCTTCGCGCTCGGCAGCACGGCAGCAGCGTTCGCACCCGGCACCGGCATGCTGATCGGGGCGCGGGTAGTGATGGGCCTGGGGGCCGCGTTTGTCATGCCGGCGACCCTGTCGATCCTAAACTCGGTCTTCCCGCCGAAGGAGCGCCCGCAGGCGATCGCAGCATGGTCAGCCGTCGCCGGCGTCGGCATCGTGGTTGGCCCGACCCTCGGCGGCCTGCTGCTCTCGCACTTCTGGTGGGGCAGCGTCTTCCTCATCAACGTCCCGCTGGTCGCACTGGCGCTCACCGGGGTGCTGATGATCGTGCCGGAGACCGCAGAACCCGGCAGCCACCGGCTCGACATCCCCGGCACCCTGCTCGTGGCCGGCGCGCTCGTCGCGATCGTCGATGCCATCATCGAGGCACCGGGCCGAGGCTGGACCTCAGGGGCGACGCTGGCCGAGACCGCCGCCGGGCTGGCCGCGCTCGCCGCCTTCGTCTGGTGGGAGCTGCGCATCGAGCACCCGCTGATCGACCTGAGGGTGTTCGCAGTGCGTGCCTTCTCCGCTTCAGCCGGCGCCGTGACAGTGATCTTCTTCGCCCTCTTCGGCAGCCTGTTCGTGCTGACCCAGTACCTGCAGCTGGTGCACGGCTACAGCCCGCTTGCGGCCGGAGTGCGCGCGCTGCCGTTCGCCATCGCCATGGGCGCCGCCTCACCGGTCTCGCCGATCCTGGCCAAGCGCCTCGGCGCCCGCGTGATCATCCCGGCTGGCATGGCGATGATGGGCCTGGGCCTGCTCGACCTGTCCACTGCTGGCGTGCACACCGCCTACCTGCCGATCGCCATCGCCATCGCAATCATGGGCGCCGGAATGGGGCTGGTCATGGCGCCCGCCAGCACCACCATCATGAGCACGGTCCCCGCGCACCAGGCCGGTGCCGGAAGCGCGATCAACGACACGATCAGGGAAGTCGGCGGGGCCCTCGGCGTCGCCATCGTGGGCAGCCTGGCCGCCGGCGTCTACCGGTCTCGGCTGGGCAGCGCGCTCGCCACGGCGCACGCGCCCGGCGCGGTCGTGCACCAGGCAACCAGCTCGGTCGCCGCGGCCGACGCCATCGGCGCGCATGCCGGCGGCCCGACGGGCAGCGAACTGCTGACCGCGGCGCATAGTGCATTCGTCAACGCGATGGCGATGGGCATCCGGGTGGCCGCCGCCGTGGCGCTGGTCTCCGCCATCGCCGCCATCTTCGCCCTACCGCGGCGCAGCCAGCCGGCGGCCCTCGAAGTCACCAGCCCGGCCCTGGAGCCAGTCCTCGTCCCGGCCAGCTAAGTCCCGTTCCCAGTCGGCCCGGCCGGGCTCAACCTGGCCGGGCCAGCCCGCGCCCGGTGACCTCATAGGCCAATCACCGCGGTGGGATCTTGTTCTTCAACGCGAAGAACGGCCACCGGGTGGGCTGGGACTGGGCACCGCGGCGACCGTCCTGCGCTTCTAGGACCGGCGATCGGATAGGGTCGCCGGTCATGACTATCCCGGTCGCCTGCCAGGGGCTCGGCCCCATCGGCCTGCAGATCGGCCGGCGTGCTGAACAGCGCGACCGCACCGGTCTCGGCGTGGTGCCCGACGGTGGTGTCATCGGCCAGCTGCAGACCGCCGCGAGGCCGGGCCTGCTTACCATGGCTGATGTCGTCGGCGTGCACTGCGCGCAGGCGGGCGCGCCGGGTGACGACCATGCCTAGCCTGCTGGCTGGATAGTCGTGGCCGGCCCTGGTGATGTTCTTGGTCAGGATGTCGGGGGTGACCACCACGATGCCCGCCCCGGCTCGGCGGGCGTGCCCGGACAGGTGCCTGCCAGTCAGGTCAGCGAGGAACTTGCCGGCCAGCCGGACCGGCTGCGGTGGAATGCCAGGTACACAGCCGGATTCACCGCGTCGTTCGCACCTCATTTGCTTGCCGCCGGGGCGCTGCAGGCCGGGCTGCCGGACGGCCCGGTTCTCGAGCTCGCCTGCGGGCCGTCTGGCAGCGCCCTGCTGGCAGCCGAAGCAGGCCGGCGGGTAATCGCGGTGGACGTGTCAGACGTGGCGCTTGCCCTGCTTGGTGCCGAGGCGCAACGCCGCGGGATCGGGGAGCGGATCGCGCTGATCCAGGCCGACCTGACGACCTGGCGCCCGCAGCGCGGCGACAGCGCAGGCCAAGGAAGGCTCTCGCCCCAGGGTGGCTACGCGCTCGTGCTATGCACGGGCTACTGGGAGCGTGCCGTCTTCGCGGCGGCCGCCGATGCGGTGGCACCTGCCGGTCTGCTCGCCTGGGAGGCGTTCACAGCCGACGCCCGCCGGGCGCGGCCCGGCCTGCGCCCGCAGTGGTGCCTGGGTCCGGGGAGCCGGCCGCGCTGCTGCCGCCCGGTTTCACGGTGCTCAGCCAGCAGGACGCCGACGGGGGAGGGACGCGCAGGATCATGCTGGCCAGGCGCGGCCGTCCGGGCTGAGCCGCCAGGTTCCTTCTGTTCCGGCGGGCCGGGCTGCGGCTGTGCACGCGGGCGCGCCGCGGCGCCGGTGCTGGCATCCGTTGCCTTGATCACGCATTATGAGCAGGTCACTTTCCGCTGGGGGGGCGAACGTGGCAGTCGTTCGATGGTGCGTCATGCTTGGCTGCGCCGTTCTGGCCGTGGTGTTACTGACGGCTGGCTTACCATCGGCGCCCAAGGCGGGTCCGCCGCAATGGCGGGTCTTCATGGCCGTACATGCGGCCAGCGCGGCCCTGAGCGATGTTGTGGCCACTAGCCGCGACGATGCGTGGGCGACGGGCATGTCCGGCAGCAGCACCCCGGTCGTCTACCGGTGGGACGGCAGCCGCTGGCGGGCGATAGCGCGCCCAGGCGCCCGGGGGTCATCCGCGGCCAGCGTGGCGGCATCATCACCCGCGAACGTCTGGGTAGCCATCGCCGGTGAGGCAGCGGTGGATCACTGGAACGGTCGCGCCTGGTCCAGGGTCAGCTTCGGCTCGCCCGCCAGGATCGAGATCGACGGGGTCGCGACGAGCGGGCGCAGGGACGTGTGGGCATTCGCCTACAGCAGGACAAGGAAGCGGGAGACCGCGTATCACTACAACGGCACTGCGTGGCGGCGCACGCCGCTGACCGTGACGCTGGGGGGCGGCGGCACCGCGCGGCTGGTCAGCGCCTCGTCGAGGGCGAATATCTGGGCGTGGGCGTATGAAGTCGCCCGCGGCCGGTGGGTGTCACTGCATTTCAACGGCCGCAGGTGGCAGGTGGTCCCGCTGCCCGCCAGGCTGCTGCCTGCCGGGCACACGATCTTGCCGGAGCAGATGCTGGCCGTGTCCGCCACCAGCGTGTGGGGGACCATCTACGCCGCTGCCGGGAGTTCACGCGGTCCGGTGGTCCTGGTGCACTGGAACGGCCTCCGCTGGAGCCTGGTATCCGGCCCGCCGTCCGCTGGCGCCCTCGCGGGGCCTATCGCGGGAGACGGCCACGGGGGGCTATGGCTCTACGCCGAGCGCCCGGCCGGGACCGGCTACCTCGTGCATTACCTGAACGGGAGGTGGGCGAGCGCGGCCGTGCCTGCCGGTTCAGGCAGCACCGCCGCGGTGACCGCGCTGACGCACGTCCCGGCCACCAGCGCGCTGTGGGCATCCGGCACGATCGGCGTCGGGTTCGGTACCAGCCGCGGGGCCGACATCCTCTCCTATGGGCGCTAGTCCTATAGGCGCTAGTCCTGTGGGCGCTAGCCGCCCGGCCGGTTCGCCCCAGACCGTACGCTGCCGCCGGACATCTGGTAGCTGAGCCGTAGCCTGGGAAATCACGGGCTAGGCACGCCAGGCCCGCGGTCAGCCGGCCTGGCGCGCCGTGGTTACCGGCATGAAGGAGAGCTGGCCATGGCTGACAGTCGCGGCGGGGAGGACATCGCGTCCGCCGGTCGGGCGGATCTGCACCCGCTGCAGATCGAGGTCAACGGGATCAATGTCATCAGCGACGCGGAGCGTAAAGGCCACCCGCGGGACCTGTTCTGGCCATGGTTCGCCGCCAACGTCTCGGTCCTCGGCCTCAGCTACGGCGCATTCGTGCTCGACTTCGGCATCTCCTTCTGGCCGGCGCTCGTCGTCGGGCTGGCGCGGCATCATCGTGTCGTTCCTGCTGTGCGGCTTCATCGCGGTCGCGGGGAAGCGCGGGTCGGTGCCGACGATGGTGCGCAGGCCGCGCGGCATTCGGGGTCCGGGGCAACAAGTTGCCGTCAGCGATCTCATGGCTGCTTACCGTCGGCTGGGAGACCGTGCTGATCATCCTCGCGACGCTGGCCACGGCGCACGGTATTCGCCCGCCTCGGCTGGGGCGGCGGCACCGCAACCAAGGTCATCGCGCTGATGGTCGTGACCGCACTGACCGTCGGCGGTGGCGTCATCGGCTTCGACCTGATCATGCGCATGCAGGCCGTCATCACGGTGGTGACTGGGGTGCTGACCGTCGATGTTCATCGTGCTGGCCGCCGACAAGATCCACTGGCACGTCGTGGCGGCCATCCCGGCAGGCTCGGCGGAGAAGATCATCGGCGCACTGGTGTTCATGATGACCGGCTTCGGCCTCGGCTGGGTCAACGCGGCCGCTGACTACTCCGCGTTACCTGCCAAGAAGGTCGTCAGGCGCGGGGGTGATCGGCTGGACGACGCTTCGGCTCGTCAGTCGCACCGGTCTTCCTGTTCGTCTTCGGCCTGCTGCTGCGCCGGCTCATCGGCCAGCCTGAGCAGCGCCATCGGCACCGATCCGATCAGGGCGCTGACCACCTTGCTGCCCACCTGGTTCCTGGTGCCGTTCGCGATCGTGGCCGTGCTCGGCCTGGTGGGCGGCGCGGTGCTGACATCTACTCGTCCGGCCTGGCGCTGCTGACCGTGGGCCTGCCTGCGCCGCGTTTCGTCGCCGCGCTCATCGACGGCACGATCATGGTCGCCGGAACCATATCTGTAGTGTTCGTGGCCAAGAACTTCATCGTCCACTTCGAGGGCTTCCTGATCACGCTGGGCGTACCGATCGCCGCCTGGTGCGGGATCATGCTGGCCGACATCATGCTGCGGCGCCGCGATTACGCCGAGCCTGAGCTCTACGCGCCGTCCGGCCGCTACGGCGACGTCCGGGCGGTTCCGCTCGGGGTCATCGTCATCAGCACCGTCCTCGGGCTGGGGCCTGGTCACCAATGGCAACGCGGGCTGGCTTACCTGGCAGGGCTATCTGCTCAAGCCGTTCGGGCTTGGCGGGAAGACCGGCGCCTGGGAATACGCCAACCTCGGCGTGCTAGTGGCGCTGGTGATCGGTTTCCTCGCCACCTGGGCGTTCAGCCGCGCGGTGATCCGGGCCTAGGAGGCGGCGCCGGTACTCGAGCCGGCGGCGGTTTAGGCGCCGGCGGGAGCGGAGGCGAACCTGTGGCTGAGGGGTGGCAGGCGCCGTGGCTTGGCGTCATCGACATGCAGCGGGTGTTCGGGGAGGCCGGCAGCGCCTGGTTCACCCCGCGGTTTGCCGAGATCGTCGGGAAGGTCACCGAGCTTGTCAGTGCGCTGCGGCCACGAGTGACCTTCACCAGGTTCGTCGCTCCTGAGGTACCCGCCGGAGCCTGGAAGCGCTACTACGAACTGTGGCCGTTCGCGCTGCAGCGGCCCGGCGCCCGGATCTATGAGCTGGCGGACGATTTCTCAAGCGAGCCCGGGCCGACCCTGGACGCCACCACGTTCAGCAAGTGGAAGGCCGGCCTTTGCGAGCAGGTCGGCGCCGGTGGCCGGCTCGTGCTGGCCGGCGTGTCCACCGACTGCTGCGTACTGTCCACCGCGGTGGCGGCCGCCGACGACGGCGTGGCTGTCCAGGTCGTGGGGGACGCCTGTGCCGGCGTCAACGATGAGTCCCATGCCCAGGCACTGGACATCATGCGGGGCTACGCTCCGCTGATCGAGGTGGTCGGCGTGGCCGACGTCCTGCGCGCCGCGGCACGCCCCGGCGCATCCGGGTGATGCGGGCCGGCGGCCGCGCGGCCGGAGCCCTGTACGGGCTCGCCATCGGCGACGCGCTCGGGATGCCGACGCAATCGCTGCCCAGGGCCCAGATCGTGGCGAGGTACGGCGGCCTGATCGCCACCTTCGAGAACGCTCCGGCCGGCCATCCGCTCGCGGCCGGGCTGCGGGCCGGGAGCGTCACCGACGACACCGAGCAGGCAGTGCTTGTCGCGCGCGTCATCATCGCCCGCGGCGGCCGCCCCGACCCCGCCGAGATCGCGACGCGGCTGCTGGCATGGGAGGAGTCGATGCGCGCCCGGGGATCGCGCGACCTGCTCGGCCCGTCGACCAGGCAGGCGATCAGCGCGCTGCTGGCCGGAGCGGACATCGAGCAGTCGGGCCGGCACGGAACCACCAACGGAGCCGCGATGCGGATCACGCCGGTCGGCATCGCCACGCCCTGCGCGGATCTCGGCGTCCTGGTGGACAAGGTGGTGGCGGCCAGCAGCGCAACCCACAACACGAGCGTCGCCCTGGCCGGAGCGGCAGCTGTCGCCGCCGCCGCCGTCAGCGCGGGCGTTGCGGGTGCCACCGTGCCCGACGCCACCCGGCTGGCCATCGCCGCCGCGGAGCGGGCCGCGGGCCGTGGGCACTGGGTGGCTGCCGCGGATGTGGCGGCACGCATCGGGTGGGCGACGGGCCTGATGGCCGGGCTCGTCGCGGCCGAGGTCATCGACAAGGTCTATCACCTGGTCGGAACCAGCCTCGCGACCCAGGAGTCGGTGCCTGCCGCGTTCGCGGTGGTCGCGGCTGCTCCCGGGGATCCGTGGCTGGCCTGCCGGATCGCCGCCTCGCTCGGCGGCGACTGCGACACCATCGCCGCCATGGCCGGCGCCATCGGCGGCGCATGCCACGGCGCGGGCGCCTTTCCAGCGAGCGCCCGGGCCACAATCGCAAGCGTTAATGGCCTTGGTCTTGACGATCTTGCGCGGGATCTGCTGCTGGTGCGGGCCGGCGCGATGGCGACGCCGGGGCAGGATCCGTGACGGGGCCTTTCGGCCGGCTGCTGCATCTGGGTAACGTCGTCGTCGACCTCGTGCTCGACGTTCCGTCGCTGCCCGAACGCGGCGGGGACGTGCTGGCCAGCGGGACCAGGATGACGCCGGGCGGCGGCTTCAACGTGATGGTCGCAGCCGCCAGGCAGGGCCTGCCGGTCGGTTACGCCGGTGCCTACGGCAGCGGGCCGTTCGCGGCGCTGGCCCGCGCTGCCCTGGACGCCGCGGGCATCGAGGTGGTGCAGCAGCCGAAGGCGGGCCTCGACACCGGCTTCGTCGTCAGCATCGTGGACGCCGACGGCGAGCGGACGTTCGTCACGAGTCCTGGCGCCGAGGCGACCCTGACCAGCGCGGATCTCGCGGAGGTACGGGCCGGGCCGCGCGACGCCTGCTACCTGTCCGGGTACGGGCTCGTCCACCCGGGCAACCGGCGCGCGCTGCTCAGCTGGCTCGCCCGGCTCGATGACGCCACCGTGGTGTTCTTCGATCCGGGCCCGCTCGCGGTGAGCATCCCGGCCGCGGCGGCGGACCAGGTCCTCGACCGGGCGGACTGGCTGACGTGCAACGGCAGGGAGGCCGCCGCGCTGACCGGCCGCCCGGACCCGGCGGCGGCGCTGAGCGCACTCGTGCTCCGGGCCCGGCACGGGTGGCCAGCCGGGCGTGGTCGGCCGGGCCGGCCTGGCCAGCCCGGCCGGCCGCTGGGCGTCCTGGTGCGGACGGGCATGGACGGCTGCCTGCTCGGCCGCGCAGGCGCGGATCCGCTCCGGGTGCCAGGATTCGCTGTCGACGCGATCGCAACCCCAGCGGCGCGGGTGACGCGCACTCCGGCACATTTATCGCGGCGCTTGCGCACGGCAGCAGCGAAGCCGGCGCCGCGTGCACCGCGAACGCGGCTGCCGCGCTGTCGGTCACCAGGCGCGGCCCGGCCACCGCGCCGACCGCCGCCGAGCTGACCCGGTTCCTGGCAGCCAGGGACATCACCCGGGCTGGGTGATGTCCCTGCCGCCACGGACCGGATGTACTGCGGGTCGAGGCGCGTGCACGCGGGGACCGGGGGGGAATCGCGTGCACGCGGCCTCGGCCTCGTCCGTATCCGGAAGCGCCGGCGGCGCGTTCCGCAGTAGCCCAAGGAGAAATCCCATGCCCGCAGAGACTCCGGTGCTCGACACGCTTACCGATATGACGGCCGCCTCCGCCGACCACGGCTACCTGGGCTCGCGCGACATGATGCTCGCCAGGCTCAGCGCCCTGATCGCCGTCGACGCGCCGCCCGCGTCCTATCTCGCCAACGCCGGGGCCGCGGCCGACAACGGGATCACGGCCGAGGACCTGCAGGGCATCATGATTGCTGTCGCCCCGGTGGTCGGCACGGCCAGGGTCGTCTCGGCCGGCGGCAACCTGTTCAAGGCCCTCGGCTTCGCGATTGCCGTAGCCGATGAGAACGGCCAGGCCTGACGGCTAACCGGAAGCGCGAGTTCCGCTGCTGCCGAGGCGGCCGGGTCGCCGGAAGGCGGCCGGCTACCTCGTCCGGCCACTTGGCCGGCTCCTTGGTCCGGCTACCTCGGCCGGCGACTGGGCCGACTGGCCGCTCCTGGTCCGGCTATCTGGGCCGGCGGCCGGGCCGGCGACTGGGCCGACTGGGCCGGCTCCTTGGTCCGGCTACTTCGGCGGGCGGATCGGCGGGATGACCTTCGTCACATGCCGGCGTGGGCCGGACCAGAGCGCGGGAACGGCGTCGATGGCGTAGGCGAGCGCGTAGGCGGCCTGCTCATAATTGACCCGCCAGCCAACAAAATCCGGCCACGCCTCGGCCGGCGTCCGCTCGATTGGGAAGTCAACCTCGTGCAGCCGCTCGACGGCGTCGAGGAATTCCTGGTAGCTGATGCTGATTCCGAGCGACGCGGCGGGCTTGTCCGGTACGTCAATGCCCAGGGCCCGCGCGATGTCCCTGAAGCACAGGAAACCGCTGCGCAGGCAGAGCCGGGCGGGCACCGTAGGCGCCTGCTGCGGGGACAGCGAGAGGATCAGGGCAGCGGAGTCAAGGACGGCGAGCAGCGCGGTGACCCACGACGACAAGGCCCGCGGCGACCGGAACCGGACGAGCGGAATGTAAGTGGTGTGGCTTTCCGCTACGTCGGCCGCCCAGCGCTCCCATTCCGCGTAGAGGTCAGGCAGGGTATCGATGGTCGACACCCCCGACCCCAGCGCGTAATGGGTCCGGGCCAGCAGTTCCGGGCCCCACGAGGGGACCCCTGCCCGCGCGTTGAGCAGCGCGATGTCAGTCTCGCGGCGATTGAACTCCGAGTACAGGGTCGGCAGGTAGGCGATCTGCAGGGTGACGGTGACGATCCCGGTCAGCGACGCGAAGTCGATGATCGTTCGCTCCGGGGCGCCCCTGGCGACATCGCTGCCGATCTGCCACAGGCCTGGCCCCGCCGCGGTGAATGCAGCGGTAATCCCGCCGGAGACGAACGGCCACAGCAACAGCGCGTACCCCGCGAAGAAGAACGCCAGCCAGACGATCAGCTGGCAGATCAGGATCGCGGCCGCCTGAGCGGCCAGCACCCGGTCGCGTTGGGCGTAATTCCGGATCAGGCTGGCGATCAGCTGGAATGTCCAGTTTACGGCCACGTCGACCATGTTGGTCAGCCGGCTTCCCGATGGCCGGGGCACGATCAGCGTGCCGATCACGCTGCCGGCGGTCACCAAGACGATCAGCCCGCCGACCACGGCGGCCACTGCGCGGGCGGCCAGTGGCACCACGATGGTTCCCCCTGCTTGATCAAGCTGAAGCCGAGGGCACGAGTATGCCAGGTGGCCGGCCGGCCGGGGTGCGAAGGCTCCCGGCCCCTGCACTTACGGCAAGAGGCGGTGGCGCGCCCCGGCGCTGCGGCGCGCCACGGCGCTGCGGCGCGCCCTGGCGGTAATGTCCACCAAGCCTGACCTCGTGGCTGCCGCGCCGCTGCCATCGACCAGCGCGCAGCCAGCGATAATGACGCCGGGGGCAGATTGAAAAAGGAGGCCGGGCAGCGTGACCGAAGGCTGGGCGTATAGCGGCAGCCCGCACTCGCGGGCCGCCGACGGGACGATAACGCTGGTCGAAGGCGTTACGTTCTGCATCTGCGACACTGGCGGTGACATCGGCCCGGGGGCGGAACGGGGGCTGTTCTTCCGGGATACCAGGTTCCTGAGCCGGTTTGAGGTGGAGATCGACGGCGAGCGGCTTGACCCCCTCACCGTGAATCGCCCGACTCGCTATACCGGCATCTTCATCGCCCGGCGCCCGCCCCGGTCCGGTGCCGCCGACAGCACGCTTCTCGTCGTCCGGCGCCGCTACGTCGGCAACGGCATGATGGAGGAGATCACGCTGCGCAACCTTGGCCGGGAGAACGCCGGGGTGATCCTCAGCCTGACCATCGAAGCTGATTTCGCCGGCCTCTTCGAGGTCAAGGAGGACCGGGTCCGCGTCCGCGAGGCGACCGAGCTTGTCACCGACGACGCCGCGCTGCGGCTGATCTACCGGCAGGGCACCGAGTCACGCGCGGTCACCGTGGCAGGTACCGCCGGTCCCACCGTGACCAGCCAGCAGCTGATCTGGCGCCCGGTCCTGCCGCCCCGCAGCGAGTGGACGGCCACCGTGCAGGTGCTTCCCGCACTCGACGGAGTCGACGTGCCGCCCAGGTACCGGCCCGGGCAGCCGGTCGAAGCGAGCGGCCCGGCCGCCCGGCTGGCGGAGTGGCGGCAGGCGACCCCGGCCATCAGCACGCCGGATGCGCGGCTCAACGCGATGCTCGCCACCAGTGCCGAGGACCTCGGGGCGCTGCGGATCTTCGACGGGGACCGGCCGGACCGTAGCGTGCTCGCGGCGGGCGCGCCGTGGTTCATGACCCTTTTCGGCCGGGACGCGCTGCTCACCAGCTGGATGCTGCTGCCGCTCGAACCGAGCCTGGCGCTGGGCACCTTGCACACCCTGGCCCGGCTGCAAGGCAGCAAAGTCGATCCGCTGAGCGAGGAGGAGCCCGGCCGGATCCTGCACGAGGTGCGCTCGGGGCTGGACAGCGGATATGCCCTCGGCGGCCGGGACGTCTATTACGGCAGCAGCGATGCCACGCCGCTGTTCGTCATGCTGCTCGGCGAGCTGCGGCGCTGGGGGCTGGCCCGCGGCGAGGTCGATGCGCTGCTGCCGCACGCTGACCGGGCGCTGGCCTGGATCGAGCAGTTTGGCGACGCCGACGGCGACGGGTTCGTCGAGTACCAGCGGGCCACCGACCGCGGCCTGGCCAACCAGGGCTGGAAGGACTCTTTCGACGCGATCAGCTTCGCCAGCGGTGCCCTCGCCGAGCCGCCCATCGCGCTTGCTGAGGTGCAGGGCTACGTCTACGCCGCATATGTGGCCAGGGCGCACTTCGCCAGGGAGGCCGGGGAGGAGGACGTGGCCGAGCACTGGACCGAGGCGGCCGCGGCACTCAAGCGCCGCTTCAACGACGCGTTCTGGCTGCCCGATCGCGGTTATTACGCGCTCGCGCTGGACCGGGACAAGCGGCCTGTCGACGCTCTCGCGTCGAACATGGGGCACTGCCTGTGGACCGGGGTGGTCGACGAGGACAAGGCCGCTGCCGTTGCCGACCGGCTGCTCGGGCCGGACATGTTCACCGGGTTCGGGGTGCGCACGCTCGCCGAGACGATGAGCCGTTACAACCCGATGAGCTACCACAACGGCTCGGTCTGGCCGCACGACAACGCCATCCTCGCGGCCGGCCTGATGCGGTACGGCGCCGTGGACGCCGCCCAGCGGGTCGCCATGGCCGTCTTCGACGCCGGCGAGAGCTTCGGCGGCCGGCTGCCCGAGCTGTTCTGCGGTTTCGACCGCGCCGAGTTCGGCGAGCCGGTGCCCTACCCGACGGCCTGCTCACCGCAGGCCTGGGCCGCCGCGGCCCCGCTGTACCTGCTGCGCACCTTGCTGCGTTTCGACCCATGGATCCCGTTCGGCCGGGTGTGGTGCGCTCCGGCCGTCCCGGAACGCTACCTGCCGCTGCGGATCGCGCGGCTGCACCTGGCCGGTGCCGCTCTCACCCTGGACGCGCGAGAGGGAGCCTGGAACCTCGGCGGACTGCCCCGCGGCATCGAGCTGATCCGCAAGCCGCGGCGGCCGCTGACCGCGGGCACGCCGCCGCACCTGACCAAGAAGGCCACCAACATATTGACGCAGATGTAGTTTCTCTTTAACTTTTCGGGCGTATTTCCGTTTCCGGCAGAGGAACAGGACGTCCTGCTGTATTCGGTCGGGTAATTCGCGGGAATGATCGCGGCGTGACAGGCGAATATGCGCGGCCTGGACGAGTGCGATGCGGTTACTACGTCCGGCCCGGAAGGCGGCGGGTTCCGTCATTCCCGTCGCGATATCGACCGGGTCCGGCGGGTAGCCAGTCTGGTCGGCGAGGAGGCGCACGCTGTCCGGTGGAAACCGGGTGCCTGCCCGCTAAAACCGTGTCGCCAGGCTTGACGGCGGGCGCGAAGCCCCGCGGGTGCCTGTGGATAACTGGCGCCCGCCCGGCCGAGCGAACCGGATGCCAGTAGCCGCATCGCCATCGACACCGATAAGGAGGCATCTAGTGAGCGTGCCAACCTCGACGCTCTTCCGAACGCCAGAGGTGGCCGCCACCCCCCAGCGGCTGCACATAGCGATGATCGCCCCGCCCTACTTCGACGTCCCGCCGATGGCATACGGCGGCGTCGAGGCGGTAGTGGCCGACCTGGTCGACGCGCTGGTCGACCGGGGTCATCAGGTGACCCTGATCGGCGCGGGCCAGCACCGAACCCGTGCGCAGCGATTTCTCGCCAGCTGCGACGTCGGTCCCGCGGACCGGCTCGGCGAGCCGCTGCCCGAGGTCATGCACGCGGCTCAGGTCGCACGGCTGCTCGAAGGGCTCGATGTCGATGTGGTGCACGACCACACGCTGGCCGGACCGCTGCTTGCCCGCAGGCGGCAGATCCCGACCGTCGTGACCGTCCACGGTCCCGCGTCCGGTGACCCGGGCGACTACTATCAGGCGCTCGGCCAGACTGTCCGGTTCGTCGCCATCTCAGATGCCCAGCGCGCCACGGCACCGGAACTGCCCTGGGCGGCGACGGTGCACAACGCGATCCGCGCCGATACATTCCCGTTCCGGACTGATAAGGACGATTTCGCGTTCTTTCTCGGCCGGTTCTGCCCGGACAAGGCACCGCACCTCGCCATCGAGGCGGCCCGCGCCGCCGGGCTGCCGATCGTGCTGGCGGGCAAGTGCACCGAGCCGCCCGAGCTCGCCTACTTCGCGCGGGAGATCGAGCCAAGGCTCGGCCCGGACACCGCCCTGTTCGGGGTCGCCGACGCGGCCGCGAAGCGGGATCTGCTGTCCCGGGCCGCCTGCCTGCTCTTCCCGATCCGCTGGGAGGAGCCATTCGGCCTGGTCGTCATCGAGGCCATGGCCTGCGGTACTCCCGTGGTGGCGCTGCGCCGCGGTGCCGTGCCTGAGCTCATCGTGCCCGGGCAGACCGGCGTCATCGTCGACCGTCCCGAGGAACTACCCGCTGCCATCAGCGCGGCCCGGCGTCTCGACCCAGGAATCTGCCGTAAGCACGTCGAGGCCAACTTCACCACCGACCTGATGGCCGCCGGTTATGAAGCCGCTTACCTGCAGACGCTCGCCGAGATCGCCGGGCCGCGCGTCCTGCTGGCCGAGCGGGCAGGCACCGGCCCAGGGTCCTCCGATGAGGACGCAGCGACCGTGCAGGATCTGATCGCGCTGAGCGACGATCCGAGGCCGGTCGGCAGGTAGCGCCCGGGAACCAGCGGCAGCCAGGCAGCCGGCGGCCAGCGGGGCGCCGGCTGCCTGGCGGATTCCCGCTGAGCGCCGCTGCTGCGGCGCGGCTGCCGGAGCGCGGCTGCCGGAGCGCGGCTGCCGGAGCGCGGCTGCCGCGAAGGCCGCAATAGCCTGGGCGGGTGCGTTCTCATCAGCTGGTGTTCCTGCACGGGCAGCCCGGTTCAGGCGCCGACTGGCAGCAGGTGCTGGGCAGGCTTCCGGCCCGGATGCCCGCCATCGCGGCGGACCGGCCTGGATATGGTTCCAGCCGGCTGGCCGCCGCCGGGTTCGCCGCCAACGCGCGCGCGGTGCTTGGCGAGCTTGACTCGCGCGGGATCGGCCAGGCGGTGCTGGTCGGGCACTCCTATGGCGGCGGGGTGGCGCTGTCGGCCGCTAGCCTCGCGCCGGAGCGGGTCGAGGCGCTGGTCCTGCTGGCGAGCATCGGCCCTGGCTGTCTTAACGGCTGGGACAGGCTGCTCGCCGCTCCGGCGGCGGGGCCGGTCTGCGCGCTGGTCGCGTGGCGGCTGACACCGTGGATCGCCCGTGCGAGGCTGGCCAGGATCGCCCGGCTCCGCGGTCACCCGCTCGGCCCGGACGAGTACGTCAACTTGCATATCTGGGGAAATGCGAGCAGCGATAACGGCCCGCTGTGGCGGACCTTCCTCGCCGAGCAGCGGGCTCTCGTCGGTGAACTCGACGAGCTGATCGCGGTGCTGCCGTCAGTCAAGGCCCCGGTGCTGCTGCTCGCCGATCCGCAGGACACGCTGGTTCCCGCTGAGACTGCCCGGCGGCTTGCCGGAGCGCTGCCCGACGCGCGCCTGCAGCTGATCGAGGGCACGGGCCACCACCTGCCCAGGCGAGCCGCTGGCACGGTCGCGGCGGCGATCGTCACGTTCCTCGACATGGTGGACGCCGGGACGCGCCGCGGCTAGCTGGCCGCGGCGGTCCGGCCGCGGCGGGTTCCCGCCGGGCGCGGCCCGCGCCGCCGGCCGCTGCCTGCGCTGAGTTCGTCGTGCCGCGCCTGCTTGCTCTTTCCGCCTTGACCAAGATCTCCGCGCCGCAGCTGACTGGCGCTCTGGCCATTGTCCGCGCGGCGCGGGCGCCCGCCGTCCGCGCCGCCGTCCAGGTCACGGCCCCCGGGGCGCCGGCCAGCCGGACGGGTGCCCGTGCCGGGCGCCTGCGGCGGCTGGCTCGCCGCGGCCGGAATGGGAGTGCCTGAGGTCGCGACGTCCCGGACCGCATCGTGGCCTGGCTGCACCTGGTGGCTGGTGGGGGTGACGCCGGCCGCCTGGTGCAGCCGTCCGACGTCACGGACCTGGGCAGGCTCGACGAGGGCCACGACGGTACCGCTTGCGCCCGCGCGAGCGGTGCGCCCCGAGCGGTGCAGGTAGTCCTTGTGGTCATTGGGCGGATCGAAATGCACCACAAGCCCGATGTCGTCGACGTGGATGCCGCGGGCAGCCACATCGGTCGCTACAAGGACGCGAGGATGCCCCGCCGTGAACCCGGTGAGCGCGCGCTGACGCTGGTTCTGGTTCAGGTTGCCGTGGATAGCTGCCGCGTCGACGCCCGCCCGGGTCAGCTGCTTGGCGAGCCGGTCCGCACCGTGCTTGGTGCGGACGAAGAACAGGGTCCGGCCGGGCCGGCGGCCGATCTCCGCCGCGATGGTCACCTTGTCCTGAGCGGGCAGCACGAAGACCCGGTGGTCCACGTCATTTGGCACGATGTCGGCGGCGACCGCGTGCAGTGCGGGGTCGCTCAGGTAGCCGCTCACCAGCCGGTCGACGCCGCGGTCCAGCGTCGCGGAGAACAGCATACGCTGGCCGCAGCCGGGGGTGGCGTCGAGAATGCGCGTGACAGCCGGGAGGAAGCCGAGGTCAGCCATGTGGTCGGCCTCATCGATGACGGTGATCTCGATGTCGCCGAGAGTGCAGGCGGTCCGGTCGATCAGGTCGATCAGGCGGCCAGGGGTGGCGACGACGATGTCAATGCCACGGCTCAGCCGGTCGATCTGCCGGCTGATCGCGACGCCGCCATACACCGTCATGACGCTCACTCCGAGCCGCTGGCCGAGGGGCGCGAGAGCCCCTGCGACCTGCACCGCGAGTTCTCTGGTCGGGACCAGGACGAGTCCGCGGGGCGCCTTCTGGCGGCTGGGCCCCGCCGCGGCGGCAAGCCTGGCCAGCATCGGCAGGCCGAAGGCGAGCGTCTTGCCGGAGCCGGTCTGCGCGCGGCCGAGGAGGTCCCGGCCCGCAAGCGCGTCCGGTATGGCGCTGGCCTGAATGGCGAATGGCGCGACCATTCCGCCAGCGGTCAGCGCGTCGGTGAGCCTGGCGGGCAGGCCAAGCTCGCGGAAGGTGGTGGCGGCCGGCGCAGGCGCGGTAGCCGCGGCGGTCAGCGCGCGGTCCAGATCGGAACGCTGATCTTCGCGCGGGTCCTTGCGCGGCACAAAGACCCGGCCCGGCGTGCGGGCCGGGCCGCGGTGCCGGTGCGAAGGCGCGCGGCGGCGGCCGGAATTCTGGGGCATGGATGAGCTCCATCTGTGGTTCAGGGGCCGCGTCATGCTGGAGACGTCGACGACAGCGGCAAACTGGGGCTCACCGAGAAGCGGACTGCTCACACAAGCGACCGCGCGGGCTTCTCGCCCGCGGGAGTTGGCAGCTGCGAGCGCTGCCGTGCGTACGAAGACTATCAGTGCGGCCGGCACTGCCGGGCCAGCGGCACCCCGGCGCAGGCAGGCGACCTGGCGCAGGCAGCTAACCTAGCGCAGGCAGCCAAGCTGGCGCAGGCGGGCGACCTAGCGCAGGCGGGCGACCTGGCGCAGGCTGCCAAGCTGGCGCACCGGCCGCCGACCTGGCACTGTCGTACCTGGCACTGTCGTACCTGGCACTGTCGTACCTGGCACTGTCGTACCTGGCACTGTCGTACCTGGCACTGTCGTACCTGGCACTGTCGTACCTGGCACTGTCGTACCTGGCACTGTCGTACCTGGCACTGTCGTACCTGGCACTGTCGTACCTGGCACTGTCGTACCTGGCACTGTCGTGCCGGGCAGCTGCGTCCTGTCGGGCGATGCGGCCGCGGCCGGACCGCCTACCGCAACTGTTCAGAGCTTGGTCATCTTCGGGTACGGCGCCGGGATCCGCTCCTGCTGGGAGCCGAAATCGACGAGCACGGCGGTGTCATCCTCGACGCCGATGACCACGCCCAGGCCGTAACTGTCGTGCGTCACCTGGTCGTGCAGCGCGAACTGCTTGACCGGCCGCACTACGGCGGGTGTGTTGAAGGGACTTCCTGGCAGGTAGCGCCGGGTTGCGGCGCGGGCCGGTTTCATCATCTCCAGTATGCCCCCTACCGGGCAGTCCCGTGGGCGGCTGTGCCGGGATCACCACGGCCAAGTTCAAAATGGATGGAACGAGCCCGGCGGCCGCGGCCACGCCGATGCGGTGATCGCGAGCCGCTATGGTGATCGCGAGCCATTGTGCTGCGGTAGGGGCGGCGATCGCAGGCGGGCATCCTCTGAAGTGCTGCTACCGCTCAGGCCGAGTGCCTTGGGTCAACGCGCGCCGTTCGCGCCAGGCGGCTTCGGCCTCGCCGATCGGGGTGGCGGCCGGGCCCTGGACGAACGGCCAGATCTCCTCGGCGATGGCGCGCCAGTTGGCGGTGGCGGACAGCTGGCCGAGCACGGCGAACAGGCCCAGGTTGATGCGCTGGAGGATCACATATGAGCGCGGGATGCTCACATACCCGGCCACCGGGCTGCGGATGTCGAAGAACCGGCGCACGACCGCGGACGCGTAGTCGCCGG
This sequence comes from uncultured Actinomycetes bacterium, assembly GCA_963774825.1. Lineage (GTDB taxonomy): Bacteria > Actinomycetota > Actinomycetes > Streptosporangiales > Streptosporangiaceae > DATBGO01. The sequence continues at coordinate 63,553 of CAVZGW010000012.1, read as the reverse complement.
TGATGGTCCGGGGACCGGGCTCGCGGATCGTGTCGTAGAACACTGCCATGTGCTCGACGACCGTCTCGGTGCTCAGCGGTGCTTGCGGTTGCAGGAACCCGGCCAGCTCCATATTCCGGCGGAACTCCTCAGGGTCATTGCGGACGCACAGCTGGCGGGCCATCTGCATGAGAGGCTGCAGCTCGGCCGGGGTGAAGTGCTTGACCAGCCCGAAGTCGAGGAAAGTTACCTTCCCGCCGCCGTGGAACAGGTAGTTGCCCGGATGCGGATCGCCGTTGAAGGCGTGCACGTCGTACAGGCTCCGGAACACGAACCGGTAGATCGTCTCCGCGGCAAGGTCCCGTTCCTCCTGGGACCAGCTGGCGAGCTCGGCGAAGCGCGCCCCGTCGGCCAGCTCGCTGGTCACCACCCGCCGCGCCGACAGCTCGCCGATGATCGCCGGGATGCGGATCGTCGGATGCCCCTCGTAGTAGGCGGCGAGGAGGCGCTGGTTGTCGGCTTCCCTGCGGTAGTCGAGTTCTTCCAGGACCCGGTCCCTGAGCTCGGCGATCAGCGCGTCGACATCCTGGCTCGGTGCGGTGATCCGCAGCATCCGGCGCAACAAGGCGACATTTCGGAGGTCCGCCGCCATCGTCTCGGCGACGCCCGGGTACTGCACCTTCACCGCGACGGCCCGGCCGTCCAGCGTGATCGCGCGGTGCACCTGCCCGATCGACGCGGCCGCGATCGGCTCCGGGTCCCAGCGGGCGAAGGCCTGCTCCGGCGGCAGGCCAAGCTCCTCGGCAACCACGCGGGCGGCCAGCTCGGCGCTCATCGGCGGGACGCTGTCCTGCAGGCGGCCGAGGGTATTGCGGACGCCTGGCGACAGGCCATCGTCAATGTAGCTGGCCATCTGGCCGAGCTTCATCAGCACGCCCTTCATCGCACCCAGCGTGTCAGCGACGTCTTCCGCGGTCTGCAGGGCGAGATCGTTGCGCAGCTGTTCCCGGCGCTGCCCGGCGGCCGCGAACAGGCGTGGCGCACTGCCCGCGTACCGGGCCGCGCCGCGCCCGGCGAGCTGCAGCGCCGCGAGGCCACGGTCGAATCGCAGCCGCCCGATCCGGCGCCGCACCAGCAGCACAGTCGTGCCAGCGCCGCCGGCGATAGCGGCGGCGGCCAGCCCAACAGCCGGAAGGCGTCTCACGCAAGCCGCGCGGTCCGCGTCCGCGCGGTGATCCGCTGCCGGGCCTCGAGCACGCCTGGCTCACCGAGAAACACCGCATCGAGAATGCCGAGCGCCTGCCGGATCTCGGTCCGGCGGTCCGGAGTCAGATCATCCGGCGCGGCATAGCCGTGCATCTCCCGCGCCCAGGCCGGCAAGGCGGCGATCGCGCCGTCCCTGATGTCCTGCCAGATCTCCGCGATGCCGGAGTCAAGGCCAGGCGGATCGAGCAAGTACGTCATCGACTCGGTCGCCGCCGGCGTGCAACGCAGGTCCGTCCGGACCGAGGTGATGTACCGGTCAAGCCCGGCGAGGCTGGCGGGGACCAACGCGCGGGGCACGCCGACAAGCTCGGCCGCGACGGCCATCTCAGCCACGTAGCGATCGCCATCCTCAGCTGATAGCGGCGTCCCGAACAGGCGCGAGGCAACAATCGCGGAATCGACCAGGGCCGCGTGCACCCACAGCAGCAGCGCGGGATCGCCTGCCGCGTAGGGGCGGCCAGTCACCGTGTCGACGCCCTTGACGTGCTCATGGATCCGGCGCACCCGGGCCGCGGCCTGCTGCGCGGCCGCCCGCTCGCCGAAGCTGACCGTCGCGACGTACGCGGAGGTGGCGGCCAGCCTGCCGACCGGATCCCGGCGCCAGTCGCTGTGCTGGTCGACTCCGGCCATCGCCAGCGGATGCAGCGCCTGCATCAGCAGCGACCGCAGGCCGGCCACCGGCGACGCCAGGTCGGTGCTCACCCGCCATGCGACGCTGCCAGGGCCGAAGAAGCCGTCGTCCGCCGGGCGGTCCGGCACGCTGGACACGTAGGCAGCCGCTGAGCGCCCGACCAGGTCGGCGGCGCTCGCGTACGGATCCGTGGTCACGGCACCGGCGGTGGCACGGTCCCGGCCGCAGGCTGATCGCCGGGGCGGCCGATGATTCTCAAGGTCACACCAGCCACGCTACCTACCGCGGCCGGCCCGCAGGGTGGCCGGGCTCCCAGGGCGGGCCGCCGGCAGCCGGGTGCGTGCGGCTACCTGGGGCGGGCTGCATCGGGAAAACTGGATGCCATGCGCCCGATGCCCGGTGCCGGCCTCGAACGGCCCGCGGAACAAGCCCGCCGTGAGCGGCCGCGCACGGGCCTGCCTGCTTCGCTGCGGCTTCGCTGGCCGGGGGACCCGGCGGACCGGTGGCGGGTTGCGGGCGGGCTCGCCGGTCACCCGGTCGTCCTCAGCGTCCTGGTCACCGCCGCCGGAACGATCATCTGGCTGACGGTCTTCCCGCGGATCGGCACTGACCTGTCCGCGCAGATCGCCCGGGCGGGCTGGGCGAGCCGCTACCCGGGTTCGGCGTATCTGTTCAGCTGGTACGGCGGTATTTATCCGGCGAGCTATTCGCTGCTGGCGCCGTACCTGCTCGGCGTGGCAGGCACCCGGCAGGCGACCGCGGCCGCGGCAGTGCTCTGCGCGGGCTTGCTGTCGTTCCTGCTGGTGCGCCACCGGGTGCCCAGGCCACGTGCGGCCGCGCTGTGGGCGGCCGCGGCCATGCTGACGGAGCTGACCGCCGGCCGGGCCACGTTCGTCATCGGGCTGACCGCGGCGCTGGGCTGCGTCCTCCTCGCCGACGGTAACTGGCCGCGAGGCCGGCTCAGCTGGGCCGCCGTCGCGGGCCTGGCAGCGCTGACCTCGATGCTCAGCCCGGTGGCCGGCCTGTTCCTCGGCGTGCCGGCGGCCGCCTTCGTGATCATCGGCCGCTGGCGGGCTGGCCTGGTGATCGGGGTGGCGGCCGGGCTGCCGCTGGGCTTGGCGGTGCTGCTGTCCGACGGCGGGGCGCAGCCCATCAGCATGAAGAACGGGCTGCCCTCGCTGCTGGCCGCGGCGGGCGTGGTGGTCCTGCTGCCGCGCCGCTGGCGGATGGTGCGGATCGGCGCCATCGTGTACGCCATCGGCGTGGTCATCGTGTGGGCGGTGCCGACGCCGGTGGGTTCCAATGTAGAGCGGCTGGGCCTGCTGCTGGTAGGCCCGCTGCTGGCCGGGATGGCCAGCGCCCGGTACCGCTGGCTGCTGGCCGGAGCGCTGATCGCCGCCGCGACCTGGCAGGTCGCCCAGCCGGTCACCGATTTCGCGCACGGCAACGCGCCGCCGTACGCGCCGCAGACTGCGGCGCTGGTGGCTGAGCTGCGAGCCCTGGACGCGCAGACGGCGCGGGTCGAGGCGGTGCCGCAGTACGGGCACTGGGAGTCGCAGGAACTGGCGGCGACGGTGCCGCTGGCACGCGGGTGGGAGCGGCAGGTCGACATCGCCAGGAACCCGCTGTTCTACGAGGGCACGCTGACCCCTGCGGCATACTACGGCTGGCTGCGCGACAACGCGGTGCGGTACGTCGCCATCTCAGCCGCCAGCCCCGACTTCGCTGCGGTGGCGGAGGCCGCCATCGTGCGGTCCGGCCAGCCCTGGCTCCTGCCGGTATGGCGGGACGCCTTCTGGCGGCTGTACCGGGTGGCGGGCGCCCTGCCGCTCGCTAGCCCGCCCGGAACCGTCATCAGCACCACGCCAGCTGAGATCACGGTGCGGATGAGCCAGGCCGCCACCACCATCGTGCGGGTGCACTTCTCAAGGCTGCTGCGCAGCACAGGCAACGCCACCCTGGCCGCCCGCGGTCAGTGGACCAGCCTGACCGTGAGCAGCCCGGGCGCCTATACGCTGTCCGCTCGCTATTGACCGGGGATGTGTTCAACGTCATCCCAGGTCACAGCGGCACCTACCGGTTTTTACGCGGCCCTGTCACCGCCCTAATAGCGGATTCGGATCTGAGCCCTATCGGGAGCTGACGCCGCCATCATCAACAGCACCGACAGGCGCAAGGTGAAGTTCACGTGCTGTTTGCCTGCATTTAACGATGCTAACCCTACGGTGGATCCGCGGCATTACACCGGAAACACCGGAGGGCCCGAGGTCACTGACGGCGTCTTCGAATCGGGCGCCGGCATCGTCCCCGATCAAGCCGGCAACCGGCTTCTCAGGCTGAGAACCGGATTCACGCCATCAAGGCAGGCTTGTGGCGATGCTCGGCGGGCAACTAAAAGAGGAGTATCTGATATGCAACGTGTGCGCATCCAAGGGGTTGCGACGGCGGGTGTCGCCGTTGTCGCGATGGGTTTGTCGCTGGCCGCCTGCGGCTCGTCGGGCAGCAGCAGTTCATCGCCAAGCAGCAGTCCATCCTCGTCGAGCAGCGGCGCCAGTCTGTCGGGCACGCTCAACGCGAGCGGATCGACGTTCCAGCTCACCTTCCAGCAGTCGGCCATCCAGGCCTTCAAGTCGGTCCAGCCCAGCGTGACGGTCAACTACTCCGGCGGCGGCTCCGGCAAGGGGCGCACGGACCTGGCCTCAGGGGTGGTCAACTTCGCGGGCTCGGACTCGCCGATCCCCGCCGCCGAGACCGCGAACTTCAAGGGCAAGACGGTGCTCTACTTCCCCGTCGTGATCGGCCCGATCACGCTCTCCTATAACCTGTCAGGCGTCAGCAACCTGAAGCTGTCGGCGCCGGTCATCGCGCAGATCTTCGAAGGCAAGATCAAGACGTGGAACAACTCGGCGATCAAGGCGGATAACCCCGGTGTCACCCTGCCCAGCACCGCGATCACCGTCGCCCGCCGCTCGGACTCCTCAGGTACCACCGCCAACTTCTCCGAGTTCCTGGTAAAGGGCGCAGGCAGCGCATGGACGCTCGGCACCAATTCGACGATCAACTGGCCCGCCACCAGCCGGGGAGGTAACGGCAACGGCGGGGTGGCGCAGATCGTCAAGTCCACCCCGGGGGCCATCGGGTACGTGGACTACGCCGATGCCAAGGCCTCCGGGCTGACCTTCGCTTCGGTCAAGAACCAGGCCGGCGACTATGTCGCGCCGTCAGTTGCGTCGGCCACCGCCGCCGCCAGCCAGGTCACCGTCATGCCCAATCTGACCTTCAGCGCGATCTGGGCGCCCGGCGCCACCTCGTACCCGATCACCTATCAATCGTGGGACCTCGTCTACCAGGCTCAGTCGGGCATGAACAACGCGAGCATGCTCAAGGCCTACATCGGCTACCTGCTCGGAGCCGGCCAGAAACTGCTCCCGAGCCTGAACTACGCGCCGCTGCCCGCCAGCCTCGACCAGAAGGCCACGGCGCAGCTCAGCAAGATCGGCTAGTCATCGTGAGCACTGTGACGTACACGGATCCGATCGGCTCGCCGCCGTGAGCACAGTGACGAAGGCGGATCCGGCCAGCCCGGCCGGATCCGCCCGGGCCTTGTCCGAGCGGCGGCCGCTCGGCGACCGCACCTTCCAGGTCATCGCGCTCGCGTCCGGCCTGCTGGTGCTGGTGATCCTGGTCCTCATCGCCGTCTCGACCACCCAGCAGGCCTCGTCCTGGTTCAGCACCGAGGGCCTGAAGATCTTCTCGAGCACCTGGAACCCCACGAACAACCAGTACGGCGCGCTGCCCTTCATCTACGGCACCGCCATCACGGCCCTGATCGCGCTCGTGATGGCGGTACCGGTCAGCGTGGGCATCGCCCTGCTGCTGACCGAGGTCGTGCCGTACCGGTGGGCGCGCCCTATCGTGTACGTGATCGACCTCCTGGCGGTGGTCCCGTCCGTGGTCTGGGGCCTGTGGGGGATCCTGGTGTTCGCACCCTGGATCGCGCACTTCTACGCCTCGATCGGCTCGGCCGTGGGCAGCGTCCCGGTGCTGGGCAGCCTGTTCGGGCCGCCCACGGGCGGGCCATCGTTCTTTACCTGCGGCATCATCCTGGCCTTCATGATCACGCCGATCGTGACCTCGTTGTCGCGCGAGGTCATCGCGACGGTGCCGACGATCGACCGGGAGGGCGCCTACGCGCTGGGCGCCACCCGCCTGGAGATGATCCGCGGCGCCGTCTGGCCGCATAGTCAGGGCGGCATCGTCGGGGCGGTGCTGCTCGGGCTGGGCCGGGCGATGGGCGAGACGATCGCGGCCGCGCTGGTGATCGGCTCGTCGCCCGAGATCACGTCGCACCTGTTCGCGCCCGGCTACAACATGCCCTCGGTCATCGCGAACGAGTTCGGCGAGGCCACGGGCCTGGACCGCGCCGCGCTGATGGGGCTCGGCGTGCTCCTGTTCGCCTTCACGATCATCATTAACGTCATTGCCCGCGGGGTCGTGGAGCGGTCCGCCCGACGGCATAGGGGGGCCTGATGGCTGTCACCGCCGAGCATCAGCAGCCCGACCTGCGAGAGCCGGCAGGCGTGCGGCGCGTTACGGACCGCATCGCGACCGCGCTGATGGTGCTCGCGTTCGTGCTCGTGATCATCCCGCTGGGATTCGTCCTGTTCACGGTCATCGCCAAGGGCGCCTCGGTCATCAGCTGGTCCTTCCTGACCGGCTCGATCCCCGTGCAGGTGGAGCCGGCGAACCAGGGCGGAATCGGGCCAGCGGTGGTCGGCACTGTCGAGATCACGGCCCTCGCCACGGTCATAGCCGTGCCGCTCGGCGTACTGGGCGCGATCTACCTCAACGAGTACGGCGGCAACAGGCCGCTGGCACGGCTCATCGGGTTCATGTCCGACGTCATGACGGGCGTGCCCTCCATCATCATGGGACTCTTCATCTTCACGATCTGGGTGCTGCACTTCGGCTACTCGGGCCTGGCCGGCGCCTTCGCCCTGGGCTGCCTGATGCTGCCGATCGTGATCCGCTCCACCTATGAGATGCTGAGGCTGGTGCCGGACCCGCTGCGGGAGGCGAGTTATGCCCTGGGTGCCACCAAGGCCCGGGTGACGGTAACGGTGGTGTTGCCGGCGGCGCTCGGCGGGATCGTCAGCGGCGCGCTGCTCGCCGTCGCCCGGGCTGCGGGCGAGACGGCGCCGCTGCTGTTCACCATCGGGCTGGGGACCACCCTGGTGAACAAGAACGTGTTCAGTGGTGCCAACACCGCGCTGCCCGCGCAGATCTTCCAGAACGCGAACTCGCCGTATGTCGGCGCCCAGGCCCGCGGCTGGGGTGCGGCGCTGACGCTCATCGCGATCGCATTTATCCTGATGATAGCTGCCCGGTTCGTAACCGCACGGTTTACCAAGTATCTGCGCTAGGAATCTCATGGAACCTGATCAGGACATCGTCGCCACGCAGCAGCCGGAGCTGGTGGCCCAGCAGCAGGATCTGCCGCCGGAGCAGCCGTCGCCGGACGCGCCGGTCTTCACTACGACGAAGGTCTCGATTTACTACAGTGCGTTCCGGGCCGTCACGGATGTCTCGCTGGCGATACACAAGAATGAGATCACGGCGTTCATCGGCCCGTCCGGGTGCGGCAAGACGACGGTGCTGCGGACGCTGAACCGGATGAACGACCTGGTGCCAGGCGCTCGCGTCGACGGCGACGTGCGGTACCACGGGGTGCCGCTGTACGGCAAGGATGTTTCCGCGACGGCGGTCCGCCGGCGTATCGGCATGGTCTTCCAGAAGCCGAACCCGTTCCCGAAGTCGATCTACGACAACGTGGCTTACGGGCCGCGGATCAACGGCCAGCGGAACCGCGGCAAGCTGGACGAGATCGTCGAGCACTCGCTGCGTCAGGCCGCCCTCTGGGACGAGGTGAAGGACCGGCTGAAGGCGTCGGCGCTGGGCCTGTCCGGCGGGCAGGCCCAGCGGCTGTGCATCGCCCGCACGCTCGCCGTCGAGCCGGACGTGGTCCTCATGGACGAGCCCTGTTCGGCGCTCGACCCGATCGCGACGGCCGCCATCGAGGACCTGATGCGCGAGATCAAGTCGCAGTACACCATCGTCATCGTCACGCACAACATGCAGCAGGCCACCCGGGTCAGCGACCGCACCGCTTTCTTCTCGGTGCTCCGCAATGAGGAAAGCGACACCCGCACGGGCGTCCTCGTCGAGTACGGCCGGACCGAGCAGATCTTCCAGGACCCGAACGACAGCCGCACCAAGGCCTACGTCACCGGCCGGATGGGCTGAGCCGGCGGCGTTCAGGACCGCCGAGCAAGCGCGCTGTCATCAGGACTAATCGGAGCGGATCAGAACACCAGGAGCGGAGATGCCCGGAATCATCGTCGGGGTGGACGGCTCGGACAATTCTCGCCGTGCCCTGGGCTGGGCGATGCGCGAGGCCGTGCAGCACCATCTGCCGCTGGAAGTCATGACAGTTGAACCGGACCCAGTTCGCCCGGTCACCGGGATTTACTGGGGAGTGCACCCCGGAAAAAGCTTCAAACCGGAACTCGCGCGGAAGGCACTCCAGGAATACGTGGACAAGGTCGCGAGCGAAATCGGCGGGACGGTGCCTGAAATCACCGTGAGCGTGGCGTCGGGAGAAGTCGCGGAAGAACTCATCAAGGCCTCGCGTGACGCTGAACTGCTCGTCGTGGGGTCCCGCGGCAGCGGCGGTTTCTCCAGGCTCCTGCTTGGCTCGACGAGCAGCCAGGTCACCCACCACGCGGCCTGCCCCGTAGTGGTCATCCCCGGGACTCACCATGCCGCACGCCCGAAGTGAGGCAAGGGAATCGGCCCGCAGCTACTCCGGGGGCAGGGATCCGGCCAGGTAAATCACTCGGCGGGCGATGTTGACGGCGTGCGCGCCAAGACGCTCGTAGAAACGCGCCACCAGCGTCATCTCCATGGTCACCGGTATGGCCATTTGCCCCGAGGCAAGCTCGGCTACCAAGCTGGCGTGCAACTCGTCCATATCGTTATCAAGTTCGCGCAGCTCCGCCGCGGCGGCACGGTCCCGCTGATACCAGGAGTCCGCCGCCTGGCGCCACATGACGGATGCAAGGTTCCCCATTCGCTCGACGAGCCCTCGGCTGCGCGGCGAGAGGTCCTGGCTGAGGATGTGATTGGCCCGATGGGCGATGTCTATGACCAGGTCGTGGGAGCGCTCGAGTTCGGGCACGATCCGCAGCACGGAGAGCAAGAAACGCAGGTCCGAAGCGACCGGCGCCTGCAGCACGATCTCCCGGTTGACCAGGTTCTCGATCTCCGGGTAAAGGGCGTCGATGACCTTCTCGCGTTCGGCCAGCGCCTGGATCACATCGTTGTCGCCGCTCAGGAGAGCATCGGTCGCTCCGGGCAGGTCCTCAGCGACCATGGCGAACAGTTCGATGACCTTAGCTTCGATCGCTTCCAGGTCACGCTGAAATTCCTGTCGATGCTCGCCCACAGTCAGAGCCTACGGGCCGCCCCGGTCCTTCAAACAGCCAGGGCCCGCCGGCGCAGGCGCTAAAGAGCCGACGCGGGCGCTAGAGATTCGCTCATCGGCACCTGCATGATTGTGCACATTCCCTGGCAGCTGCGCCGATCGGAGCCATCGCATGGCGGTCACGCCCACCTTTCCCAGCCGGGACTCGCTGCGGCGGCTGCGGTTCCGGCCGCTGGACGCAGTGGTCGGCGCGGGCGTCTTCCTGTTGCTCTACGCGGTCGTCCGGGTGGGCGCAAGCGCTCGGGTCCCGCTCCATCCCAGCCAGGCCACCACGATCGACACCGCGCCTTCGCGGCTGCCCTACTACGCCGCGCGCAGCCTGCTGCGCATGTTCATCGCGCTGTTCTTCGCCTACGCGTTCAGCTTCGGCTACGCCTATGCCGCCGCGCGGAGCCGGCGCGCCAGGCGGGTACTCATCCCGGCTCTCGACATCCTCCAGTCGGTGCCGGTGCTCGGCTTCCTCGCCATCACCGTGACGTTCTTCCTTGCCTTGTTCCCGGGCTCCGAGCTGGGACTGGAAGCCGCCGCGATCTTCGCGGTCTTCACCTCCCAGGCCTGGAACATCACGTTCTCCTTCTACCACTCGCTGGTCACCCAGTCCGCCGAGCTTGACGAGGCGAGCCGGCTCATGGGGCTGTCGCGGTGGAAGCGGTTCTGGAACGTCGACGTGCCCGGCGGTGCGATCGGGCTGGTGTGGAACGGGATGATGAGCTTCGGCGGCAGCTGGTTCTTCCTCACCGCGTCCGAGCTGATCATCGTGGGCGGCCACCGGTACACCCTGCCCGGGGTGGGCTCCTACGTCGGCGTGGCCGTGGAGCAGGGCCGGCTCGGGCACGTCGTCTGGGGCATCGTCACCATGATCATTATGATCCTGGTGGTCAACATCGTGTTCTGGCGGCCCATGGTCGCCTACGTGGAGCGCTTCCGCCTCGAGCAGACGGAGGCGAGCCAGAAGCCCCGCTCCCTGGTCCTCAGTGCCTTGCTGAGATCCAGCTGGCCGGCCCTGGCCGGGCGGGGCAGGCGGGCCATCGCCGGGCCAGTCAACCAGCTGATGGCGGCCGTTACCGGTGTCGACGACCGCAGCCTGGTCAGCCACGCCGCCCGGCGGCGCGCCGCCGACTTCGCTTTCGCGGCGGTGGTCGCCGCCGTGCTGGCATACGGCCTGTTCAGCATGCTCGCCTATATCGCCGCCGGGCAGCAGGGCCTGAGCGTCCTCGGCCAAGCCTTCGGCCTCGGCTTCCTGACCTTCCTGCGGGTAGCCGTGGCGGTGGCGGCGGCCTCGGTGATCTGGGTGCCGGTCGGCGTCTGGATCGGCTTCAATCCCCGCGTCGCCCAGTACCTGCAGCCGGTCGTGCAGGTATTCGCCAGCTTTCCGGCAAACTTTATCTTCCCGTTCGCGATTGTTTTCTTCCTGGACATCGGGCTCAGCCTGAATTACGGCAGCATCCTGCTGATGGCGCTCGGCACCCAGTGGTACGTCCTGTTCAACGTCATCGCCGGCGCCAGCGCGGTCCCGTCGGACCTCAAGGAAGCCATGGACAACCTCGGTGTGCACGGCCGGGAGCGCTGGCGCCGGATGATCCTGCCTGCCGTCTTCCCTGCCTACGTCACCGGCGCGATCACCGCGGCTGGCGGCGCGTGGAACGCCTCGATAGTGGCCGAGATTGTCATCTACAACCGGCAGGTGCTCAAGGCCAGCGGCCTCGGCAGCTACATTGCCGAGGCGACCGCCCGCAACAACTTCCACGAGATCATCGCGGGCATCCTGGTCATGGCCGTCTACGTCACCGGGCTGAACGCGCTGCTGTGGCGGCGCCTGTACAGCATCGCCGAGTCGAAATACACGCTCGCATGACCAGTCCGCTGATCAGCGTCAAGGCCCTGAGCAAGTCGTTCTCCGGGCCGGACGGCCGCTGGGTGCCCGTGCTCGACGGGATCACCCTGGCCGTCGAGGAGGGCGAGTTCGTCGCGCTCCTCGGCCGCAGCGGCAGCGGCAAGTCGACCCTGCTGCGGTGCATCGCCGGCCTGATCGCGCCGACCGACGGCGAGGTGCTGTTCCGCGGGAAGCGCCTGACCGGCTGCAACCGGGACACCACCATGGTGTTCCAGACCTTCGCGCTGCTGCCGTGGCTAACCGTGCAGCAGAACGTCGAGATCGGCCTGGAGGCGCGCGGCGTCCCGTCGGCTGAGCGATCCAGTCGGGCGCTGCATGTGATCGACATCGTGGGCCTGGACGGTTATGAGTCCGCCTATCCCAAGGAACTGTCGGGAGGCATGCGCCAGCGGGTCGGGTTCGCTCGCGCACTGGTCGTGGAGCCCGCGGCGCTGCTCATGGATGAGCCGTTCAGTGCGCTGGACGTGCTGACGGCCGAGAACCTGCGCGGCGAGTTGCTGGAACTCTGGGAGGGCCGCAGGTTCCCGACCAAAGCCATCGTCATGGTCACGCACAACATCGAGGAAGCGGTCCTGCTCGCCGACCGGATCCTCGTCCTGGGCACCAACCCCGGCCGGATCAGGGCAGACATGCGTAACCCGCTCACCAGGCCGCGTCGCAGGCGAACGCCGGACTACGAGGCGCTCGTCGACCAGATATACCGGATGATGACGCAGCGCGACAGCGCTCCGGCCGCGCCCCCAGCCCAGCCGGCCGGCGGCCCAGGCGGGCTCGGCGATTCGCCGCTGCCGCAGGCCACCGTGGACGGGCTGTCCGGCCTCGCCGAGATCCTGCTCGGCCGGCATGACGGTGCGGCTGACCTCCCCGACCTGGCCGACAACCTGGGCCTTGAGGTCGACGACCTGCTGCCGCTCGTTGACGCACTGGTACTGCTCGGGTTCGCCGATCTCAGCGGCGAGCGGCTGGCGCTGTCGGGCGGCGGAAGGATCTTCGCCGGCGCGAGCATCCAGGACAGCAAAGAGATCTTCGCCACGGCGTCGCTGGACCGCGCGCCGCTGGTGCGCACCATTTACCGGGCGCTGCGCGGCAGCGTCGACGGCAACCTGCCTGCTGGCTTCTTCACCGACGTCCTGCGCACCAGGTACGGCGAGGACGAGGCAGCCAGGCAGCTTGACGTCGCGGTGAACTGGGGCCGCTACGGCGAGCTTTACGCCTACGACGCGACCCGCGGCCAGATCATCCGCGAGGATCACGGCATCGGTGCCGCTCTGGCGGACCTGCCGGAACCGGTCCGGCGGGGCACGATGCACCTGTACCTGGGCGCCGCGCCAGGCTCCGGCAAGACCTTCACTATGCTGCGCGAGGGCCGGGCGCTGCGGGACCGGGGCGAGGACGTGGTGATCGGCTTCGTGCAGACCCGCGGGCGCCCCCGCACCGCCGAGGCTATCGGCGGGCTTGAGATCGTCCCGGCGCGCCACGCCGGAGGCGGGGGGCCGGCCCGGACGGCCGCGCGGAGATGGACCTCGACGCCGTGCTCGCGCGCAAGCCGGCTGTCGTGCTCGTGGACGACTTCGGCCAGCATGCGGCGGCCATCGAGGCACTGCGGGAGGCCGGGATCGACGTCATCAGCACCGTCGACGTGTGTGATACCGAGCGAGCCGCCGCGACCATTGCCGGGCTTACCGGGCAGCAGCCGGCCGCCACGGTGTCTGACGCGGCCCTGCGCCAGGCCGATGAGATCAGGTTCGTCGACAGCTCGCCCGAAGCGCTGCGCAAGCGGCTGGGACACGGCAACATATACCCGGCCGGCCAGGTGCCGGAGGCGCTTGACGGATTGTTCCGGACGTCAAGCCTTGCCGCGCTGCGTGAGATCGGGCTGCGGATCGTCGCGGAGACCCTGACCGCACCCAGCGTCACCCAGCGACGCGAGCCGCCGGACGTGCTGGTGGCCGTGGCCGACCCGGCCCAGGCAGATGCGCTGGTGCAACGTGGTCTCCGGCTGGCCAGGCGCAGCGGCGCGAAGTGCACGGTGCTCGCGCTGAGGCAGCCCGCCGGGGCTCCTGGCGGCGGCGCTGCCGATATCCGCTCCGCCGCGCAGGCCGCAGGAGCCGCGGCCATCGTCCGCGAGGGCCCGGACGTCGCGGCGACGCTCGCCCAGGCCGTCCGGGAGACGGGGGCCGGCCACCTGGTCGTGGCGGCAGCGGCGAGCCGTCAGCTGCGGCGCTGGCGCGCCAGCCTGGTCGAGTGCCTGGCCGACCAGCTTCCCGACGTCCACCTGCACATCACTCCGGCCCGGGCCCTGGAGGGAGCCGGGGGAGCCGCCGGCCTTGGCCGCGCTGGCGGTGCTGGCAGTACTAGCGCTGGCGGTGCTGGCAGTACTAGCGCTGGCGGTGCTGGCGGTACTGGCGGCACTGGCGGCGAGGACCGGGTGCACGTCATGCCTGTCGCGGCCGCGCGGGCGCGCGGGGCCATCCGGCTCTATCTCGGTTACGCGGCAGGCTGCGGCATCACGACAGCGATGCTCGAAGAAGCGGGACGGCGGCGATCCCGCGGCTCGGACGTGGTGGTCGCGGCGGTCGACTGCCGCGGCAGGGAGGGCGTGAGCGCGGTACTCGATGGCCTGGAGCTGATCGGCGACGGGACGGTGCTCGACGCCGACGCGGTCCTGGCCCGGCAGCCCGAAGTGGTATGTATCGACGATCTGTCGGTTACCGACCCGGGAGGGGAGAGCCGGTTCGCCGCCGCACGGCGGCTGGCTCATGCGGGGATCACCGTGATCGCCACGGTACACCTCACCAGCCTGCACGGCCGCGACGGCACGGCTGACGCTGGCCGCGACGGCTCGGCTGACGCTGGCGGCGAGGGCGCGGCTGACGCTGGCGGCGAGGGCGCGGCTGACGCTGGCGGCGAGGGCGCGGCTGAGGCTGGCGGCGAGGGCGCGGCTGAGGCTGGCGGCGAGGGCACGGCCGGCACCGGCCGCCCCGGCAGCCCGCGCGACCGGGGTCGCATAGCCGGGGGCCCCCGCCCCGGCAGCCCGCGCGGTGGCAATGGCGCAGCAGGCGGCGCGCTGGATCAGGCGGCGGTCGTCGCGCTGGCCGATGAAATCGAGCTCGTGGACGCTCCGCCCTCGGTGCTGGCCGACCGGGTACGGCGCGGTGAGATCGTTCCGGTTGCCGAGATCGAGCAGGCGCTGCGGGCAGAATACGCGCCGGGGAAGCTCGGCATCCTGCGCGAGCAGGCCTTCGCCGTGGTGGCCGAGCATGCCGACCACCGGCTGGCCGGCTACCGGCTGCCCGGCGTCCCCGCTGGCACCGCGCAGCTGCCCGGCATCCTGGCCTGCGCCGCGCCGCGGGTCGGCATGGAGTCGCTGATCAGGCGCTCGGCGGCGCTCGCAGCGCAGCTGGCAGGGGACTTCCGGGTGGCGGTCATCCTGCAACGGCCACCGTCGGCCGAGCTGGAGCGGCTACTTGCAGGTTACGCGGCGCTGACCGCGCAGCTTGGCGGCGAGTTTGTCCGGCTGAAGGGGACGCACGTTGCAGCTGCCCTGGCCGGGTTCGCGCTCCGGCACCAGGTCACCGAGATAGTGCTGGCCCGCGACGCCGTGGCCAGGCCTGGCCGCCACCGGGTCCTGCGCGAACTGGCCCGCCGGGCCGGCGACGCTGAGCTGCACATCCTGCCCGCCGAGGGCCGCTCACCACCCGGCTAACTGAACTAGCTGAACTACAGCGCTGTCGTTACCCGGTGACCGCGAGCCGAACCTGGTGCCCGGCCGGCGAGCATGGCGGGCACCTGCCTGGCGGAAGCGCTTAACGTGGCGTGGCCAAGCACCGGCCGACGTCGGGTGGCGGCGTAGGCCGTGGCGCCGGAGGCTACGACCGCCAGGGCGATCAGGCCCCAGGTGTACGAGCCGCTGGCGCCGTAGATGCCGCCCATGAGCAGCGGCGGGACGAAGCCGCCGAGGCCGCCCGCGGCGCCGACCACCCCGGTGACCGCGCCAACCTTATTAGCGGGCGCGCGCTGCGCCACGAGGGCAAGGACCGCCCCGGCGGTAATGCCGAGCGCCGCGGCCATGGTGAGAAAGGCGCTCACCGCCCAGGGTTCCAGCGAGGGTGCCAGCGACTGCGCGGCGGCGCCGGCCGTGACTACGGCGAAGGCGCCAGCCAGGATGGTGCTCGGCGCGAACCAGTCGGCGAGCCAGCCGCCCACCGGCCGCATCAGCGCCGCAACCAGTACGAAGCCGGCCATCTTGTCGGCAGCCTCGGCCTGGCCGAGCGGGTAGGTATTCCTCAGATAAATCGACAAGTAGACACTGAAAGCCACGAAGCCGCCGAAACCGACGGCATAGAAGGCAGACGCCTGCCAGGTGATCGGCAGCCGCAGGGCGGCGCCCAGCCTGGCGGTGGTCGATTCGGTCGGGATCGTCCGCTGCGGCGCCTCCCTGAGCACGAGCGCCGCCAGGATGCCGTAGGCCGCGAGGACCACCGCGACGATCAGGAAAGGGGCGTGGATGCCCCAGCGGCCGACCAGCTCGACTGTGGTCAGCGCGCTGATGGCGGTCCCGCCCATGCCGATGCCGAAGATCCCGATCGCGAGGCCACGCTGCTCCGGCGGGAACCATGCGTTGACGAACGGCACGCCCACCCCCAGCGAGGTACCAGCCAGGCCCAGGAAGAACCCGCCGATCAACAGGCCCGCCAGGGAGCGGTAACCGGCCAGGCCGAGGAACAGCACGGGGACGATCGTCGCGAACGACCAGAAAGGGAACATCAGCCGGCCGCCGAGCCTGTCGGTCAGGGCGCCGACGGGAATGCGGCCCAGCGATCCGGCGATGACCGGCACGGCCACGACCAGTGCCTGCTCAAAGCTGCTCAGGTGCAGCACCAGCTTGAAATGCGCGCCAAGCGGAGCCAGCAGCGCCCAGGCCCAGAAGCTCACCGCGAACCCCAGCGCGGCCACGACGAGCATGACGTACGGGCGCCATGGGGCGGCGTGGCCGCGGGGCTGGCGGCGCTCGGTGGCAGTGGCGGTCAGATGATCACCTCCAGGCATGGATTGATCAACTATTCCCGCGCCGGTGCCGGGCAACCTGGGCTG
The DNA here is from genome assembly GCA_963774825.1 of uncultured Actinomycetes bacterium. Taxonomy (GTDB): domain Bacteria; phylum Actinomycetota; class Actinomycetes; order Streptosporangiales; family Streptosporangiaceae; genus DATBGO01. Next base: position 47,146 of record CAVZGW010000012.1, on the reverse strand, counting down.
CCTCGATGTCGGGACCAACGGCCCTTCCGAGCCCGGCCTTCGGCGTCGGTCTGGGCGGCCTTCAGCCCTGGTCAGATGGCCTTCGGCCGCTGCATACTTGGCCGCTGTGGCGGGTCGGCCGCGCAGCGGCAAGGATGGGGCCACAGTGACTGGCTGTTACCGAGTGCCGGGACGAAGTGCCGAGAGGAGGGAACGGCCACGCGCAGCGGCACGGCAGTCCGGACGAACCGGTGGATGATCCTGGCCGGCTACGGCCTGCTGGCCGCGTGCACCCAGTTGCTGTGGCTGTCGTACGCGCCGATCACGGCGCAGGCGCACCGGGCGATGGGGGTTTCGGAGGGCGCCGTCGGGGACCTGGCGGCGATCTTCCCGCTGATGTACGTGATCTTGGCGCTGCCCGCCGGCCGGTGGCTCGACGTCAGGTTCGGGCGGGCGCTCTCGGTCGGAGCGATCCTCACCGGGGCCGGCGCGCTGATGCGGCTGGCGGGCCCGGACTCGTACGGGTGGGCGTTCGCCGCGCAGTTCGTGATCGCGGCCGGCCAGCCGCTGGTGCTGAACTCGATCACGAAGGTCGCCGCGCGGTACTTCCCGCCGGAGGAACGCACGGCTGCCATCTCGGTCGGCAGCGTGGCGCTGTTCGCCGGCGTCCTCGCCGCGGTGCTGTCGGGGGGCCGCTGCTCGACGCCGGCGGGCTCCGGCTGCTGGCCTGGACGCAGGCCGCCCTGGCCGTCGTCGCGGCCGTCTGGGTGCTGATCGCGGCGGCGACCCCGGCGGCGTTTACCGGTGACCCGTCGGTCGCCGTGTCGCTGCGCTGGCTTCGGGGCGACCGGTTCATGTGGCTGCTCGGCGGCCTGCTTTTCGTCGGGATGGGGGTCTTCAACGCGGTAGCGACATGGCTCGACTCGATACTCGGCCATTTCGGGCGGGGCGGCGCGGCCGGCTACCTAATCGCGATCATGACAGCGGCCGGGATCCTCGGCGCCGCCGTGCTGCCGCAGGCGGTCGCGACGCGGGACCGGCGCCGGGCCATGCTGCAGACCGCCGTCAGCGTGACCGTGATCGCGTTCCTCGCGATCGCGGCCGTGCACAATGCCGCCGTCATCGGCTGCGTCCTGTTCGTGGAAGGGTTCTTCCTGCTGGCCGCCCTTCCCGTGGTGCTTGACTGGTCGGAACTGCATGCCGGGCCGGAGCGGGCCGGCGCCGCTGTAGGGTTCCTGCTGCTCGCCGGGAACCTCGGCGGGGTCGTCCTCGTGCTGATCGTCCAGGGCCTGATCGGGAACCCGTACTACTCGCTCGGCGCGCTTTCGGCGGCCGCGCTGGTCGGAGCCGCGCTGGCCACCAGGCTGCCCGCCCGAACCGCGGGCGCCGCTGCGCAAAGGAGCCCATGATGACCGGTCCTGGCGAGTTCATGGCCAGCCTGGACGCCCAGCTCAAGCCGTACCGCGGCGAGTTTCCCTCGTTCCGCAGGCTGCCTGAGGACGGCCTGCCCAGGGATGAGGTCGCCGGGCTTGTCGAGCGCCTCGCCGCGGCCGAGGAGCACCGCTGGCGCGACGGATTCGCCTCCGGGGCCGTCTATCACGGTGATCCTGAGCACGTCGCCTTCCTCAACCGCGTCTACGCGGCGCAGTCGCAGAGCAACCCGCTGCACCCGGATCTGTGGCCCAGCGCCGCCAAGTTCGAGGCGGAGATCGTCTCGATGACCGCGAACATGCTCGGCGCGGAGCACGCGACGCCCGAGGCCCCGGTGGTCGGCGCGGTGAGCTCGGGCGGGACCGAGAGCATCCTGCTGGCGATGAAGGCCTACCGGGACTTCGCAAGGGAGCGCCGCGGGATCGCCGAGCCGCAGATCGTCGCGCCGGTCACCGCGCACGCCGCGTTCGACAAGGCCGCGAAGTTCTTCGACATGGCGCTGGTCAGGGTCGGTGTCGACGCTGACTTCAAGGCCGACCTGGCCGCGATGGCCGATGCGGTGACCGACCGGACGGCCGTCCTGGTCGGGTCGGCACCGAGCTTCCCGCACGGCGTGATCGACCCGATACCCGCGCTCGCCGCGCTGGCCGCCGGGCGCGGCGCGGGCTGCCACGTCGATGCCTGCCTCGGCGGGTTCATCGTGCCGTGGGCGCAGCGGCTCGGCTACCCGGTGCCGCCGTTCGACTTCCGCCTGCCCGGGGTGACCTCGATGTCCGCCGACACCCACAAGTACGGTTACGCGGCGAAGGGCTCGTCGGTCGTGCTGTACCGGGGCAAGGAACTCAGGCAGTTCCAGTTCTACACCGTCACCGACTGGCCGGGCGGCCTGTACCTGTCCCCGACCTTCGCCGGCAGCCGGCCGGGCGCGCTGTCGGCCGAGTGCTGGGCGGCGCTGGTCTCGATCGGCGAGCGGGGCTACCTCGACGCGGCCAGGCGGATCCTGGAGACCGGCGCGCGGATCACGTGCGGGCATCGCGGCCATCCCCGGCCTGCGGGTGCTCGGCGACCCGCTGTGGGTCATCGCGTTCGCGGCCGACGAGGGCCTCGACGTGTTCCAGGTCATGGAGAATATGGGGCGGCGGGGATGGAGCCTCAACGGGCTCCAGCGGCCGGCCGCCGTGCACATCGCGATCACGCTCCGGCACACCCTGCCCGGGGTGGCCGACCGGTTCCTTGCCGATCTCGCCGCCTCGATGGAGGAGGTGCGGGCCAGCCCGGACGTCCACACCGGGATGGCCCCGGTCTACGGCATGGCCGCCTCGCTGCCCGACGAACTCGTCCGCGGGACTGCTCGGCGCCTACCTTGACCTGATGTTCGAGGTGTAGCGGTGCAGCGCCACATCCTGGCGATCGACCTCGGGACCTCGGCGCTGAAGGTGGCGCTGGTCTCGGTCAGCGGCGAGGTCGTCGCGTCCGAGCAGCAAGCGTGCCGGGTCGGGCTGCGGCCTGGCGGCGGCGCCGAGCAGGACCCGGAGGGCTGGTGGGCGCTGATCGCCGGGGCTTCGTCCCGGCTGCTGAGCCAAGGCGGCACGTCCGCGCCGGAGTCGGTCGCCGCGATCTGCTGCACCGCGCAGTGGTCGGGCACTGTCGCGGTGGACAAGGACGGCGCCCCGATCCGGGACGCCATCATCTGGATGGACTCGCGCGGGGCGCCGTACGCGCGGCGGATCACCGGCGGGCCGGTCCGGGTGCAGGGCTACGGCGTGGACAAGCTGGTGCGATGGATCCGCAAGACCGCCGGGATCCCGGCGCGCAGCGGCAAGGACCCCATCGCGCACATCCTGTGGCTGAAGCAGGAGGAACCGGATATCTATCGTCACGCTCACCGTCTTCCTCGAACCCAAGGACTGGCTGAACCTGCGGCTCACCGGCCGGGCTGCGGCGACATACGACTCGATCGCGCTGCACTGGGTGACCGACAACCGGCACCCCGGTCCGATCCGCTATGACCCGGCACTGCTGAGGCTCGCCGGGCTGGAACGCTCGCAGCTGCCTGACCTTGTGGCCGCGACGGACATCGTGGGGCCGCTGCTGCCCGGGCCCGCGGCGGCGCTCGGCGTCCCGGCCCGGCATCCCGGTCGTGGCAGGCACGCCCGACCTCCAGTCGGCGGCGATCGGGTCGGGGGCCACCAGGGACTTCCAGGCCCACCTGTACGTCGGCACGTCCTCCTGGCTGACCTGCCACGTTCCGTTCAAGAAGACCGACATGCTGCGGAACATCGCGTCGCTGCCGTCCGCGATCCCCGGCCGGTACTTCGTCGCCGACGAGCAGGAAACCGCGGGCGCGGCGCTGACGTTCCTGCGCGACCGGGTGCTGTTCGCCGACGGCGACCCGCCGCCCGACGCCTACCGGCGAGTTCGACCGGATGGCCGCGCGCCGCTCGCCGGGCAGCGGCGGGCGTGATCTTCACGCCGTGGCTGTACGGCGAGCGGACCCCGGTCGAAGACAGCTTCGTGCGCGGCGGGTTCCACAACCTGTCGCTGTCGGTCGGCCGCGACGACCTCGTGCGGGCGGTGCTTCGAGGGGTGGCGCTGAACGCGCGGTGGCTGCTCAGGCGGTGGAGCAGCTTCACCGGGCGGCGGCTCGACCCGGTCAGGTTCATCGGCGGCGGGGCGCGCTCCGACGTCTGGTGCCAGATCTTCGCCGATGTGCTCGGCCGCGACCATCGAGCAGGTTGCCGACCCGGTGAACGCGAACGCGAGGGGAGCGGCCATGCTCGCGGCCGTGGCTCTGGGCGAGCTGACGTTCGATCAGGTCCCTGAGCGGGTCCAGGTGGCGCGGAGTTACCAGCCGGACCGGCGGCCACCGGGCTCTACGACGGGCTGTTCAGCGAGTTCGTCGGCCTCTACAGGCGCAACCGCAAGGCCCACGCCCGGCTGAACCGTGAGCGGGGCCTGTGATCGCAGCCAGCAGCAGCGCCCCAGCCGGCCGCGATAACTGAGATGAACGGCGTACGTTGAAAAAATGGACTATCGCACTCTGGGAGGCAGTGGCTGCGCGGTGTCGAGCCTGTGCCTCGGGACCATGACGTTCGGCTCCGAGACCGACGAGCAGGGCGCTCACCAGCAGCTCGACCGGTTCGTCGAGGCGGGCGGCACGCTGGTCGACACGGCCGACGTGTACAGCGCCGGGGTATCGGAGGAGATCATCGGCCGCTGGTTCGCGAGCCGCCCCGCCGAGATCACCGAGCCCGTGGTGCTGGCTACCAAGGGCCGGTTCGCGCTGCATGACGTGCCCAATGGCGCCGGGCTTTCCGCGCGGCATCTGACCCGTGCCCTCGACGCGTCGCTGCGCCGGCTGGGGCCCGACGCTGTCGATCTGTATCAGGTACACGCATTTGATCCGTGGACACCTGTTGAGGAGACGCTGCGGGCCCTGGACGGGTTCGTGCGCTCGGGCAAGATCCGCTACTACGGGCTATCGAACTTCACCGGCTGGCAGCTGACCAAGGCAGTGCACCTGGCCCGTGCGCTGAACGTCGCCGGCCCGGTGACGCTCCAGCCGCAGTACAGCCTGCTGGTACGCGAGATCGAATGGGAGATCGTGCCCGCGGTGATGGACGCGGGCCTCGGGCTGCTGCCGTGGAGCCCGCTTGGCGGCGGCTGGCTGTCGGGCAAGTACCAGCGAAACGAGCGCCCGGCCGGGGCCACCCGCCTCGGCGAGGACCCGAACCGCGGCATGGAGGCTTATGACCGCCGAGGCACGGAGCGCGCCTGGGAGGTTATCGACGCGGTCCAGAAGGTAGCCGACGAGCGCGGGGTGTCGATGGCCGAGATCGCGCTGGCGTGGGTGACCGACCGGCCGGCGGTGACGTCGACCATTCTCGGCGCCCGCACGACCGGACAGCTTGAATCCAACCTCCGCGCGGCTGGCCTGCATCTGACCGCAGCGGAGACCGCGGCACTCGATGCCGCCAGCGATCCGCGAGCCGCCGACTACCCGTATGGCCAGATGGGCACCGAACAACGCGACCGGCGGCTGGCCGGCGGCCGTTAGCCGTGCGCCAGCTGGTCATGCGGATGGGTTGTGGAAGTAGTGGCCCTTGTCGAGGTCGTCGATGAGCCCGGGATGCGTCGGCTGCCAGCCCAGCAGCTCGCGGGTCAGCGCGCTCGAGGCCGGGCTGTCGAGCGCGAGGAAGCCGGCCAGCCAGGTGAAGTGCTCGCCTGCGTCCTCGGGAGCGATGGAGACCACCGGCACGTCCAGATGGCGGCCGATCACCTCGGCGATGTCGCGGATCGGCACGCCCTCGTCGGCGACCGCGTGCAGGGTCGATCCCGCCGGGGCCTTCTCCAGCGCCAGGCGGAAGAGGTGCGCGGAATCGAGCCGGTGCACGGCGGGCCAGCGGTTGGACCCGTCGCCGATGTAGCCGGAGACGCCCTTGTCGCGGGCGATGCCGACCATGGCCGCCATGAAGCCGTTGATCCCCGTCGCCGTGATTCGTCGGCGGGAGCCGCACGACCGACGAGCGGACGCCGCGGGAAGCGAGGGAGAGCGCGAGCTCGGCGGTGGCCTGCCGGGTCTGCGGGCCGCCGCCCAGCGCGGCCGCGCGCCGGGTCGGGGCCATGCCCGTCCCGCTCGGTCGCCACCCGCCCCGGTGCGAGCCCGAGCGTCCCGGAGGCGATGACGAACGGCCGGTCAGAACCCGCGAGCGCCTCGCCGAAGGTCTCGACGGCGCGGCGATCCGCGTCGGCAGCGCCCTGGAAGTCCCCGGAGAAGGCGATGTCGTGCTTGAACGCGAGGTGGATCACGCCGTCCGACGCGGCGGCCGCGTCCCGCAGGCCGTCGAGGTCGTCGAGAGTGCCGCGCTGCACCTCCGCCCCGGCGGCGGTGAGGGCGGCGGCCGAGGCATCCGAGCGGGCCAGCCCGACGACCTGATGGCCCGCGCCGATGAGCTCGGGGACGACGGCGGAGCCGATCCAGCCGGACGCGCCGGTGACGAATACACGCATGAGAAGACCTCCAGGTGGTCGACTGTCCTCGGCGCAGGGCTGCGCCAGACAGGTCGATGTCAGTTGCTGTCATCAGCTATAGCACGTGATGTCAGTCGCTGTCATCAACGTACGATCGGGCGCATGGGGCGATGGGAGCCAGACGCGCGCGGCCGGCTCGAGCAGGCGGCGCTGGAGCTCTACGGCGAGCGCGGGTTCGAGCAGACCACGGTGGCGGAGATCGCCGAGCGGGCCGGGCTCACGGAGCGAACGTTCTTCCGGCACTTCGCCGACAAGCGCGAGGTCCTGTTCTGGGGCGCGGGCGCACTGCAGGAGCTCCTCGTGAGCACCGTCGCCAGCGCGCCTGATTCCGCCGCGCCGATCGACGCGGTCGCCGCGGCCCTCGAGGCCGCCGGCGCCCTGCTCCAGGAGCGCCGCGAGTACGCCCGGCAGCGCCAGGCCGTCATCGCCGCGAACGCCGAGCTGCAAGAGCGCGAGCTGATCAAGCTCGCGTCGCTCGCCGCGGCGCTCGCCGACGCGCTGCGCCGGCGCGGCGTCAGCGAGCCGGCCGCGAGCCTGACCGCCGAGGCGGGGATCGCCGTCTTCAAGATCGCGTTCGAACGCTGGGTCGACGAGACCAACCAGCGAGACCTGCCGCAGCTCATCCGGGAGTCGCTCGACGAGCTGAAAGCCGTGACCGCGGGCAAATGACGACCGGCGGCACCAATCGGGGGCCCCCGCATCATCCCGGGTGGCAGCGCTGCCGTGCCGAGTGCCTCAGCCAGCTCGTTCCTGGTAGCGCGCCTCGACAGCGCATCGTATGGCAACTTGAGTTGTCTAGAAGGTAACAGCCTGATATTCTCGCCCCATGGGTGCCGACGTCGACCTCGCCGCGATTGGCCAGCGACTGCGCGGGGCACGCGAGACACGCGGGCTGACGCTGGAACAGCTTGCAGCTCTCGCTGGACTTTCGAAAGCACACCTGTCTCGGTTGGAGTCCGGTGAGCGGCAGCCCTCGATCGGCATGCTCATCGACTTGGCGAGCGCTCTGGGCACGCGCATCAGCACTCTGCTCGGCGAAGACATCGACGGTTCTCCGCTGGCCACCTACGGTCGCGACGCCCCCAGCCACCATGCGGGCGGCCTGGAAATTGCCTCCTGTAGCGGGTATCCCGATTCGCATGCCCTGGAGGCACTGCGAGTCACGGTCACCCCGAACCGCCCGCCCACGCCGCCGGTGCGTCACCGCGGCGAGGAATGGCTCTACGTTCAGCGCGGAGCGCTCGAGCTGGAATACGACGGCGTGCTCTATGAGATACCGAAGGACTCCTCGGTGCACTTCGACGCGAGCCGGCCCCACCGGATGACGACTCGACGAGTTCCGACCGAGGTCCTGCTCGTCACGGCCGAGGACAAGACCGAGCTCAGCCAGATCCGTCATTAACCAGATCGGTTACCGTTGATGACCTAGTCAGGTCAATGCGGCGGGCGCGGTTTCCGATCCTCTGCGAAGGACGAAATGGCCGTGCCAGCCGATGCTCTCCTCGATCTGATCATTCGCACCGTGCGGCGCGAGGCGGCCGACGTTGTCTCACTTGAACTTATCCATCCTGATGGCGAGCCGCTTCCGGAGTGGCAACCGGGTGCGCATGTCAATCTGCATCTGCCGTCAGGCAAAGTCCGCTCGTATTCACTCCACGGCGAGCCCGCTGATACCCGCACCTATCGCGTGGCGGTGCTGCGCGCCGAGGCCGGGCGCGGCGGATCAATGGAGCTGCATCGCATCGCTCAGCCAGGCAACCGCGTCACTGTCGACCATCCGCGGAACAACTTCGCGCTCGAGCCGGCGAGCCACTACCTGTTCCTCGCGGGCGGTATCGGCGTGACGCCATTGCTCGCCATGGTCCGCAACGTCGCTGCCGCCGGTCTTCCCTGGACCTTCGTCTACGGCGGCCGCAGCCGGCGCAGCATGGCCTTCGTCGCCGAAATCGAGGCGCTACCAGGCGGCGACGTGCAGGTCGTGCCGCAGGACGAGGCCGGCCTCCCAGACCTCGCGGCTGCCTTCATGGACGTTCCGGCCGGTGCCGCCGTCTACTGCTGCGGCCCGGCGCCGATGATCGCGGCGGTGGTTTCCACGGGCCATGCCGTCCGGCCGGACATCCCGGTGCGGCTCGAATACTTCAGTGCAGCGGCCACCGATCACACATGCGAGGACGACACCGCGTTCGATGTCATCCTCGCAAGGACGCAGCTGACCGTTCACGTTCCCGCGGGCACGTCGATTCTCGATGCGATCCGGCCGTCCTGCCCGAACGTCATGAGTTCGTGCGAGGAAGGCATCTGCAGCTCCTGCGAAACGGAAGTACTCGAAGGCGTTCCCGATCACCGCGACGCAGTCCTCACGCCCTCGGAGCGTGAGACCAATCGCTACATGATGATCTGCGTCAGCCGATCACGCACGGCCCGCCTGGTCCTCGATCTTTGACCCAGCCTGAGGTCTGTGTCAGCCACGTAAACTCTCGCCGGCAGGATTTCGGCAATGTTAATAGATGACAACTTAGGTTGTCTGAAAGGCAACACGCCCATAGGCTTTCGTCGTACCCGCAGCGCCGGCATGGATTGCCGGCGGAAACGACGAGAGGGCGCGCTATGACCACCAGCATCGATATCGAAGCGGCCGGGCCTAACTTCTCCGTCGAGAAGCAGCTCGACGTCAGGGCCCGTACCCATAAGGCCCTTCGCCAGATCGCGGCGAACATCGAGCCGGGCATGGTCGAGGAGGACGCCGTGGCGATGGCCCGCCAGGTGCTGGGCACGATGGGAATGCGGAAGGGATGGCACCGGGTTATCGTCCGGTTCGGCCCGAACACCACTAAGGACTTCCTGGCCGAGTCCGAGCCCGGCATCGTGCTCGGGGAGCAGGACATCTTCTTCATCGACATCGGACCGGTATACGGGGACACCGAAGGCGACGCCGGCGAGACCTTCGTCTTCGGCGACGATCCCGAGCACCACAAGGCCAGGCATGATGTCCGCGCATTGTGGCAGGACGTGCGCGACCTGTGGTTCGAGAAAGGCCTGACCGGCCCGGAACTGTATGAGTACGCCGGCACATCGGCCGCCGAGCGTGGCTGGCGGCTCAACCTCGACCTGTCCGGGCACCGCCTGTCCGAATTCCCCCACGAAGCCCATTACGACGGATCGCTCGCCGAAGCCAAGCTGCACCCGAAGCCGAACCTGTGGGTGCTGGAGATGGCGATCGCCCACCCGACACGCAAATTCGGCGCCTTCTACGAAGATCTCCTGCTCGAGGACCAGTCCTTCGACGAGTGAGCACGAGATAGCACCGACTTGACCTGCCCCCTCCCCCTGCCCCATACCGCGCCGGTCGACACTGTGGTCGTGCCCTGGCACCTGCATCAGGAGTCACACGATGACGTTTTCCCCCGGAACCAGGAGTTCTTCCGACAAAGACGCGGCGCCGGCCCGGCGGCCGCAAGGTCAGGGCCTTCGGGTCGGCGTCCTAGGGTTTCCCACTCTGCTCGCCCAGTCGGTCGCGGTCATCTCGCCCACGATGACCGCGGTGCTCATCGTGCCGCTGGCCTTTTCCGACGCCGGTCAGGGAACCTGGCTCGCCTACCTCTTCGCGACCGTGATGCTCTCCTTCGTCGTCATGAACCTCAACCAGTTCGCGCGACGCTCGGCATCCGCCGGCTCCATGTACGCCTACACCGGGCGCGGCCTCGGACCCACCGGAGGCGTGCTGTCCGGCTGGACGTTGTTGTGGTCCTACGCCTTCATCGCCATCGCCGGACTGGCCGGTTTCTCGATTTTCGTCAACCAGTTCCTCGACGCGATCGGCGTTCACCATCACGTCCCCGCCGTCCTCTCCTTCGCCGTGAGCGCCTGCGTCTGCTGGTTCATCGCTTACAAGGACATCCGCATGTCCTCGCTGCTCATGCTGGCGCTCGAGGGCCTGTCGATTACGTTGATCCTCGGTCTGTGCTTTATCGTGCTCTTCCGGCACGGCAGCCCGATCGACAGCGCACAGCTCACCCTCAAAGGTATCGGCCTCAACGGCATCAACCTCGCCGTCGTTATCTGCATCTTCAGCCTCGTCGGCTTCGAGAGCGCGACAGCCCTCGGCGGCGAAGCCAGGAACCCGCTGCGTAACGTGCCGCGCGCCGTCGTATGGAGCCTGGCGATCACCGGCCTTATCTTCGTCTTCGTCAGCTACGTCGAAGTCTTCGGCACCCGCCATTACGGCACGTCCCTGGCTGACCTCGCGGCGCCCCTCAACACCCTCGCCGACATTGACAAGATCGGATTCTTCAAGGCGCCGATCTCCGTGGGAGCCATGCTCAGCTTCTTCTCCCTGTCGCTGTCCTGCATCAACGCCGGCTCGCGCATCCTCTACCCGATGGCACGCCACGGCGTCTTCCCGCACCGCATCGGCGACAGCCACGACCGCAATCGCACCCCGCACGTCGCGATCACCGTCTTCGTGATCACCGTCTTCGTGATCCCGACGGTTATGCAGCACTTCACCAACCCCCTGACGACCTTCGGCGACGCCGGGACCCTTGCCGCGTTCGGGTTTCTGCTGGCCTACTTCCTCATCTCGATCGCAGCACCGGTCTACCTGCGCCGCCGCGGCGAGCTCAGGCGCAAGAACATCGTCGTCTTCGTCCTGGCGATACTGTGCCTGCTCGTCCCGACGGTCGGCAGCTTTTACCCGCTGCCAGGCGCCCCCGTCCGGTACTTCCCGTACTTCTTCCTCGCGTACATGCTCACCGGAATCGGCTGGCTCGCCATCCTGAGCCGGCGCGAGGCCGGCGTACTGTCCGCCATCGAGATCGACCTCGAGGCCACCGTCGACGCGCGCGACTCTACCTACGAGAACCCGGTGCCGGCCAGCCTGGCCACAGCCGGACATGCAGCAGCGGACGCAGAGTTCCGCCGAAGGTATAGCGGACCTTGCGATATAAATGGACTTCGTGACCTCGCAGACCGAGCAGGACAACTCCATGCCGCTGCTGATCGTCCGGCATGTCCCGTGGGAGGGTCCGCACCGCCTCATGGACTCCTTCGCCGGCACGACGGTGACGATGCACGATCTGCTGGACGACCAGGCGGCGGTGCTGCCGCCGCCCGAGTCCGTCCGCGGCGCCGTGCTCATGGGGGGTCCGATGAGCGCCACCGACGTCGCAGGCTTCCCCGGGCTCCAGCGGGAGCTGGTCTGGATATCGGAGGCCATCGACCGCCAGGTGCCGCTGCTCGGCATCTGCCTGGGGGCGCAGCTGATCGCCAAGGCAGCGGGATCGATCATCACCCCCGCGCCACGACCCGAGATCGGTGTAGCGCCGATCCAGATCCTCACCAGCGACGACCCGGTCACCGCCGCGCTTGCGCCCGGCACGCCGGCCCTGCATTGGCACAGCGACGAGTTCACCCTGCCCAGCGACGCTGTCCACCTTGCTAAATCCGAGCAGACCGACATACAAGCCTTCCGGCTCGGATGCAGCGCCTGGGGACTGCTCTTCCACCTCGAAGTAGACGCTTCGCTCCTCAATGCATGGCTGGCTGAGCCGGTCATGATGGCCGAAGCCAGTGCCGCCCTCGGCACTGATTACGCCGCGCGGCTACGACGCGACATCACCAAGCTCGATCTGCGCCGAGCCCGGCGCGTCTTCGACGCCTTCGCCGCCCACTGCGCCACGCAGGCGCGGCAGCTACCTCTGACCAGCTGACAGGCCATCCCCTCGCGGACCGGCCGCCACCACGACCTCTCGTGCCGTCGAGAATGGTCATGAAGAACGCCGTGCCGGGCAGGGCGAGCACCCGCCAGCGGGCGCGCGCGGCGAGCGCCCTTGGGGGTGATCAGCAAGGTCCCCGGGCGTTACGCAGCCAAGCGACGGACCAGGCGCCGGGAAGCCTGCTGTGTATAGGCTGACTGGCTAGCGGACCCGGGCGCGCAGGAACTTCCCGATTTGCTCGGTGGCCTCGGCTGCCTCGGGGGTGCCGAGCAGGATCTGGTAGACGTGGGGCAGGCCCTCGCCGATCTGCAGGGTGACGTCGACCCCGGCTTCGGCTGCTGCTGTGGCCAGGCGTTCGGAATCGCTGAGCAGCAGGTCGGCCGTGCCTACCTGGATAAGCAGCGGCGGGAGCCCGGACAGTGCGGCGAACAGCGGCGACGCCAGGGGGGTCTTAGGGTCAGCGCCGGCCAGGTAGCCGGAGGCGAACTGACGGAGCATGGCGGGGGTGGAGAACGGATCCTGCTCGGCGCGCTCGGTCATCGAGGCCCCCGAGCTGGTCAGATCCACCGTCGGGGACATCAGCGCGGCGGCCGCGGGCAATGCCTCCCCGGCGTCACGCGCGGCCACGAGCAGCGCGACGGCGAGCCCTCCGCCGGCCGAGTCGCCGGCCACTGCTATTGATCTCGCGCTCAGGTCCTGGCCGGTGCGGAGCCAGCGCCATGCGGCCAGGACGTCGTCGATGGCGGCGGGGAAGGGATGCTCGGGGGCCAGGCGGTATTCAGGGAACAGCACCCGCATCCCGCTGGCCCGTCCCAGCCGGGCGGCCAGCTCGCCGTCGCTGCGCAGCGACCCGAGCTCGTAACCTCCGCCGTGCAGGAACAGGAGCACCCGGCCGGTGTCCGCTCCCGGGGCGGTGAGCCAGTGGGCTGGCACCCCGCCCGCGGTCACCTCCCTCACCAGCACGTCATCAGGCACCGGATGAAGACGGCCGGCGGGGGCGAAGGCGGCGCGGCGCTCTTCCAGGGTCAGCGGGGCCTGGCCGGCACTGGCCTTCCGCTGGTCCCTGAGGGCGTCGATCAAGTCCTGCATGGCCTGGCTTGGCATGTCGGCATCTCCTTTGGCCTGGGCTGCCCGTCTGATACGGCGTTGATGGCGCTTCGGCGGTGTCTCGTGCTCGCCGGACCCGCTGGAGGCCCCGTCCGGCGGCCAGGCGCTCATCTGTTGCTCCCGGCCCCGATCCGACATCGTCCTGGACATGTAACCGGGAACGGCAGCCCGCCGCGCGACACGCAGCCGCCGCGGCCTGCCACGGGCATCGCCGCCGTCCGTGGCGAGCAGCACCGAACTCGGTCGGCATTGGGCGGCTCAGTGACCGGCGGTTCGGCCGCCGTCGATGTGCAGGATCTCTCCGGTGACGTACGGCGCTGACTCCAGGTACAGGATGGCGTTCACGACGTCACTGACCTGGCCCACGTGCCCGAGCGGGGGCAGTTTCCCCGCGAGCGCCTCGGGCGTGTAGGAATCGGGCGGGTACAGCGGGGTCTGGATGATGCCTGGCGCGACGGCGTTGACGCGGATGCCGCGGGAGGCGTACTCGACGGCCAGCGACCTGGTGACCGCGGCCAGGCCGCCCTTCGTCAGCGCGGCCAGCGCGGTTGGCTCCACGGAGTCCGCGCGGTCCGCGACGCTGGCGCTGATGTTGACGACATGGCCGCACTGCTGCTTCAGCATCTGGCCGATGGCGCGCTGGGTCAGCCAGAAAAACCCGGCGAGGTTGACGCCGGTGACCAGCGCGTAGTCCTCGGCGGTGTAGTCGGTGAATGGCTTGGAGACGAAGACGCCTGCGTTGTTGACCAGGGTGTCGACGCGCCCGAAGCGACCAATTGCCTGGCTGATGATCTGGTCGGCGGTGGCCTGCTCGGACACGTCGCCCCTGACCGTGAGGACGTCCGGGTCCTTCGACGGCTTGATATCGAGAGAATTCGCCACGACCGCCCAGTGTCGCTGCCGGTACCCGTCGACGAGGCCGGCGCCGATTCCCTGCGAGCCGCCCGTGACGATTGCTACCTTCTGCTCCGTTTCGCTCATGGCTCCTCCGTTCTACCTCACCAGGCCGCGGTCTTCCAGAAGGCGGGTGCCACTTTCGCTCACGACGTGAGATACCGCCTGACCGGATCAGCCTGACCGGTGTCGCGGGTCTGCCTACCCCACCCGACCGCGATCCGAGCGCCTCCGTCTCAGGTCACAGGCCGGAGGCGAGCTCGGCAACGATTTCCGCCGCTGACTGTGGCTGTCTCGCGAGTGCAACGGCCCAGGGCGAGCACCGCGGCGACGCCGCGAGCGTCACCGATCCCGCCAGCCGCGATCAGCGGGCAGCAGCAACCGCTGTCCTATCACTCATAGGAAGTCGGCGTCGACTGCGGGGAACGCCGGTCCCATCCGTGAAACTTCGAGTAGTCGCCGGCGTCCCAGGCCTCGCGCAGCCCCGGGGTGCTCAGGTCCCAGTCCGGGCGGATCTCGGCAGTGGCGGCGCGCAGGTCGTGCCACAGGTCGTAGAACGACGGGCGGCCCCAGAACCAGTAGCCGTTGTAGACGCTGTGGATGACCAGTCCCGGCTTGAGCACAAGAGTGTGCGGGATCATCGGGTTGTGCTCAGGGTCGGTGTACTCCTGGATGTCCAGGTCCTTTTGGACGATCCTCCCAGGGTCGGACAGGAAGGGCCACTGGGCGCCGACCGAGTTGCGGAACTCCTGCAGCGTGTGATGGTCGTCGGTGGCGATCGTGGTGACCTGTGTGTAGGCGACCGCGATCTTCGCGTAGTGCTCGGCCAGCTCCAGGTGCTGCCGGTGCTCTTTCGGGCAGTAGTTGCCGCGCGCGAGCGTCAGGATCATCGGGTCCCGGCCCTGGAGCTCGCTCAGCGTGCGCGACGGTGCCGGTGTGGTCAGGCAGCGCATAATCGGGGAAGGTGCCGCCGGGGACGATGTCGGAACGCACGGGATGACCGCCTCTCCTGTGACGCCGGGTGCGACCCGGACGGTGCACATGTGTGCGTGCTGTAAGAAGTCTGCGTGCTATAAGAATCCGGGTGGGGATGGTCGCCATCTTTGCATGCCGGGGGCCGGCGCGGCAGCCACGGGCGGCCGCCGTCCATGGCGGCGGGGCGGTGCCGGGCGGCTGGTGCTTGGATGGGCGCATGACACCCGGGCCGGACACGCCGCGCATAGTCAGCGCCAGCCGTGAGATCGCGGCCGACCCGGGGCGGATCTTCGAGCTGATCGCGGACCCGGCTGTGCAGCCGCGCTGGGACGGCAACGATAACCTCGCCCGGGCGCGGGCCGGGCAGCGGGTCGGCCACGTGGGTGACGTGTTCACGATGACGCTGACCGGCGGCGCCATCCGGGAGAACCATGTGGTCGAGTTCGACGAGGGCCGCCGGATTGCCTGGATGCCCGCGGAGGTCGGGCAGGAGCGTCCCGGGCACCTGTGGCGCTGGGAACTCGAGCCGGCTGCGGGTCACGCACCCGAGTCACCTGCACTTATGACTGGAGCCTGCTGACCGATGAGACGCGCTTTCCGCGGGCCCGGGCGACCACGGCCAACCGCCTGCGAGCCTCGCTGGACCGGCTCGCAGAGCTGGCGGAAGGATCTTGACCGTCCGCCGGCGGTTAGCGCGTGAAGAACACGTGGGTGGCCCCGCTGGGGACGGTGACCGTTTCCAGGGTGTAGCGCTCGTGCAGCCCGTCGAGGCCGCCCCAGAGCCGGACGCCGCGGCCGAGCACGATAGGGACCAGCACGATGTGCAGGTAGTCGACCAGGTCAGCCCGCAGGAACTCGTTGATCGTGGTGGGCCCGCCGCCGAGCCTTATGTCCAGGTCGCCGGCCGCCTTCTGGGCTTGATTCAGGACCTCGGCGGGGGTGCCGCTGACGAAATGGAAGGTGGTGTCGCTGACCGTGAGCGGCTCCCGCTCGTAGTGCGTCATCACGAAGCAGGGCGTGTGGAACGGCGGATCCTCTCCCCACCAGCCGCGCCAGCCGTCCTCGGGCCAGGGGCCCGTGGTGGGCCGGAACTTGTTCCGGCCCATGATCTCCGCACCGATCGCCGTCCCCCAAGCCGACGCGATCGCCTCGTCCGGCCCGAGCTGCCCATCGGGTTGCAGTCCGCGCCAGATCCGGATCTTCCCGAACCACTCCATGAACGCCTGCTGCGCGTGCCCGAAGGCCGCGTCGAGCGACTGCCCCTCGCCGGTAGCGAACCCGTCCAGCGACACGACCAGGTTGTGCACCCGAAGCTTGGACACATCGACCTCCGCTCGTTGATTGACGTAACCAGCAGTTCAGACTCCGCCAGCCGCCCCGCCTCATCGCTCCGCTCGTCAGGTACCGGCTAGCGCGGCGAGGATTTCCACCCGCCAGCGAACGGGTCGAGCGCCGCAGCGCCATGCCAACCTGCATTCAGCGGGGGATCGTCCCGGGGGACCCCGCACGTCAGCTCGCGGGCTGGGATGGGAGAGCCTCGTAAGGAGACGATCCGCCTGCCGATTCGGAGCAGGTCGCTGGTGCGGCGCTCGCATCGCCGGACGGCGGCCATATGGACGGTTCGGGACGGCCTATCCTGACCGGGTCCGGGCGGCGATTGCGTCGTGCGCACGATGATTTGCGGTGGTCCTGGGCCTAAGGTCCCTATTTTGCCGGTCATTGAGGGTTATCCAAAACCCCCCAGGGTGAGCAAATAGAGGAACCCTCGTCTGAAATATTGGAAAACCTCACGACGCGCCGCACTAGATAACAAGCAACAGCTTCTCCGACCGATAGAAAGGAGGTTACCACACCAAACCTCTCATCGACGGAGAAGCCGTTGCGGTTCGAGCGTATGTCAGGACTAGACGAAGAGCAACTCGGCGAACTTGAATATCGCGTGACCGAGTTACTCGAAGAGCCATGGGATAAAGGGGAAGGGACGTCCGCGGGAGCTTACCTTGCGGGAGGCGCTGGTTGTTACCTGCGGATATCTGCGGCAGAACATCATCGAGGATGTATGGGCCGACATCTTCGACGTCGCCCAGTCAACGATATCCCGGTACATCACGTGCTCACGCCACTTGTTGAAAAGGCAGCAGAGAAGGATCGGCCGACTGCAGAGGATGCAGCCGAGGCTACCCGGAGCGCGATCGCGCTGGTAGACGGAACGCTGTGGCCGTGCTGGTCGTGGGATGGCGAAAACAAGTTATGGTCCGGAAAGTACAAGACCACTGGCCACGGCTCCCTGATTATCACGAATCTTCAGGGGTGCATTACATTCGTTTCCGACCCCGTTACCGGAAACCATCACGACATGGCGAAAACTGAGGGGATCAGATGTCGAGAAGATCCTGAAGAAGGCGGGCGGAGTGTTCGGTGACAAGGGATTCATCGGGACCGACTACATCACTACCCCTATCCGCAAGCCGGAATGCCGTGAGCTCTTGCAATGGGAACACGAGTGGAACAATCAGCTGAGTTCCTTCCGTGCGCCAGTCGAGCGGGCAGTCGCTACATTGAAGACATGGCGGATTCTCTTCACCGACTACCGGCGACCGCTGAAGACCTTCAAGTCATCGTTCCGTGCCGCAACCGGACTTTACTTCTTCAAGAAAGGTTTTGCATAATCCTCATTGTCCTGGCGCTTAAACCGTGCCATGCGGTAGATCGTAAGAAATGGCGGGAGTGCTGAACCGCTCGCGTTATGACCGCCGCTGCGAAGTGATGTCCTCACGGGCACGGGAAGAAGGAGATCTTCCGATGCGTGCACATTTCACTCGCGTTTTAGGTGGCGTCGCGGCGACGATGACCTGCACCGCGGCTTTGCTGCCCGCCATCGCCCGGGCCTTTTCCGGGCCGCCGGACGCTGTGCCATCTTTCAGCGGCTGCCCCTCCGGTGTGGCCGCCGCCTCTGGGCGCGGCGCCCGGGCGGTCCGGCTTCTCCGGCCGGGGGCTTATTCATTGCCAGCTCGCTGCGGGCGGCAGTTATGGGGAGGTCTCCCCATAACTGCCGAGCCGGCGAGGTAGTCATAAGCAAGGCGGCGGTCTTTGACATCTAGCAAAAGGGGGAGCCATGCGATTTTCCGGTTTCTCACCCGGGCGAGTGACCCGCGCGGGCCTGATGGCCCTGGCGCTCTTGCCAGCCTGGTGGCAACTGTCACCGCGCCCGCCGCGTCAGCCTCGGCGAAGGCTGCCGCCGCGCCGCGCACGGCAGCCAGCGCGGGCGCCTCGTCGCGGTGGCACGCCCGCACGATACTGCACGAGAGCGCAGGCGAGCGCCTCGGCGCGCAGTTAGTTGACCCGCGGGCTGGGGCGGGTTACACCCTGACGGCCAGAATCGCCACGCCCAATAGCCCGGCCGGCCGGTACCGGCTGCGGCGGACGGACCTGGCGACCGGCAAGGTGCGCCAGGGCCCGGTGTTCCCGGTGGCCGGCCTCGCCCTGGCGGCCGGGTACCTGTGGGTATCCGGCGATGCCACGGCCGGGCCCAGCTATTCAAGCCTGCTGGTGTACCAGGTCAACCCGGCGACCCTGGCGGTCATCCGGTTGCGCCACCTGCGGCGCAAGGTCCTGCACGGCGCGATTGTCACGGTCACGGCCGGTCCCGGGCACACCGCGTGGGTCGGTTTCCTGGGCAGGATGCTGCGGATCGACACCAGGACCGGCGCCCTGGCGGGCGCGATCACGCTGCCGCACGGCGCGCTCGACGGCGGCGCCGCGGTGGACCCCGCTGGCCGCTACCTCTATGTGGCCGCCCGGTACGGACCCGCTGAGGGCGACGCGTTCGAGTACGCCGCTGGCTCGGGTCGGCTGCTGGCCAGCAACCGCCACCACGTGCTCGGCGGAGCCTGCGGCGGTTGCGCGGCGCTGACCGCGGCGCCGGGCGGCGTGTGGGCCTCCGTTCGCGTAGGCACCGAAGGCCACACGTTGCTCTTGCGCCAGCGCGGCCTCGGCAGCGTCCCGCTGCCGGGCGGTATCGACAGTATCTTTTTAATCGTCGCGATTTCCGACCCTATACGCCAGCCCGGCGATCGTGAGCATTCGTCGCCCTTGTGGAGATCGCCTTGGCTGCCGCTATCGTTATGTTCAACTCGCCACGGTCCAGCAGCGGCTTCACGCTCTGTGGCTACAGAGAGGGCAGCCGCCGTGCGAGTAACGCGGCGGCGAATTCGGCCTCTGATCGGGAGGGGTGCCGCGATCCTCGACGAGGCCCGCGACAAGGGCGAGGTGAGCGAGCCGTCGCTGGGAGGCTGAGTTTTCCGATCCCGTTTGCCAGGTGTGAGCGAGCCGCCTGCTGGGTGCATACTGTGGCGCCGTCGGCTGTGTCAGGAGCGGGCGGGCCCCGGCTGGTTACAACCGTCGGTGAGGAATATCCGGGGTGTTTACGGGCGAGGGCGGGCCAGATGTCCGAGGGCTGCCCGGAAAGGCGTTCGGCGTGGTGAGCTGGTTTTGCTCGGGCGCGGATAGGAATGTCGAAGGCGCTCGGTACGCGCGGTTGTGCCGGATTAGCGCCGGAGGCTTCGTCGCTGTTCGCGCACTTTCGGGTACAGGCGCCCTAAATGGTCCGATCAACGCGGGGGAGCCGCTGCTGGCGAATTCTGGTTTCCGGCGGCCTGCCGTATCGCTGGCTCCTATGCTGAGTTGCGGAAACCTGGCCGGAAGTGCCGGGATTTGCGGCGGGTTTATTCCCGGCCGGCTGGGAGCCGGGCTGGCTCTCTCTGTTTCCGGGCGATTCGCAAAAGGGGGACTCTATGAGACGCACGCGTATGACCGGTGTTTTGTGCTTGGTTGCGGCAGGTGCCGCGATCATCTCACTGGGCGTGGCCGGCGGCGCTGCCGCGGCCAGCGCGGCACCGGCGGGAACGGCAACCGCCTCGCGGGACGCCGCCGCGGGCGCCCCTGACCGGGTTAACCCGGCCTTCCCCCGGGCCTGGCGCGCCCGCACGGTGACCGCCTACGTCGCCAATTCCGACATGGATACGGTCACCCCGATCGACACCGCCACCAACAAGGCAGGCAATGCGATCACGACCGGGAACGGCCCCGTTGCCATCGCGATCACGCCGAACGGGAAGATCGCCTACGTCGCCAACACCGACTCGGACACGGTCACCCCGATCCGGACCGCCACCAACAAGGCAGGCAAGGCGATCAAGGTCGGGGACGTCCCCCTTGCCATCGCGATCACGCCGAACGGGAAAACCGCCTACGTCGCCAATTACTTCTCGGACACGGTCACCCCGATCCGGACCGCCACCAACAAGGCAGGCAAGGCGATCAAGGTCGGGAGGGGACCCTGGGCCATCGCGATTACGCCCAACGGGAAGACCGCCTACGTCGCCAATGAAGGTCGCAATCAAGGCTCGGTCACGGTCACCCCGATCGACACCGCCACCAACACCGCGGGCACCCCGATCACGACCGGGAGCCACCCTTTTGCCATCGCGATCACGCCGAACGGTAAAACCGCCTACGTCGCCAATGCCGGATCGTATACGGTCACCCCGATCGACACCGCCACCAACACGCCAGGCAGCCCGATCACTACCGGGAGCGAACCCTCCGATATCGCGATCACGCCGAACGGGAAAACCGCCTACGTCGCCAATTACGGATCGGACACGGTAACCCCGATCCGGACCGCCACCAACAAGGCAGGCAAGGCGATCAAGGTCGGGGACGCCCCCGAAGCCATCGCGATCACACCGAACGGCAAAACCGTCTACGTCACCAATGACGCACCGGGCACGGTCACCCCGATCCGGACGGCCACCAACACCGCAGGCAAGGCGATCACGACCGGGGTAGACCCCGAAGCCATCGCGATCACACCGAACGGGAAAACCGCCTACATCACCAATACCGGATCGGACACGGTTACCCCGATCCGGACCGCCACCAACACCGCAGGCACCCCGATCACGACCGGGGACGGACCCGACGCCATCGCGATCACGCCCGAACGACCCGACGTCTAGCGGCCCCGCACGACCGGCAGCTCCAGGCACCCAGGAAAAGCGCAGCGCTCACCGAAAGCACGGTCAATACGGACATCCCTCCGCTGGCAGCGTCCGCCGGCACCAGGCGGACGCTGCCAGCAACCCGCCGGAACGGCGGGCACTCCCACGCGCCCCGCACAGCCCCGGTAAAGCGCCCGCAGAGCCAGGAGACCATCCGCGATTACCCCGTCCGCCGCTACCCGCCACCTCGGGCAGCCGGCCGAGCCTCGGGACCTGAACCATCGACGACACCACGCCAGTCCAGCGGGCCTGATGAGGGCTAGGCCAGAGGCGAGGCCCGAGCGGGCACGCAGCGAACCTCTGCAGCGGCAGCCCTGTCCAGATTGTGCAGCCGGGCGTAGAGTGCCATCAAGTACGCGCTGCCGGGCAAGGGCTCATGAGATGCCCTATCAGGGGTCAATGCCTGACCAGAGGATGCTCTGAGCCAGGCGTGGGGGGAAGCGGCGAACCGGCACAGCCGCACCCAGGGGAGGGGTAGTCATGCGGGTCATGGCCAAAATCGAAGCGGCGAACTTCGGCGGCTTCGAAGTTAAGCGGACAGCGTGCATCGTGTTCGACTTGCGAGACTTATCCCGCTCGCGGAGCCGTTCTTTCGGGAATGAACACAGATGTGGTCATCATCCCGATCATGAACGCCGACGACTCGCAGAAGGGGCAACGCCGACGACTCGCAGAAGGGGCTCGGCAAGCTCGGCTGACGAGCAAGTATCCCTAGACGCTGAAGGCGCGACCGAAGGCGTCCCCGAGACCAACGGCGGGATCGTCATACCCTGACGACGGTTCGCAGACAGCGATTGCGGCAGGGACATTGACGAAGCTCCAGATGATCTGGACGCCGACGCACATCACCTGCAACATCTGGTTCGGTGCCAACACGTCGGGCTCCGCCGAACTAGCCCTGACGATGACGCAGGGCCAGACATACACCTACCCGCGGGAATCCGGCGGCAATTAGATCGCCTGCACTGTCAAGATTCCCAAGTCCGGCAAAGCAGCAAGTCATCATGAACCTCTGGGCGCAGGGCCAGAGCGTTGACGCTCAGGCCACGCTGATCATCCGGTGATTCAGTTACACCCAGCGAATTGGGAGCGGGAAATGAAGCGAAGAACAGCAATATGCATAGCGGCTCCCCTGCTCGCGCTGGCTGCTGCTGGCTGTGGCAGTTCCAGCAGTTCGAGCGCCGCCGCTAAGGCCACGCCATCGACAATGACGGGCACCGAGACGTTCACCTCTGGGAAGGTGACCAGCGCGAAGGTCCTGGAGGCGAACAGCCCGACGGTTCCGCTCACCTACACCGGAGTCGTGTCTGCGACCGGCTCGTTCAACCTGGGAGGGTCAGGGCCAAAGAAGGGCCAGATCAAGACGTTCGTCACGAGCAAGGGCAACCTCGTGCTCATGGTTGCGAGCGATACAGTGAACGCCAAGTTCGTGGACCCTAGTACTTGCCTGGCCCAGGACATCACTACGGTTCATTACACCGTGGTCGGGAGCCAGTCAACCGGATCGTTCAAGAACGCTTCCGGCAGCGGAGTCGTCATTGCTACGTTCCAGGCCAATTCAGAGCTGAAGGGCAAGTGCTCTCTGGCCAACAATGCGGAGCCGGCCACGATGAAGGGTGCCTATATCCTGTTCGCCGGCACCGGTCCACTGACCGTCAAGTCATAATGCTCGCCTCGCGAGTAATCCCATCGATTCCCGGAGACGGCATCTGGTCGATTGTCTGATTCTTCCTGGCCGCACAGGTGCGGCGTCGCGGGCTGCTGCCGCTCCTCCTGGAAGCGGCGTGCAGGTACGCGGCGGAGCCGGGCGCCAGCGCCGCCGTGGCTTACCCGTGGCCCGGCGGCGCCAGCCACCGGTGCAGGGCACGCGTGACCTCTGCCCCGGCGTCGGCTTCCGTGACGTGCCCGTGCCCGCGGGCTGCCGCCGGGTCATGCGCCGCCCGCTGCGCGGCTGACCTACATGGGGACGCTGGTGATCACGGCGAACGCCACACCGGCCGGGTCGGCGAGCCAGGCCATGCGGCCAACGTTCGGGACGTCCTGGGCGGGCATGGCCACGGTCCCGCCCTGCTCTGCCGCCTTGGCGACCACCGCGTCACAGTCGGCCGCCTCAAAGTACGGGAGCCAGTTCGGCGTCGTCCCGGCCGCCGCCATCTCCGGGCTGATCGGCACGATCCCGCCCTGGCTGCTGTCCTCGCCGCCGCCGCTGGGCCTGATCAGCGTGTAGTTGAAGTCGCCCATCGGTACGTCCTGGGTGACCCAGCCGAAAACCGCCTGATAGAACGAGGCGGCTGCAGCGGGGTCGGACGTGTGCAGCTCGGTCCAGCACAGCGTGCCAGGATCGCTGACCGCTTCCAGGCCCCTGGTCTGGCCTGGCTGCCACACGGCGAACCGGGCTCCGGCCGGGTCGGTGAACTGGCCCATTCGGCCCGCCGTGAACACGTCGAGTGGCGCCGCCCTGACTACGCCCCCCGCCTGCTTCACGGCATCCGCCGTGGCGTCAGCGTTCTCGGTCTCGAAATAGATCGTCCAGGACGGCGCTACGCCAGGCTCCATGAGCGGCCCTACCGCCGCGACCGTCTTTCCCTCCAGCGTGAGCATGCCGTAGCCGCCCGCGTCCGGCCCGGCCGACTGGAACTGCCAGCCGAACAATGCGCCGTAGAACGCGGCCGCCCCATCGATGTCCGGGGTCCCCAGGTCCACCCAGTTGGGGGCGCCAGGGACGTAGTTGGTGCTGAGCATCGGAGTCGACCTCCCGTATGTCGCGTCGCGGGACGGCCAGGGCGGTCCCGCCTTGCGGCCCAGCATCCCACCCGCCACCGACAGTCCGGGGTCACTCCGCAGCGGCCAGGCGCACGACACGCCTGTCCTTGAGCAGGTACCGACGCCTGCAGTGCCGCCGCCGGACGCCCTGAGCAGGTCAGCCGCATAGCAGGTCTCGCTGTACCGGGAGAACGCCGGTCCCGGTGCCGGGGTGGTCGCGGCTGAGATCGCATGGGCGCGAGCTCGATGGAGAAGTCGGCCCCCCGCAGGCAGCCGACGACCGCATCGTGGTGCCGCAGCGTTGCCGGGCCGGCGTTCAGCCGCGAGTCCATCAGCCCGATGGCCCAGGGGTGCCGGCGCGCGCGGAGGCGGCCCGGTCGCGCATGGCCGTCTTCCACCCGGTGCCCGCCGGGGGCAGCTCGTCGGCGAAGACGAGATCGACCACGCCGTCGAAAATCTCGTCCTTCCCGCCACGTGGTGCCAGTTTGCGGTCAGTGGCCCGCTCCCATGCCGCCTGGACTAGGTATTCAGACAGTTCCAATAACCAACTGTGCCGTTACACGTCGCGCCGGAAGTCTCCCGCGAGGCCGCTGACCGGATGGCCACGCTGCTGTGGCAGGACAGCGACGATGGCCCGGACGACGGCGAATGACCGCCGTTGCTGCTCGCGTTGCTGCTTTTGCTTTCGAGTCGGCTTCCATTCAGCGAAGCCACGACGGGCCTGACCTGGTGTTTGTGCTGGTGGGGCGCCTGGGGCTCGAACCCAGAACCCACGGATTAAAAGAAGACCGCTGCACTGCACCGGGCGCACTGCCTGCACCAATGTCCCGCGTATATGCCCGGAAAGCACAGGTTGCACTGGTAGCTCGCTGGTGCTCGTTCCACGAGACGTTCCACGGCATCCAGGCCAGGCCCGCCGTCCCCGTCACCGAACGTAACGATGCCTGTTTGGCGCCCGCGAGTCCGTGATGACACAGGCGACCTGTCGAGTGTCCCAAGGAGCAGGCCAGCGCCGCCGCCCGATAGCCTCAGAGGCCGGGTAATCGGCCTCGCGACGAGCGGCGAGGCGAGAATCGCTCCGAGATGGGATCGCCGTGTGGCGGCCAGCTGGCTTCAGCGGGTCTTACGCTGTCGCGCGCGGGCCTGCTCGAGGCCGTCGAGGATCAGGTCCAGCCCGAACTCGAACTCGTCGCCGTAGTCATAGCCCGGCTGCAGGACGTGCTGGGTTGTCAGCTCGGCGAGGTGGGGGAAAGCCTCGGCGGGGAACTGCTCGAGGAAGGTCACGGCCATCTCCGCGGTTTCCTCGGGGCTGCTGAAGGGCAGGCTGAGCTCCTGCCTCGCGAAACCGTAGAGGTAGCTGTCGATAGCCGAGATCGCATGGGCCGCCAGCTCGATGGAGAAGCCGGCCCCCCGCAGGCAGCCGATGACCGCATCGTGGTGCCGCAGCGTTGCCGGGCCAGCGTTCAGCCGCGAATCCATCAGGCCGATGGCCCAGGGGTGCCGCCGGAGCGCGGCGTGCGCGGAGCCGGCCCGGTCGCGCATGGCGGTCTTCCACTCGGCGCCCGCCGGGGGCAGCTCGACCTCGGCGAAGACGAGATCGACCATGCCGTCGAAAATCTCGTCCTTGCCGGCCACGTGGTAGTAGAGCGACATCGGCTCGACGTGCAGCCGGTCCGCGAGCCTGCGCATGGTCAGCGAGCCCATGCCCGCCTCGTCGGCCAAGGCGACCGCCTCGGCGAGCACGCGCTCCCGGCTCAGCGGGGCGCGGTCGCGCCTGCTCAGATCGGTACCTGACGCCACGAGCGCCGTCCTCCCTGCCTGTTACCCCGCTGCCTATTGACAGACTTACACTATAAGGCTACCTTATGTCGTAAGGCACCTTACAAGATAAGGTACCGCGAAGAGAGCGCGCACCGCTGACCGCCAGGGCCAGGGGGCCCGTCGCACCGGAACGAGGCTCAGGCCATGACCGTTACGCAGTCAGCTCCTTCTGGCACCAGGACCACGGCGGTCGATCCGCCAGCCGGGGCAGCCCGCCGGATGCGCCGCCCCGCGCTGGTGGGGGGCACCGGGCTACTCGCCATGGCCGTCCTGGCCCCGGCGGCCAACTTCGGCGTTATCCACCGCCTCGTGACCCCGGGCGACGCGACCCGGACGGCCGGGCACATCCTGGCCTCCGCCGGGCTCTTCCGTCTCGGGATCGCCGCACTCGCGGCGGTGGTGATCCTGGACATCGTCGTGGCCTGGGCGCTGCTGAAGTTCTTCGAGCCAGTCCACAAGGGCCTGGCGACCCTCGCGGCCTGGCTGAGAATCAGCTACGCCGTGATCTTCGCGGTCGCCATCAGCCAGCTCACGGGCGTACTCCCCCTGCTGAGCAACACCCGGCGCCTGACGGCGCTCAGCATCGGCCAGCGACAGGCTGAGGCACTGCAGAAGATCCACGATTTCCAGGACATCTGGAAAGTCAGCCTCATCCTGTTCGGCCTGTACCTTCTTCTCCTCGGCTACCTGGCCTGCAGGTCCGGCTACGTTCCCCGGCTTCTCGGCGTGCTGCTCGTCATCGCCGGCGGCGGCTACCTCATCGACACCACCGCCGGGCTGCTCAGCCCGGGCTACACCGCCAGCGTCTCCAGCTTCACCTTCATCGGCGAGGCGCTGTTCATGCTCTGGCTGCTGCAGAAGGGGCGAAAGATCGCCCTGACGGCCTAAAGCGAAGCCCGCGTCCGCGCCACCGCCCGCAGCTCACCGGTGATGGCGCGGATGCGGCGCCGTCTGACGGTGCCATGGCCGAGCGCCTGGCTTCCTTCGTGACGGCCAGCCCCGGCATGTCACCGTCCTTCGCGGCAAGCCGGCTCGCGGACCAGGCCCACCGCATGAGCGAGCATCCGGAGATCGGGTTCCGGCCTGGCCCCACTCGACGGCGGGCCGCGCTGGCCAGCTGCCCCGACGTGCGGGAGGAGGCACGCGCGGTCAAGCCCGCCCGGCCTGATCGCTGACAACACGAGTACTCCGCTGCGGCTCATCCCCACCGCCGTCCGGTACTGGGCGTCCAACCCCGAGGAGTGAGCCGCCAGCCAAGCCATCACCCAACGCGACTGTCCTCGACAGAGAAAGACGCACGCATTGCCGATATGGGCGTCGGCGGAATTTCGTTGTCCGTCCGGTGTAGCACCCAGAACTTGCGCATCTGCGCAGGCTCAGTCCGCAACTGGTGCAGATGCGCGGCGGTGGAATGCGGCCGGCGGCCCGCGGGTGGCGGTAGATCAGGTCAGGTAGCTGGCGCTTGAGCTACGGGCCGACCGTAGGTAACGGCTTCGCGCACCTCCCGCGGCAGAGACTGGGCGAGTTCCGCGTCGGGTTGTGCGCCGAGGGAGTCGTTGATCGTGGAGAACGCCAGGCGGAGGGCCACGAAGGCGGTGATGGCGAAGATCTGCCCGTCGCCGAGCCCGGCGTCGCGAAGCGCCTGAACGTCGGCGGGCGTCGTGGCGTTGGGGTTCCTGGCGACCTTCCTGGACCACGCGGCCATGGCCTTCTCCTGGTCCGTCAGGCCGGTGTCGGTGCCGTTCAGGACGCCCGCCGCGATGGCGGCGTTCGAGGCTTTGCCCAGTTTCCCGCCCCACGCCAGCGAGCAGTACGAATCCCCGAGGGCCGAGGCGGCGGCGGTCACCAGGATCCCGCACTGGCGGAAGGTCAGGCCGCTCGGCCTGAATGCCTGAGACATCAGCTCGAACAACCCCTTCATGGTGTCCGGCTGATGCGCCCACAACCGGGACCCGTTCGATACAAAGCCGCCGCCTGCGAGGTCTTCGTCGTAGAGCGCCTGCACCCGAGGGGACACCGCGGGGTCCTCCAGAAAACTGCCTGTCATGAGCGTTCGGCTCCTTCGGGTTTGCGGCGGGCCAGTTGTACGGCTGCTGGCCTGGCCAGTTGCTGGGCCGCCGGCGGGAGGCCTGCGGTCTTATCCTGTGGCGGCGTTGCCTTTGCCGCTGAGGCCCAGGCGGCGGCGCACCACCTGGCGGGCCAGGTCCAGGACGGCGGCATCGTCGTGCAGGACGAAGTTGGCGTCGGCGGCCAGGATGACCCCGTTCAGCTCGAAGGCGAGCCCGTCGGGATTCTCGTCGGCGGGAAGTTGGTGCTGCTCGATGGCAGTGGCCACGAAGCCGCGGATCAGATTCACGAACCCGGCCTGGAAGCCGGCGACCGCCTCCTTGACCGGGCCGGGGCGGGTCCCCATCTCCAGCGCCGCCCCGGCGAAGAAACAGCCGCCGGGGAAGGTGCGACGCTGCAGGTGGTCGAAGAACGCCTCGCACACGGCTTCGAGCTGGGCCAGTCCGGCTGGCGCCGCGAGGGCGGGCTGGACGACTTCTTCAGCGAAGATCCGCCCTGCCTCCTCCACGGTGGCCAGCTGGAGTTCCTGCTTGGAACCGAAGTGCGCGTAAAGGCCGCTCTTGCTCATGCCGATCGCAGCCGCCAGGTTCCCGATCGACAGGCCCTCCAGCCCGTCCACGGTGGCCAGCGACGCGGCCGCGCGCAAGATGGCGCCGCGGGTGCGCTCCCCGTCGGCGCGCAGACGCCGCTGGGCAGACGGCTTCGGTCTGGCAAGCTCCGTCATCGTCTTGACAACATAGCACGACCGGTCGTACCTTCATCTAGCACGAACGATCGTGCTTACTAAGCCGCGAGCATCAGCAAAGCGGAGCCGATCGCAACGGCACCGGGATGCGAGGAGGGAAAGCCATGGCAGGAAAGGCAGTGATCAGTCTCAGCACCGGCCTGGAGGACGCTGAGAAGGTGACGGTCGCGTTCCTTGTCGCGGTCGGCGCCGCTGAATCGGGACGGCCGACTCTGATGTTCCAGGCCAAGGAGGCCGTCCGACTGGCGCTGGACGGCGTGGCGGCGGGCGTCGCCTGCGACGGCTGCCCGCCCCTGCCCGACCTGCTGGCGCGGTATGACAAGGCCGGGGGCCGGTTCATGGTCTGCCCGGTCTGCTTCAATGCCAAGCACCTTGACAAGGGCGGCCTGCTGCCCAACGCCGAACTGGCGGGCAGCGTCCAGCTGTGGGAGTGGATCGGGGACGAGGGAGCGACAACCTTCAGTTACTGAGGCCCGCATCCGGGACCGGCAACGGACATGCGTAACGGATCGCCCCTGGTCTCGTAACCGCCAGCTGGCATGTCCTGACTCCGATGATCTCCAGCGGCGGCCGTGCGGGGCTCACCCAGCCGGGATGCTCCCGTCCACGCTCACGATGTGGCAAGGTCGAGGCGGTCATGGGTCCCGGGGGACGCTACGCCCTTCTGCCCATGGCAGGAAGAGCTGCGGCCCTGCGGGGCCAGCACGTTCGAAGCAGCCTGCTCTATGGTCAATCGCAAGCTGAGGGCGTGCGCTTTCCGCCCGGGAACGTGTCAGAGCCGTATCCTCCCGGCAAGAGTCCGTGCGTTCATGGTCCTACCGGGCAGATGAAGGGATCCGCTTGGAAGCCTGGGACACGTTCGCTGAGATCTGTGGTAGCGCCGCCGCCGCACTGACCGGGCTGTTGTTCGTAGCGGTCTCGATCAGGATCACCTACATCGCGAGGTCTCAGGAACTGCGCAACCGGGCGGCCCAGACGCTGAGTCTGTTCGGCACAGTCCTAATTATCTCGGTCTTGATCGCGATTCCCCGGCAGGCGTACCGCACGCTCGGTGCCGAGTTGATCGTCCTCGCCGTCATCACTGGCACTGGCCAGTACATCCTGGACCGGCGCGCGAAGGGCGAGAGGAGTAATCAGGCGATCGCACCCGTACTCGAAGCTGTTACTCCCACCACGATCACTTCGTTGCTGCTGCTGGCTGCAGGCACCGTCCTGGTCCTTGGAGTGCCCGCGGGACTCTACGTCCTGGTCGGGCCGGTATTCGTAGCCCTTGCTGGCGGCGTCACGAGCGCCTGGCTGCTCCTAACCAAGATCACCGAGTAGCGCCGCTGCAGCGGCTGCATGGACGGCCTGAAAGCGGCAGGTCGGCGGTTCTCGCGGGCCTGTTGCGGCGCGGGGCGCCGCCACTGGATGAGGCAGAGCTGCGGCGTGCGATCGAGGAGGGACCTGGCTAGTGGGACAGCGGACCGTAGCACACCGGCCGGGAAGCCCCCTCTCGGGATGCCTGGCTCCACCGCAGAAGGGAACGCAGCACTCAGAAGCCCGACCAGTGCCGACGCGCCAGAACAGCCGGTTCTGGATGTCCGCAACCAGCCGGACAGTCATCGTCCGGGGCGTACCGAATCAGGCGGTTCGCGTTCATCTCGACGTCGCGATTAGTGACCGCCGCGCGGCCGCCGGAAGTGGACGATACGACAGCTCCGCCGGGCCGCCGTAGCCGTCAGGCGGAGCTGCCGGCTGGTGCAGACTACCTGGCGGCGCCCGCGACATACGCGGCGACGATATATGTGGCATGCCGGTCCAGGCTGCCGCGGGCCCGTACTGGCGGAGTCAGATATTCCAACTGCCTGAATGCCCGTAGTTGATCACCGTCGTCCTGGCGGCTGCTGTCCCTTGGCTGATGCTTTAGGACGATTGCCGAGCGCCAGCGCCGCAGCAATCGGCATCGGTCCGCCATTGATCTTTCCCTCTTAGTGATTGCTTTGTGCGCCAGATGGGATCGACCCCGCATAGTCCCTGGTCGTGGGCCCTCGACTACAGGGCGCCGACACCTCGATCCGTACCACGCTGACCTCGCGACCTGCGATTTCTCAACCGGCTGATGCGATAGCCGAGCCTTGTCATATTGCATCGTTGTCCGCGGGTCGGCGTGCGAGGCGGCCTCTTGGACGTCACGCAAGGGGACCCCGGCGTCCAAACTGGTAGAGAGCAATTTTCCAACCATGCTGAATGCCTCAGCCGGAGCGGGCGCCTTGGGGGTTATTCCCCTGGTTGGTGATTGCGGCTGTGGGCTAGGTCGGCGGCGTAGCGGTTTCAGTCTGCTCCTGCCTCGTGCATCCAGTGGACGGCGGTTCCCGGGGCCAGGTTGAGGAGGTCGGCGAGGACGGCGGCGGGGAGCTGAGCGGCCCGCCGGCACGACCTGGCAACCAGTTCCCTTCGCCACCTTCCATTGAGGTCGCAGCCGACGCCGTTAGGTAGTCGTCGCGGCTTTGCTGACTGGCTGTAGAAACACGCCAGAAACAGCTGCCCTGATCTGACCATCGCCATGGAATCCGTCGAGACGATTGGGTCACCACGACCTTAGGTGCGGTCGACCAGGAAGTCGAAGTCGCACCCCTGGTCGGCTTGAAGTACGTGGTCGAGGTAGAGCCGTTCGTAGCCCCGGCGGGCTGGTGAAGCGCTGGGGCGGGCTTCGGTTGCCCGGCGAGCAAGCTCTCGGTCTTCGACCAGCAGATCGAGTCTGCCGGTGGTGGCGTCGAGCTCGATCTCATCGCCGTCGCGGATCAGTCCGATGGGACCACCGACGGCCGTCTCCGGGGTGACGTGCAACGCTGTGGCCCCGCCTTCGGTCCCGCTCATACGTCCGTCGGTCACGCACACCAGCTCCGTGATGCCCGCTTTGCGAAGGGCATGCGGGATGGGGACGAAATCGATCTCTGGCATGCCGGGTGCCCCTACGGGCCCGGCATTTCGCAACACGATGACACTGTCCGGCGTGGCGTGGAGGTCGGGGTCTTGGGTCCGCGCTTGTGCCGTGTGGTAGTCGAAGACGATGGCTGGACCGCGATGGGTCCACAAGGCGCGCGGTGCAGCCGACCGCTTGAAGATGGCACCTCTGGGAGCAAGGGAACCGCGCAACACGACGAGCCCGCTTTCGGGCTCGAACGGATCCTCGAGGGAGCGAAGGCAGGGATTGGGTCGTGGTTTCGCGGAGCGGACGGCGGCAGAGACCTCGGTCACCGTCCTCCCATCGCCCAAGACGGAATCTCGGTCCAGCAATGGCTCCAGCGCCGCCAGCAGAGCGGGGACGCCACCCGCATGGTCGAAGTCCTCCAGGGAGAAGTCGCCAGATGGACGAACGCCGAGGACCTGGGGAGTCTTCGCACCGATACGGGCGAACCGATCGAGCCCGAGGGACACCCCGAGCCGGCCGGCGATCGCCTCGAGGTGAATGAACTCGTTGGTCGACCCGCCGGTGGCTGCCAGCACGCAGAGGGCGTTGTCGAAGGCATTCTGGGTCATCACCTCCTCGGGGCGAGTGCCGCCGCGGGCCAGCTCGACAGCGCGGGCGCCGGTGCGCTCGGCCAGGTCGCGCCGGCGGGATTCAACTGCCGGCACCACCGCTGAGCCCGGCAACGCCATGCCGAGGACCTCGGTGGCGATCGCCATGGTGGTGGCGGTACCCATGACGTTGCAGACCCCGACGGTGGGAGCGAAGACGCCCTCGAGTTCGTCCCATTCCTCGTCGTCGATGCGGCCCATGATGCGGTCCGGCCCCAGGGTCCAGACATCTGAGGTGACGACGGGGCGTCCCTGGAACTGACCGCAGCTTCGGGGACCTGCGGTCAGCATGATGGCCGGCTTGCCGGCGCTGGCCGCACCCATCAACTGGGCCGGCACCGTCTTGTCGCAGCCGGACAGCAGGACCACCCCGTCGAGGGGGCTGCACCGGATCATCTCTTCGACGTCCATCGCCATCAGGTTCCGCAACAGCATGGTGGTCGGCACGATGAAGTTCTCGGCCAGCGAGATGGTCGGGAACACGACGGCGGTTCCCCCGGCCGCGGTGACTCCCCTCTTCACCGATTCGGCCAGGTCCCGGAGCCCCATGTTGCAGGGATTCAGCTCACTCCAACTCGAACAGATGCCGATGATCGGACGGCGGCGCACCGCCTCTCTGCTCAATCCGCCGGCCCGGAGGAATGCGCGTTCGATCGAGCCGCGCATATCACCGGCGAAGTGATCACCGGTGACCGGAGGCCCGCCTCCCGCCGTCGCGTCCCGTTGGCTGCGCGGCTGCTTGGTCTCCGCTCCAACTTGTGTCGTCTTCGCCATCTGCTTCACTCCTCAATGGTCGACGGTCGCGTCCGGCATCATGTTCTGGCCCGTTCGCGGGCCTCGTGGCGCTGCCAGGCCCCCTGGTGGCAGCGGGACCGGCATCCAGCGCTCGCCACAAGCCACTGCCTGCGCTCTGCTCGTCGACAGGTCTCGACTGACCAGAGGCCGTCATCCGAGCCCAGTCGGCAGGACAGCCTCGACCAGGTGCGGCCCCGGCTCTCGCAGCGCATGTTCCAGCTGAACGACCAACTCCTCGGCCGTTGTGGTCCGCACGGCCGGTACGCCCATTCCCTGGGCCAGAGCAACGAAATCGAGGTCCGGACTCGACAGTTCGAGCAGGCACTCCGCCTGCGGACCTCCCGCACCCGCTCCCACCCGAGACAGCTCCAGGTTCAAGATGGCATAGGCGCGGTTCGAGAGAATGACGGTGGTGACGTCGAGACCTTCCCGCGCCTGGGTCCAGAGTGATTGAAGCGTGTACATGGCGCTCCCGTCAGCCTGGATGCACAGCACGGGGCGATCTGGCACGCCGATTGCCGCCCCGGTTGCCACCGGCAGACCCTGCCCGATCGCGCCGCCGCAGTTGCAGAGCCAGTCGTGGCGGGGTTCCCCCTCGGCGGCGCCGGAAAGGAAGACCCCGGCCGTGTTGGACTCGTCGATGACCACGGCGCTCTCGGGAAGCAGGTAGGCGACGGCAGCCGCCAGGCTCTCCGATGTCAGCGAGCCTGCCGGACGAACGGGCAATGGTGGTGGCCGGTCCGATATGCCGTCCTTTTCGGATGACCCGGATGGTCGAACGGACACCGCCAGTGCTTCGAGTGCCCCGGTGGCATCATGCTCAGGGCCGGCGAGGACGTGGAGCTCACAGCCTCTCGGCCACAGCTCGCTCGGCTCGCCTGGATAGGCGAAGAACGACACGGGTACCGGGGTATCGACCAGGACGATGTGCCGCGCTGAGTCGAGCTGGCCGAGGGCCATCTCACCGGGATAGGAGAGCCGCCCGATGGTAGGCAGGTCCCCGCCTCGCCCGAGTCGTGCGGGGAACGTCTCGGCAAGCAACGAAGCCCTGGTGGCTTCGGCGACGCTGGCCGCGGCCCGGAGTCCCCGCTCCCGCAGGGCTCGACCGCCGAGGAGGATCACGACGGGTTCCTCCGAGTCCAGGACCTTCCTCACCGACTCAATCGTGTCGGCAGGAACGGATCCGACCGGCGGGACCGGCCGCTGCCGTGCCGGCGTACCGGCGACGGACCCCCAGGAGATATCGGCAGGAACGACCAGGGTGGCGATCCCGCCCGGCGGGACCATTGCCGCAGCCACGGCGTCCGTGGCATCGGCGGCCAGGTCGTCGGAGGTCAGACAGACCCGGACCCACTTCGAGACGTTGCCGGCAAGCGCGGCGATGTCGGACTGGAGGGGAGCATCGAATCGCTGGTGATAGGTAGCGTGGTCGCCGACGATGTTGACCATCGGCGTGCGGGCCCGCCGGGCATTGTGGAGGTTGGCGATGCCGTTTCCGAGCCCCGGGCCCATGTGCAGGAGAGTCGCTGCCGGGCGTCCCGTCATCCGGCCGTAGCCGTCAGCCGCCCCGGTCACCACGCCCTCGAAGAGCCCCAGCACCGCGCGCATTTCTTTGGCGTCGTCGAGTGCTGCCACGAAATGCATCTCCGAGGTGCCCGGATTGGCGAAGCAGACGTCTACGCCCGAGTCGGCCAGAACGCGGATCAGCGACCGGGCACCGGTCATCGCAGGCATTAGGCCTCCCGTATCGGAAAACGTCTGCCAGTCATCGGGATTCGGTGAGGGACGCGGTCCCATGCTTTTTGCCCTCCAATGTGACGAACGCCGACCCTGGGAACAAGCCATGGAGGAAAGGGCCGCCCGCGCGTCGATCCGCACAGGGATTGCGAGGCGATCCGCGGCGGCGCAATCTGGCGCTCGCCGGGGCGCGATGCGGGTCGCGGCTTTTCACCCGTCGGCCTCGCGCTCGTAGAGTTGCGGCAGGAAATTCTCGAAGTTGCCCATCTCCTCGATGCCGTGCTTGATCCACGCTTCTCCCATCGCGCGGGGCCACACCCGCGGCGCCAGCAGCCTGCCCAGTTCGGTGGACTCGCCCGGGACGTACATGACATGCCCGAGGCGCATGCCGCCGGGCACCGCCTCCAGCTCGTGGTCGAGGTGCCCGATAGCGATGCCGTTCTCGAACCAGGTAGTGGTGACTGCCTCTTCGTCGATCTGGTCGACGCGCACCGCCGGGTTGGTGTAGCACTCGGGATTCCGGCCGAAGTACTCCTCGAGCTCGGCGACCGCTCCCTCCCTGGCCTCAGCCGGCCGGTTCACCAGCGCGCGGGCCTGCACGTGGTCGTAGGGATGCCAGACCCGGTACCGGGGGACGGCCCGGCCGTCGATGTCCGATGTCTCCGATGAGGCCGCCGCTGAACCACCAGACGAACATCGCCGGCGTGATGCCCGTGAGGCATTTCCTCGACCCAGTACTTCGTCCGCCCGTCCGAGAGCTCGTCCGCCCCGGATCTTGCCGAGGTCTCCGAGTTCCCACGGGAGCCGAGCGGCTCGGGAAGCTGCGGTCCATGGTCGCTTTTTTGTGGTGGCTCGATTATGCCGGTTTCGTAGTAGGAGGCTTCCGTGCCGGAGAGCGCGGGAAGCCCTCCCCGGATTCCAGGTAACGTCCTTGGCTCGTCAGCCTGGTCGCCTTGGCCCAGCTCGTCGGGCCAGTAGCCCGAGCTCGTAGCCGAACCAGGGCGTGCGAGGGGTCGGCGCCGGAAGGCCGAGGTCCTCCCAGATCTGCGCGTTCTCCATGTACTCCCGGTTCGGGCAGGGCTGACCGGCGGGTGCGGCCGTGCCGTCCCTCGAGGCAGACGTCGGCAGCACGTATCAGGAGCGAATCGGAGTCTGCCGGTGGCGATCGCCGCCAGTGAGCGCATGCTGCAGGGGCAGATCTACCATCCGCGGTCAGAAAGGAGCCGCTCGAGATGGGCGCAGCCATCTGATCCGGTTCATGGACGCGGTCGGCCAGGGAGTGCAGGCTGGAAGGCTCCATCCCTGCTTCCAGGCGGAGCGTATGGTTCAGCTACCCCGCGAGAATCACCAGGTGGCATTTCATGTGAGCCCAGCTCATGCAGCACGCGCACAGAAGCCTGATGCCGTACTGGGCGCCGCTCGACCCGGACAAACCAATGACGAGCACCGGCCGCCTCGTCACCTTAGCCACTCCGGCGAAACGAATGGGCACGCTCGCGGGGGCCAAGGCGCCGGCGGTGACCGCCGTCGTGATGGACTGAACCTGCAATGGGACATTGCGCTCCTCCTGCCGAGGAGGCGCCGAGCCCGTACGGGGCGACAGCCGTGTCCGGCGGCCTTGCGCGAGCCAGGCTGTCTCATGGGACCTGCCCAAAGCTGCGCTGCCAGGGGCCGGAGCAGGCATCCCGGACCCTGCCCAAGTCCCTAAGCGGAATCCAGCACGGCCTACCGGAATTCTTGTCGCGCCAAGAAGAGCAGGGATCACCCGTCGGGCCTCTCGTCAACGCGAGTTCGGTTGTTCTCGGCGATAAGATCAGGTCATCGTTCCTCCAAAATCTCGCCGGACCCGCGGCAGAAGTGCCCGCGTGCGCGCCGCAGTGCTGGACGCCACGGTCAGCGGTGCCGCATGACCCGGGGACTTCTCGACGCGCTCGACGGTCGCAGCGATAGCCGAGCGGGCCAGAGTCCACGAGACCACCGTCTCAACCGCGCTGGGGGAACCAAGACCAACCTGGTCCTCGACGCGGTGCCGAGCACGACCGAACTACAGATTCCGGCTCCCGACGACCAAATCCTTGCATGGACTGCGTTGCTCGGTGCTGTCGCAGCATTCGCGGGCAAGCCCGCTCGGAGGAGACCTTGCTGCGGATCGCGTCAGGCCCGATCTGCCCGAGTACGACGCGGCACGTGCGACGTCTGGAGAACGCTACAAAGTTGCATCCGCATGCTTGAACGGGCCGAAGCGCGACGAGCTGCGTCCAGGCGTAGACCGTCGCTGCCTACCAGATGCTGATCCACGATGACGAGCAGCTCCTAGTGACGAGGGAACCCTGCACGACAGGTTCGCTGAGGACGTCGTTGACCTGCTGCTGTCCGGGATCGCCGCGGAGCGGGCCTAGCCCGCCAGAAAGACGAGCGGCCGGCGAGTTCGACGTCAGCGCGGTTCGACGAGGATGACTTCGAGCATGCGGGGCCGTGGACGCCCTCCACACGCGAGAGCTCGATGTCGCTGGCCGCGGACGGCCCGCTGATCCAGGTGAGTGCCCAGCCGGAGCGCGGGGCAGCCGGTCGATCACCTCGGGCACCAGCTCGCTGGGGGACGAGCGCACTGCTCCGGTGGCAGGCGAAGGCTCGGTGAAGTGTCCGTCGAGGCCGGGACCGGGAAGGTTCTGCTCTCCGTCCCGGCTATCCAACCAGACGACGATGGAGCGGGACAGGTGACCCATGCCGTGGGTCGCCGGTCAGACTGCCGATGTCGCTGTCGTCGGCGTCACCAGGCGGGCAGCAATAGCCGCCTCCTGGCTGACCCAACGCCGCAGGGAACCCAGCCCCTGGCACAACTCGCAGGCGCCCTTACCGCCAACTCGGGATACCAGGCGTTACAGCCCTCCTATCTGCGTGGGACGGCGGGTTCCCATACATCGGCCGCGGGCCAGCGAGCCCGCCGCAAGCCCGGCTCTCGGCGGTCAGACGGCCGGGCTCGGTGCCTTCACACCGATCGTAGAGTGTGATCGGGTCAAGTCCGCAAGCACGCGCCGAGCCGCTGTTATCTCAAGTCCGTTTTGGAGTGGCGCAGGCGGATATGGCGCGGGAGCGCGGCGTCCTAACTCGGGAGTACGTAGGAGTTCGCCGGAACGCCTGCGGGCCGAGCTCGTGTCTCACGCGGTGCTGATCTCGAGCAGTTCGGTAATGATTTGTTGTTCGGCCCTGGCCGCCGCGGAGCCCGTGCCACCGCGCCCGGTTGTCCAGTGAGCGAGGTCGGACGCGGTCGAGCCGCGGTCGTTTCGGAGGCGAGGATCGGCACCGGCGCGCAAGAGGGCCTCGACAGCAGCCGAGCATCGGTTTCGGACAGCTCGATGCAGTGGTGTCACTCCTCCGGCGGCGGCTGCGTTGGGATCAGCGCCCGCCTCGATGAGATAGACAATCACATCCCGCTGGCATGCCGGGTTCCAGCTTGCCGAGCCGGGGACGCCGATCACCGCCGCGTGCAGCGGTTCGGCGCCCCGCCGGTTTCTGGCCCGAATGTCGGAGCCGCGCGTGATCAGGTCTCGTGCCATCTCGAGGGTCGTAACTGAACCCCGCGGCATGCAACGCGGTGTCGCCTTCGTAGACCTGGGCGAGACGCTCGGCGAGGAAGAACTCCTCGCGTCGCGCCAGCCTGGCCGTCGCCAGCGACGGTGTCGCGCTGAGCAGGTCCGCAGCGGCCTTGTGGTCAAGGTCTCGCGATCGCTACCAGCAACCTGCGCGAGGTCCGCTCGTGCCAGCCACGGCGATTGCTTCCTCCTTGCGACCGGATGACCTGGTGCGCGCGAACTGGAGGCCGAGGAAGACCCGGCCGCCTACCGCGATCTTCCCACCCGCACAGATGTGCCCGCTCGGCGTCCGTCGCGGGCTGGGGTGCCGCGATTGACCGGCAGCACCGATCGGCGTCAGGCGCTCAATGGATAGCGCTGGGGGAGCGACCAGCGCTCAGCCTCCGCAACTTCCGGTGCCCAGTCACCCGTCGGATCCCATGAGCCCGACACTCAAGGGACGCTGGTGCCCGGCAGTCACCCTGTGTGACCTTCGCCGCGCTGTGTGCGTCATCACGATCACGCGGGAAGGCAATTCGTGGAACGAGTCGTCGTTCCACGACTGTTGGGCCGCTGGACCCTGATCAGGTAAGAAACCGCAGCTCAGGACAAGTGGGGCGCCTGGGGCTCGAACCCAGAACCCACGGATTAAAAGTCCGCTGCTCTACCATTGAGCTAACGCCCCGCGGCACCGGGCGAGCCGGGCGGCCACGGGACGAAGCGTACCGACTCCGGGGACCTGACCCGCCGCCCGCCCGGGCTGCTT
This sequence comes from uncultured Actinomycetes bacterium, assembly GCA_963774825.1. Lineage (GTDB taxonomy): Bacteria > Actinomycetota > Actinomycetes > Streptosporangiales > Streptosporangiaceae > DATBGO01. Next base: position 8,126 of record CAVZGW010000012.1, on the reverse strand, counting down.
TTATCGGGACGACGCATAAGCCAGGCGCCGGATACATCCGGCGAGGGCGGCCACGGCCGGTCTCTGGTTCCCGAGCGTGACGCCCCAAGCAGCCGCGATCGCGCCGGAACCGGCCTCTCGCGCTCCCCTCGGGGATGAATCGTCGGGTAGCGTCCGTCCGTGCACAGCGTGTTTTACGAGCCGTCCGGCGCAGGCAGTTTCGTGGCCACCGCGGCGACCGCCGGGCCGTGGACGCCGCACGCGCAGCATGGCGGGCCGCCATCCGCGCTGGCGGCACGCGCGTTCGAGCTGCATGAGGCCGACGTGGGCCAGCGGCTATCCCGGGTAACCGTCGACATCATGCGCCCCATCCCGGTCGGGAAGATCACTATCCGGGTCCGGACCGTCCGCCCGGGCCGCCGGGTCACGCTCCTTGAAGCCGTTATGGAAGCGGACGGCCAGGAGGTCCTGCACGCTCGCGGCTGGCGGATCGCGCGCCCGGGCGGCGAGGTGCCGGCGATCGGGACGGCGGGCACGCCGCCGGCTATTGCCGCGGAGCCGTCACCGGCTGACTTCGGCCGGGCGCACACGGGGGGCTACATGTCGGCGATCGAATGGCGGTTCGTCAGCGGCGGCGCCTTCCGGGAGCATGCCGCGGGCAGTGCCTGGACGCGAGCCCGCATTCCGTTGCTGCCTGGCGAGGATACATCGCCGATGTCAAGATCCCTGCTGGTCGCCGACTCGGGGAGCGGCATTGGCTCGGCGCTCGATCCGGCGAAGTTCCATTACCTCAACGTCGACCTGACCGTAGTGCTGCCGCGCGACCCGGCCGGCGAGTGGCTGCTGCTCGAGTCGGCGACCTCGATCGGCGCGGAAGGCACCGGGCTTGCCGAGTCGGTCCTGTCCGACACCACCGGCCGGTGCGGCCGGGCGATGCAGACACTGTTCGTCGCGCCGCGCTGACGGAGTGGTCAGGGGCTGTCCGTGACTAGCGCCGCCGGCTGCCCGGTCAGGCTGTCCAGGATCGCAGCCGCCGGTCCCAGCGCCCGGCAGCTGTCCCGCTCAGCAGCGGGTCGGTGAACGGCCTGACGATGCCGAGCGCCTCATCGAGGCTGTGCCCGTGGCGAAGCAGCGAGCCCGCGGCAGCCGCCGCGTAGCCGCGCAGCCAGAGGCTCCGGTCAGGAACGCCGAACCTGGCTGGCAGCGTAATCCCGCGCTGCGCAGCCTCGGCGGTCAGGGCGGCCATCTGAGGTTCAGCCGGGATGTCCGCCGTGGTGACGATGGCGACAAGGTCCACCAGGTCGCGGTAGCGGGTGGAAGGCCAGGCGCAGCTCGCCATGGCGCTGGTAGATGGCCGCGACCTTGTCGGCAACGTGATCAACGAGCGGGTAGGCGCGATATCCGCGCTGCTCGACTCCCGGCATGGCGAGCGGCACCAGCGGGGGCACGCCGTCGGGCTCGCCGGTCATCCGGACGTCCGGGCCGAGGAGATCGATGTGAAACTCCGCCCACTGGGTGCCGATGTAGGCGGTGACCGGGATGCGCACGCCGCGCCGCCGCTCGAGCATCGGCTGGCCTGCGGCGAGCTCGAAATGGAACCAGTCCCCGATGTCCTGCCTCGCGGAATCACGCAGATCGCGCTCGGCCGCGGCCCGGTCGCCGTCACGGAACAGGTCGATATCGCGGGTGCCGCGGACGCCAATGCGGCGGGCCAGCAGGGCAGTGGCGCCCCTGAGGACCCAGCTGTCATCAGCACGGTAGAGGCGTTCCAGCAGGCGGTCGTAGGCGATCCGGCGCTGCAGCTGCGGCAGCCCCCACTGTGCGGACTCCGCGACGGCCCGGAGCCTGTCGGTGAGTCCACGGCGGAACGCCGTAGGGCTCGCATACATGCCGCCGGTGGTCACCGGATCACCTGCCGCCGCGCCTGCGGCCCGGCCAGCCGGTGGCCCAGCTCATGGCGCACCTCAGCCTGGCTGATCCAGCGCGGCGCGTCGGTGTCGCCGGTGAGATCGAGCAGCCAGCGCAGCAGGGCCACGCCGTCACCACGGCACAGCCCGAAGCGGGCAGCATGCCGGCCGAAGGCGTCGGCGAAGGTACCCGGATACTCCAGGCCTGTCCGGATGGCATCGGCGGTCACGTGGCCAACCGCCTCTGGATCCTCGTGACCGGCCAGCAGGTCGTCCGCGATCCGGGCCGGTAAGGTAACGAGGATGCCACGGGCAGTGGTCCAGTCGCCGTCGCCGAGCTTGCGGTGGTGGAGACGGACATCGGCGCGCCGGGACTGCCGCCGCGCCGGGAAAGTGAACTCGTGCTGATCGGCGGCCAGATGGCCGAGGCCGTACAGCTCCGCCGCCGACCGGTGCGAGACGACGCCCTGCTCAGGGCCGCGCCGCCAGGCGACAGTCGCCGGATTCAGCTGAAGCCAGGCCGCCCTCAGGCCGGCGTGGTCAGGCAGCGGCGCGCCGATCAGGTGGTAGACGCCATGGGCCACCCGCTCGAGGACGGATCCGTCAGCCGCGGTGAGGCGGTCCAATGTCGCCGCCGCCACTCCGGCGCTGCTGGCTTGCCGCCGCGTGATCAGACCCCATTGATCTTCCGCTATCTGCGTGATCGGGCTCAATGTGCTCGTATGCGGCATGCTGCAATATAGCTCGCTCCTGACGGAAATCGAAGCATCTGTTAACAAGTATCGCTCCAGTTACTATCAGTCGTCAGGGGTAGGCGCGGGCGCCACGGGCGTCCTGCCGGTGTGGCGGCTGCCACAACGGGCCGCCGGGTGACCAACCCGGGCATCCAAGGAGGGGAGGATGCCCGGGTTTCCCGGCTCCAGGTGGCTACGCGGCATGATGCCTCGGGCCACCCGACCGCGGCCGGATGGCGCAGCGCAACCATCAGGACAATGCCCGGGCATGCCTGGCCGGCCTGGAGCGGGGCTTATAGCCCGGCCGGACAGGCCTTCGGGACTACCGGCCGGGCTGAGCGGACCATTGGCCCGTGCCAGGCCTCGCCTGGCCTGCCACTGTCGTTGGTAACGACAAGGTAAGGAGGCCGGTCATGCAGGTTCTCGTCGCTTATGGCAGCAAGCGTGGTGGCACCGCAGGGCTGGCCGCGATGGTCGGCAGGGCGCTGGAAGCCGCGGGCGTCAGCGCGGATGTGTGTACTGCCGGCAAGGTGGGTTCCCTTGACAGGTACGACGCGGTCATCGTGGGCGGCGCCCTGTACGCGACCCGCTGGCACCCCGAGGCCCGCCGGTTCGTCAAGCACAGGGCGGCTGAGTTGTCCAGGCGCCCGGTGTGGCTGTTCAGTTCCGGCCCGCTGGACGACTCGGCCGTGCAGCACGACATCCCGCCAGTTTCGCAGGTCTGCAAGGCCATGAGACTGTGTCACGCGCGTGATCACGCGACATTCGGCGGACGGCTGACTCCGTACGCGCGCGGTATCCCTGCGAGCGCCATGGCGAAGAAGCACTCCGGAGACTGGCGCGATGAGGCGCAGGTGACCAGCTGGGTGAACACGCTCGTCAAGCAGCTCAGCCAGCAAGCGGCCCGCCCGTAGCCAGGCTTCCCGGTCGCCCGACCGGCTGCCACCTCGAGCAGGGAGGCGCGAGGGATTAACGGTCAGGGCGCTACCGGTAGGCGGAGATCCCGGTGATCACCTCGCCGAGGGCCAGCGTGTGGATCTCCTCGGTGCCTTCGTAGGTGAGCACGGACTCCAGGTTGTTCGCGTGCCTGAGCACTGGGTACTCGAGGGTCACCCCGTTGGCACCGAGAACGGTCCTGGCCTGGCGGGCGATCTCGATGGCGGCCCGCACATTGGCCATCTTGCCGAGGCTGACCTGCTCCGGCGTGATCTTGCCTGCCTCCTTGAGCCGCCCGAGGTGCAGCGCGAGAAGCTGGGCCCGCTGCAGGTCGGCGAGCATCCAGGCGAGCTTGCCCTGGATGAGCTGGAACCCGCCGATCTTCTGCCCGAACTGCTCCCTGGTCCGTGCGTATTCGGCGGCGGACTCGAAGCAGGACCTCGCGGCACCGGTGACCCCCCAGGCGATGCCGAACCTGGCCTCGGACAGGCAGGACAGCGGTCCCTTCAGGCCCTTCGCCCCGGGCAGCACGGCGTCGGCGGGCAGCCGGACGTCATCGAAATGCAGTTCTGAGGTTACCGAGGCGCGCAGCGACAGCTTCTTGTGGATGTTCCTGGTGGCGAAGCCGCGCGCCCCGCGCGGTACCAGGAAGCCGCGGATCCCCTCATCTGTCCGGGCCCACACGACGGCGATGTCGGCGATCGACCCGTTGGTGATCCACATCTTGGTGCCGTTGAGTAGCCAGTCGCCCCCGTTAAACTTTGCCTGGGTTTTCATGCTGGCCGGATCGCTGCCATGGTCCGGCTCGGTCAGCCCGAAACAGCCGATGGCCTCACCGGCAGCCATCCTCGGCAGCCACTCGTTCTTCTGCTCTTCCGACCCGTACTTCCAGATCGGGAACATCGCCAGTGAGCCCTGCACCGAGACCAGGCTGCGCAGCCCGGAGTCGGCTGCCTCCATCTCACGGCAGGTGACCCCGTAGGCGATCGGCCCCATGCCGGCACAGCCGTAACCCGTCAGATGCATCCCGAGCAGGCCCATTTTGCCGAGTTCGGGGGCAAGGTCGCGAGGGAGCGTGCCTGCCTCGAACCAGTCGGCGATGTTCGGCATGATCCGGTCCGCGGCGAAGGCCCGTACCGTGTCGCGGACCAGTCGCTCCTCTTCGCTCAGCTCGTCGTCAATGCGGAGCAGGTCGGAACCTGCGAGGTCGGCGCTATGCGGCATGTGGCTGGTCCTCTCTTGATGCCTTCGCCGTCAGGGTATGCGCGGGGGACCCGGCCACGGCAGCCCGGCCCGGCAATCGGGCATGATGGCTTACATGAGCGACGTTAACGGCGCCAAAAAGCTGGTGCGCACCCGCGACGGCCGGATAGTAGCCGGGGTGTGCTCAGGCATCGGCGAGTATCTCGGCGTGGACGCCAACGTGATCCGGCTGGTCTTCGCCCTCCTCACGGTCTTCACCGCAGGCTTCGGCGTGCTGGTTTATCTGGCGGCGTGGGTGGTGGTCCCGGAGGAGGACGAGCCAACGTCCATTGCTGAGAAGATGATCAAGAAGAATCAAAACGGATAACCCCCGCTGGCCTGCCGCGACGCGAGCCGGTCCGGCTGGGGCACAACGGATGATTGGCCGCTGGCCTGCCGCGACGCGAGCCGGTCCGCTCTCTACCAGGCTGCGGGCCGCTCGTGCACCAGGGTGGCTGCGCGCCTGGCCCAGAGCAGCCGGTCCTGCTGACGATCCCAGATCCTGCCCGTAGTCGCTGCCGCGGCTAGGCCCAGTAGCCCGGCAAGTGCGACCGCTGCCTGCGGGCCGATCAGCTGGGCCATGGCACCGGCCACTACGAAGCCGAGTGCCTGCGCGGCCAGCAGCCCGGACTGGGCCGAGCCGAGCGGGCCAATCGCGGCGCCGGCCGTCGTCCCGCACCATATGGCAGAACGCGGCGGCCACGACTAGCTGATAGGCGGTTCCGGCGCCGGCCAGGGCCCACAGGATGAGTACGACCCACAGCGGCGGCCGTAGCGAGCAGAACGCCAGCGGCATGCAGCACAGCATCGCGAGCCAGCCGAGCAGCTGGGTTCCGGCTTCAGGCCTGGTCGCCCTCGTGAAGGTGATGATTCCGGCCACGGCCCCGACAGGCATGGCCGCCATCAGCAGGCCCACGGACAGCGGCCCGCCGCCCAGCGCGTGCGCGTACGGGACCGCGAGGCCCTCGGGTACCACGTAGAAGCCAGCTAGCCAGCCGAGCAGCAGCAGGGTCCGCAGCATCGGGCTGCTGCGGAAAGTGGCGGCTACGCCGGGCCCGTCGATCTCGTCGACAGATGCTGGTCCGGCACCCGCGTCCGCGCCGTGGTCGGTCGCCTGCTGGCTGGTGATCTGCTGGCCTGCGAGCCGCGGGCTACCTACCTCCTCGCGGGCCACCCGCCGGCCCGCCCCCGCCGGGCGATGGCGTACCAGGGCGGCCAGGAGCGCCGCGGAGACGCCGAACGTGGCGGCGTCGATCAGCAGGACCCGGCCGGGCCGCAGGACGGCTACCGCCGCCGCGCCGAGCAGGAACCCGAGTGCCTGGCTGGTCTGGAAGCTGATTGCCCCGGACGACAGGCCTGCGCCGGGTCTTCGGACAGCTGGCGAGGAGCTTCGCAGCAGTGTCGCCCTGGCCGCAGAGAACGGCGTGGCGAGCAGCATCACGGCGAACAGCAGTACGCAGAGCCCGGCCACCGGCAGGCCGGCCAGCGCCATGCTCGCCACAAGGGCGGCCCGGGCCAGATCGAGGGCGACCATCACGCTGCGCGGCGGCAGGTCAGCGGTCAGCCCGGACAGGAGCCGACCGCCGAGGACAGGCGGAAGGTAGGTCAGCGCATAGGCCAGCGCGGTCAGGAAGGGCGACCTGGTCTGGTCAAAGACCGCGATCGCGATGGCGACCTGCGCGACCAGGTCGCCGGCGGACGAAAGGTTCTGCGCGGCCCACAGCGCTCGCAGTTCACCGAGCGTGATGGTCTTTGGCGCGGGCCGCTGGCCGCTTCCATGCCGCCTGTGCTGTCCGGGCTGGCCCGACCTGTGGCCGGCGGCTGGCTGGTCGCGCTGGTCTCTCCGGTCTCTCCGGCTGGGCGGGCCGTCGGCAGCCCGGTCACCGGTTCGCTCCCGGCTGGGGGAGGGTTCCGAGGGTAAGGAGCCGCTGCCGCCCGGACCGCCCGCCCGGCAGGCGGAGTGTTCGCACCCGGCCGCCGGGTGGGGCCCACGAGCCCGGTGCCGCTCGTCGTCATCTTTGACCTCCCTAACCTCCCTGAGCCTCCTGGCCTGTCTGGCCTCTCTGGCCTCTCTGGCTTCTCTGGCTGGCAGCAGTACCTGGAGCCGGTATGGGCGCTTGGAGTCCTGAACCGGCGAGCGAGTTAAGCCAGGTGCTGCCTCCCCGGGACGGCCCGTCTCGCCGAATCGGCGCGGGGGGTCGCCCGGCCGCCCGCCTGGCAGCAATCGCAGTTGCCGCCCGTTCGCCAGGTACCGGCTCGCGACCGCCTTGGCGCGAACCGGAACCGGAACTGGAAGCGGCGGCGTCGGGGAGACCATGCGAGCGGGCTCGCGCCACCCTGGCAGCCGCCGGAGTCCGCTGCACAGCAGGACCGACCAATAGAGGGGCTCGGACCCGGCACCCTCGGCTTGCTCGTCAGCTGTGATGTCGGATGGCGGCCGCACCGCTCCGCCCGATGGCCTGACTTCGTCGTTGCTCATGTCCGCCTCTCGTCGCTGTGACTGGGCGATGCGGTGTGTGGCTCGCCACGGGAATTGTGTGCCGATCTCCAGCACTATGCCCGGACGGTGACATTAAGTTGTCCTTCAGTTGCATAGAGTGTCGGATAAGCGCAGACTGCGCAAGCGGTCTGGCGAGATCGACACTGGCGCATAGCGCTTTGCCGGCAACGGGGTCTGTCCCCTATGCTGGGGCGGTCCCCGACGGCGGGCGCCACGGGCTAACGGCGGCGAAAGCCGTCGAGCCCCCATCGTCTAGCGGCCTAGGACACCGCCCTTTCAAGGCGGCGGCACGGGTTCGAATCCCGTTGGGGGCACTGCTGGCAACCGCCAGCGCGGCATGGTCCTGTAGAGCAGCTCGGAGTGCTCGCCACCCTGTCAAGGTGGAGGTCGCGGGTTCAAATCCCGTCAGGACCGCTCGGGTCGGACGCCCAGGACCTGCTGGTGCCAGGGACCCGGTCGAGGTCAGGTAGCTCAGTTGGTATGAGCGTCCGCCTGAAAAGCGGAAGGTCGGCGGTTCGACCCCGCCCCTGACCACCCATTCTGACCAGTCCAAAACGCCCCGGCGGATTTCTCCGGCCGGGGCGTTTGACGGCAACCGTGACGGCAACCGCGGCCTTCGAACGGCCCTTCGGGCTAGGTCAGCGCGTCGCCGAGCTTGGCGAGTGCCTGGCGTTTCTCATCGAGCGCGGTGTGCGCGTAGATCGTCATCGTGACTTCGATGTCGCTGTGGCCGACGATCTCTCGGACCATGTCCGGGGCCACACCCAGGTGCAGCAGGAGCAAAGACGCAGGTGTGCCGCTTATGCGGAATTCCGCATAAAAGACATT
>CAVZGW010000011.1:0-55711 GCA_963774825.1 uncultured Actinomycetes bacterium | reverse complement strand
GATGTATTGCTGCCCGATCGACCGGCTGCTTCGCTGCGGCAAGCTCATCGTGGAGTCGGCTGGCGAGCACGGCCAGCTGGTCCTGACCGAGATCCCCGAGGTCGAGGAGGTGCAATCGACCCTGTTCCAGCTGGTCGAGGACGAACAGGCCCGGCTGGCGCGAGAAGAACGCTGAACCGGCCGGCGTGGCCGCCCGACCCGGCGGCTGCGGGGCCTGCCGGGGCCAGCGGGCCCGGCGGCGGCCGGTCCGGTTAGCCTGCAGCTGTGGAGCCAATAAGCGGGGTGCGGGTGCACCGGCACGATGCGGCCGGGGTAACAGGCGCGATCGCCGAGGTCGTGCTCGACCGGCCGGAGGCGATGAACGCGATCAACACCGCCCTGGCGAGCCGGCTGACGGAGGTCTGCACCGAGCTGGCAGCTGACCGCCGGGTCCGCGCTGTCGTGCTGGCCGCCGCGGGCCCCCGGGCCTTCTGCGTCGGAGCCGACCTGAAAGAGCGGGCGGTCATGACCGATGCCCGCCTGATGGCCCAGCGGCTGGTCTTCCGCGCCGCGTTCGGGTCGGTGCTCGGGCTCCCGCAGCCGGTGATCGCCGCGGTACAGGGTTTCGCGCTCGGCGGCGGCTGCGAGCTGGCCCTGTCCTGTGATCTGGTCGTGGCGGACCAGACGGCCGAGTTCGGGCTGCCGGAGACCACGGTAGGACTGGTCCCTGGCGGCGGCGGCACCCAGCTCGCGCTGCGGCGCCTTGGCCCTGGCCGGGCCGCCGACCTGATCTTCACCGGCCGCAGGGTCGGTGCGGCCGAGGCCGAGCGGCTCGGGCTTGCCGACCGGCTGGTGCCGGAGGGAACTGCGGCCAGCTACGCGCTCGCGCTGGCCCGGAGCATCGCGGCCAACTCACCGGTATCCGTTAAAAATGCAAAGCGGTCCCTCCGCCTCGGGGCTGGCCTTGACCTTGCGGCTGGCCTGGAGATAGAGGATGCGGCGTGGCGGGCCGCCGCCTTTTCGGCGGACCGGAAAGAAGGCATCGCGGCTTTCGTCGAGAAACGCAAGCCAAGGTGGCCGGGCGAGTAACCGGGGAATAGCCATCATCAAAATGGGGCTTCAGCGGCCTGGCCTGCAGCGGCCGGCATCGCGATCGGAGGGCAGCGGGTGAACGATCTCCCTGACCGGATATCGGTGCGCGAGGTCGGACCGCGCGACGGGCTGCAGAACGAGGATCCGGTGCCGACCGAGGCCAAGATCGAGCTGATCGACCGGCTGTCAGCGACTGGCGTGCGCCGGATCGAGGCGGTCTCGTTCGTGCGCCCTGAGGCGATACCTCAGATGGCCGACGCCGACGAGGTCTGGCGGCGGATAGAGCGGGCGCCATCGGTGAGTTATTCGGCGCTGGTGCCCAACCTGCGGGGTGCCAGGCGGGCACTCGATTCCGGGCTCGTGGAGATCGAGGCCGTGGTATCGGCCTCAGACACCCACAACCGCAAGAACGTCAACCGCGGCACCGACGAGTCCCTGGACGACATCGCGGTCATTATCGATCAGGCGCATCAGCGCGGCGCCGCCTGCCAGGTCATCGTGTCGACCGCCTGGGGTTGCCCTTATGAAGGTGACGTTCCGGTGGACCGCGTCGTGCGGGTGGCCGGGCGCGCTGTCGCCGACGGCGCGGACACGATCTCGTTCGGCGACACCACCGGGATGGCCACGCCAAGGCGGGTCCGGGAGCTGGTGGGGCAGTTTCGGTCCGCGTACCCGGACGTTCCGCTCAACCTGCATTTCCACAACACCCGCGGGACCGGGCTCGCCAATGTCCTCGAAGCACTCGAGCTCGGCGTGTCCGACTTCGACGCGTCGGTGGGCGGTCTCGGCGGCTGCCCCTATGCGCCCGGTGCCACCGGCAATATCGCGACCGAGGAGCTTGTGCACATGGTCGAGGACATGGGGGTGGCGACCGGCATCGATCTGGACGCGATGATCGAGGCAGCAGCTGATGCAGAGCGCATCATCGGACGCCAGCTGCCCTCCCAGGTCCTGCGGCCGGCCCGCGGACCCGCACGATCCCGGCCTGAGGCTGCCGGTTCAGCGAGCGGGCGGGCTCACACCAGGTCCGCCGGGCTGGCTTCGCTGAGAGACTCACCATCCGGCTGGCCGTACGCCCAGGTGGCGCACATCTGGGCCAGCGCGGGCGACACCTCGGCCAATCGCGGCGTCGGTGCGCTTCGCCGGATGCGGCCGGAGCGGATGTTCTCCGAGCAGTCGCCGAGACCGGGAGCGAAGCGGGCGTGCGAGAACTTGCTGTAGTCCAGCATGGCAGGTTCGAAGTGCTCGCCGAGGTACTCGCACACCCGCCTGGTGACTCCTTCCGGGTCGTCGGTCAGCTCCTCGTAGCGGACCGTGACGCCAGGCACGGCGCGGCGCGCATCCTCGACCTTGCGCATGTACCAGAGGGCGTTACGCGTGATGTCGCCAATGGTGCCGGATACCTTGGTGTTCCAGTCCGGGTGCCAGGATGCGTGCAGCGAGGCCACCACGGCTGCCGGGTGCCGAAGCAGGAAGATGAACCGGGTATCCGGCCAGCAGTCGGCGATCCGCCGCCAGATCACGGCGTTGCTCGGCGTCTTGGCCACGATGACGGGCTTGCCGCTCCGGGCCAGAAGATCGGCGAGCACGGCATCCCAGAGCGTGTTGTCCAGGGCGGCTTGAGTCAGCTCGAGCTCACGCATGGATGTCTGGATCCAGCGCGTCTCCGCGCGGACTGTCAGGTGCATCAGCGGTAATTCCGGCGGCGCGTACAGCCGGGAGTGACTGCCAAGGACGACCCGTAACAGCGTGGATCCGGAACGTGCTGGCGAAAGGATGAACACCGGCGCCCGTAGCATCCGGTCGCCGGTCGGCGGCGGCAGCCGCCGTGACGGGTGTCCAGGCGGCCGGGTCAGCTGATAGCCGGCGGCGCGGGATAGGCCCGCGTTGACCAATTCCTTCCAGCCCATAGGAGAGAACTTTACTGATCACGGCATGGCGCCGGGGGGATACGATCCGAAACCCGCGGGGATTCCGGACGGAAGCCAGGGTGGCCGCAACCCGAGCCTGACAGACGCGTTCGGCCAGGTGCGGAGCCGATCCGGCTGCTCCGTCAGGGTTTCCGGACAGCTGCTGATGTTGTTCCGGACGCTCGCCGAGCTGTTCCGCACAGTTGCCGAGTTGTTCCGTAGAGTTACTGAGCCGCTCCGGCCGTTCAGTCTCGTCGGGCTCCCTGGACCAGCGGGGTGCGCCGGGGCGCGGGCGCATGGTGCGAGCGGACCGCGGGACCGGGCGACTAGGTACGCTCGCGACGTGGACGTAGAAGCGAATAAGCCCGGCCATCCCGAGCTTGCGGAGATCCGGGACCGAATCGAGCGGGGCGGCGCCGCCAGGTATCACCACGCCGATGCCGCCAAGGGCAAGCTGTTCGCCAGGGACCGGATAGCCCTGCTCGCAGACGAGGGCAGCTTCACCGAGGACGGTGCCTTCGCCAACGTGCTTGCCCACGGCCTGCCCGCCGACGGGGTGATCACGGGCACGGCCACGGTCGACGGCCGGCCGGTCGCCCTGATGGCGAACGATTCGACAGTCAAGGCCGGATCCTGGGGCGCCCGCACCGTTGAGAAGATCATCCGGATCATCGAGCGTGCCTACGGCTCGGGCGTCCCGATGATCTACCTGGTCGATTCGGCCGGCGCACGGATCACCGATCAGGTGAATATGTTCCCGGGCCGCCGGGGGGCCGGGAAGATCTTCCACACCCAGGTGCGCGCCTCCGGCTCCATTCCGCAGGTTTGCGCCCTGTTCGGCCCGTCAGCGGCGGGCGGCGCCTACATCCCCGCCTTCTGCGAGTTCGTGTCAATGGTGGACCAGAACGCCTCGATGTACCTGGGCAGCCCGCGGATGGTCGAGATGGTGGTCAAGGAGCAGACCACGCTGGAGGAAATGGGCGGCGCCCGGATGCACTGCACCGTGTCCGGCTGCGGTCACCACCTCGCGGGGTCGGAAGGCGAGGCGATCGCGGCCGTCCGCTCCTACCTGTCCTACCTGCCAGGCAACTGGCAGCAGCAGCCGCCCGCCGGGCCTGCCCGCGACCCCAAGCCGGCCGACCTGCGCGCGCTCGTGCCCGTCAGCGAGCGGCAGGCCTATGACATGCGCCGCTATGTGCGCGGGCTGGTTGACGCCGACTCGCTGTTCGAGATCCATGCCTTGTGGGCAAAGGAACTCATCACCGGCTTCGCCCGGCTAGATGGCCAGGTCATCGGCGTGGTGGCGAACAACCCGATGTTCAAGGGCGGGGTGCTGTTCGTCGATTCGGCGGACAAGGCAACCAGGTTCATCCAGCTGTGCGACGCCTTCAACGTGCCGCTGCTCTTCCTGGCCGACGTGCCCGGTTTCATGGTGGGCACCGCCGTCGAAAGGCAGGGCATCATCAGGCACGGCGCTAAGATGATCAGCGCGGTAGCGGAGGCCACGGTGCCGAAGATCTGCGTGGTGGTACGCAAGGCATACGGGGCGGGGCTGTACGCGATGGCAGGCCCGGGGTTCGAGCCGGACGCCACGCTCGCGCTGCCGACCGCGAAGATCGCGGTCATGGGCGCCGAGGCCGCCGTGAATGCGGTGTATTACAACAAGCTGGCGCAGATCACCGATGCGGCCGAGAAGGATGCCGAAACGCAGCGGCTCAGGACTGCCTATGACCATGACATCGACGTGCTCCGGCTGGCCGGGGAACTCGTCGTTGACAACGTGGTCGAGCCGGAGGATCTGCGGGCTGAACTCATCCGCAGGTTTGCGGTGGCGCGCGGCAAGGACCGGTCGTTCTCGCGGCGCCGGCATGGCGTGACGCCGGTCTGAATTGGGCGGCCGCGGGACAGAATGCGCTGATCAGCGCGCCGGGACGGGACGCTAACTAGGCAGTTCCTGCGCGTAGCGCGCCGGAAAACCTGTCCGGTCCCCTTACGATCAGTTCATGACCAGCGTTTTGCTTGCCGAGGATGACCCCGCTATCTCGGAGCCTCTGGCCCGGGCGCTGCGCCGGGAAGGCTATGAGGTCGGCGTCGCGGCGGACGGGCCAGCCACGCTCGACGCGGCGCGGGGCGGCGGGATTGACCTGATCGTGCTCGACATCGGCCTGCCCAGGCTCGACGGTCTCGAGGTGTGCCGCCGGATCCGTTCCAACGGCCAGGCGATCCCGGTACTGATACTTACCGCCCGGGCCGATGAGGTCGACACGGTGATCGGCCTTGACGCCGGCGCCGACGACTACGTCACCAAGCCGTTCCGGCTGGCCGAGCTGCTGGCCAGGGTCCGCGCCCTGCTGCGGCGCGGCGCCGCGGAGACGCATGTCGTGCAAGGCGTGCGCATCGACGGGGATGCCCGCCGCGCCTGGCTGGGCGATGCCGAGATGGATCTCACGTCGAAGGAGTTCGACCTGCTGTCCCTTCTGGTGATAGAGGCGGGGAAGGTGGTCACCCGCGAGCAGATCATGCGGCAGGTCTGGGACAGCAAATGGTGGGGCTCGACGAAGACCCTGGACATGCATGTCTCCTGGCTGCGCCGCAAGCTCGGGGACGACGCCCACAGCCCGCGCTTCATCACCACGGTCCGCGGGGTCGGATTCAGGTTCGAGCGCGGGGACTGAGGCTGGTGCCGTGCTGGATGGGGTGCTCATGATCACAGGCACGGCGGCTGATGGCGGGTCCGGAGGCTGAGCCGTGCAGCGACGCCTGCTCTTCTCCACGCTCGCCGTCGCGGTGGTCGCCGTCCTGCTGCTCGGCGTGCCGCTGGCCTTCGTGCTGAGCCGCCTGCAGGGCAATGAGGCATCCCAGGAACTGCGGCGCGATGCCACCACGCTCGCGACCGGTCTGCAGCAGCGGGTGAATTCCGGGCTGCCAGCCGACGCCGCCCAGGTAGCGAGGTCGCTGCCGGACCGCTATGTGACCATCGGCCAGCGCGGTGCCGCTTCGATCGAGGTCGGCACCAGGCCGCCGAGCGGCGATACGATCATCGGGCGGGCCTCCTCCAGGGATTTCTCGGTCACGGTGTCCGCCGATGACTCGTTCGTGACCGGCCGGATCGTAGGCGGTCTGGTGCTGATCGGCTCGCTGTCGCTGCTCGCGGTGGCGGTGGCGGTAATGCTCGCGGTGCTTCAGGCCCGGCGGCTCACCCGGCCGATGCTGGACCTCGCCAGGGCCGCTGACCTGCTTGGTTCTGGCGCCGCGCGGCCGCTGGGCCGCAGGTACGGCCTGCCGGAACTCGACCGGGTGGCGGAGGGGCTTGACGGCTCAGCGCAGCGCATCGCCGAACTGCTGTCCGCTGAACGTGCCTTCGCCGTGGACGCGTCCCATCAGCTGCGGACGCCGCTGACCGCGTTGTCGATGCGGCTTGAGGAGATGATCGCGGCGGCCAACTACCCGGACGTGGTACGGGAGGAGGGCGCGGCGGCCCTGGCCCAGACGGAACGGCTCGCCGAGGTCGTCGGCCAGCTGCTCGGCCGGGCGCGCAGGTCGGTCTCCGGCGCGCCCGGCCCTGGCCAGCGTGGATGACATCGTGGCCCAGCAGGTGGTCGAGTGGGATCCGGCATTCCGGCGGGTAGGCAGGAAGCTCGAGGTGACCGGGGAGAAGGGCCTGCATGCGTACGTGACGCCGGGCAGCGCGGCCCAGGTGATAGCGACCCTGCTGGACAATGCCCTGGTGCACGGTGAGGGAACCGTCACCATCCGGACGTCGCAGACCCCGAGGTCGGTGGTGGTGGAAGTCAGGGACGAGGGCAAGGGCGTGCCGCCGGAACTGGCGCCCCGGATATTCGAGCGCAGCGTCAGCGGGACGCCGGGAGGGACCGGGCTCGGGCTGGCGCTCGCCCGGACAATGGCCGCAGCCGACGGCGGCCAGGTCGTTCTGGTGCGGCCGCGGCCGGCGGTTTTCGCGGTGTTCTTCCCGCACGGTGCGCCGGGAACGCCGGACGTGCCAGTAGTCAGCGGTCCCGCGTGACACCTCGTAAGCTACCCGGGTGAGCGGCGCTGATCCGGTGGTCGGGATGATCGGAGCCGGGCAGCTGGCCCGGATGACCTGCCAGGCCGCGCCCAGCCTTGGGATCGGCTTCCGGGTGCTCGCGGGCGCGGCCGACGACAGCGCCGCGCAGGTCTGCGCGCAGACCCGCATTGGCGACTACCGATCGCTCGACGACCTGCGTGACTTTGCGGCCGGCTGCGATGTGGTGACCTTCGATCACGAGCATGTCCCCGGTGCCCACCTGCAGGCGCTTGAGCAGGCCGGCGTCCGGGTGCGTCCCGGATCGGCGGCGCTCCGCCATGCCCAGGACAAGCAGGCACTGCGTGACCGGCTGGCCAGGCTCGGCGTGGCGTGCCCGCGGTTCGCCCCGGTGGCCAGCCTCGGCGAGGTGAACGGGTTCGCGGACGTGGCCGGCTGGCCCCTGGTCCTCAAGGCGGTCACCGGCGGGTACGACGGGCGTGGCGTCTGGGTGTGCGAGACGCCGGCCCGGGCCGCAATGGTGCTAGAGATCGGGCTCAAGCTGATCGCCGAGGAGTATGTCGCCTTCGAGCGCGAGCTCGCCGTGCTGGTCGCCCGCTCGCCGAGCGGGCAGGCCGCCGTGTACCCGGTCGTGCAGACGGTCCAGCTGGAGGGCATCTGCCGCGAGGTGCTCGCGCCGGCGCCCGGGCTGGCTGAGGCTCGCGCCATCGAGGCGCAGCGGCTTGGCGTCGCCATCGCGGCCGAGCTGGGGGTCACCGGGCTGCTCGCGGTGGAGCTCTTCGAGACCGCAGGCGGCCTGCTGGTGAACGAGCTGGCCATGCGGCCGCACAACAGCGGGCACTGGACCATCGAAGGGGCCAGGACCTCGCAGTTCGAGCAGCATCTGCGGGCCGTGCTCGACCTGCCGCTCGGCGCGCCCACGATGGCTGCGGGCGGCGCTGTCATGGTCAACGTGCTCGGCGGCGCCGATCCCGACCTGCGTTCCAGGCTGACTCACGTGATGGCCGCGGACCCCGCGGTGAAAGTGAATCTGTACGGCAAGACGGTGCGGCCTGGCCGGAAGGTCGGCCACGTTACCGCGCTCGGCGACGACATGGCGGCGGCGGCCGGCCGGGCCAGGCGCGCGGCCAGCTACCTGAGTACCGGCGCTGAGCAATAGCTGGGCTGCAACTGCTGAGCAGGGCTGAGCAGCGAGCGGCGGGCGCGGGAGAGCGGGAAGGGGGCGGAAAATGGGCGGACAGCCGCTGGTCGGCGTCGTCATGGGCAGCGATTCCGACTGGCCGGTGATGGAGGCGGCGGTGACCGCGCTCGCCGAGTTCGGCGTTAGCTGCGAGGCGGACGTCGTGTCGGCGCACCGGATGCCGCGGGAGATGATCGCCTATGGCAGCGATGCCGCTGGCCGCGGTCTGCGGGTCATTATCGCGGGTGCCGGTGGCGCGGCTCACCTGCCCGGCATGCTGGCCGCCGTCACCCCGCTGCCGGTGATCGGGGTCCCGGTACCGTTGGCGCACCTGGACGGGCTGGACTCGCTGCTGTCGGTGGTCCAGATGCCGGCCGGGATCCCGGTAGCGACGGTGGCGGTCGGCGGCGCTCGCAATGCCGGCTTGCTCGCGGTCCGGATCCTCGCGGCATCGGACGAGGGCCTGCTCGCCCGGATGGTCTCGTTCCAGGACGAGCTGCGGGCAGCGGCTCAGCGCAAGGGCGCGGCATTGCGCGAACGCTTCGGCCCCCGGGGGTGCTGATCGTTGCTTAGCCGAACTACCATCGAGGCATGAGCCTGGAATTTCCCGCCTTTGCCCTGACACCCGAGCACGAAGCCCTCCGTGAGTCGGTGCGAGCTCTTGCCGACGCCAAGGTCGCCCCGAATGCCGCCAAGGCCGACGAGGCCGCCGAGTTCCCGCAGGAGTCGTATGACGCCCTGGTCAAGGCGGACCTGAACGCCGTGCACATCCCGGAGGCCTACGGCGGCGAAGGTGCA
Source organism: uncultured Actinomycetes bacterium (assembly GCA_963774825.1). Classification (GTDB taxonomy): domain Bacteria; phylum Actinomycetota; class Actinomycetes; order Streptosporangiales; family Streptosporangiaceae; genus DATBGO01. Next base: position 46,728 of record CAVZGW010000011.1, on the reverse strand, counting down.
GACGCCATTGCCACGGCCATCGTCATCGAGGAGGTAGCGCGGGCCTGCGCTTCCACCGCGCTGATCCTCGGCGTCAACAAGCTCGGCACCGTGCCGCTGATGCTGGCGGGATCGGAGGAACTCAAGCACCGCTATCTCGAACCGACCGCCAGAGGTGAGATGTTCTCCTACGCGCTGTCGGAGTCCGAGGCCGGATCGGACGCCGCGGCGATGAAGGCGCGCGCAGTCAGGGACGGTGACAATTACGTTCTTAACGGGACCAAAAAATGGATCTCCTTCGCAGGCGTCTCCAGGTTCTACACAGTCATGGCAGTGACTGACCCGACTGCCGGCCCAGGCGGCATCTCCGCGTTCGTGCTCGAGAAGGACGATCCGGGGTTCTCCTTCGGGCCACCCGAGCACAAGCTGGGCATCAGGGCCTCGCCGACCAGGGAGCTGATCTTCGACAACTGCGTGATCCCCGCGGACCGGAGGATCGGCCCCGAGGGCAGCGGCTTCCGCACCGCGCTGGCAACGCTGGACCACACCCGGATCACGATCGCCGCCCAGGCGCTGGGCCTCGCCCAGGGGGCTCTCGATTATGCCACCGGGTACGTCAAGGAGCGCCGCCAGTTCGGTCACGCGATCGCCGAGTTCCAGGGCATTCAGTTCATGCTGGCCGACATGGCGATGAAGATCGCGGCGGCCAGGCAGCTGACCTATGCGGCCGCCGCCAATTCGGAACGCGCGATGTCCGGCGAGAAGGTTCCTGACCTTACCTTCACGTCGGCAGCCGCTAAGTGCTTCGCATCCGACACGGCGATGAGCGTGACCACGGATGCGGTCCAGCTGCTCGGCGGCTACGGGTACGTCCGCGACTACCCGGTAGAGCGGATGATGCGGGACGCCAAGATCACCCAGATCTACGAGGGCACGAACCAGATCCTGCGCGTCGTGATGGCCCGCCATCAGCTGAGGTAACAGGGCGGCACACCTGCCGTCCGCGGAGCCGTCGAGGCGCCAGCCGCGTCGATTCTGGCTACTGCTGGCTTGCCAGCTGGGTCTCCAGCTCGCCGAGTACCCGGTAGCAGCGGAGGACGTCGCCAACGCTGGAATTCGGTTCGCGCATTTCGCGGATAGCCGCGATGAACTCGCGGTCCTGCAGCTCGATGCCGTTGGTGGAAACGTCGACCGCCGACACGTCGACAGGCTCCTCGTGCCCGGTGACCAGGTCGTCGTACCGGGCGATGTACGTGCCGTTGTCGCAGATGTAGCGGAAGAAGGTGCCGAGCGGCCCGTCGTTGTTGAAGCTCAGTGAAAGCGTGCAAATCCGGCCGCTGGGCGTCCGCAGCTGAATAGACATGTCCATCGCGATGCCGAGATCGGGATGCAGCGGGCCCTGCACGGCATTGGCGATCTCGACGTCCTCGCCGGTCTGGTATTGGAACAAGTCGACGGTATGCGCGGCGTGGTGCCAGAGCAGGTGATCCGTCCAGCTGCGGGGATGGCCGGCAGCATTGATGTTCGTGCGACGGAAGAAGTACGTCTGCACGTCCATCTGCTGGATCGACAGCTCACCCGCGGCGATCCGGCGGTGGATCCACTGGTGCGACGGGTTGAACCGGCGGGTGTGCCCGACCATGCATATCAGGCCAGTCTCCTGCTGCACGCGATCGACTTCCAGCGCGTCCGCCCAGCTGTCGGCGAGCGGAATCTCGACCTGGACGTGCTTTCCCGCGCGCATGGCGGCGATGGCCTGCTGCGGATGGAGCTGGGTCGGGGTACACAGGATGACGGCGTCGACATCGTCGCGGGCGAGGGCGTCGGCAAGGTCAACCGAGGCGTGGCCGGCGCCGTACTTCCGCGCGACCTGCTCGGCCTGCTCTAGCCTGCGGCTGACCACGGACGTGACGGTGACGCCGTCGATGGCGGCGAGCCCATCGAGGTGCTTGATGCCGAAGGCGCCGGCCCCGGCGAGTGCGATCCGCATCTGTCTAGTCCTCTTCCTGGCGGGACGGGTCGGCGGGCCGCAGCACGAGGTGCCCGACCGCGGTGTTGGACCCGGGGACGTGGTAGAAGCGGTACAGCTCGTCGACCTTGTCGCCCATGGCGCCGCGCATGATCAGCTGCATGACCAGCTCGATTCCCTCGGAGCCCGCTTCGCGGACGTACTCGATGTGCGGCACGAGCGCCAGGTTGCCCGGGTCGTCGATCAGCCGGTCGAAGAACGCGTTGTCGAACTTGGAGTTGATGAACCCCGCGCGCGGCCCCTGTAGCTGGTGGCTCATCCCGCCGGTGCCCCAGACGTGGACAGTGAGGTCGCCGCGGTAGCTTTGCACGGCCCGGCGGATCGCCTGGCCCAGCAGGTAGCAGCGGTGACCGGTCGGGGGCGGGTACTGCACCACGTTCACGGCCAGCGGGATGACCTGCACCGGCCACTCGGCGGGCTGGCCGTAGACCAGGGACAGCGGGACGGTGAGGCCGTGGTCGACGTCGAGCTTGTACATCAGGGTGAGGTCGAACTCGTCGAGGATGAGCGACTCCGCCAGGTGAGCCGCCAGGTCGGGACGGCCGTGGACGACCGGGACCGGGCGCGGGCCGTACCCTTCGTCGGCAGGCCTGAACTCGTCGCCGCAGCCGAGCGCGAACGTGGGGACCATCTCCGGCGTGAAGGCGGACGCATGGTCGTTGTAGACCAGGATCACCACATCGGGGACGTTCTCGGCGGCCCAGGCCTTCGTCCACTCGTACCCGGCGAACACGGGCTTCCAGTAAGGCTCCTCGGTCTTGCCGAGATCGATCGCGGCGCCGATGGCCGGGATGTGGCTGGTGGTCAAGCCCGGCGGTGATGCGGGCCATGTCAGGTACCTTCCTTCACTGAGCGCCAGCCTTCCGGCGAGCGCCCGCCGTTCATCATCATCTGCTGGTAGTCCGGCACCGACATGCCGGTCATCGTGCTCACCGCCTGGACAAAGCTCAGCCCGTCGGTGGCGAAGATCTTCGCCAGGAAGTAGATGTTCCCGCCCTCGTCGAGCAACGCGTTGTAGTCGCGGTCGAGCACGGCCTGCTTCTGGGCCTCGGTCATCGGCCACTCGTCGAGATAGGCCCGCTCTCCGGCCTTGAACCGCTCCCGGTTCTCCGGCTTCATCAGGCTCATGCAGAACTGGTTCAGGTGGTAGCCCTGCTTCGCGCGCGCCGCGGTGAACACCCGGGTGCCCGGAATGTCATCGAATTCTGAGGTGTACGTGATCATCAGGCCTCCCAGTACAGGCGCAAGGGGTTATCCACCAGCAGCCGGCGCTGCAGGTCATCGGTTCGGGCGATCCGCGGGATGACGTCCACGAGGGCGCCGTCGTCCGGCATGTGGCTCTTCATGTTCGGGTGCGGCCAGTCGGTTCCCCACAGCACGCGGCCGGGGAACATCTCGACGAGGTGGCGGGCGAACGGGACGACGTCGGCGTACTCCGGCGGGCCGGAGATCGACAGCCGTTCCGGGCAGCTCACCTTGGACCAGACGTTCTCGTTCTCGTTCATGAAGCGCGTGAACAGTGCGAAGCCGGGGCCGTCGACCGGCTGCGACACGTCGGGCCGACCCATGTGGTCGACGACGACGGCCGTCGGGAAGCTGGTGAACAGCTGCCAGCGCTCGGCCAGGTCGGCGGCTTCGAAGTACACGACGATGTGCCAGCCGAGCTCGGCCACCAGGTCGGTCAGGCCCCGGTAGTAGTCATCCGGCTTGGGATCGACGAGGCGCTTCACGAAGTTGAAGCGGATGCCGCGGACGCCGGCCGCGTGCAGGTCGGTGAGCTCGGCCCGGGACACGCCGGGCTGGATGGTCGCCACGCCGCGGGCCCGGCCGTCGGCGGCGAGCAGCGCGTCCACGAGTGCGCTGTTGTCGGCACCGTGGCAGGTCGCCTGGACGATGACGTTGCGCTCGAAGCCGAGAAAGTCGCGCAGCGCGAACAGCTGCTCCTTGCTGGCGTCGGTCGGCGTGTACTTCCGCTCCGGCGCGTAGGGGAAGATGTCGCCGGGGCCGAACACGTGGCAGTGCGCGTCGACCGCGCCCGGCGGCGGGACGTAGCCCGGCTTGCTGGGGTCCGGGTGGAACGGGAGCCAGTCGGCGTCGGGCTGGAACGTGGCGGTCATCTACAGTCCTCGTGCGCGCAGGGCGTTGTCCAGACGCGGGTATACCCGCCTGGCGTTCCCGGAGAACACCTTCGCGGCGTCGGCCTCGGTCAGGCCGAGCGCGTCGACGTACCGCTTCGTGTCGTCGAAGTAGTGGCCGGTCTCGGGATCGATGCCCCGGACGGCGCCCACCATCTCGGACCCGAACAGGATGTTGTCGACGTCAATGACCTCGAATAGCAGGTCGATGCCTGGCTGGTGGTAGACGCACGTGTCGAAGAACACGTTCTTCATGACGTGCTCACTCAGCGGCGGCTTCTTCAGCATGTCGGCGAGCCCGCGGTAACGACCCCAGTGGTACGGGACGGCGCCGCCGCCGTGCGGGATCACCAGGCGCAGGCCCGGGAAGTCGGTGAACAGGTCGCCCTGGATGAATTGCATGAACGCCGTGGTGTCAGCGTTGATGTAGTGCGCACCCGTCGCGTGGAAGTCGGGGTTGCAGCTGCTCGAGACGTGCACCATGGCGGGCACGTCGAATTCGACCATCTTCTCGTAGATGGGGTACCAGTACCGGTCGGTGAGCGGCGGCGCGGTCCACTTCCCTCCGCTCGGGTCGGGGTTCAGGTTGCAGCCGATGAACCCGAGCTCGGTGACACAGCGTTCGAGCTCGGCGACGGACGAGTCAGGCGCGGCACCGGGTGACTGTGGCAGCTGGCAGACGCCGATGAATGTCGCCGGGTACAGCCCGACGACGCGCGCGATGAGGTCGTTGCACGCTCGTGCCCACTCGCCGCTGACCCGCTCGTCGCCCTCGTGGTGGGCCATGGCGGACGCCCGCGGGGAGAAGATCGTCATGTCGGCGCCGCGCTCGCGGAGCAGCCGGAGCTGGTTCTGCTCGATCGACTCGCGGATCTCGTCGTCGGAGATGGCTGGGTATTCAGGTGTCGAGCGGCCCTCCCGGAACGCAGTGAGCTGGCTTTGGCGCCAGTCGTTGTGCGGCGGAGGAGCGGTCGTGTAGTGCCCGTGGCAGTCGATGATCACAGCGGAGCTCCCTGGTTCCACACTGACGATGGCACGAAGACCTCGCCGCGCATGAGCAGGCGTGCTGTGCGCAACAGCGCTGACCTGGTCACGGTGACCGCGCCGTCGGGCACTTTCACGTCGATGGTGACGGTGAAGAAACCAGTGGGATGCTCGACCTCGATCTCGGTTGAGCCCTCGGTCTTGTCCGGGATCACAGCGACCGCGTGCGCCACAGATCCGGGCAGCACGCACGCCGTGGCGACCGACACCGCGCCCAGGACCCCGATCGCCTCGTGCACGCGGTGGGGGATAAACGTCCGGGTCGAGACGGTGCCGCCGTGCGCCGGGGGCGACAGCAGGCTCATCTTCGGCACCGTCGCGTCCGTGACATCTCCGAGATTCATCAAGGGCCCGGCGGCGAGCCGGATCGCCTCGACCCGCCCGGTCAGATCGGCGTCGCCCTCGAGTTCCGCCGGTGGCTCGTGCCCGGACAGCCCGAGGTCGGACGCCGCGATGCACACGACCGGCATGCCGTTGTCAATGCAGGTCACCCGGGTTCCTTCGACAACGTCCGTCACGTTCCCGGTGGGCAGCAGCGCGCCACACGAGGATCCGGCGACGTCGGCGAATTCGATCGGGATGGGCGCGTGGGTGCCGGGCACGCCGTCGATGCGCGCGGGTCCGTCGTAGCTGACGCACCCACCCGGCGTCTGGACCAGCGCGGTGGCGAGGGTCTGGGTGTTGCGCATCCAGATGCGGACGCGCGTTACCGGGTCACCCGCGGCCACGAGCCCCTGCTCGATCGCGAACGGGCCGACCGCGGCAAGCATGTTGCCACAGTTCTGGCTGTCGGAAACCTCCGCCCGATCGGGCCAGACCTGGAGGAACAAGTACTCGACGTCCGCGTTGTCGCGGGGCGACGGACTCACGACGGCCACCTTCGACGTCAGGGGGTGGCTGCCGCCCATGCCGTCGATCTGCCGCTGGTCCGGAGATCCCATGGCGGCGAGCAGCACCGCGTCGCGCGTCGCGCGGTCGCCCGGCAGGTCGTTGGCGAGGAACACCAGGCCCTTGGACGTCCCGCCTCGCATGACGCTGCAGAAGATGGCGGTCTGGGTCACGGCGTGTCCGCGTAGTCGACGTAGCGCAGTCCCTTGTCGGCGAGCCGGTCGCGCATGTCGTAGATGTCGAGGCCAAGTTCGCCGCGGTTCAGCCGGGTTCGTTTGGACGCCTCGCTGGCCTCTCGGTCGCTGGGCGGCCTTGAGCACCGCCGCCGCCTCCTCGCGCCGTACGACCACGACTCCATCGTCATCGGCGACGATCACATCACCTGGCCGGACATACGCGCCGGCGCAGACGATTGGAGTCTGGACGTTCCCTGGCGTCTCCTTGACCGTGCCCTTGGCGGAGATCGCCTTCGACCAGACCGGGAAGCCCATCTCCGTCATCGTCGCGACGTCCCGCACACCGGCGTCGATGACCAGCCCCCTGACGCCGTGCGCCAGCAGGCTCCCGGCGAGCAGGTCGCCCACGTATCCGTCGTCGCACGGGCTCGTGGGGGTGACCACGAGGAGGTCGCCGGGCTGCGCCTGCTCGACGGCAACGTGGATCGACCAGTTGTCACCCGGGGCGACCTCGCAGGTCAGCGCGTTGCCGGCGACGCGGGCGGGCCGGAAGATCGGGCGGATGTCGCAGCGGAGCAGCCCTGTTCGGCCCTGGGCCTCGTGCACCGTCGCCACCCCTGCGTTCGCCAGGCCGTCGACGACCGCAAGATCTGTTCGAAGGGTGTTCCGCACAACTAGCGGCACGTGAATGCTCCTCTCCGGCGAGTGGTCTGGACTTAGAGCGTCACTTGGCCAAGGAGAAGCCGCTGAGATGCGCCATAGTCGACATCACTCGTGCGCCTCCATGGAACGCATCAGGTCAGCTCTAACCAAGCAAGTGGCCGCGAGGACGGCCTGTTCGACCAACGTATCCCAGTTGCTCGCGATACCGGCACCTGCCCTAATGGGTCATCTCGGGCCCTGCCCGGCCCGCTAATCCCGATCTAATGCGCCCAGCAGAGCGGGAGGTGACGCTGTGATGCCGCCTGCGTGGGCCCTGTCTTTCTCGTGCTTATAACGGTGTTACATACGGCTCGCGGTGCTGCTGCCGCCCGCGCTGCCGTCCGCCGGCTGAGATGGCCGGCAGCACTGGGGTGGCTGCCGCATCATCGTCAGGGGTGCAGACTGAGAAGAACCGGCGCCATGCACGCGGTGGCATCGTGATGCCACCGACCGCATGCGGCCGGATCCGGCGCGGACCGTCAGGTCCGCCTGAGCTGCCCGGAGTGTGACGATGTTCGAGAGATTCACCGACCGGGCGCGCCGGGTCGTGGTCCTGGCCCAAGAAGAAGCCAGGATTCTGAACCACAACTACATCGGCACGGAGCACATCCTGCTCGGGTTGCTCCATGAGGGCGAGGGCGTCGCCGCCAAGGCGCTTGAGTCGCTCGGGATCAGCCTGGACTCAGTCCGGCAGCAGGTCGAGGAGATCATCGGGCAGGGCAAGCAGGCCCCGTCCGGGCACATCCCGTTCACCCCGCGGGCCAAGAAGGTCCTTGAGCTGTCGCTGCGGGAGGCCCTGCAGCTTGGGCACAACTACATCGGCACGGAGCACATCCTGCTCGGCCTGATCCGTGAGGGCGAGGGCGTGGCCGCCCAGGTCCTGGTCCGGCTCGGCGCTGACCTGAACCGGGTCCGGCAGAAGGTCGTCGAGCTGGTGCACACGGAGGAGAGCGAGGCTGAAACCAGTCGTCCGTTCAAGGGCGTCTCGCGTGCCTGGGAGCGTACCGAGGTGGTGCGGGCGCTGATGGCGATCAACGATCGCCTGGCCGCCATCGAGCGGCATCTCGGCGTGCCGAAGAGGCCAGCTGGCGAGGCTGAGGCTGGCGCTGCGGGGAGGCTGGCGCTGCGGGGGAGGCTGGCGCTGCGGGGGAGGCTGGCGCTGCGGGGGAGGCTGGCGCTGCGGGGGAGGCTGGCGCTGCGGGGGAGGCTGGCGCTGCGGGGGAGGCTGGCGCTGCGGGGGAGGCTGGCGCTGCGGGAGAGGCTGGCGCTGCGGGAGAGGCTGCGGCACAGGGCGGCGTCCCTGGGTTGCCGCCGGCCGTCCCCGACGATCCGTCCGGCGAGCCCTGACGATCCGGCGAGCCCTGACGATCCGGCGACCCCTGACGATCCGGCGACCCCTGACGATCCGGCGAGTCCTGATGATCCGTCCGGCGGGCCGTGACGATCCGTTCAGCGCGCCACCCGGTCAACCGCGGCGCCCAGCTCACAAGCCCATGTCGTCGAGTTGCTTGTAAAGTTCGGCCCGGGAGCCCGCGGTGGGGAGGACTGCGGTGCCCTTGGTCGGCGGAGCTTGGCCCTTAGGCGGCTTCGCTTCAGGCGGCCTGCTTGAACTGGCGGGCCGCCGGTCCCTGAATATCCAGCCTGCCAGGATCCCGCCGACGAGACCGCCCACATGCGCCTGCCAGCCGATCCCGGCGTGCGGCAGTAGCACGGAGAACTGATATGCGAAGCAGAGTGCCATGACGGCGCCGATAAGCATGTCGATCGGGTGCCGGTCAAAGAACCCGCGCACCATGATGTAACCGAAGTAACCGAAGACGACCCCACTGGCGCCGGCCCCTACTGAGTTCGGGGCCTCGGTGAACCAGGCGGCCAGGCCGCTGGTCAGTATGACCAGGGCGGTCACGCCGAAGAACTTGGCCACGCCGCGGTAGGCCGCCAGGAAGCCGAAGATGAACAACGGTCCTGAGTTGCCCTCGATGTGAGCCCAGCTGAAGTGCAGGAACGGGGCGCTCAGGATGTCCGGCAGGCGAGTCACATCGCGCGGTCGGATGCCGTACTCCAGCGTCAGGTTCTGGTGGTCGGCCCAGTTCGCAATCTGCAGGATCCAGATGATGGCCAGGAAGCCGACCATGACGAACAGCGCCTTGCGCGCCTCGGCGAGCACGCTCTCCGCGTCGCCGGTGCCGATTTCCCACCTGCCGCGCTTGGCTGCCTGGCCGGTACCGCCAGCGCCGGGTGCGGCCCCCGGCCTGCTACTCATCGTGACCCCCCGCTTGCCCCGTCCACTCCATGCTTGAAAGCTAGCCGGATCCGGGGCGACGCGGTAGTGCCTGCCGCTCGGTCCCGGCACGGCCGGCGTGTCTGGCGAGGTGCCTGCCGGCGGGCGGTGATCACAGGATGGCTCGCCTACGGCCAGTAATTGATAGGGTACTTATTGCCAAGCTGTGATCTGCGCATCGCAATTCACGGTTTTACGACACAGCTTTTTTCGCGGAAACGCTCGGTCGGCCCCTTCGATTCTGGCAATGTGGTTCGCCGACGGTGCTGGACCCACATGTTGGCGGGTTCTGCCTTCGATAGGTGTAAGTGGTTCCGCTGCATTGGCCTGAACCGTCATGCGACTCGCTGCCCTGTACCGCAGCGGTCCGTACGCCGTGCGACGCGCTCGGCGTGCTTGGCCGACGGAAGGACCGCATTGTCACAGCACCGGAGGCGCGCTCCTGCTAAGCGTCGCACGCGCCGGCGCACTAGCGTTCTCCTGATTACGTCTGTCACGGCCGCGCTGGCGATTACGGCGGGGGTTTACACAGCGGTACTGAGGTCCGGTGGCGGCGCCGACCCGACAGCCGCTGTCGTGGCGGAGATCCCCGATAGCCACGCGGCCGTCGTGCTCGAGCAGGAGCGCCAGCAGATGATCCTGATGGACGCCGCGTCGCAGACTCTCAGCCTGGTCAGCACTCCTAAGCTGGCGACCAGGCCGTCGCCGGCCCCGTCACCTGCGCCGTCACCGGACCCGTCAGCTGCGTCAGGTTCCGGTAGCCCAAGCCCGGTGGTGGTCAGCATGCCGGCGCCCGATCCGGGGAGTGCGCAGTCGATCGCGTACAACATGCTGTCATCGTTCGGCTGGTCGCCCAGCGCCCAGTACGGTTGCCTGGACGACATGTGGAACCGCGAGAGCGGCTGGCGTTACAACGCGGAGAACGCGAGCGGCGCCTACGGGATCCCGCAGGCCCTGCCTGGCTCCAAGATGGCGACCGCCGGCGCGGACTGGGAGACGGACCCGGCGACGCAGATCAAGTGGGGCCTCGGCTACATCCAGGGCCGATATGGAAGCCCATGCGCCGCGTGGTCGTTCTGGCAGGCCAACGGCTGGTACTGAGGGTCAGCAAGAATCGTTCGCTGCGGCAGTTTCCTGCACCTGATTCGCTCTGAGTAGTCGCATTACTACTCAACGATCGTAGATATATCCTTGCCCGATACGGCCATCCGGGAGGAAACGCCCCCCGAGTTATAACGGAGAGTAATGCTTCGCGTCGAAGCCGTAATTCGTGATCGGGTCACGCGCCGTCAGGCGGGAATACCCGAATGCCAGGGCTGTCCGCTGGACGTTGAATCGTAAAGAGGGCCATAAAGCTCGCAACAGGGACATTAGAGGTGTGATTCATCTCATAGAGCCTTTGCGCGATTTCCGGTCACAGCGCTCCAGTTCGTTGGCAGTGTGGATGGCTGACAGCACCCCACGTGCCTGACGGTTGCTTTCGGCAACGCCGGTCGCCCTGATCCGCGCCACGTCTGCACGCCGCTGCCTGCCCCGGGCGAACCGGGGCCCGGCCAGCGCTATGGGTGATAGCCGAGCGCCGCATCGCGCCCGAACAAAAGGCCCGTTTTGCCCTCCCATATCACGACCCTGCACCGGAAACGATCCCGACTCACGATCACATTGGCGGCATCGACCGTCGTGGCCGGCGCCGCTGCCGCAGGAGCAGTGGTCCTCTGGCCGGCAAGTACCGTAGCGACGCAGACCACAGTAGCCAGGACCGCGCGCGCCGGTCCCGTCTCGCGCTATGGTCAAGGATCCGTCCAGCCAGTCCTCGACGCTGCCGGGATACGGCAGCTGCAGCTCGGCAAGTTCGACCCGCAGCGGTCCATCGCGGCCGCGCACGCCAGACAGGCCCGGGCGGCAAAGAGAGCCGCGGCCAGGGCCGCAACGCGCCGGGCGATTGAGCTGGCAGCGCACCAGCAGGCCGCGCGGCAGCAGGCCGCGCGGCAGCAGGCCGCGCAGCTGCAGGCCGCGCAGCTGCAGGCCGCGCAGCAGCAGCCAGCGCAGCAGCAGCCAGCGCAGCGGCCGACCCAGCAGACTGCGGTCAGCTCGGCGCCTTCGGGCTCACCGCAGCAGATAGCGATGGGCATGCTCGGCTCGTATGGCTGGTCATCCAGCCAGTTCTCGTGCCTGGACTCGCTGTGGAACCAGGAGAGCGGATGGAATGTCAGCGCCGCCAACCCCAGCTCGGGCGCGTACGGCATCCCGCAGGCGCTGCCTGGCTCGAAGATGGCTAGCGCCGGGTCGGACTGGCAGACCGACGCGGCGACCCAGATCCGCTGGGGCCTGGGTTATATCCAGGGCACCTACGGATCGCCGTGCGGCGCCTGGGCGCATGAGGAAGCTGATGGCTGGTACTGACGGCCTGAAGCAAGCTTGACTATCGACGGCGCGCCGCGCTGACCGGCGCGGCGGCCCCCGGCCAGGCTTGGGGCCGCCGACGCCCGTCAGCGTTGCACGCGTGTCCCGGGACCGACGGCTCCTGGGACCGACGGCGTGTCCTGGGACCGACGGCTCCTGGGACCGACGGCGTGTCCTGGGACCGACGGCGCGTCCTGGGACCTACGGCGTGTCCTAGTGGCTAGGCCAGCCGCGTGAAGGTACGCAGGCTCTCCTCGAAGACCGCACGCGCGGCCGGGAAGCCAAGCGTCGGCGCCGATACGGTGAGGTCGTAGTCCTGTCGCCCGGCTGCCGTCGTGAGGCTGAATAGCAGTTCCAGCACGGCCACATGGCCAACGCTGTGCTGCCGCCAGTTGAATCGCCAGGTGGCAGCAGGGACGGCCCGGTACGTGGCCGGCGAGATGGCAAGCCGCTGGTACCCGGGATATTCGTGCTGGCTGATCGCCGTTGCCTGCAAGGACCGTGCCTGGTTGACCGGCCTGGCATAGCTGAACGGGACGAGGCTGACCTCGATGTACCGGCTGCCAACAGTGGGATTCGCGTACCACGCCAGCCCTTGTCTTGTTACCTGCCAGGATTCTGGAATAGCGATCTTGAATCCGGCGGCGGTCCCGGTGCTGGCGGCGGGCACGCTGAGCCAGCGATAGCCGAGCGGCGGGGGAGTGCTCCCGCTGCCGGTACCGCCGCCGCTGCCAGTACCGCCGCCGCTCCCGCTGCGGCTGCCGCTGGTCTTGCCGCTGCTGCCAGTCTGCCCGTTTCCGCTTTGCCCGCCGGCACTGCTGTCTCCACCGCTACCGCTCTGCCCGCCGCTACCGCCGTTCGTACCGGTGCCGCCAGGCCCTGAATGCGTGCTGCTGGCGGCGATGCCCCCCGCTGGGCTGCCGGGGCCGCCTGCACTGCGGTCGGCGGCGGGGCCGCCTGGCTGAATTCCGTGACTCGCGATGTGCCCGGCCGGTACCTGCCCGGCTCGCGGCGATTGCGCTGACGGGACGACCGTTCCCGAGGCCGCGTTTACCGGATGAGGGAATGCAGTCCAGGCGATGAATCCGGACACCGCAATGGCGGCTGCCGCGACGGCCGCGACCAGTGCCCGCCGGTGCCGGGACGGCTGACCGGTGTTACCCGGTAAGCCCGTACCACTTCCTGGCTGTGCTGGCGAGGACCGCTGTGCTGGCGAGGACCGCTGTGCTGGCGAGGACCGCTGTGCTGGCGAGGACCGCTGTGCTGGCGAGGACGGCGGTGCTGGCGAGGACGGCGGTGCTGGCGAGGACGGCTGTGCTGGCGAGGACGGCGGTGCTGGCGAGGACGGCGGTCGGAGCGGCTGTGGCGAGGACGGCTGTGCTGGCGAGAACGGCTGTGCTGGCGCCGACGGCTGTGCTGGCGCCGACGGCTGTGCTGGCGCCGACGGCTGTGCGTGCGACGAAGGCCGGGCGGAGCCTGGCAGGCTCAGCGGGTCGGCGGGATCCCAGCTTGCAGCCGGGCCGGCCGGGCTCCACGGCACGGCCTGATCCGCTGGTATTCCGGCCGGGTCGGCCAGCTGCGGGATGTCCAGGAACGCTGGCAGTTCCATGGATGCGGGCAGCTCGGCCATAGCCGGCAGGTCAGGGAACTCATGCACATCAGCGAACGCCGGGGAGCCAGGCAAGTCAGGGACATCGCCTGGTTCAGTGCACGCGTCCGGACTGTGCCATGTGGCGGTGGTGGCATCGGCCGCCACGCAGGGCCCGGCCGCAGCTCCCGGAACCGTGACGGCCTGCCCGGGCCGCCGGCCGCCAGCGGCTCCCTGGTCCGGCCGCGCCTGCTCGGCCGCGCCAGACAGCAGCCTGGCCGCCGCGACGGCGCCCGGGCGCGCAGGCGGATCAGCGCGCAGCAGTGCCTCGATGACCGGGCCGAGATGCCCTGCTGATGGCGACCGGGGGGCGTCCTCGTTTATCACCCCTGCCGTGATCATGGCCGATCCGCCCGGACGATCGAATGGCCCGCGTCCCTCCACTGCCGCGTACAAGGTGGCTCCCAGAGACCACAGGTCGGATGCCGGCGTCGCGGGCTCACCGCGGACGCGCTCAGGTGCGGTGAAACCGGGCGTGCCGACGACCATGCCGGCCTGGGTGAGGCCGGGATCGTCCTCGAAAGTCGCGATGCCGAAGTCGGTCAGCATCGCACCGCCGTCCGGAGTGATCAGCACATTGCTCGGCTTGACGTCCCTGTGCAGCACGCCGGCCGCGTGCGCGGAAGCGAGCGCGCTGAGCAGCCGCTGGCCAACGCCCGCCGCCTCGGCCGGCCGCAACGGGCCGTCTTGGGCCACCACCTGATCGAGCGACCGCGCGCGCACAAGTTCCATGACGATCCATGCGCTGCCGTCCTCCTCGACCACGTCGAATACCTTCACCACACTGGGGTGGCTCAGCCGGGCGGCGATCTTCGCCTCACGCATCGTCCGCTGGTAAGCGGTGTCAGCGCCGGCCTCGGCGGGATCCCGCGCGGCGATCAGGACCTGCTTGACTGCGACATCCCGGTCGAGCAGTTCGTCCCTGCTCCGCCAGACAATGCCCATGGCGCCGCGGCCGATCTGGCCGTGAAGGCGGTAACGACCGGCGACGAGGTGGCCGGTGCCCACAGCTTGCATGGCCGGACCATACACGGCGCCGCCAGCGAGATTCCTGTGAGCAGGATGAGAATTCGGCTATTTCGCGGGCGTAATTGTCAAGACTTGTGGATCAGGACCTTCCAGGCGGCTTGGGCGACCTGCTCCTCGCTGGGGAGTGGTGCCGGCTCGGCCGCCGACGGTGACTGGTCGCCGGGTCGTTCGACGACCGGGATCAGGCGACGGCGTAGCCGGTACACCCTCCTTCATGCCCTTCCCGGCAGATCCACTGGTCTCAAGCCTTGCTCATTTCGCGATGCGTGACGGCTCAGCGGCTCAGCGAGATCGCTCAGCGAGATCGCTCAGCGAGATCGCTCGGCGAGATGAGTCGGGGAGAAGAGTCGGCGAGGGGCTACGTCGCGCCCTGCGGCCGAGTCATGGCGAGGACGTCGAGCGCCTCGTCCAGCTGCTCCTCGGTGATGTCACCGCTGGCTACGTGCCCGCGAGCGATCACTACTTCTCTGATCGTCTTGCCGGTGTCCAGCGCCTGGTGCGCGACGGCAGCCGCGGCCTCGTATCCGATGAACCTGTTGAGCGCGGTGACGATCGCAGGTGAGGACTCGGCGTTGTGCCGCAGCCGGTCGGCATTGGCCGTGATGTCGGCCACGCACGCGTCGGCGAGTACGCGCGAGCCTGCCTGCAACAGGCTGATGGATGCCACCAGGTTCCTGGCGATGACCGGAATCATCACGTTCAGTTCGAAGTTCCCCGCTGCCCCGGCGAATGCCACCGCTGCGTCATTGCCAATCACCTGAGCGCAGATCTGGCAGACCACCTCGGGGATGACCGGGTTGACCTTTCCCGGCATGATCGACGACCCGGGCTGCAGGTCAGGTATGCCGATCTCGGCGAGCCCGGTCCGCGGCCCCGACCCCATCAGCCGCAGGTCGTTGCAGATCTTGTAGAGGCTGACCGCGATCGTCCGCAGCACCCCGCTCGCGGCTACCAGCGCGTCCCGCCCGCCTGCCGCCTCGAAATGGTTTTCCGCTTCCGTCAGCGGAAAATTGTTGCCGGCCAGCCGCTCAATGACCATGCGGGCAAAACCCGGTGGAGCGTTCAGCCCGGTGCCGACTGCGGTGCCGCCGAGCGGTAGTTCGCCGACTTCGGGCAGCACCGCGTGGATCCGCCTGATGGCGTGCCTGATCGCCGACGCATAGCCGCTGAACTCCTGGCCAAGCGTGACCGGCGTCGCATCCATCAGGTGCGTCCGGCCGCTCTTGACAACATCGGCGAACTCCGCCGCCTTGGCTTCCAGCGCTTCAGCGAGATGGTGGAGCGACCCTGCCAGCGGATCCGCCAGCAGCCCGGCGGTCGCTATGTGCACCGCGGACGGGAAGACGTCATTGGATGATTGCGAGGCGTTCACATGGTCGTTCGGGTGCACCGGCCGGCCGAGCCGCTGGCTGGCCAGCCGTGCTATCACCTCGTTGACGTTCATGTTCGTCGAGGTGCCCGATCCGGTCTGGAAGACGGGGACGGGGAAGTGGCCGTAATAATCGCTTCCGTCGCCGGTTTCGCCGAACGCCACCTCGTGGGCGGCCTCGTCGATCGCGCGAGCCATGTCCGCGTCGATCACGCCGAGCTCGGCGTTGACGGCAGCCGCCGCGGACTTGATCCGCGCGAGCGCGATGATCACCTCAAGCGGTATCCGCTCGCCGGTGACACCGCTGAAGTTCCGGAACGCCCGCTGCGTCTGGGCGCCCCACAGAGCCTCGGCCGGTACCTGGACTTCCCCCATCGAGTCGCGCTCAGTGCGGTACTCGCCATGCCCGTCGCCAACGTGCCCGTCACTCACCTGCCCGTTGGTCGCCTGCCGGTCGGTCGCCTGCCGGTCGGTCGCCTGCCGGTCGGTCGGCAGCCGGTCGGTCGCCCGCCGGTCGGTCACTTGCCCGGGCCCCCGATCGTGAGCAGCGGCTGCTTTGGCGCTGTCACATCGGCGAAGAAATCGTTGCCCTTGTCATCGACGACGATGAACGCAGGGAAGTCACGCACCTCGATCTTCCACACCGCCTCCATGCCAAGCTCCGGGTACTCGAGCACGTCGACGCGCGTGATGCAGTCGCGGGCGAGCCTGGCCGCGGCGCCGCCGACCGAGCCCAGGTAGAACCCGCCGTGCTTCTTGCACGCAGCGGTGACCGCGGCGGACCGGTTTCCCTTGGCCACCATCACCAGCGAGCCGCCGGCCGCCTGGAACTGGTCGACGTAGGAGTCCATCCGCCCGGCGGTCGTCGGCCCGAACGACCCGGACGCGTAGCCCTCCGGCGTCTTGGCCGGCCCGGCGTAGTAGACGGCGTGGTCGCGCAGGTACTCGGGCATCGGCTCACCCGCGGCCAGCCGCTCCGCGATCTTGGCGTGCGCGATGTCACGGGCGACCACCATCGGGCCGGACAGCGCGAGCCTGGTCCTGATCGGGTACTTCGACAGCTCGGCGCGGATCTCGGACATCGGCCGTCCCAAGTCGATCCGTACTGCCTCGTCGTCCAGTTCCTCGCTCGCGGTGTCGGGCAGGTACTGCGCTGGATCGGTCTCCAGCTGCTCGAGGAACACCCCTTCGGAGGTGATCTTGCCGAGCGCCTGCCGGTCGGCCGAGCAGGACACCGCGATCGCCACCGGGCAGGACGCTCCGTGCCTGGGCAGCCTGATCACCCGGACGTCGTGGCAGAAGTACTTGCCGCCGAACTGCGCGCCGATCCCCGACCTCCGGGTGATCTCCAGGACCTGCTGCTCAAGCTCCAGATCACGAAAACCGTGCCCGGCCGCTGATCCCTCGGCCGGCAGCGTGTCAAGATACTTGGCCGACGCGTATTTGGCCGTCTTGAGCGCGTACTCCGCGCTAGTGCCGCCCACCACGATGGCC
Source organism: uncultured Actinomycetes bacterium (assembly GCA_963774825.1). Classification (GTDB taxonomy): domain Bacteria; phylum Actinomycetota; class Actinomycetes; order Streptosporangiales; family Streptosporangiaceae; genus DATBGO01. The sequence continues at coordinate 29,551 of CAVZGW010000011.1, read as the reverse complement.
AGATGGTAGGGCGGGCACGCCGCAGTGCCCAGCGAGCGGATCTTCTCCTCAAGGAACCTCAGCATCGCGGCCGGGCTCAGCACTGCCTTGGTCTCCTGGTACAGGTACGACTTGTTGGCCGAGCCGCCGCCCTTGGCCATGAACAGGAACTTGTACTGCGCTCCTCCGGTCGCATACAGCTCGATCTGCGCAGGGAGGTTGCTGCCGGTATTGCGCTCGTCCCACATGGTCAGCGGGGCGAGCTGCGAGTAGCGCAGGTTCAGCTTCGTGTAGGCGTCGAAGACGCCGCGGGCGAGGTGCTCTTCGTCGCGCCCGTCGGTGAGCACCTGCTGGCCGCGCTTGCCCATCACGATGGCCGTGCCGGTGTCCTGGCACATCGGCAGCACGCCGCCCGCCGCGATGCAGGCGTTCTTCAGCAGGTCGGAGGCGACGAACCGGTCGTTACCGCTGGCGTCAGGGTCGTCCAGGATCGACCGCAGCTGCCGCAGGTGGGCCGGTCGCAGCAGGTGCGCGATGTCCCGCATGGCGGTCTCGGCGAGCAGCGTGAGCACGTCCGGCTCGATCTGCAGAAATTCACGGCCGAACGCGGTTCCGGTGCTGATCCCGTCAGCAGTCAGCAGCCGGTACTCAGTGGTGTCTGGACCGGCCGGGAGCAGCTCGGTGTAGGAGAACTCGGGCATCGTTGCACATCCTCGTGCGTCTCCTCGTGCGTCTGACTTCGTATTCTCATCGTAGGTCGCCGCTGACGTGGCTGGCGCGCCGCAGCCGCGGGACCCGCGTGAATGCAGCGCGCGTGCGCGGGTAGATCACCTGCATTCCGGCAGCCGCCGCGGCCCAAAGCCCGGCGAAGTGAGGATGTGGGAACGTGAGCATCTCTAAAGTTGGCCAGAGCGCGATCGACATCCGCGAGGCCACCCGCCAGCTAGAGCAGGCAATGCATGACGCAAGGGTCGCGTTCGACTGCATCGGCCTCGGCGAGCTGGGCCGTGCACACACTCACGCGATCATGGCGCGGGCTGCCATCGATGCTGCGGAGACCGTGCTGCAGACAGCGACCGGCGCGGATGGAAGCCTAGCCCCCGACATCGACATCTGATCAGCCTCATCGCACGCTCGCGTTCCCACCGCCGGGGCGCGGGCGCGCCGTAGCTGGGACTGGTGTAATGTGTGACGCACACACATATTCTGCCTTGGACAGGAGGGACATCATGACGGCGCATGCTCAGGGGACGTTCACGGTCAAGTCCTGGGACGAGAACACCTACGAGGAACTCGCGGGCAACGCGAAGCTGACCAAGGCCCGGATGGTCTTCTCCTATGCCGGCGGCCTGGAGGCGGAAGGCACCTCCGACACGCTGATGTGCTACAAGGACGACGGCACCGCGGTCTACACCGGCCTGGACCGGATGACCGGGCAGCTTGGCGGCCGGTCCGGGAGCTTCATCCTGCGCAGCGACGGAGCCTACGAGGGTGGCGAGGCCAAGACCACCTGGCAGATCGTCGAGGGCTCGGGGACCGGAGAGCTCACGGGCCTGCGGGGCGCTGGCAGTGCCGTGTCGTCGGGCGCGCCAGGCGGGACTTTCAGCCTCGACTATGACCTCGGCTGACTGTGCCCGGCTGAACCTGAACCCGCGGCAGACCCCACCGCCGGCCACCTGCTCGGCTGACGGGCGCAGATGAGCCTGGACCGGGCGGCCAACCTGTTCGGCGCGCTCGCCCTCGTTATTGCTGATCAGGCGGCGGATGCCATGGCGGACGCCGGCGGCCGGTCCGAGTCCTCGGCCGCGGCCCTGTCGGCGTTGCTGCATTTCCTTGACGCGCCGTCGGTGGATCTGCTGCGGCAGGTGCTCGGGCTGTCACCATCGGGCACCGTGCGGCTGCTGGACCGGCTGGAAGAGTCCGGCTACGTGCGCCGGGGGCCAGGCGAGGACGGCCGGTCGGTGTCGGTGACGCTTACCGAGTCCGGCCGCGCCGCCGCGGAGCGGGTGACCGCTGCCCGGGCCGGCGTCCTGGAACGCGCGCTCGCGGTGCTGTCGCCGCCGGAGCGCCAGGCCTTCGAGCAACTGGCCGGCCAGGTGCTCGTTGGAATGATGCGCGGCCCGGGCGCGGTGCGCTGGATCTGCCGGCTCTGCGATACGGGCGTCTGCCGTGCGGCGGCAGGCGGCTGCCCGGTCGGCAACACGGCCCGCGAACGTTACCTGTCCTGACCTGGCCCGTGAGTACCCGCTGGCTGGTAATTCACCGATTTCGCTGGGCCGGCCGGTTAGGCCGGGTCGGTCAGCCGGTAGGCGCGGGCGGCGTTCTCCCTGGCGATCATCGAGGCGACCCTGATGGCGTCGTCCTGGCTCCAGTCGCCGCGGTCGACCCAGGCGCCAAGCACCCGAGCTATGGCCCGCCGCCACAGCAGCGCGCCAAGATAGTGCAGCTCAGGCGGCCCGTATGCGTCGGACGAGAAGAGGATCTTGGAGAACGGCGCGAGTTCCAGCGCCTCGGCGACAACCGCGTCGGCGCGGGCGCCGGTGTAATGCAGCGCCAGTCCCACGTCGAAATAGACGTGCGGGAAGATCTGGGCGAGCGCGCCCGCGTGCCGGTGGAACGGGTAGCAATGCAGCAGCATGACCGGCACGCCGAGAGGTTCGACCCGCTCCAGGAATCCGGCTGTCAGGAGCGGGTCGGCGCGATGGAGGTCCAGGTCCCTGTCGCCGAACCCGGTGTGTAGCTGAAGGGGCAGGCCGCGTTCTGCGCCCGTCCAGAGCAGATGCCGCAGCAGTACCTGGTCGGTCAGGCGGACGCGCCCGGTGCGCTCCGCCTCGCTGAGCCAGTGGCCGGCGGCGGCGGTGACCTCCGTCGCCGATGGCGGCTCTGGCCCGAAGTCCAGCCCGAACCGGTAGGCGACAATGCTTTTCAGCCCGACCGCGCCCGCGGACCGGTCCCAGAGCGCGTCGCGGAACCGGGCGGCGAACTCCGCCGCACCGCAGCCGGACGTCGCAAGCTGCTCGGCGACCGCCTCAAGCCGCACGATCTCATCGACCTGGCTGCCGGAGACCTCAGCCATCTCGGCGAGGCTGAACGAGCCCGGCGCCTCGAAGCCGGTGTCGATGAGGTAGCGCGCGATACCGCTGCCGCGCAGCAGCCGCCGTGCCACCTCGGCGCCGCCCAGCTGTGCCCGGCGTGCCAGGTACTCGTCGGGCGCCGCGAACGGCTCCAGATCGAGCAGCGGAGCGCACCAGCGGCGGATCGCGAAACCAGCCTGGGAGTCGAACTGCGTGGTTCCCGGCGCGGCAGGCACAGTCCCCTTCGGTGATCAGCTGCTCGAATTCCGCGCTCGTGGGGGTGGCTGCCAGCGCCTGGTGCACGTGATGATCGGTCAGGTCGAGCCCGCCGATGGCCGCGTCGAGGTCCATGGCACCAGGAGATCAGATTTTCATGAGGTGGCGGAAGAGGATCACGTGGCTGCTGGGGCCCGGCTCCAGCAGGCCCAGTCCTGGCCGGCATCGCGCCGGATCGTCCAGTCCGGGTGCGCGGCCCTGATCGTCTCCGGGCTGGTCATGGCCCGGCCGTCTCGGCGGTCTCCAGCTTGCCGGCCAGTGCCGCGGGACCGTGCGCGATGATCATGCGGATGCGCCGGCCGTCGGTGCTGCGGCGAGTGGCGCTCCAGACGCCCAGGGCGGGCTGCTCGATCTGCCAGCGGTCGCCGAAGCGGCGGTGAAGCTCTCCCTCGTGATCGGCGGCGGCTGGTGGTGCGGGGGTGGCTGGGCTAGAAAGATCACTCATAGGGCTCCGTCCTGGTCAGGCGCCGGTTGGCGGTCACGCGCCTGCCGGGGCCACTCCGTGTATATCAACATACTGTAGTGCGGTGTACGTACGATATCCACGGTTACCGCAGCATGAGGGACGCTGACCAGCATCAACTAGCGTTGATCATGTGGCAGACGACCAGCGCACCGGGGAGCCTCCCTATTTGCGAATAGCCGCCGACCTGCGGGATCGCATCGAGCGCGGTGAGCTGCGGCCGGGTGAGGCGCTGCCGTCGATCAACCGGATCGCCCAGGAGTGGGGCTGCGCGAAGACGACCGCTGCCAAGGCGCTCAACGTGCTGAAAGCCGAGGGGCTGGCGCGGGGCGTGCATGGCTGGGGCACCATCGTCACGCCGGAAAGCGAGCGCCCCGCCGACACGTAGCCACGCGGCGCGCGGGCCTGGTCGATCTTGCGGCGCAGATGACGGCCCGGCGCCTGGACTACTGCGGCGGACGGCCGCGGGTGCCTATAAGCGTGCGCTCCGCTCGTCCTGGAGAAGATCGGTCCCCGTTACAGGGATTGAATCGTCAGGATTCTCACATCAGGTGCCTGCCCGGCGTGTCGTGGTGACGGCGTCTGCTGGCGGGGCTACTGCGGTGTTATGAGGTATCCGGATGGTGGTGGCCTGTCCGCCGCTGGGCGGGTCAGGCGCGAGGAAGGCGGTTGCAGGCCGCGGAGTGGTTCGCGGAGTGGGTTGAGCCGCCGGAGGTGGCGCGGCGGCTGCGGGTCTCATCGAATTCGGCGTATGTGTGGCGGCGGCGCTGGTGCGTGGGCGGTGAGGCGGCGCTGGCGTCCAGGGGTCCGGGCGGGGCGGTGTGCCGGCTGGGCGGGGCGCAGCTGGCCCGGCTGCGGGCCGCGCTGGACGGCGGCCCGGCTGCCTGGGGGTGGGTGAGGATCAGCGGTGGACGCACACCCCGGTGGTCAGGGTCTGCGGCAAGGGCTCGGGGCGGCTGTCGGTCGCGGGGCTGGTGCGCCTGCGGCCCGGCGCGCGGGGTCACCTGTTTTAACCGGGTCCGCATCCACCGCGGGCGCAAGGGCGAGCGCCGCTCGATGTCCGAAGCCGATTACGCTGGCCTGATCGCCGCCGCGCACCAGGAACTGCAGGCCCCGGTCGTCCTGATCTGGGATAACCTGAACACCCACATCAGCGCCGCGATGCGCACGTTCATCCAGGCCCACCCGGATTGGCTGACCGAGGTCCGGCTGCCTGCCTACGCCCCGGACCTCAACGCCGCCGAGGGCGTCTGGGCGAACATGAAAAACGGCCTGGGCAACCTCGCCGCCCGCGACGTGGACCAGCTCGCCGCCGTCGTCAAGAACCGGCTCAAGCGGATCCAGTACCGGCCCGCCCTCATCGACGGATTCCTGGCCCAGACCGGACGGACCCTGCAAACCCGGACCGCCTTAGCTGGATCGTTGAGTGGCATCGGCCTGCCGTGCGGGAGCGCGCCAGCTCACCTGCTGGCCGGCGGCGTCCAGACGTAGGGAGTGGTGGCGGCAACCGGCTTGAAGCCGAGCCGCTGCAAGATCGGCCGGCTGGCGGGCAGCGCGTCGACCTGAAGATAGCGGTAGCCGCGGGCGGCGGCCAGGCCCGCCCGGTACGCGACCAGGGCACGGAAGATCCCCCGGCCGCGCCAGGCCGGAACGGTTCCCCCGCCCCACAGCCCGGCGAAATCGGTTCCCGGGATGAACTCCACCCTGGCCGCGCTGACCGGCTCGTCACCGGCCATGGCGATGACCATCTGAACCAGCTCAGGTGCTTCCCTGAGCTGGGTCGCCAGCCGCTCGCCGAGCCCAGCGGACGGGTGCCCGGTGAACGCCAGGTCATGCACGGCCGTCATCGCCTCGACGCCGGCCTGGCCGGTCACCAGGTCCAGCCGCACGCCTTCTGGCAGCTTGACATCGGAGTCGATGGCAGCAGTCTCGGCGACCAGCATCAGCTCCTCGTCATCGGCCACGAAGCCGGCCGCCAGCAGCCGCCGGGCCAGGTCGGCAGGCTGGTCGTAGTCGTAGAGCTTCCACTCCACGGGCGTACCACGAGCGGCGAAGTACCGCACCTGCGCGGCGATCACGGCATCGGCGGAGCCGCCTGTGAGCTCGGACCAGGTAATGCGCGACGTCTGCGTCCCCGGCGCAAGCCAGCGCAGCACTCCAGCGTCAGCCTCCACGACCGTACCCGGCTCGCCGGCCCGGGTGTTCCGCCGGATCTGGGCATCGAATGCCGCACGCACGGAGTGAGTGTCCACCAGCGCACCCCACCATGGCCATGAGCCGTTGGGATTAGAACTTGGTGAAGTGGTGGAAGCATTCCCAGGCCTCGTCGTGCCCGGCGAAGGCCGCCGCCTCCGAGCGCTTGACCTCGAGGAAGGCGCTGCGGCGCAGCGGGCCGAGCACATCCATCAGGAGTTCGTCCGCGGCCAGGGCGTCCAGCGCGGCGCCGAGCGAGTCCGGCAGGCGACGGGCTCCGCGCGCATCGCGTTCTGCCTGGGTGAGCGCAGCCGGGTCGACGTTAACGGCCTCGCCCGGGTCGAGCTTGCAGCGGATTCCGTCCAGGCCCGCGTAGCTGAACGCGCCGAGCGCCAGGTAGGGATTGGCGGTGGAGTCGGACGGCTTCAGCTCGAGGTTGACTGAGCTTGCTGCGTCGCCGCGCAGCGGGGAGCAGATCCTGACGGCCGCCTCGCGATTGTCCATCCCGTAGATGGTGTAGGCGCTGCTCCAGGACTGTGGCACCAGGCGCCGGTAGCTGTTGACGCTGGCACAGGTGAGCGCGGTGAGCGCCGGGAGGTGGGCGAGCAGCCCGCCGATGAAGTGATAGCCGAGCTCGGACAGCCCGTAGCGGTCGCCGGCGTCCTGGAACAGGTTGCGCGTGCCCGGGCTCCCGTCCGGACTCAGGTCGGTCAGCGAGCCGTGCAGGTGGGTGCCGTTCCCGGCCTGACCGGGAATCGGCTTGGGCGCCAGGCTTGCCCACAGGCCGCGGCGGAACGCGACCGCGCGTACCGTCTCCCGGTACAGGACATGGTTGTCGGCCGCCCGCAGGGCTGGCGCGTGCCCGATCGATATCTCCTGCTGGCCGTGGCCGAGTTCCGGGTAGTAGTGCTCCACCCGCAAGTCCTGTGCCTGCAAGGCGGTGAACAGCTCCATCGTGTAGTCGTGCGCCAGATGAAAGCCGGTCGCCGAGTAGCAGAGGCTGTCATCGACAGGCACCAGCCGGTCCGGGCCGCCATCCGGGTCCGGCTCGCGGCGGCCCAAGGTGAACTCGGGCTCGAACGCCGCGTTGAGGCCGTAACCCTCGGCGGCCAGCGCGGCGATGGCCTGCTTGAGGAAGGTCCGTGCGCAGGCATCCCACGGCTCGCCGTCCGGGCGGACCAGATCCGCGAGCATCGCGCCGGCCCCGGGAGCGTAGGGGAGCGCTACGAACGTCGCCGGATCAGGGACTATGCGGACCTCGCCGACCGGCCCCAGCTGCTCGACCGGCCGCAGATCATCGAGCATCGACATCGCCATCATGGCCACGGTGTGCCCGATGCCGCTGGCCATCCGCTCGCCGAGCCTGTCGACGGAGACAGATTTCCCCCTGATGATCCCGCCGTGATCGGCGTAGAGGAACCGGATTAGCGAGAGCTGATCAGCCCGTGCCCTGGCGACAACGTCCCCCGCCGCGTCGCCATGCATCGCCGGTCCCGGCCGGCTTGCGGTGCCCGCGGGCTCCCCAGCAGATGTCATGCATCAGGGTTAGCACGGCCCCGGCCGGCGCGCACAGCTGGGCTGGCGTCGCCCGCCGCTGGCCTGGTGACCTCGGCACGCAGGTCATCGGGCGCACGGGAGGCCGCTTCGGCCCGGGCCGTCTGGGCCTGGGCCCGAGCGGCCTGGGCCGCCTGGGCCTGCGGGGCCTGCGGGCCATGCTCATCGTGGACATATCTGCCGCCGCGCATCAGCGACGCGCCAGCGGCGATCACGAGCAGCGCCATCGCCGTGCCGAAGACGATGACCAGGCCATGGTGGAAAGGCTGAGAGATCAGCTGCGGGAAGAAGTCCTTGCCGGTGAGGACTGCGGCATTGCGGGCAGGCAGCCGGGCGAGCACGCCGCTCGGCCCGAGCAGCAACTTGACCGGGTTCTCGCCCAGGAACGCGGCGAACAGGCTGCCGACCGGCGGCAGGTTCCCCACCTGCACAGCGACCGCATGCGGCACGCCCTGCGCGGTAAGGCCGCTGGTCAATGTCTTGGGCAGGGTCGCGGCCAGCCCGGCGATCATCAGCGAGAAGAAGATGCCGATCGACAGTACGAAGCCGGAGTTCTGGAAGGTGGCGAGCATGCCGGATGCGGCGCCGCGCTGCCGCGCCGGGACACTGTTCATGATCGCGGCGGCATTCGGCGCAGAGAACAGGCCCATCCCGGCACCGGCCAGGAAGATCAAGATCGCGAAGAACGCATACCGGAAGTCAGTCGGCAGTACCAGCAGCCCGCCAAACGCCGCGGCGGACAAGAGCAAGCCGCCGGAGGCGAAGGCGCGAGCCCCGTGCTTGTCGGACAGCCAGCCGGACAGCGGGCCTGAGGTCACGAAGCCGACCGTCAGCGGCAGCAGGTAGATGCCTGACCACAGGGGAGTATCGGTGAAGGAGTACCCGTGCAGCAGCAGCCAGATCCCCTGCAGCCAGATGATCAGCATGAACTGCAGCCCGCCGCGGGCGATCGAGGCCAGCAGGGTCGCCGCGTTGCCGGCCGCGAACGCCCGGATCCGCATCAGCTTCATGTCGAACATCGGCTGGCTGACCCGGAGTTCGATGAAGCAGAACGCGGTCAGCAGCACCACGCCGCCGATCAGGCCGGACAGCACGAGCGGGCTCGTCCAGCCCATCGCGTGCCCGCCGTATGGCTGGATCCCGTAGGTGATTCCGACGAGCACCCCGATCAGGCCGACTGCAAAGGTGATATTGCCCAGCCAGTCGATCCGTGCCCTGGTCCGCAGGCCGACCTCGCGCAGGCTGAGGTAGGACCAGACGGTGCCGACGAGCCCGATCGGCACCGAGACGACAAAGACCAGCCGCCAGTTCACGGCGGCGAGCACACCGCCGAGGATGAGGCCGACGAACGAGCCTGAGATACCCGCGACCTGGTTAATGCCCATGGCCATGCCGCGCTGGCTGGCCGGGAAGGCGTCGGTCAGGATGGCAGGCGAGTTGGCCATCAGCATGGCGCCGCCGACGGCCTGGATCACCCGGAAGCCGATCAGCCACATCGCGCCCGCAGGCCCGGTGAACGGGTCAAACGGCAGTGCCAGCGCGGCGAGACCGAAGATCGCGAAGCCCGCGTTGTACATCCGGACCCGCCCGTAGATGTCGCCCAGGCGCCCCAGCGTCACCACCAGTACGGCCGACACCACCAGGTAGCCCATCAGCATCCAGAGCAGGTAGCTCACGTTGCCGGGGGTCAGCGGGTCCAGCTGGATCCCGCGGAAGATCGCGGGCAGGGCGATGATCACGATCGATGCGTTGACCGTGGCGGCGAGCATTCCGAGCGTGGTGTTGGACAGTGCCACCCACTTGTAGTTAGTGCCCCGCAGGCCGGATGATCCGGTCGCTACTGGCCCCAGCCCGGTAGCGGCGCCGTCCGTCGGCTCGGTCACCTGCAGCCTCCCCAGCCGTGCTAGATACTTGTTATCACCAAACTAACAGGCGTCGCTGGCCGGGATGGGCCTGGCGGCCTCCGGGTCCGGCCGGTCCCGGTCGGCCGGAGGGCCGCTGACGGCCCGCCGTTGCGGAATTCCCTGGCTGTCCGGTCCGGTATCGTCAGGATGTGAGCTCCCGCCCCGGCCCGCACGAGCTGCGCGCATCGGATGCTGACAGGGAGCGCGTGGTCGCGCTACTGACAGTGGCCGCAGGCGACGGGCGGTTGACACTCGGTGAGCACGCAGAACGCGCTGAGCGCGCATACTCCGCTCGGACCCTGGGCGATCTGGCGGCTCTGACAGCCGACTTGGCGGCGCCGTCAGCTCAGCCGATCCGGCTGGACGCACGGCGCTCGGTGGCCGCGGTGTTCGGCAAGGAGCGGCGTGACGGCCGCTGGGTCGTGCCGGAGAGCCTAACGGTGGCCGCGATCTTCGGCGAGGTGGTCCTCGATCTGCGCGAGGCGCTGCTCCAGTCCAGCCGGATAACCGTGCTGGCAACGGTGCTCGGCGGGACCGTGCAGCTGATCGTCCCCGAGGATGTCACCGTCGTGATTACCGGCAACTCGGTCCTCACCAGGAGCACCGGGACCAGCGGCCGCCCGCCGTTGCCCGGGGCGCCGGTGATCGAGGTCCGTGCCCTCGGCCTAGGCGGCAGGATCAAGACCGTCGTGCCGCGCCGGTCCCGGTGGCGCCGCGCTACCCGCCGTGGCGACGCGAGGTAGGCAGTGCGGCGGTCCGCCCGGTGCGGCACCGCCGGTCAGCCGCCGCCGTCGAAATCGATAGCGCTGTAGGCGTTCAGCTTCCATAGCTGGTGCTCGCTTCGGATATTCCGGACCGTGCCAGAGCGGGCCCGCATCACCAGCGAGTGGGTCGTCGCCCCGCCGGCCGCGTACCTGACTCCTGCCATCAGCTCCCCGTCCGTGATCCCGGTGGCAGCGAAGAACGCATCATCGGAGGCAACGAGGTCATCGGTGGTCAGCACCCGGTTAAGATCATGGCCCGCGGCCACGGCGCGCTCCCGCTCGGCGTCATCCCGCGGCGCCAGCTTGCCGAGGATGACCCCGCCGAGGCACTTGACCGCGCACGCCGTGATGATGCCTTCCGGGGTGCCGCCGATCCCGAGCAGCAGGTCGACCCCGGTCCCGTCACGTGCTGCCATGATGGCGCCAGCGACATCGCCGTCGGTGATGAGCTTGATCCGGGCGCCGGCCGCGCGAACCTGCGAGATCAGCTCGGTATGCCGCGGACGATCCAGGATCATGACGGTGACGTCATGCGGGGAGCAGTGCTTCGCGCGCGCCACCGCGGCAACGTTGTCCGCTGGCGGCGCCTCCACATCCACGACGCCGGCCGCTTTCTCCCCGGTGACCAGCTTGGACATGTAGAAGACGGCCGACGGGTCATACATGGAGCCGCGGGCGCTGACCGCGATCACCGAGATCGCGTTCGGCATCCCGTTGGCGGCGAGCCGCGTGCCGTCGATAGGATCGACCGCCACGTCGCAGGCGGCCCGCTGCCGTCACCGATCTGCTCGCCGTTATACAGCATCGGAGCATCGTCTTTCTCGCCCTCGCCGATGACCACGACGCCCTTCATCGACACCGTGTTGACGAGCAGGCGCATGGCGTTCACCGCCGCTGCGTCGGCCCCGTTCTTGTCGCCGCGACCGACCCACCGAGCGGATGCCATCGCGCCGGCTTCGGTGACCCTCGCGAGCTCGAGAGCAAGGTTGCGGTCGGGCGCATGCCTGCCGGGCAACGGCCCAGCCTGGTAGGCGGTTGGCGTCGGCGGAGCGGCAGCGGGCTGGTTCTCGGTCATGGCGGATGCGGTTTCCCTTCGGCCGTGATGGAATCCTATGTACCTGGCAGGCCGCGCGCAGCCCGGAGGCATGCGGCCGGCCGTGAAGGAGTGCTTAAGAGCTGCATGACAACCGAGCACGCGCGGCTCGCCGTGCCGCCCGCCGCGCAGTCCGCTGCGCGGACATCGGAGCGCGGAGCGGCGACGCGGGCCGCGCTCCTGAAGGCGGCCCGCGAGACGTTTCTGTCCGTGGGCTACGCCCAGGCCGGTGTGACCGAGATCGTCGCTCGGGCCGGCGCCAGCGTAGGAAGTCTTTATCACCACTTCTCCGGAAAAGCCGACCTCTATCTCGCATTGTTTGAAGAACTGCACAACGACCAGGTTAAGCGGACCCGCCGGGCGGTGCGCAGTGCCAGGGACGACGGCGTCAGCGATCCACGGCAGCTTTTCCTGGTTGGCGCACGAGCGTACCTGGACAGATGCGTGGAGCAGCGGGAACTGGCATCGCTTTTCGTGCGCGGCGACGGGCCGCCCGGATTTGACCTGGTGATGCGAGAGCGGCTGGCCGAATGGGTGAGCAAGAACGCTGAGTTCTTCGCGCGCAGCGGTGAACCGCAGGATCAGGCCGCGGCGGTGGTGACCACGGGGGCGCTGATGCTCACCGTCGCCGAGGTCGCGCTCAGCGCGGACACGGCGCGCGCCAGCAAGATAGCCGACGGCGTGATCGAGGTCCTGTCCAGGCTCGACCACCCCTAACCTCGGCGCACCGAGAGGCTGACCTGGGCGCATGCCTGTGGCCGCGGGCAGCGGGCCGGTCGCGGGATCCGGCTTAGAAGGGCGCAGCGGGGTCGCCATCATTGTCGGTGCGCTGCGCCATCGCGGCTGCCAGCCGTGCCCGGGCGCCCTCAAGCTGCTCGGCGCAGATCGCTGCGAGGCGCTCGCCGCGCTCCCACAGTTCCAGCGATTGCTCGAGGGTCAGGCCGCCCGCTTCGAGCCGCTTGACCAGCTCAGTCAGCTCGTCGCGGGCCTGTTCGTAAGCGGGCCGGGTGGCTCGGGGCCGCGGCGTGGCTGGATCGCCGTCAGGTGCCGTCACAGTGTCACCCTAAATGCTGGCGTGGCTTTACGGCAGCAGGGCCGCCGCAGGTATGCGGCAGGTTAGCGGATATGCCCCTCGCCCGGGCCCGCGGTACCGCGGGCAGGCGGAGACGGGCCCGCCTGTGCCGCCGGCGTTGCCGGCGCCGCGCCGGGGACAACGTGCCCGGTGGCGGCCTGCCCGAGATCCTGGCCTGCGGCCCGGACCAGGCCCTTGACGAGCCTGGCATACAAGATCGCGCCCGGCGGCCGTGGATGGATGTCGTCGTCCCACAGCAAGCTGGTACGGCCGGCGATGGCGGCGTGCCAGTTGACGAGCAGGATGTGCGGGTAGCGCCGGGCGGCGGCCGCGAGAGTGCCGTTGACCTCGTCCTGCCAGGGCCTTGCCGCATAGGTGTTGACCAGCACCAGCCAGCGGCTCGGCCCGATTTCGGCATGGAGCTGCCGGACTTGGGCGCCGGTCACGGTGCCGTTGGTACCAAGGCCGACGACGACGATCGGGCGCAGCCCGCCGCTGAGCGCCAAATGCCTGACGATCTGCAGGCCCGCGCTCATCTGCCGGCTGATGACGGCGTCGATGTAGATGCCGGGCAGCGCCGCGTGCAGCTGCTGGGCCGCCGCGAGCATGACCGAGTCCCCGATGGCTGTGACCTTCGCCCCGACTGCGGGCAATCTGGCTGCACCGTGCGAGCCCGTCATGACCGCGGGCGCGATGGCGGTGCGTGCGGAGGAGGCCTGCGGCGTCGCGCCGGTGGCGTGGCTCGCCCGGGTCGCGGCGCTGATCATGGCGCCCGCCGTGATCTGCTGTTGGAGCGTGGGACCAGCGGGCCGGTGCAAGATTCCGTACCCGGCGGTGCATGCGACCACGAGCATGGCAGCGGGTATCGCCAGCGGGAGGGCGCGCAACGGGGAGCGCCGTGCGGCGGCAGCGGACCTGGCGAGCCAGGCGCCGCAGGAGCGGGTGCACGCTCGCAGGCCGCAGCGCAGGATTGGCTCCTCTATCCAGCGCCACGACGCGGCGGCGATGGTGATGGCGGCGGCGACCTGCACGGCTTTGGCGGCGAGGGCTGGCGATCCTGGTCCGGCGAGCGTGCCGTAGAAGACAATGACCGGCCAATGCCACAGATATATGCCGTAGGACCGCACGCCAAGCCAGCGCAGCGGCGACCAGCTCAGCATGGCTGAAATGACGCCGGAGGCCGCTGCAGCGGCGACCACCGCGGCCGCGGCTAGCGCGGCAAGGGCCAGCCCGTATGGATAGACAGCGGTGTCAGCGCCGGAGAAATGTCCGGCCGCCCAGGCCAGCGTCGCCAGCCCGATCATCCCCCCGGCGTCCAGGCGCCTGGCGGCGTCGCGCGATGCTGCGGTGAGCCTGCCCAGCGGCCAGGTCAGGGCTAGCGCGGCACCGACGAGAAGCGCGGTCGCATGGGTATCGGTGCCGTAGTAGACGCGCGACGGGTCGGCACCTGGCACATAGAGGACCGCCATAGCCAGGGCGGAGGCGCCAGCGCCGGTCCACGCGATGGCGGCGCGGAGCCGATTTCGCTGCCATCGGGCCAGCACGAAGGCCAGTATGAGCGGCCAGATCAGGTAGAACTGCTCCTCGACAGCTAATGACCACAGGTGCTGCAGCGGCGGGGGCGGGCCGAAGGCATCGAAGTATGACTGATGATGCAGCGCCTGCCACCAGTTGCTCGTGTAGGTCACCGCGCCGAGGAGCGCGGGCCGCAGCTTGTCCAGCTGGTCCGGCGCCAAGGCAGCGGTCGCCGCGGTGACGGTGACCAGCATGACGGCGAGCGCGGGCAGCAGCCTGCGGGCTCGCCGGATCCAGAAGTCCCGCAGGCCGAGCCGTCCGTCGCGGTCGAACCGAGCGACCAGGAGATCGGTGATCAGGTAGCCGCTGAGCACGAAGAACACGTCGACCCCGAGGAAACCCCCGGGAAACGCGTGAAGACCCTCATGGAACGCGACGACGGCCAGGACGGCGAGCGCGCGCAGGCCATCGAAACCTGCAGCCCTCGCCCGGACCGGAGCCTGCGGCCGCTGGGCGGCCGCCGGATCGCAGCGGCGGGCTGCCTCCCCAGCTGACGCTGTTACCTGCACGCGAGGTCCCCCTGCCCCGTCGGATCGCCGCTTCGTAGCCGCGCTCGGCAATTCCCGTGCGAAATCTAACGAATAGGCGAAAGGCGATGCGCCTTTGTGTCGGCGCGCTTATAGCTAACCGGTTCCTCGCCACGTTACGGCAAGAAGAAACGCGGTCAGCGTAATAGGCCGGAATCGCTTTGTTATAGCTTTTGCATCTTCAGCGGTCAGCCACGGCATTCAGCTCGTCCCGCTCAAATCGGATAATGAGTGTCTCGCCATCGGTGACTTCGGCCGCGGAACGGACGACGCTCGCGTCATCGTGCTGCACGATCGCATAGCCGCGGCGCAGCGTGGCAGCGGGGGAGAGGGCCAGCAGCCGGGCCCGGGTATGGGCGAGACCGTCCTGCGCCCGGTCCAGGCTCGCGCCGACCGACCTGCGGGCACGTTCGGCAAGCGCGGTCACAAGTTCCTGGCGCCTTTCGATCTCGCGAACGGGGCTGGCAAGCGCGGGCCGCGATCGCATCCCCGCCAGCCAGGAGAACTCGCGGTCTATCCGGCCGGTGACACAACGACGGGCCCGGGACCGCAGCTGCGCGATGAGCGCAAGCTGCTCCGACACGTCGGGTACCACGCGTCTGGCCGCGTCGGTCGGCGTAGAGGCCCGGACGTCCGCGACGTAGTCGAGGATCGGCGAATCCTGCTCGTGGCCGATCGCGCTCACGACGGGAGTCCGGCACGCCGCGACGGCACGGATCAGCTCCTCGTCGGAAAAGGGCAGCAGGTCCTCGATCGATCCGCCGCCGCGGGCGACGATGATCACATCCACCGCCGGATCGGCGTCAAGCTGCCGCAGCGCCTCGGTAACCTCGCCCACCGCATTCGGCCCTTGGACTGCGACCTGCGCCACGCGGAACCTCACCGCGGGCCATCGAAGGGCGGCATTCCTCAGCACGTCGCGCTCGGCGGCGGAATCGCGCCCGCAGACAAGGCCGACCATGCCGGGCAGGAATGGCAGCGGCCGTTTGCGTTCCGGAGCGAACAAGCCCTCCGCCGCCAGCTCCCGGCGCAGCCGTTCCAGCCGGGCGAGCAGCTCGCCGATACCAACCGCGCGGATCTCTATCGCGCTGAGGGAGAAGGAACCGCGGGCGGCATTGAAGTCAGGCTTCGCCCAGACGACCACCCGGGCGCCTTCGGCCGGGGCCGGGTCGGTGGCATCGAACACCGTTCGGGCGCACACAACGCGGACAGAGACCGCGGCGAGCGGGTCGCGGAGGGTGAGGAATACCGTGCCGCCGCGCCTGCTGAGCTCGGCGATCTGGCCCTCGACCCAGATCCGCCCGAGGCGGCCTATCCAGTCACCGACGAGCCGCAGCACAGTCCGGACAGGAACCGGGGCTGAAGCGCTGTTCTCCAGTGGCATGGCGGCGAGTCAGCTGCGGCCTTGTCCGATCAGCCCTGGCCAGTCTGGAGTTTGCTGATCCGGCGCTCGTACATGGCCAGCACCGCCGGGCGGGCGGCATTGCCTTTCTCATAATCGAGCAGCAGGAGGATCTGAGCAGAGTCGAGATTGCGGAGGCGGGCCCGGAGCGACGCGAGGGAGAGGTCGTCGTAGTTGGGAACCGGCAGCTCGACGGGCTCCGGGGTGCCGAGACAGGCTGACTCGGCGACGGGCGGCTCGGCCAGGGGCGGCTCGGCCGAGGGGCGGCCCGGCCGGGACTGGGTCGGTGGGTTCGGGCTCGGTGGTTCGGGAGCCGGCGATGGTCAGCTCGGCCGGGGCCGGCTCGGTGATTTCGGGCTCGGTGATTTCGGGCTCGGTGATTCCGGGCTGGGTGGTTCCGGGCTCGGTGATTCCGGGCTCGGCCGTCAGCTCAGCCGGAACTGGCTCGGTGGGCTCTGTCTTGACTGCAGCGGGGCCGACGGGCTGGCTGGCCTGATACTCAACCGGGAGGATCCTGACATTCCCGGTCTTATCGAGCGATCGCCACCTGGATTCGTCGTTGCTGGCTGCGGGAAGGAGGGGAAATCTCAGCTGCCCGGCGGCGCTGGGCTGATTCGCCCGAGTCAGGTTTTCGGCTCCAGCGGGCCGATCCGTTTCCGGGTCGGCTGGCCGGCTCCTCATGCGGTCGGCCACAAGAAGCATCTGGCCGATCCCGGCGAACATCGCTCGCAAGGCGTGTGCAGGGGCCTCTTTTACCCGGTCGCCGACCTGCGGGAAGCGCATGCTTGTCTCCTCCCTCTGGCGGGTCCGGTGCGCCCGCCTGGTGGTCCGCAGTACCCGTGCCGTCACGGACCGATGATGGCATCCTGACTGATTGTCGTCATTCATAAATGCCCCCGCAACTGTGGGGGCCCTGGCGCCGTCAGGCGAGCCGCGGTCGCGCGATGCCTCCCGTGCCCTGGCATGTCCAAATAGTTAGTCACCTACGATGGGTGTCATGTCCGTGCCGACCCGACGTGTCCTGCTCGCAAAGCCCCGCGGTTACTGCGCTGGAGTTGACCGCGCTGTCCAGGCGGTCGAGATGACGCTGGAGCGATTCGGCGCGCCTGTCTACGTCCGCAAGCAGATCGTGCACAACACGCATGTCGTCCGGTCACTTGAGCAGCGCGGCGCGATTTTCGTGGCGGAGACTGACGAGATCCCGGAGGGCGCGGTCGTCGTCTTCTCGGCGCACGGCGTGGCGCCGCAGGTGCATCAGGAGGCGAAGGAACGGGGACTGCGCACCATCGACGCCACCTGCCCGCTGGTCACGAAGGTGCACAACGAGGCCAGGCGCTTCGCGGCGCAAGACTACGACATTCTTCTCATCGGACACGAAGGGCACGAAGAGGTCGTCGGCACCACGGGCGAGGCTCCGGCCAGGATTCACCTGGTGGACGGCCCGGAAGGAAGCGAGAGCGTCGAGGTACGTGACCCGGCGAAGGTGGCGTGGCTTTCGCAGACGACCTTGTCGGTAGATGAGACAAATCAGACGGTGTCCGCCCTGCGCGAACGGTTCCCGCAGCTGCTCGACCCGCCCAGCGACGACATCTGCTACGCCACCCAGAACCGGCAGGCCGCCGTCAAGCAGATCGCCGCCGGTGCGGATCTCGTCATCGTCGTCGGCTCGCGCAACTCCTCGAACTCGGTGCGGCTGGTTGAGGTCGCGCGTGACGCTGGCGCCAAGGCCGCATACCTCGTCGATGACGCTTCAGGTATCGACGACGCGTGGCTGGCGGGAGCGGTGACGGTCGGCGTCACGAGTGGCGCCTCGGTACCTGAGGACCTGATCTCCGGCGTCCTTGAAAGGCTGGCGTGCAGGGGGTTCGGAACCGTGGAAGAGGTCGAGGCGGTGCATGAGAGCATGCGGTTCGCGCTCCCGCACGAACTTCGCCGCAGGCGCAGCAACGGCGGCTAGCTGCGCACGCCAGCCGGGAGGCGGCATCAGGATGCGCGGCCCGGTGCCGTCAGTCCATGGTCGCGTGCGTCATGCCCTCGCCGCGGAGCCCCGCACGCAGGTCGCGGACGCACTGCGGCAGCCCCCGGAATAGGGCGAGGACCAGCCCAAGCACTTCCCCTGCGAACAGCCAGGGCGCGGCAGCCGCCAGGGTGAGAATGGTCCCCTCGGCGGCGGCCAGCAGCCCGGCATGGCCGGTGGCCGCTGGCGACGAAACGCTCTCGGCGCACACCACCGCGACAAAGAAGATCAGCGGCGGACTGACTACCACCGCAAGCAGCGCGCTGCGCCTGGCGAACCTCGCTGCCAGCACGCACCCGGCAAGGAAGCTAAAGCCGACAAGGAAGCCGAGGTGCAGCATGTCAGCGACGAACGCGCCAAGGAAGAACAGCGCGAACATCGCCAGAACCGCGCCGCGGATTGTCAGCCGGCCCGCCGGACTGCGGTACCGGGACCGGTCAGTGAGCTGCCGGGTCTCCGTCACACTTGCTCCCTCCCCGCTGCTACGGCGCCAGAACCACGCCGCCGGCAGCGTTTCAGCCAGCCGCGCCCATCGCCCGAGGTCCGCTTCGCAGCTGTGCCGGGGGCTGGCCGCCGCGGTCCTGGCTGGTTCCCGTGACCAGCTCGGGCCCGGCCTGGCTGAACAGATCGGGTGCCGACATCGCCCGGACGGTTTCCTCGACCGGCCTTGGAGGTTCTAGCTCGGCGTCGACCACGCCGAGGTGATTCAGCTTGCGGGCACTTACCAGTACCCGGCTCTCCAGGGAGCCGACAGCCCTGTTGTAGGTCGACACGGCGTTAGTCAGCGCCTTCCCAAGACTATCCACGTGCTTGCCCAGCCCGGCGAGCCGGTCATAAAGCTCCCGGCCAAGATCGAACACGGCACGGGCGTTATCGGAGAGGGCTTCCTGCTGCCATGCGTACTGCGCCGTCCTCAGCATCGTGACCAGCGTCGTCGGCGTCGCGATGTGCACCCGGTGGGCCATCGCGTGCTCAAGCAACCCGGGATCGTGCTCCAGGGCGGGCGCAAGGAACGCCTCGCCCGGGATGAACAGCACGACGAACTCAGGTGCCGGGCTTAGCGCGGCCCAGTAGGCCTTCGCAGCCAGCCGGTCGACGTGCTCACGCAGGTGACGGGCGTGCGCATCGAGACGAATGTCGCGCATCCCGGAATCGGCGGCTTCGGCGGCCTCCAGGTAGGCGGCAAGCGAGACCTTGGAATCGACCACGATGTTCTTGCCGCCTGCCAGCCTGATCACCATGTCCGGGCGCTGCGCGCCGTCGTGGGTGGCCACCGCGACCTGTTCGTCGAAGTCGC
This sequence comes from uncultured Actinomycetes bacterium, assembly GCA_963774825.1. Lineage (GTDB taxonomy): Bacteria > Actinomycetota > Actinomycetes > Streptosporangiales > Streptosporangiaceae > DATBGO01. The sequence continues at coordinate 10,361 of CAVZGW010000011.1, read as the reverse complement.
AGCGGGCGCTCATCCCGGCTAGCTCGACCACCCTGCGCAGCTGCATCTCGCCCCAGCGGCCCCGGGCCTCAGGCCGTCGCAGCGCGGTGACCAGAGACTGGGTCTGCGCCCGGAGCTGATCGGAGCTTTGCCGGGCCATTGTCACCTGCTCGGCGAGCGCGGCATGTGACCTGCTGCGCGCCGCGTCGGTCTCACGTAGCTGGGTCTCAACCCGGGCCAGCGTCTGCTTCAGCGGCTCGACCAGATGCTCGACCGCGACGCGGCGGGTGTCCAGGTCCCCGGCGGCCTTGGCGTTCGCTGCGTTCAGCCGGCCCTCCGCGATCTCCAGGAAGCGCCGCGAACTCAGGTCAAGGGACTGGGCGGACAGGGCCTCGAAGCGGTCAGCCAGCTGCCCGTCCAGCAACGCGGCCTTCTCCTGAGCCGCGCGCTCGATCAGCGCGGCCCGGTCATGCGCGGACCTGGCGCGCTCATCAGCGGCCCTGGCCTGGCCGGCCGCTTCGGCGGCCATGCCTGCCAGACGGCCTCTGGCGTGCAGGTAGCCGATCACCGCGCCGAGGATGGCGCCAGCCAGAAGCCCGGCAAGCAGCAAGATCGCACTCATGTCTGGCAATGCTTGCAGTCCCGGCCGACAGTTTCCGTTGCGACACGCCCGACACGCGCTGCCACCTTGCCGGTTTCAATGGCAGCAATGGCGCCGTTGCTGCGGAAACAGCGGCGGCAGGGTGCCATCGGTGCATCGACCGCCAGATAGCACCCCCAGATAGCATTGTCCGCGGCCGGCGGGCCACAGTGCTCCGAGGCTGTCCGGGCCATGGCACCGGGCATCTAGACTCGCCCGGGTGAGCCTGTCCATCGGCATCGTCGGCCTGCCCAACGTCGGCAAGTCCACCCTGTTCAACGCGCTGACCCGGGCCAGCGCGCTGGCGTCCAACTACCCGTTTGCGACGATCGAGCCGAATATCGGCATTGTTGGCATACCTGATCCGCGGCTGCAGGCACTGGCCGGGCTGTATGACTCGGCCAGGATCGTGCCGGCGACGGTACGGTTCGTTGACATCGCAGGGCTGGTCCGCGGCGCGTCGCTGGGGCAGGGCCTAGGTAACCAGTTCCTCGCCCACATCCGGGAGACCGACGCGATCTGCCAGGTCGTAAGGGTCTTCACCGACCCGGACGTGAGCCACGTCGATGGCGAGGTCGCGCCGGAGCGCGACATCGGCACGGTGGCTACGGAGCTCATCCTGGCCGACCTCCAGACGCTGGAGAAGGCCGCGCCACGCCTTGCCAAAGAGGCGAAATTCTCAAAGAACGCTGAACGGCTACGCGCCGCTGATGCCGCCGTCAAAGCGCAGCAGGTCCTCGACGGCGGGACGACACTGTTCGCCGGCGCGGCATCGGCCGGAATTGACCCGGCTGACCTGCGCGACCTCCAGCTGCTGACGGCTAAGCCGCTGCTGTATGTGTTCAACTCCGATGACGCCGAGCTTTCCGACGGCAATTTGCGCGACCGGCTGACGGCGTTGGTCGAGCCTGCCCAGGCGATCTTCCTCGACGCCAAGACCGAGGCAGAGCTGGCGGAATTGCCCGAGGACGAGGCCGCCGAGCTGCTTACCGAGCTTGGCCTCGGCGAGCCCGGCCTGGCCCAGCTGGCCCGGGGCTCGTTCGAGGCCCTTGGCCTGTCCACGTTCCTGACCGCAGGCCCCAAGGAGTCGCGTGCCTGGACGATCCCGGCGGGTGCCACAGCGCCCGAGGCCGCCGGCGTGATCCACACCGATTTCCAGCGTGGCTTCATCAAGGCCGAGATCGTGTCGTTCGATGACCTGATGGCTGCTGGATCGATCGCAGCGGCCCGGGCCGCGGGCAAGGCACGGATCGAGGGCAAGGACTACGTGATGCGCGACGGCGACGTGGTCGAATTCCGCTTCCAGGCAACATCAGGGCAGAAGTAAACGATCATCAAGCCGACGACGTTATTGGTCGCGGACCGTTTTGGGCCCGGACGGTAACTGAGGCTCTAGGTGCAGGTGTGCGCGCCCGGGCGTGCCGGGGCGGGAGCAACTGCGATCTCCTCGGCAGCTGGTACCCGGACCGCATAGCACTGCTTGCCGCCGGGTACGGGCTGAAGACCGGAGGGAGGCGAACCATGCAATTGGGCAAGGAGCTGGCAACCGGATTCGTCAGCGATGATGCGGAGGCAGCCGCAGCCGGGGAGGCCGGCCTGCAGCCGGACGGAGCGGACGCGGAAGGGCCCGAGGTCCCCCCGTTGCCCGCCCAGGAACCGGAGCCGGCGGCCGCAGGCTGAGCCGTGCCGGGCAGAAGAGCCGCCCCGGAACGTCCAGACCGGCCGTACGCCGGCTTCAAGCTGGCGCAGGCGGTCCTGGCGGCAGAAGACGGGCGGGCCGGGTTCGCCGGGCTGTCAATCGGCGCCCAGCGCGTTTACGGGACGACCGCTGAGGCATCGTGCGTATGGGGTCGGCGGCACGCCCCGCCCAGGCGGCGGTGCGGCTGTGGCTTCTACTGCCTCAGCTCGCTGGCCGAGGCCAGGGCACTGAGCTGCGCGACCGCGAACCGGTCGGCGGTGCTGCTGGAAGTGCTGGCATCCGGGCGGTTCATCCGTTACGAACGTGGCCTGCGTTACAGTCGGCAGCGGGTGCGGGCAGTGCGAGTCGGCCCCTGCAAGTGCGGCCTGCGGCGATCGGACTAGCGGACGCCGGGGAGGGCTTGGTGGGGTGGCGCTGCCTGATGCCATCGTGCGCGTCCTGCGCGGCGCACCGTTACGTCGTTACGTTCGGCAGCTTCGCGGCCCGGCTCGGCGGGCTAATTCCCGTCACCTCCGACGAGGGCGCAGCCACCTGGCCCGGCCAGATCGCCGAGGTCCCCGCGCGGCTCAATGTGCCATCTCCCGATAACCTGCCGGATGCGGAGGTAATCGCAGCTCTGAGCGCCGAGATCGCGCTCGTGCATGCACGCGTCGACCACCTGCAGGCGCAGCTCAGCCATCTTGAGGGCGGTTCGGCCGCAGGTATATAGCCGCAGGTATATAGCCGCAGGTATAGAGCCGCCAGGACAGCCTGCGATCCGCGCGGGCCTCCGCTGGTCTCGCGGGCCCGCTGCGATCCGCCCGGGCCGCCGGTGGTCTCGCGGGCACTGTCGGAGCCATGGCATGGCCCGTTACGCACTGTGAGCGGGCGGGTGATGGCCGGGGCTGCCTGCTTAGCCTTGCGTGGCGGCGTTAGCCGGACCGGTTACCGCTGTGCCAGCTGGCTGGTTTCGGACGGCGGGCGGCCGCGGGGGCGCATCGGTCCGGCCTGGTGAGGCAGCCGGCCGGCGTCGGCGAGCGCGCGGCGGAGCAGGAACTCGATCTGGGCGTTGGTGCTGCGCAGCTCGTCGCTAGCCCATCTGGCCAGCGCGTCGTGGACGGCGGGGTCGAGCCGGAGCAGAACGCCCTTGCGCTCACTCATGCGGAGACCGTGGCTGGGCCGCCGCTCTTCTGTCGGCACGCTGAACAGCTCGGCGTAGTCGTAGGCGGCCTCCGGTTTGGCGCGCACCGCCGCGTCGAGCATCTTGGCGTCCTCGCCGACGAGGATCCGCCAGGCCCCCGAGCGCACCCCGTCGAGGATGATGGTCGCCGCCGTCGGCCGCGCTGAGCGGCGCCTTGTCCCGGAAGTCGGTGTTCGCCCTGGACCAGCAGCTGGCGCAGGTCATCGGCTGACGCGCCCTCGGGCAGCACGCCGGCCGCGGACCAGCCCGGCCCGCGCGTCCGGGGGATCAGCTCCTCCAGCTGGGCGTCGGTCATGTCCTCCGGCTCCGGCAGGCCATGGGCGCGCAGGCTGTTAGCGATGATGTCCGTGCCCACGTGCCCCGGCATCACGACGGCCACCCGGACCTGGGGCGCGTTGACGCGCAGGTCTTCGATGAGCGCCTCGGAGAAGCCCCGCACGGCGAACTTGGCCGTGCCGTACGCGCTGTTCGGCATGCCCGGGCCCAGCGCCGCCCAGAAGCCGTTCACGCTGCTGGTGTTGACCAGGACGCCGTCGCCGCTAGCGATAAGCAGCGGCAGGAACGCGCGGGCGCAGTAATACACGCCCCACCAGTCGACGGCGAACGTGCGCTCCCACTCCTCCCGGGGGTCGGTGACGAAGCTGCCGCCGCCGCCGATGCCCGCGTTGCTGAAGACCAGGTCGACGTGATCGCTGGCGTGCCCGTCGAGCAGCTCATCGCGGAACCGCAGGACCTGCGCCTCGTCGGCGACGTCGCAGGCATGGCTGGTGACCCGGACGCCTGGCGGGGCGCCCGCCCGCGCCATGGCCGCGGTCTCCGCGACGGCGTCCGCGTGCCAGTCGCACGCCGCGACCGAGCATCCCTGCGCCGCCAGCTGGCGGACCAGCTCACGGCCCATGCCCGAGCCGCCGCCGGTCACCACCGCGAGCTTCCCCGTGAACGAATCCACAGCCCGACACCTCCCACCGGTCGTGCATCACCAGCGAAAACCTGGCCAGGATCGCCTCGAGCCGGAACGTTGCCCGGGCTTACTAAAACTGATATCACTATGATAGTACAAAGTCAAGTCAGGGGCCGCGCCGTCGCCATGCCGCCTGCCAGCCGCGCCTAGATGACCTGGCCGTTCGATCAGCGTCGCCGTTCTCCCCGCTGGCTCAGAGCCCGCTGCCAGGTCCGGCGGTCCGGCGGGTCCGCGACCGTGACATCGTGGTAGCGCAACCTGTGCGACAACCATCCAGCAGGCCGGTGATTTGCTTGCGTTACCCGGTGCCAGAACCGCCGTGCTCTGGCGGCATGGCGTTGGCAGCACGCCGGCCGGGCCCAGCAGCGGAGGATCCTGATGGCAGTCAAGCTCGATGGCGCGGTCGTCCTGGTCACCGGGGGCGCCAACGGCATTGGTGCCGCCGCGGCGCGGCGGCTTGCCAGCCGCGGGGCGCATGTCGTCCTGGCTGACGTCGACGAGCGGGGGGCGGACGTCGCGGCGGCGACCGGCGGGCTTTTCGTGCACTGCGATGTCCGGGAACCCGCCGACAACGAGGCGGCAGTCTCCGCCGCGGTAGCCGCCTTCGGCGGCCTGGACGTCGCGTTCCTCAACGCCGGCGTGTCGAGCATGAACGTCATGCTCGGCAGCCCCGCCTGGGACCTCGCCGCATACCGCCGGGCATTTGGGATCAACGTCGACGGCGCCTTCTTCGGCGTGAACGCCGCGCTGCCCGCTTTGCGCGATCGCGGTCGCGGCGCGATCGTCCTCACCGCCAGCCTCGCCGGGCTGACCGCGGTGCCGGGCGATCCGATCTACGCCGCCACCAAGCACGCCGTCGTGGGCCTGGCCCGCGCACTCGGCCCGGCACTCGCCGCGGACAACGTGACCGTGAACGCGCTGTGCCCCGGCTTTGCCGACACAGCCATTACTAGTCCGGTCCGGCACCTGATCAGCGCCGCGGGCATCCCGATGATGACGCCAGGCGAGGTGGCCGATGCGCTGCTCGCCGTCCTCGCCAGCGAACACACCGGCCAGGCGTGGTACGTCCAGCCCGGCCTCCGGCCGAGCCCTTCGCTTTCCGTAACGTGCCCGGTCCGCGTGCTCCGGACGGCTCACGGGTCGGCGGAGTGCCAGGACACGATAACCAGTAGCAAGCCAGGTGCCGTCAGCTGTGGCCGACAGCGAGGATGAGCTTGCCGGTGTTCGCACCCGCGAAAAGCATCATCAGGACGTCCGGGAAATCGCTGACGCTGCCGTGAACGATGTGCTCCCGCGAGACGAGCTGGCCATCGCGGAGCCACTGGGCGAGCTCCGCCATGGCCTGCGGGTACCGGTCCTGGTAATCAAACACCAGCATGCCGGTCATGGAAGCCCGTGCCACCAGCAGCGACAGGTAGTTAGCCGGGCCGCGCACCTGCTCCGCGTTGTACTGCGAAACCGCGCCGCAGATGATGATCCTGGCTCCTCGGGCCAGGCGGGTCAAGACAGCGTCGAGGACAGCTCCGCCCACGTTGTCCAGGTAAACGTCGACGCCGTCCGGCGCGAGCTCGCGCAACGCCTTCCGCAGGTTGTCGCTCTTGTAGTCAATCGCCGCGTCGAAGCCGAACTCCTCCAGCAGCGTCCGGCACTTCTCCCGGCCGCCGGCGATGCCGATGACGTGGCAGCCCTTGAGCTTCGCGATCTGGCCCGCGATGCTGCCCACCGCGCCCGCCGCGCCGGAGACGACGACCGTGTCGCCCTCCCGGATCCGCCCGACGTCAAGAAGGGCGAAGTAGGCGGTGAGCCCCGTTATCCCAAGTGCACCCAGGTAGGTAGTCGGCTCCGCCAGTGAGGTGTCGAGAGAGATGACGCCCTCGCCGTCGGACAAGGCGTACTCCTGGACGCCGAAGACGCCGTAGACGTAATCGCCCGGGGCAAAATCGGGATGCTCGGACGCGGTCACCTGTCCGATCCCGCCGGCCCGCATGACCGCGCCGACCTCTACGGGCGGCACGTAGGAGGCGCCGGCGTTCATCCATCCCCGCATCGCGGGGTCGATGGACAAATGCGACATCGCTACGACGAACTGCCCAGGGCCCGCGACCGGCACCGGCTCACTCGTCACCTTCCAGTCGGAGGACTTGGGCAGCCCCGACGGACGGGCAGCAAGCCGGACCTGACGGTTGATCAAGGTCACTCGGCGGCTCCCAGACGAGGACTCAGGCGTGCTACCGGAAAGTAGCGCTGCCGGACCGGTAACGCAAATGCCCGCACCTGTGGCGCCCGGGCAGGCCGGTGCCTGCCATTGACGAGACACGCAGGACGCACCGCTCAGCTGTCACTCGGGGCCAGGGAACGGGCATCGGGATCGAATGCGGAGGAGTGCGAGGAGCTAATGCCATGCTTCAGGCTGTCCAGTTGACTGGCGGGTGTCATAGACTCGCCGCCCATGACCGAGCCGAAGGATGCCGCTGGTCCGCCCGCCCCCGTGCCAGGCGGCCCGGTGAGTCTGGACCCGCCGGCTGCCCGGCGGATCGATAGCGAGCGCACTCATCACGGCGACACGGTCACTGATGAATATGCGTGGCTCGGCGACAAGGATGATCCGGAGACGATCGCCTTCCTGGAGGCGGAGAACAGCTATACCGAGGCAATGATCGCCCGCCAGGCCGAGCTGCGCGACGCGATCTTCGGCGAGATCAGGGCCCGGACCCGGGAGACAGACCTGTCGGTGCCGTCCAGGAAAGGCGGCTGGTGGTACTACGCGCGGACCGTCAAGGGCAAGCAGTACCTGGTTCACTGCCGGCGCGCAGTCCGGCCAGATGACGCGGGGCCGCCCATGACGGCAACCGGTGAGCCGCTGGAGGGCGAAGAGGTCCTACTGGACGGCAACGAACTGGCGGGCGACGCCCGGTTCTTCTCGCTCGGCGCCCTCGACGTCAGCCCGGACGGCAGGCTGCTGGCCTACTCGACCGATTTCACCGGCAGCGAGCGCTTCACCATGCGGATCAAGGACCTGGTGACCGGCGACACGGCAGCGGATGAGATCCCGGAGACATTTTACGGTTCCGCCTGGTCAGCGGACGGCTCGGTTCTTTTCTATCTGACCGTGGATGACGCGTGGCGCCCGTACCGGGTGTGGCGGCACGTCATCGGCACGCCGGCCAGCGCGGATGTCATCGTCTTCGAGGAGTCCGATCAGCGGTTCCGGGTCGGCATTGCGCTCACCCGCAGCGAGCACTACCTGTGCCTGACCGTAGCGAGCACGCTGACCAGCGAGGCATGGCTACTGGATGCCACCGACCCGGCAGGTCAGTTCAGCGTGGTCGTGCCGCGTCGGCAGGGCGTGGAGTACAGCGTCGAGCACCAGGTCGGCACTGTCGGCGATCGCCTGCTTATCCTGCATAACGATCACGCAGAGAACTTCGAGCTGTCGGCCGCGCCGCTGGCCGACCCGGGCACCTGGACCACGCTCATCGCGCATCGCGATGACACCCGGCTGCTCGGGGTGGATGCTTTCGCTGACTTCCTGGTCGTCTATCTCCGCCGGGACGGGCTCACCGGCTTGCGGGTGATCAGCAATGACGGCACCGATCATGAGGTGTCCTTCGGCGAGCCGGTCTACCAGGTTGTGCCCGGAGCCAATCCCGGGTACACGGCGAGAAAGTACCGGTTCGGCTACGCCTCCCTGGCAACGCCTGATTCGGTCTACGACTGCGACTTGGCTACCGGCGAGCTGTCTCTGCTACGCCGCAAGCCCGTGCTCTCGCTGCCCGGCGGGCGGGACTACGACCCCGGCGACTATGAGCAGTACCGGGAATGGGCGGCGGCCAGCGACGGCGCAACGGTGCCGATCTCGCTGATCTGCCGCAAGGGCACGCCTCGCGACGGCAGCGCGCCGCTGCTGCTTTACGGCTACGGCAGCTACGAGATCTCTGCTGATCCGGGGTTCTCCATCCCGCGGTTGTCGCTGCTTGATCGCGGTTTCAGCTACGCGATCGCGCACGTCCGCGGGGGCGGCGAGATGGGCCGCCGCTGGTACGACGACGGCAAGATGCTGCGCAAGACCAACACCTTCACCGATTTCGTGGCGTGCGCCGAGCACCTGGTGAGCCGGGGCTGGACGACGCCGGCCCGGCTGGTGGCCCGTGGCGGGTCCGCGGGCGGGATGCTGATGGGCGCGGTGGCCAACCTGGCGCCGCAGGAATTCGGCGGCATTGTGGCGCAGGTGCCGTTCGTGGACCCGCTCACGTCCATCCTGGATCCCGCCCTCCCGCTCACCGTCGGGGAGTGGGAGGAATGGGGCGATCCGCTGCACGACCCGGAGGTGTATGCCTACATGAAGGCCTATGCGCCATACGAGAACATCACTCCTGGTCGTGACTACCCCCCGATCCTGGCCATTACCAGTCTCAACGACACCCGCGTGCTATACCGGGAGCCGGCTGAAATGGATTGCCAGGCTGCAGTCGGCGGCGGCTGGCGGGCCATTCCTGCTGAAGACCGAGATGGTTGCCGGGCACGGCGGCCGCAGCGGCCGGTACGACTCCTGGCGCGAGGAGGCCCTGATCCTGGCGTGGATCGTGACCACGGCGCTGGGTCTGGCCTAGGCCACCGGGCAGGTCGGCCGACCCGGGCCCGGTCGCCTGTGCCGCCCTGGGAACCGGCCCGAACAGGTCGACTGCTGGCTGTCACAGTCACCGTCACACCGGCTGAGTTCTCATGGGCGGGCTCGTGAATGTTCTCTCGGCCCGGGACGACGAAGGAGCAGGTCAGATGTCACCGTGATGGCCACGCTGATTGCCGGGCGAGCGTTGATTCCCGGTCATAACGCAAAGCCGCCGGCGCGTCGGCGGCCACAAAGAGGTCCTTGGCTGGACGTTTGACGCAGAATGGTGCCCCAAACGGCAAGGGTTCGCCGCAACTCCTTGCTGCGCGGGCGCAGGAGAGCGGGCGGAGGCGTGATGGTTCGCAAGGCGACCTTGGATCGTGATCTGCGGCCAGACGACCGGGCCGCGAGCGACGAGGCGGAGCCTGGGCTGCCTGCCTCGCCAGCCCGGCGCCCGGAGTTCCGGTGGCGCGGCGCGGGCGGCCGCTGGCTGGTCTGGGTCTTCCGGGTGGTGGTCTGGGCCGTCCTGCTGATCATCGGGTACCGGGGTATCACCGGTATCGTGGCCGGGCCGCAGCGGGCAAGCCCAGCCAGCGTGAGCCCGGCCGCTGCGGCGCCGGACGGCTTTCCCGCGCAGCTAGCCGAGGCGTATGCGCTGCAGTTCGGCAACGTCTACCTCAACTCGTCGCGGCGCCGATGTGGTCAAGGCGCTCTGTCTCGGAGCCCGCGCCGTCCTCTGTGGTCGCGCCTATGCCTATGGTCTTGGCGCGGCCGGCGAGCGCGGCGTAGCTCGCGCGCTAGAAATCCTGCGCGACGATCTCACGCGCACTCTAACCTTGCTAGGCTGCCCCTCGGTGAGCGCCCTCGATCGTTCGCATGTAAACGTCCAACAAGATTGCTAACGAAGAAATTTTCCGCGCAATCGCAAATAAAAAAGGGCACCGCCCACGCGGTGCCCACCTACCAGCAACTTGATTAAAAATTCTCGCTCTTACTTATTCTCGTTGAGCGATCCCGCGCCAAATTCCTTGCGCTGAATGATCGGACGCGCCGCTCTGCCGCCACTGCCGCCGGCATTGCCGCCGCCGCCCCGTAGCGTTGAGCAACACCGGAACCATCGCGCCTTCCGCTTCTTTCACAAACGTCAGCTTGCTCTCGCCCAGCATATCGACGCGGATGAAATCCCCAAGCTTTACTTGCCCCGTCGCTACCAGGTTCGCCAGCGGAAACACGAGATGCCGTTCAATCGCCCGCTTCAGGTGCCGCGCTCCATACTTCGGATCGGTCCCAATC
>CAVZGW010000010.1:0-14940 GCA_963774825.1 uncultured Actinomycetes bacterium | reverse complement strand
GGTGTGCGGGATCGCCGGGTGCTACCAGCAGGCAGACGGCCAGAAGCTGGTCCACATCATGGTCGACCGGATCGCGCATCGCGGGCCGGACGCGAACGGGACCTGGAGCCACGAGGACGACCGCGTGGCGGTGCAGCTCGGCCACCGGCGCCTGTCGATCATCGACCTGAGTGCCGCGGCCGACCAGCCGCTGTCCAAGGACGGCCTGACGCTCGTCTACAACGGCGAGCTGTACAACTACAGGGAGCTGCGGGCGGAGCTGACGACCCGCGGCACCCGGTTCACCACCAGCTCCGACACCGAGGTCGTGCTGGAGGCCTGGCGGTCCTGGGGGCCCGGGGCCCTGCGCCGGTTCCGTGGCATGTTCGCGTTCGCCCTGCTCGACGAGGGCACCGGCGATCTCGTCCTGGCGCGTGACCCGCTCGGCATCAAGCCGCTGTACTACCTCCCGCGCGGCGACGGCGTGGTCTTCGCCTCGGAGCTGAAGGCGCTGGTCGCCGCGGTCGGGCTCCGAGCTGCGGATCGAGCCCGGCGCCCTGGTGGCGTCGATGCTCTACTACTGGCTGCCCGAACAGCGGTGCGCCATCGACGGCGTGGTCAAGCTCCCCGGCGGCTCGTGGGCCGGTTCCGTCCCGACGGCACTTGCTCAGTGCAGCACTACTGGCGTATCGCGGACGTGGCAGCCGAGGCCGCGGCCGGGCCGCGACGCCGACCTGGGCCAGGTGATCGAGGAGTCGGTCGCCGCCCACCTGGTGTCCGACGTGCCGGTCTCGAGCTTCCTGTCCGGCGGCCTGGACTCCAGCATCGTCACCGTCCTGGCCCACCAGGCCGACGCCGGGATTGACGCCTACACGATCACTTTCCGTCCCGAGGACCAGCGGCTGGAGGCCATGCCCGACGACGCCGTCTACGCCCGGAAGGTCGCGGCGCGTTACGGGATCGACCTGCACGAGATCGAGATCTCGCCCGACATCGTCGGCCTGCTGCCCCGGATCGTTGACGTGCTTGATGAGCCGATCGGTGACCCGGCCGCGATCAACACGCTGCTCATGTGCGAGGCGGCCCGTGAGCGCGGCGTCAAGGTGATCCTTTCCGGGATGGGCGCCGATGAGCTTTTCGGCGGCTACCGCAAGCATCTGGCGTGCGTCCTGGCGGGCAGGTACGGCAGGCTGCCCGCCGGTCCCCGCGCGCTCGTGGGGTCGACGGTGGATCGGCTGCCGGTCAGCGCGGCGGGCCGTGGCCTGCGCTACGCACGCTGGGCGAAGCGCTTCCTGACCTTCGCTGAGCTGCCCGAGGAGCCGCGGTTCCGCCGCAGCTACACGATGTACGACCCCGGCGAGCTGGCCGGCCCTCGTCAGCCCGGATCTGGCCGGCCATGTCGACCAGGTCGTCCAGGAACACAGCGACGTCTACAACGACAACTCGCTGCAGGACGAGGTCAACCGGATGTGCCTGGCTGACGCGCGCATGTTCCTGCCGGGCCTCAATCTCGCCTATACGGATCGGGCGAGCATGGCTGCCTCGGTCGAGGTGCGCGTCCCGTTCGTCGACCCCGTCGTGGCGCAGGCGGCGTTCTCGATCGCGGGCAGCGCGAAGATCCGGCGGCGGCAGGGCAAGGTCGCGCTGAAGCAGGCGGCCGAGAGCTGGCTGCCGCGCGAGATCGTGTACCGGCCGAAAGCCTCCTTCAGCGTCCCGCTCCGGGCGTGGGTACGTGGTGACCTGCGAGAGGTCATCCAGGACGTGCTCGTCGGAGGGGAGCTGGTGGAGTCAGGGATGGTCCGCCGGGAGCCGCTGTTGCGCCTCATCGCCGACGAGCAGGCCGGGCGCGAGGACCGTTCCAAGCAGATATGGCAGCTGCTGACGATGGAGCTGTGGTACCGCCACGCACAGTCCATGGGCGTGGCGGCGGGGTAACGACGAGGGCGCCCGCTACGCGTCCAACCGCCCAGCCGACCAGGGAAGGCAATGAAGCAGATAGCCCAGAACTACAAGTCCGGGGAGCTCAGCGTCCTCGACGTGCCCGCTCCGGCGTGCCGGCCGGGCGGCGTCCTCGTGCAGTCGCTGTTCTCGCTCATCTCCACCGGCACGGAGATGATGAAGCTGACCGAGGCGAAGATGTCGATGGTCGGAAAGGCCCGCGCGCGGCCGGACCAGGTGCGTAAGGTCATCGACTCGGTCGCACAGCAGGGCGCGGTCGACGACCTATAAGAAGGCCATGAACCGGCTCGACTCCTACACGCCGCTTGGCTACTCGCTGTGCGGCGTGGTGATCGAGGTCGGGGCGGGCGCCGAGGAGTTCCGCGTGGGCCAGGTCGTCGCGGCGGCCGGCAACGAGCACGCCCTGCACTCCGAGTACAACTGGATCCCGTCTAACCTGTGCGTCCCCGTCCCGCGGGGAGTCTCGCCCGAGCATGCCGCCTTCGCCACCGTCGGGGCGATCGCCATGCACGGCGTGCGGCGCGCCGAGGTCCAGCTCGGCGACACCGCCTGCGTCATCGGCCTCGGCCTCGTCGGTCAGCTCGTGGTCCGGCTCCTGGTCGCCTCCGGCGTCCGCGTCGTCGGGCTCGACGTGCTCGACGACCGCTGCCGGCTGGCCGAGCAGGCCGGCGCGGTGCTGTGCGCCGCGCCCACCGACGAGGGCATGGAGGCGCTCGAGCAGGCGCTCGGCCGAGATCACCGGCGGCCGCGGGGCCGACCACGTGCTCCTGGCCGCGGGCGGATCATCCAACGGGCCGGTGGAGGCGGCCGCCAAGCTGGCCCGGGACCGCGCCCGGGTCGTCGACATCGGCAAGACGCCGCTCGACCTGCCCTGGAACGCCTACTACGACAAGGAACTCGACGTCCGCTTCTCCCGCTCCTACGGACCCGGGCCGCTACGACGACCGCTACGAGCTCGAGGGCATCGACTACCCGGCGGGCTACGTCCGCTGGACCGAGCGGCGCAACCTCGAGTGCTTCCTCGACCTCATCGCCGGCAAGGAGATCGAGGTCGAGTCGCTGGTCTCGGGCGTCTTCCCGATGGAGCAGGCGACCGCCGTCTACAGCGACCTCGCCTCCGGGCTCGCTGGCCGCGGTCGGGGTCCTGCTCGCCTACCCCGAGCGCCCCGCGGACAGCCAGCCGCCCGCGGCGAGCCAGCTCATCGTCTCCGCGGCCGTCCGCGCTGCGGCCGCGCGGCACCGGCGGCAAGCAGCTGGCGATCGGGTTCATCGGCGCGGGCAACTACGCCTCGTCCATGCTGCTGCCCCACCTGGCCAAGCTCGCGCGCCGTCCAGCTGGCTCACGTCGCGACCAACCGGTCGCTGTCGGCGGTGAACGCCCAGCGGCGGTTTGGCTTCACGACCGCCTCGACAAGCGCCGCCGCGGTGCTCGACGACGAGTCGCTGGACGCGATCTTCATCGTGACGCGCCACCACACGCACGCCGACCTCGTCTGCCGCGCGCTGCAGACCGGGAAGGCCGTCTTCGTCGAGAAGCCGCTCGCGCTGACCCCCGACCAGCTGCAGCAGATCCTTGACGTCGTCGCGAGTACCGGCAACGACCGGCTGATGGTGGGGTTCAACCGCCGCTTCGCGCCGCTGCTGGTGCAGATGAGGTCGCGAGTTCGGCCAGCCGGGCGGCGGCTCGGTAGCCCGCTACCTGGTCAACGCCGGGACAGCTGGAGGCCGACAGCTGGTACCGCAACGAGGAGCTGGAAGGATCGCGGTTCACCGGGGAAGGCGGCCACTTCATCGACACGCTCAGCTGGTGGGCAGGCAGCCTTCCCGAGGAGGTCTACGCGGCGCCCGGTCCCGAGCAAGACGACCTGCAGGCCACCATGCGGTTCCAGAACGGGTCGAGCGGCACCATCACCTACCTCACCACCGGCAACCGCCGTTATCCGAAGGAGACGCTCGACGTCGCGGCGGGCGGCCGGAGTGCACGGCTCGACAACTTCAAGCAGGCAGCCGTCTGGGCCGGCCGGCGCCGCAAGACCACGCGATCGCGCGGCGGCCAGGACAAGGGCCAGCGAGCTGAGCTCGCGAACTTCGTCGACGGCCGTCCGGACGCGGCGCGCCGATGCCCATCTCCCTGGAGTCGCTGGTCGCCACCACCAAGGCGACGATCGCGGTGGCGCGAGAGCCTGTCGAGCGGCCGTCCGGAGCGAGTATGAAAGCGATCGAGATTCGCGGCTGGGCTGGTACGCGCGCCGGGCGGCCAGGATGTCGCCGGCTGAGGTGGCCTGGCGCGGCCGTGACCAGGCCATCCAGGCCGCCTGGGCCCGTCGGCAGGTGCCGCGAGCAGGTCACCGCCGCCGCGTCCGCCGCCGCCGGGCGAGCTGCTGTCCGCCGCCGTGCTGCCCGCCGGCACCGCCGCGCGGGTGCCCGCGGAGGCCAGGGCGGCCGTCCTGGCGGCGGCGGACCGGCTCATGCGTGGCGAGTGGGAGGTGCTGGGCGTCGTCCGGACCGACCTGGTGCGGCCCGACTGGTTCCACGACCCGGTCACCGCCCGGCGGTCCCCATCCGACCGCTACGCCTTCCGGATCAATCACCGCTCGCAGGAGCAGACCGGCAACATCAAGCAGGTCTGGGAGATCTCCCGGCTGCAGCACCTCACGCTCCTGGCGACGGCCTGGTTCCTCAGCCGCGAGGAGTCCTATGCAGACCGGGTTGCCGAGCAGCTGCGCTCCTGGTGGCGGGAGAACCCCTTCCTGTCCGGCGTGCACTGGACCAGCGGCATCGAGATCGGCATCCGCCTGATCAGCCTGACCTGGATCCGGCGGCTCCTGGACGACTGGCCGCCGGTCGCGGACCTGTTCGAGCACGACGATCTGGCGGTGCAGCAGATCCGCTGGCACCAGCAGTACCTCGACGCGTTCCGGAGCCGCGGCTCGTCGGCCAACAACCACGTCATCGCCGAGGCGGCCGGGCAGCTGGTGGCTAGCTGCGCTTTCCCGTGGTTTCCCGAGAGCGGGCGCTGGAGGCAGAGGTCCGCACGTCTCCTGGAGCGCGAGCTGGTGCGCAACACCTTCCCGTCGGGGATCGGCCGCGAGCTCGCGTCGGACTACCAGAGTTTTGTCGCTGAGCTCGGGCTGCTGGCGGCGGTCGAGGCCGACGCCGCCGGCTGCCCGCTGAGCGCAGCGGCGTGGCAGCGGCTCTGCGCGATGATCGACAGCGGTGCGGCGCTGCTCGACGAGCAGTCCCGCCCGCCCCGGCAGGGTGACGGCGACGAGGGCCGGGCGCTGCTGCTCGACGCCCCGGCGGCCAACCGCTGGCCGTCCTTGCTGGCGCTGGGGGAGGCGGTCTTCGGCCGGCTCGACTGGTGGCCGCGCACGGAGCCGGACGCGGCCAGCTCGATCATCGCCGCGCATGCCCGGAGCGCCCCGTGCGGCAGCGGGCCGGCCCGTCCATCGGCCATGGCATTTCGCCGACGCCGGGACGACCGTACTGCGCACGACAGGTGACCGGGAGCCGGAGATCTGGTGCCGCTGCGACGGTGGCCCGCATGGGTACCTCAGTATTGCCGCGCACGCCCACGCTGATGCGCTGTCCGTGGAGGTCCGTTACGGCGGCGTCGATGTCCTCGCCGATCCGGGCACGTATTGCTATCACGGCGAGCCGCAGTGGCGTTCGTACTTCCGTTCCACGATCGCGCACAACACCGTAGAGCTCGACGGTCAGAACCAGTCCAGCGAAGGCGGGCCCTTCCTGTGGCTGCGGCACGCGAACGCCAGGGAGATCGACGTCCAAGACATCGGCGACGCGGCCGAGTGGACCGCCGAGCACGACGGCTACCTTTCGCTTGACTCGCCGGCCCGGCACCGTCGCTGCGTCCTGCTGGACCGGGCCTCGCGCACCGTTAACATCGTCGACGAGATCGACGGCAGCAGCCACGACATGCGCCTTGCCTTCCACCTCGGTCCGGACGTTCACGCCGAACTCGACGGGGCGTGCGCCATGCTGCGCTGGCCCGCCGCGTCCGCGCCGGGCGCGGCACGCCTGGAACTGCCGCAGCCGCTGCAGTGGAGCCTGCACCGAGGCGAGACTGACCCCATCCTCGGCTGGTACTCCAGCGGCCTGGGACGGCGTACCCCCGCCTTCACCCTCATCGGTCGCGGGCGCTGCGCGCCCGATGAACCCCTCGCCACGAGGCTGCAGTTTCTCCAGGCCAGCATGGCGCCAGAAGCTGACTTTGGCGGGCTAGGCAGATGATGATGCGCATCCTAGGTCCTAGCACGAAAACTACGGGTAGTCAGGCGGAGACTGAATGAGCGAGCAGGCGCTGGACCTAAAAAGATCCGCGCAGATCGTGCGGCGGCACAAGATCGTCGTCGGCATTTTCGCTGCGCTGGGCCTCCTAGCGGGCGTCGGATTCACGCTGCACCGTCCACCGATGCTCTCCAGCGAGGCGCTTGTTGATGTCGTGCTTCCGCCCGCCGAGCAGGGCGTGGCGGCCCAGAATGGGTCGGCGAGCATCAACCCCGTCCTCGCGACCCAGACTGTGATCGCCGGCAGCGACCCCGTCCTCGCGAGAGCACTGCGAACTGCTGACCCGTCCATGTCACTGCAAACGCTGCAGAGCCGGGTCCTAGTTACCAACGTGGCGAGTACCGATATCCTCTCGGTCCGTGCCGAGGGCAAGACCGCCGCCGAGGCCGAGCGCACCGCGAACGGTGTCGCCAGCAGTTATGTCGCGATCGTCACTTCCCGGTACAGCCCAGGCGGGCAAGTTCAGGCGCGGGTCCTGGAGCCTGCGAACTCGGCCACGGGGCCGTCGCTGTCCTCTCGTCTGCCCATTACCGGAGGCCTCGGTGTGCTCCTCGGTGCGCTCGTCGGAGCCATCGCCGTACTTGCGTTTAACCGCGGCGACCGGCGCCTGCGTAAACGCGACGAGATAGCGGATTCCATCGGGGTCCCGGTCCTCGCGTCGATCCGTGTCGCTCACCCATCTGGCGCCGCCGGCTGGACCAAGCTTATGACGGACTATGAACCCGGAGCAGTAGATGCTTGGCGCTTGCGCAAGGCTCTGCAGCATCTGGGTCTGGCTGACGTGAATCTGAATGGTTCCCAGCCTGGCAGCGGTTCGTCCCTCGAGGTCCTCTCTTTTGGTTTCGACTCTGGAGCACTAGCCCTAGGCCCTCAACTGGCCGTCTTCGCCGCCTCCCGAGGGATCCCGACGGCGCTAGTCGTCGGCCCGCAGCAGGACGTGAACGCCACGGCCACATTGCGGGCCGCGTGCGCTGTGCCGCCTGCACCGTCGAGACAATCGACTCAGCTGCAGGTCATCGTTCGAGATCATGACAGCGGCACTCGGCCGCCAGACGCCGTGCTGACCGTCGTCGTCGCGGTCGTCGACGGCCAGAATCCCCAGGTCGCGGACACTACGCGCACCACCGCCACGGTGCTCGGAGTCTCGGCAGGCACGGCTACTGCCGAGCAGGTGGCCCGCGTCGCGGCCAGCGCCGCCGCCGCCGGCCGCGATATCACCGGGATCCTCGTTGCGGACCCGGACCCGGAGGACCACACGACAGGCCGCCTTCCGCAGCTGGCACGGCCGGCGCAACGGAGCGGGCCGACACGGATGACCGGCAACACAGTGGAGACCAAACGATGAGCCCATCTCCAGGTGTAGGTAACGACGGGCCTGCGCGCCCGTGGCTTGATGACGAAATCACCGCCGTCGAGGACCGGCCCGCCGATTCCCCCGCGAGGCTGGTAAGCCTGGGATTCTTCACAGCAGCCCTGCGGCGCAGCGCGTGGTTCTGGCGCATCACCGCTGTCATCGGGCTGCTGGTCGGCTCGGGCTTGTACGTGAAAGCCCCTCATACATACCAGTCCTCGACAACGCTCCTGCTCACGGTGGGCGCCGAGGCGCAACCTGGCACGGCGATACTAGAGGATCAGGCTGTTGCGCAGAGCCACAGCATGGCCGGGCTCACCCTGCAGAAGCTGGGGCTGCGGCAAAGCGTCAACAGCTTCCTCGGGTCGTACACGGTCACGCCCCTCACCGACCGGGTTCTTCAAATAACGGCCAATGCCCCATCGAGCGACGAAGCTATGCGCCGGGCGAATGCACTGGCCACGGAGTTCCTCGCGTTCCGCGCCGACCAACTGCAAGCAGAGCAGCAACTCGAGTTCACGGCGCTCGACCAGCAGGTCACCCAGGACAAGCAGCAGGTCGCATCGATCAGCACGCAGATCAGCCGGCTGTCAGCGCTGCCCGCATCATCCTCGCAGCGGGCCAGGCTCAGCGCCCAGCGGGTACAGGGTGACAACGACTTGATCACGCTCGAGCAGCAGGTAAGCGGCAGCAAGGCCGCCATCAAGGTGAACACGGCCACCTTGATCGGGGGAAGCAAGGTGCTCGACGCAGCAAGCCCGATCCCGCCGCCCTCTCGCTTGAAGCACCTCGCCCTGTATGCCGCCGGGGGGCTCATCGTCGGCCTCATACTGGGCATGAGCATCATTGTCCTGCGGGCCCTTCTGTCCGACCGCCTGCTCCGGCGCGACGACGTCGCGCAAGCGCTTGGTGCTCCCGTCAAGCTCAGCGTCCCGGCGATGCGCGCAAGTGGCTGGCTCCCGGGTCGGCGCGGGCGAATCTCGGGCCGTTACTTGCAGCGCATCGTCGCGTACCTGCGCGACGCTGTGCCGGCGGGTTCCCGCGGCGTTGCGGCCCTGGCCATCGTTCCCGTGGACGACCCGCAGGTGGCGGCGCTGTCGGTGGTGTCACTGGCCAAGTCCTGCGCGCAGCAGGGCAAGCGGGTCGTTGTGGCCGACCTGTGCAGCGGTGCCCCCGCCGCGATGCTCTTGGGCGCCAAGGGCTCCGGAGTCCACGAGCTGAGCGCGGACGGCACGCACCTTGTCGCCGCGGTCCCTGATCCTGCCGAGTTCGCGCCCGCCGGTCCGCTCAGGCCCACATCACCGCGGGCCCAGTCCGCCATCGCCGGTGAACTGGCTACTGCCTGCGCGTCGGCGGACCTCCTGCTCACCTTGACCACCCTTGACCCCTCGGTCGGCGGTGAGCACCTCGCAACCTGGGCACCCGAGGCCATCGTCTTGGTGACGGCCGGGCGGTCGTCGTGGACAAAGATCCATGCCGTCGGTGAGATGATACGGCTCGCTGGCACGCACCTGGTCTCCGCCGTGCTCGTCGGCGCCGACAAGACCGACGAGAGCCTCGGCGTGACACTCACGCCGGGAGCCGACCGTAATGCCGTCACGATACAGGGCTTGCAGGCTGACGCGGAAGGTTCCTTCGCCGGGGGTCCAGGCGGAAGGCCTTCCGGCGGCAACCACCGCCTGGACACCGGCCGATGAATTCGTCCGTCGTCGCATTCCGCACCCGCCGCAGGGTATCCACGCTGGACTCCGCGGCGGCGCGCGAACGCTCGATACGCCGCAGGGTCGGCCTCGCGTGGGGCCTGCTGGTCCTCAACGCCCTGACTTACTACGGATCTGTGCTACATGTCCCGCATGCGGTGGGAAAGATCATCACGCAGGGAGCCCTGCCGGTGGCGCTGCTTGTGGCGCTGACCGTCAATCGCAGGGTCATCGTGCGCCCGAACGTGTTCCTCTGCCTGCTAAGCCTGCTCGTCATTGAGGCAGTCATCACGACCCTGCAGCCACAGCATTTCGGTAACGTGTACCGGTTCTTCCGGCTCGTCGAATTCGTTGCCGTGCTATGGCTGCTTTCGCCCTGGTGGGGTCGGCGCGACCTGCTGCTCGTCCGCGCCTACCTGGCATCACTCTCGGTGGCACTAGGCACGGTGATTCTCGGCCTGCTAGTGGTGCCCGGCCATGCCCTCAGCGGGGGCAGGCTCAACGGCGTACTGTACGACATACCGGCCACAGAGGTCGCCCACTACGCGGCGGTTACGGCCGGGCTGTTGGTTGTGCTCTGGCTCGGCGGAATCACGAGCGGCAGGGTCGCCGCGCTTGCCGCCGTAGCCGGAGTAGCCATCATTCTCCTCTCCCACACGAGGACTGCCCTGATAGGCATGGCGGCAAGCCTCCTGGTCGCGGGCCTGAGCCTGATCGTAACCAAGGCGCGGGCCCGCAGGTTCTTCGCCGCCGCTGGCGTCGTAGTATCGATCGGGATCGTAACGGCGGCCGGCGTGGCGACGACCTGGCTGGCACGCGGGCAGAGCGAGTCCCAGCTAACATCTCTCACCGGACGGACCGACTTCTGGAGCCTGGTTCTCAACATGCCGCGCACCAGGTTCCAGGAGATCTTCGGTTTCGGTCTCTCCAACGGGTCGATCAATGGCCTCCCCATCGACAGCAACTGGCTCGTAGCGTATTTGGAGCAGGGTATTATCGGGGTGATTGTCTGTGTAGCGATGGTGCTCTTCCTCTTGGTGGCCGCCTTCTTCCATCCACCCGGCACCAGACGGGCGCTCGCCCTCTTCCTCATCACATATTGCCTGATCGCCTCGTTCACCCAGGTCGGGTTCGCCAACCCCACGACATATCTCCTCGAACTCACCCTGGCCGCGTCGTTGATGGTGCCGCCTGTCGAGGCAAGGTGGCTGGGATGAAGGTAATGCTGGTGCGCAAGCACGGGACAATGACATTGAATAGGGTGGTGTGCATTTGATGGACGAGCAAGCGGTGCAGAGTTTCTGGCAGGACCATGCGTGCGGCGATTCCCAGGTAGGCGGGCTCCATGAGCGCTTCCACGACGATTACGAAGAGTTCTTTACGGACTACGACCGATTCCGCTACCAGAACGAGCGCCACCTGTTGGCATGCCTCGATGGCCTGAACGTGGCCGGCAAGCAGGTGCTAGAGATCGGATTGGGCGAGGGGGCTGACTCGGAGCGCCTGATACGCCAGGGGGCACACTGGTCCGGGGTCGACCTGACTGCCGAGTCCGTGGCGAGAGTCCGGACCCGGTTGACGCTGAGGGAGCTTCCCTACGAGGAGCTGCGGCAGGGCAGTGCGCTCGATCTGCCTTTAGCCGACGACAGCTTCGACATGGTGTTCAGCCATGGCGTCCTGCATCACGTGCCCGACATCAGGCAGGCTCAGAACGAAATCCATCGGGTGCTCCGTCCCGGCGGGGAGCTGGTCATTATGATGTACGCCCGCTGGTCGCTGAACTACCTGGTGTCCATCGGCCTGATCCGCCGCGCTGCCTTGCTGGCGGCATTCCCGCTCGCTAAGGCCGGGATCCTGAAATCCGATCCCTCGTACGGGACGCTGGCCGCCCATCTCAACAACGCCACGAAGCTGGGGCTATTCCGCTACCTGCGCCTGGACGAGTTCGTTCACCACAACACTGACGGGCCGGCCAACCCTTACGCCTTGGTGTACGACCGCCGTCGAATCGAGCAGGACTTTCCGTCTTTCCGGGTCACGCGCGCCTATAAGCGCTTCATGCATGCGCCGCCACTCCCGGTACACCGGCTACCCGGTGAAACGATTATGGGCTGGCATCTGTGGATCAACTTGGTCCCGTATGACGTATCAGGCAAGTAGCGCGAAAGCTCATATGGAGGTGAGATACGAGGATGGCGGGCCGTCAGGTACCGGCGGCGGCCGACTGCGGGGTCAGGCTTCCGTGACACTAGTGATCGCGACCATTCTCCGAGAGGAAGGCATTACCGGCGTTCAGACGCACGTCCGTCAACTGCGCCGGTATCTTGCTGAATCCGGCACGGCCGCCTTGCTGGTCACGCCGTTCTCATGGGGCCGGACACGCACCGTGCCCGTTTTCGGCCTCCGGCTTGTGCTGGCGAGATGCAGCGGGTCCGCCAGCGTTGTCTGGTACCGGCACTGGCATGAGGTGTTCCTCCGAAAAGCGCTGCACCGATGCCTCGCCGAAGTCGGCGACTGTGTCGTCTACGCCCAGGGCCCGCTGGCCGCCCGGGCGGCCTTGCGCGCCAGGCGGGGCGCACATCAGCGCGTGGTGATGGCGGTTCACTTCCGGATCTCCCAGGCCGACGAATGGGCCGACAAGAAGCTGATCAGGCGCGACGGGATTGTGTTCCGGGCGATCCGGCAAGTTGAGCGAGAGGTGATACCCCAGGTCGACGGCTTGGTATTCGTATCCAGATGGGGGCAGAACGCGCTCTTGAGCTGGCTCCCCGAGGCCGCGGCCGTGCCCTCAGCCGTCATCGGCAACTTCGTGGCGCCGCTGGAGGGCGAACCCTCCTGCCAGGAGCCGCTCCGGGACCTGGTCACTATCGGCAACCTTGATCTTGTCAAGAACCACCGCTTCCTGCTAGAGGTCCTGGCTGAAGCCAAGCGGGCCGGACGATCCCTCACCCTGGATGTGTTCGGCGAGGGGCCCTGCCGGCAGACCTCCTGCGCCAGACCCGCTCCCTGGGCCTGGAAGGAGAAGTCCGCTTCCGCGGCTTCCGGCCCGACGTCCGCGGCTTCCTACCGGGCTACCGGGTCTACGTCCACGCTTCGTACTCCGAATCGCTACCGCTGGCCATCATCGAGGTGATGGCCGCTGGGCTTCCCATCGTGGCAGGTAATATCGGGGGCATCGGTGAGCTCTGCGACGACGGCGTCGAGGCACGATTCTGGTCCCTCGACGACCCGGCCCAAGCCGCGGCCGTGCTGATCGACCTTCTCGACTGCGAGCCGGCAAGGTTGAAGGCAGCGCAAGCGGCGCGCGAGCGATTCCGCCGTGACTTCGACGCGGACGTCGTCGGCCCAGAACTGCAGCGCTTCCTGCTGGGGTCGACGTCCAAGGTCCCGCGGGCTTCAGCGCCCTCCTAGAACCCCCGGTACTTCCACGACCGGCGACGCAGCCACCATTCCACTTTATGGGCGAGCATGTAGCGCATCGCGCTTGGCCCGATGCCCTTGCGCGACTCCAGGGTGCGGTACAGCGGAAGCCCGCTTACCTCTGGCCAGCAGTCGAGGGCGAAGGCGACGAGTTCGTCGACGAAAGCCTGCTGGGTGCCCCGCCGGTCGTACATACGTCCTGCGGCCCAGAGCGCCTCTCGGCCCAGCGCGCGGTGCACGAGGGTAGACAGGCGCGCTGGGTCCGGCAACGTCTCGCCATAGCGGTCCAGTACCGTCTCATAGACCAGTCGCCGCTCGCGCAGATCCATCAGAGCGGTAAAGGCCTTTCTCATGTTTTGCTCATGTAGACGGTAATAGGCCTGGTCTACCCCGCGTATGAAGCCAACATCGGCGTTCGCCGCCAGCCGCATCCACATCTCCATGTCTGCCGCATGGGGCAGTCGCGGGTCATATCCGCCCACGCGCTTCTGCAGCGAGGTGCGCATGACCACCTCTGGCGACGTAATGGGGTTCTCCGCATCACGGAATCGACGCTCCAACCACCACTGGCCAGACCACACCGACCAACCCCGCACTCTCGTCCGAGCCGCCGGCAGCGGCGCGCCGTGCATGATCCACAGCGGATGTCCATAAACGAATCCGACGCCGGGGTGGGCGTCCAGCAAGTCCCTGGCGCGCCGCAGCGCTCCGGGCGTGAGCCGGTCATCTGCCGACATCAAGACGCAGTAGTCACCGTCAGCCCACTCGAGCAAACCCTCGTTGAAAGTGGCGAGGTTCCCTCTGTTGGTTGCGTGGACGGCCACCTCCACGCGAGGGTCGCGAGCCGCGATCTTCCTGGCCACCTCGGCGCTGTCGTCGGGCGAGGCGTCGTCGATGATGAGCACCCGTACATCCACGCCCTCCTGGTCATCCAGCACGCTGGCGACCGCGTCCGCAAGAAAATGGCCGTAGTTGTAGCAGGGGATGACAACGCTGACTGAGCTCATGCCACGCTCTCCGGCTCGCACGGGCACGCAGCCGACCGCGGCAGCCGGGCCACAGTCGGGGTCCAGACCCCCGGCGCCGCTGCCGCCGCTGCCGTCTGGGCCACGTTCAGCCCGCTCACCTGACGCCCGGCCGCGCGCAGCATCATCACCGCATCCGCCCCCATGCGACCTCTATCACCCGCGTAAAAGACCCTCATCTCAAGCCCTCAGACTCCTCGGAAGACGACCCAGCCACGGGAGTCAGGTGACCGCCCGTACTCACACAAGGCCCGTCTCAGCACCGTCCTGATACATCCAGCCGCGAGGAGATATATGAGGTCGACCTCTTGCTCGGCCTGACCTCCCGTATCACGGTCACCCTCTCGGTGCTCATATGTACAAGCCCGGGGTGCCCCGCCACAGAACCGGTGAGGTGATGCGACGGGCTCTACCCGGGTCGGCGTGCCGCCGGCACGTCCGGAACGCTTGAGGTACGGAGTTCATGTCTGCGGGCTGGAAATCGGCAGGAGAGATTCGCGGAGATGCAGATGATGCCGCGACGCCGCTCCCGAGCCAGACGGCACAGGCTTGACGCAAGTGAAGGGCCGTCATCGATACTTTAGGGGTACCGGGTGAGGAGGTGTCGGGCAAATCGGCTCCCACGACAGGTCTGAGCGGCGGATCACGATTCCTATCTGTCGTGGCCGGTGTGTCGCCTCTGCGCAGGTGAAGGTGCTGCAGGCTGCTGGACCCAGCCTGAGACACCTGGCTTGCGATGACGAGCACATCCGATCCGGCGCGTGGCGACGTTTCCGATGGCCCACCTGCAGCGAGCGATTCACGTTCGCTTTCTGCGAGCGTGCGGAGGGGGCTCTTCTGGGTGGTGGCGAGCAACATCTTGCTGCGCCTACCAACGTCTTGCTCACGGCCGTCGTGGCGCATATTCTTTCCCGCACGACTTTGGCGTTTTCGCTGTGGCCCTGACCGCATACGTCATCGTAGGCAGCATGGCTGACACAGGCGTCTCATCCTGCTTGTTTCGTGCCGACCTTGATATTGACAGCCTGGCGCCGACTGTAGCAACCATCGCATTGGTATCGAGCGCGATACTAGCTGGCGCAATGGTAGCCTTTGCTAGGGCGATCGCGGTTGCGCTTGGCTCGGCAGCGGCCGTCGGCCCGATCAGGATCATGGCGTTGTCCGTACTTTTCACGGGTGTTTTCGCCGTTCCGAACGC
>CAVZGW010000009.1:0-91546 GCA_963774825.1 uncultured Actinomycetes bacterium | reverse complement strand
CAGGAGGTCTTTTTCTCAAAATATCAAATCTGCCGCATGCAAGAAGAGCTGAACGTTGAACCAGAGAAGATTGCAAAAAGTTATCTAGATTGCTTCTCCTCGCGGCCGTCGGAGAGCCGAACCGCTTTGCCATCTTCGCTCGAGTCTACCGATCGCAAGGCGATTATTTGCTTGGCTATCTGGTCGCCAATTATGGACTGACGCTACCTTATCCTTCCGACACTTTGTTTGTTGAGAGGTGGGTTTACGATTTTGGGCTTCTATTGGAGAAATCGAGTCTGTGCCTAGACTGGATTGGGAAATACCAAGAGTGCTTGGAGCTCTCGCAGCAGCTGCTAAAAGTGGCCAATTTGCCGGCCAATGTGAAAGAATGTGTCAGAAGAATATCTGGTGGGCCCAAACACAGTAAAAAATTTAGCAAGTCAGTCCGATTCCACCCATTTGGCCAGACATGAGGAGAGGGATCTAAAATCGAATCGTATTGCGCCTTAATCCCCCAAATTGCATCAGGGTCGAGCTGTTGATATCTCTTATATTTCTGGATTCGGTCATTTTCTTTGGCCCATCCCAAATGTTTAAGCCGTAAATTGGACGATTGGATTCGGAAACCATAGATTGTCATCGGAAATCGACCACAATGTTGAGGTGTTTCTTTCCATTGATAAGCAACTTCTGGACGATAGCGCACTAAAAAAGGGATATGACGGGTGTGGGGCATTCGTCATAGAGAATCATCGCGGAAATGGGTCTCATTTCCAAAAATCATAGAGTCTGAAGGCATAAGCATCGACGTCGGGGTTTTTGAGCAGCTCTACTACCTCTAAATCGAACCGCTCTTCAAATATCTCATCGGCATCGAGGAAGTAGCAGAATCCAGTCGGGATCGGTTTTCGTCACCTCTTCCCATAGCTGCTTGCGTAGCGTGACCTCGTTGGAGAATTTCGATTCGCTATTTCTGATGAGCTGCAGGGGAATATCCTTTAAGACTTCTCGGCATACTTCTGGGGTATTATCTGTGCTCGCATCGTCGTATGATGAACGGCGTCGGTGATGTAGTGG
Source organism: uncultured Actinomycetes bacterium (assembly GCA_963774825.1). GTDB lineage: Bacteria > Actinomycetota > Actinomycetes > Streptosporangiales > Streptosporangiaceae > DATBGO01. Next base: position 90,487 of record CAVZGW010000009.1, on the reverse strand, counting down.
CTTGTTTTTTTCGAGCACCTGACGCAAATACCGATCAGCTTCATTTTTTACACACATCGCCAAGGTCAGTCGGGGCATATCTTGTGCGCACTCCGGTTTAAAAGCTGCCACCCCTTCTAAATTTGACTCACGATAGATGTGGTAGGCCGGATAATGGGTATCGACATAAAGGAGCGCACTTCCTAAGGCCGCTGCGCGGATGCAAAAATGGCGATCTTCTCCCCAAAAGGTCAGATTCGGAATTTTCCGGAAGCTCATCCCTTTTTCTAAGGCAGATTTGCTGATGAGGGTGCAAGCGCCAAGTCCTCCTACAGGATAGACCCCCGGCTTTTTCAATTTGGCGATGAATTCAAAAATCCGTTTCCGTCCCCTCCTCTTCACTCAACTTTTCACCAGGAGCTTGTTCCGCGAGGGTGTATTGATCATAGAGCCACACTTGTGGCAAGGGGATAGCCTGCGGGTTCCATCTGGTCCAAAAAATCTCCGAAACGATCTCTTTGTCTACTTGAATGAGATGTTGGATGGTCTTGGGATGGAGCACAATGTCTGAGTCGATCAGAAAAAGGTAGTAATAATTTTTTTGATTGGCAAATTCGAATGATTTCGATCTTTAAAAGCGGCTACTTTCCAAACGTTATCATCGCCTCCCAGTAGTGGGTGGTCTCGTCGCACTGATCAGGGGGAAGATGAGGGGGTCTCTGGACTCAAGATCGAGCACTTCTCCCCCTTTTTTTGCGCAAATTCGTGAAGAATCGCTTTTGATTGTTCCAGGTCATTGTCATCGACGAACAGATAATGAAGGGTGCAGGCGGACTGATCATATTCGATCCAAGGATTCGAGGGAAACTCCTTTCCAGAATGGCTGGTTTTTGCCGAATAGGGGAACCTACCAAGATGGTGGGCTTAGGAGTGGCAAAGACTGAGATTGAGAGTAAGAGGAAAAGGAAGAAAAAGCTCTTTTTCACAATCTCATTCACTTATGTTACTGAAAGCACGATTCAAAATGATCTTTCCGCCTTAGCCAAGAATTCATGATCGGTGAGCTCATCGATATGGATGGGTACAGCAGTGACATAGCCTTGCTGGAGAAGGGCCACGTCGCTCTCTTCATGCTCATCATGATGTGCCCACTGGCCCCCGTGCCAATAGTCGGGGACGCCATCGGGATGGATCCGGTGTGACGGATCTTCAACCCAAAGACCTTTTCCTTGACGTGCGAGCTTGACCCCTTTGAAGGAGGAAAATTTAGTTGGGAAATTGACGTTGAGGATAGTTCCTGCAGAAAGGGGATGTTCGAGGATATGTTTCACTATAGGAGCGATATACGCTTCGATAATCTCGTAGCGGGGGGAGTCAAATTCAGTGCTTGAAAAGGCGATTCCGGGTGTCTTGCGCAGTGCCCCTTCGATGACGCCGCCGATTGTCCCGCTGTAGAGGACGGGTTCTTCAGCTTAAATTCGATTTCCTGCACCGCCGGGAGATTGCCACCGAAATCCGTTCTGTATTCACAGCATGCGATCAGCCGGGTCGCGGTGCCCGTTGATCGACCACCACCAGATAGTCAGATGCCAGCGCGGGGTCGGCCAGCAGCAGCCGCTCGATCTCGCTCGGGTAGACGTTCACGCCGCGGATCACCAGCATGTCGTCACGCCTGCCGGTGACCTTGGCCATCTTGACCAGGGTCCGGCCGCACGCGCAGGTACCTCGGCGCAGCGACGGCGATGTCGCCGGTGCGATAGCGCAGCAGCGGCATCGCCTCCTTCGTCACGGTGCTGAACGCCAGCTCTCCGGGCGTGCCGTCGGGCACATGTTCCCCGGTCACCGGGTCGATCGTCTCCACCATGAAGTGGTCCTCGTTGACGTGCAGCCCGTCGGCGGCTACGTAGGCACTCCGCAGCGACGCCCGGGCCGATCACCTCGGACAGCCCGTAGACTGTCCAGCGCGCGAAGCCCGAGCAGCTCCTTGATGCGGACCCGCATGGAATCCGTCCACGGCTCCGCGCCGAACACGCCGGCGTTCAGGCTGAGCCCGGATTCCCGGGCCGAGCCCAGCCTCGGCCAGCGCCTCGCCGAGCCGGATCGCGTACGACGGCGTGCAGGTCAGGATGTCCGGCTGCAGATCCTGCGATCAGCGTAACCTGCCGCGGGGTCATCCCGCCGGACACCGGCACCACCGTCGCGCCGAGCTCCTGCGTGCCCTGGTGGATGCCGATCCCGCCGGTGAACAGGCCGTAGCCGAAGGCGTCGTGCACGACGCTGTCTTTCGTGGCGCCGGCGCGCGGCCAGGCTCCGCGCGCACATCCGCGCCCACAGCCGCGAGGTCCCCACGGGTAGTAGCAGATTAGTGTCGGCCGCCCGCCGGTCCCGCTCGACCCGTGAACCGCAACCACCTCAGAACGCGGCACCGCCAGCAGGCCGAACGGGTAGCTATCCCAGAGATCGCTCTTGTAAGTGAACGGCAGCCGTGGCCAGGTCATCAAGGGTCACGTCGTTACCGCTGGTCACGCCCGCCTCCCGCAGCCGGCCGCCCTGCAGCCCGCCAACGGCGATCAGCCGGTCGATGAGTTCCCGTAGCCGGTCCTGCTGCAGTGCTGCCAGCTTGTCCGGCGGAATTGCTTCTGCGTCCGGCTCGAAAATGCCCGGCCCTTGCTCGTCCAGCATATTGGTTCAGCCTCCGCCCTATGCACCTACTATGACAGGTATGACAACTGTGCCCGACCGCTCCCGGGTGCGCCTCCCCGGGATCAGCTCCCGTGCCTATGAACATCCTGCCGACCGGTCGGCCCTGGTGGCCATGCGTAAGCTCACCGGATTTGACATTCTGCTGCGCCGCCTCGCAGGGCTCTTCAACGATCGCAGCCTGCGGCTGATGTTCCTGGCCAGCTCGGTGCGCGCGTCGGAGCATCAGTTCCCCCACCTGTACCAGGCGATGCGGGACGGCGCCTATGTCCTGGACCTGCCGACCGTGCCTGAGCTGTTTATCACTCAGGACCCGCTGGTGAACGCGATGACGCTCGGGTCCGACAAGCCATTCATCGTCATGACCACCGGTATGGTCGACCTCTTCGACGCCGAGGAGATGCGGTTCGCGATCGGGCACGAGCTCGGCCACGTGCTGTCCGGGCACGCGGTCTACCGGACCATGCTTTACCACCTGATCAGGCTTGCGGCCCGGGTGGCCTGGATGCCGATCGGCTACCTCGGGCTCCGCGGCATTATCTGGGGCCTCGAAGAGTGGTACCGCAAGTCCGAGCTGTCCTGTGACCGGGCTGGGCTGCTGGCCGCCCAGGACCTGGAGGCGGCGCGGCGGGCTCTGATGAAGACGGCGGGCGGTTACCGGATGTCCGAGCTCAGCCACGACGAATTCCACCAGCAGGCACACGAGTACGACGCGGTACCCGACGTGCGCGATGGCCTGCTCAAGCTGCTTCAGCTACAGGGGACCACGCACCCGTTCGCCGTCGTGCGCTTCGCCGAACTGGACCGCTGGGGCAGTAGCGCCGAGTACACCGACATCCTGGCCGGCAACTACCTGCGCCGCGAGGATGACCCGCAGGCCTCGGTGGGCGACGAGGTCAAATCCGCCGCCCGCGCCTACCAGGAATCCTGGAACCGCAGCTCCGATCCGCTGATCGGCGCGATGCGCGGCGTGGCCGAGACCGCGGTCGGTGCCGGAGAGCGGCTGTTCAGCAGGTTCTCGCGGGGCGAGGACGAATAGCCCGCGCCCGGTCCCGTCGCCTGTGCACAGCTCTGTGGACAGGCCAGTGGATAAACATGATTAACGGGGGATAATAAGCTGGTGCCTGTGCATGGCTAAACAAGCCGGTTAGCGGCCCAGCCGCCGGTCAGTTCCGCGCGGACCGAAGCCGGCTCCGGTGGGCAGGTGCGGGTCCCAGTCGAACACGACCGCGTTATCTTCCTCGCCGATGAGCACCTCCGCGCCGGGCTCAGCCCCTGCCTCGGCGAGCGCCTCCTCGATGCCAAGCCGCGCCAGCCGGTCGGCCAGGTACCCGACCGCCTCGTCGTTGCTGAAGTCGGTCTGCAGTATCCACCGGCGCGGCTTCTCGCCCCTGATCACGAACGTGTTATCGGCGGTGCGGATCACCTCGAAGTCCGGTCCCGCCACCGGCTCAGGCCGGATGACCAGGCGCGTGGGCTCGGCCGGAGGGGCCGCGGCGCGGGTGGCAGTGATCACGGCGGCCATGGTGAACGCGAGGTCACGCAGGCCTTCCCTGGTGGCCGCCGACACCTCGCAGACGGTTAGGCCGCGGGCCTCCAGGTCCGGGGTGACCAGCTCGGCCAGGTCACGGGCGGCAGGCACGTCGACCTTGTTCAGCGCGACGATCCGCGGCCGGTCCTGCAGGCTAGCGCCCGTGAGCGCCTCGTAGGCGGCGAGTTCGTCCTCGATGACGCCCAGGTCGCTGACCGGATCCCGGCCAGGCTCCTCGGTGGCGCAGTCAAGCACGTGCACCAGCACGGAGCAGCGTTCCACGTGCCGCAGGAAGTCAAGGCCGAGGCCCTTGCCGCGGCTGGCGCCTGGAATCAGGCCGGGCACGTCAGCGACCACGAACTGGGCCTCTCCTGCCTCGACTACGCCGAGGTTCGGGATCAGGGTGGTGAACGGGTAGTCGGCGATCTTCGGCCGGGCCGCGGACATCGCCGAGACGAGCGACGACTTTCCGGCGTTCGGGAAACCCACCAGCCCGGCGTCGGCCACGGTCTTCAGCTCGAGCAGCAGCTGAAGCTCGGCACCGGGCTCGCCGCGCAACGCGAACCCGGGCGCCTTGCGCTTAGCGGAGGCGAGCGCCGCGTTGCCGAGACCTCCGCGGCCGCCCTTGGCCGCAACGAACCGCGTCCCTGCACCGATCAGGTCGGCGAGGACCGTGCCGTCGATGGTCTTCACCACCGTCCCGTCCGGCACGCGCACGATCAGGTCAGCGCCCTCGGCTCCGTTCCGGTTGGATCCGGACCCGGGCTTGCCGCTGCCCGCCCGGCGCACTGGCCGCCGGTGGAAGTCGAGCAGGGTCGCCGCGCCGGGATCAACCTCGATGATCACATCGCCGCCGCGGCCGCCGTTACCGCCGTCCGGGCCGCCGAGCGGCTTGAACTTCTCCCTATGGACGGACGCGCAGCCGTGCCCGCCGTCGCCCGCCTGCACCCGCAACTGGGCCCGGTCCGCGAACTCGGCCACGGCATACCCCTCTCGTAGCTGGCCGCCCGGCGATCCCCGGGGGCGCCAAGGGCGGACCGGTTGAAGGTCCGCCCTTGGCCGCTACGCCTGGTTAACCACTGTGCGCGGGTCTAGCTGGCATTCGCAGGCGCGGCCGCCTCTGCTGCCACCGGGATGACACTCACCGCCCGGCGCCCGCGCCGGGTGCCGAACTCAACCTTTCCGCTGACCAGCGCGAAAAGCGTGTCGTCGCCACCGCGGCCGACGCCGAGGCCCGGGTGGAAGTGCGTGCCATGCTGGCGCACGATGATCTCCCCGGCGCTCACAAACTGACCGCCGAAGCGCTTGACGCCGAGCCGCTGGGCGTTGGAGTCGCGGCCGTTCCGGCTGGACGAGGCGCCCTTCTTGTGTGCCATCTCAGTCCTTCTTCCTTGAGCTGGCGCGGGCCTTCCCGCCGCTGATACCGGTGATCTTCACCTGCGTGTACTTCTGCCGGTGACCCATCCGGCGCCGGTAGCCGGTCTTGTTCTTGTAGTGGATCATGTTGATCTTGGGGCCGCTGGCAGCACCGAGGATCTCGGCGGTGATCTCGTAACTGCCGAGCTCGGCGGGGTCGCTGATGACCTCGTCGTCGTCGACCACGAGAACGGCCGCCAGCTTCACCTTGGATCCGACATCACCGGCGAGCTTGTCAACGGTCAGGACATCATCGACAGATGCCTTCTCCTGCCTGCCGCCACAGCGCACAATCGCGTACACCGAAGTACTCTCTCTCCCTTGTGCGGGCCCGCCGCGAGATTCGCGGAGTCGTTCGACACCGGCGCGAACGGGCTCGCCTGCGTTGCGGGCGATCATCCGGCGACGTACGCCGCCAGACTCGCCTGATGCGCCGACGTCAAAGAGTATCAGACCAGTACGGGCCTCACACCGCCGCCGGTTCCGCGTCCTGTGCCTGCCCGCCGCCTCACCCTGCCCGCCGTCACCCTGCCCGCCGTCACCCTGCCCGCCGTCACCCTGCCCGCCGTCACCCTGCCCGCCGTCACCCTGCCCGGCCTGCGCCTGTCCGGCGCTCCCACCGGACTGACCGCTCCCTGCCTGCCCGGGGTCGTCCTCCGACTGCACCGCCGCCGCCTGCTCGCCGCCGCCTCCGGCCTGGCCCGTGTGCTCGGGTGCGGGTGGGGCCTGCTCCCGCCGGGCGGCCGGCCTTCGCCGACCGCGTCCTGCCGACGCCGTACGCTGGCCAGCCTGCCCGCCGTCAGCCTGCCCGCCGTCAGCCTGCCCGCCGTCAGCCTGCCCGACGTCCCCCAACGCAGTGTCAGCCTGCCGGCCGCCACCGCGGCCGGTCTCGCCGCCACTGTCGGTCGCCGCGTCCTGGCCTGTCTTGGCCCGGCCCATTTCGTCCTGGCCGCTGATGGCCTGGTCCGACTTGGCCTGGCCCGAGTTGGCCTGGTCTGACGTGCCTCTCCCGGACCCAGTTGCTGACCTGGACCGCTTCGTAGGCTCAGCCGCCTCCGCCGAGCGGCCGTGCTGAATGAGCGGCGCATGATCAACCGGTTCGAGCGAGATGAGCACGCCCCGCCCGTTACAGTGCTCGCACGGCACCGAGAACGCCTCGAGCAGCCCCGACCCGACCCGCTTCCTGGTCATCTGCACCAGGCCAAGCGAGGTGACCTCGGCCACCTGATGCTTGGTCCGGTCGCGGGCCAGGCATTCGAGCAGCCGCCGCAGCACGAGGTCACGGTTGCTCTCCAGCACCATGTCAATGAAGTCGATCACGATGATGCCGCCGACGTCACGGACGCGCAGCTGCCTGACGATCTCCTCGGCGGCTTCCAGGTTGTTGCGGGTGACCGTCTGCTCCAGGTTGCCGCCCTGGCCGGTGAACTTACCGGTGTTGACGTCAATGACGGTCATCGCCTCGGTCGTGTCGATGACCAGCGAGCCGCCGCTCGGCAGCCACACCTTGCGTTCAAGCGCCTTCGCGATCTGCTCGTCGATCCGGTAGGCAGCGAAGACGTCGTGATCGTCGGTCCAGCGCTCGAGCCGGTCGGCGAGGTGCGGGGCCACGTAGCGGACGTACTCGTCCACGATGTCCCACTCGCCGTCACTCGCGATGACCAGCTTGGTGAAGTCCTCGTTGAAGATGTCCCTGACCACCCGGATTGTCAGGTCAGGCTCGCTGTACAGCAGATCGGGCGCGGCCGCCGACTTGGCCTTGCGCTCGATCGCCTCCCACTGCGCGGCAAGCCGCTTGACGTCCCTGGCAAGTTCCTCCTCGGCCGCGCCCTCCGCAGCGGTCCGCACGATGACGCCGGCGTTCTCCGGCATGACCTGCTTGAGGATCTGCTTGAGCCGGGTCCGCTCAGTGTCGGGCAGCTTGCGGCTGATGCCGGTCATAGACGCGCCTGGCACGTAGACGAGATACCTGCCGGGCAGGCTCACCTGGCTGGTCAGCCGGGCGCCCTTGTGCCCGATCGGGTCCTTGGTCGCCTGCACGAGGATCGACTGGCCTGACTTGAGCGCGGACTCGATCCGCTTGGACTCGCCCTCGAGACCGCTGGCGTCGAAGTTCACCTCGCCCGCGTACAGGACCGCGTTCCTGCCCTTGCCGATGTCGACAAAGGCCGCCTCCATCGAGGGCAGGACGTTCTGCACCTTGCCGAGGTAGACGTTGCCGACGTAGGACTGGTGGCTGGCCTTGTCCACGTAGTGCTCGACGAGGATGCCATCCTCCATGACCGCGATCTGGGTCCGGTCGCCGGTCTGCCGCACCACCATGACGCGGTCCACTGCCTCACGGCGGGCCAGGAACTCAGATTCGGTGATGACCGGCGGCCTGCGCCGGCCCGATTCACGTCCCTCACGCCGCCGCTGCCGCTTGGCCTCCAGCCGGGTGGAACCCTTGATCGACCTGACGTCGCCTGCCGCTTCCTCGGCCGCGGTCCGGGGTGCCCGGACGTGCACGACGGTGTTCGGCGGGTCGTCGGACGATGGCTCGGTATCGCCGCCCGTCCCGCTGCGGCGCCTGCGGCGGCGCCTGCGCGCGGGCGTGTCGGCCCCGCCGCCTTCGCCATCCTCGCCGGCCGGCCCGTCTGCCTCGGCCGAATCGCGCGGCGGGCCAGCCTGTCCGGTCCCCCCGCCCGCGTCCTCATCTGCGGCCGCGCCGCCGTCGGATCCGTCCTCGCCCGCGCCACGGGCCTTGGCATGACTCCGGCCGCCACGCCGCCTGCGCCTGCCCGCCGACCCGGTCGACTCGCTATCGCCCTCCTGGGCGCCGGCAGTTCCTGTTCCTGATGGAGAGGCGGCCTCTGCGCCGCTCCGGCCAGCTCCGCTACCCCCGTCACCGCCCCGGCCAGCACCGTCACCGCCCCGGCCAGCACCGTCACCGCGCCCGGCCAGCACCGTCACCGGCCCGGCCAGCACCGTCACCGGCCCGGCCAGCACCGTCACCGGCCCGGCCAGCACCGTCGGCCGGCCCTCCGGTGCCATCCGGTGGCCTGCCGTCACCGGCTGAACCGCCTGCCGCTGCCCTGCCCCGTCCCGACCTTGTCCTGCGCCGGGCAGCTGCGCCTGAGGCGCCAGCCTCGTCGTCCTGCACTTGGCCGCCAGCGCCGCCGACGGCGATGTCCGGCGGCTGGAAGATCACCACCGGCGGCTGGAAGACTGCCACCGGCGGCGTCTGGGACGAGACTGTGAACTCAGGCGCCGGCACACCCGACGGCACGTAAGGTCCGCTGTCAGGGCCGCCCGCACCCGGGCCGCTGGCGCCGGACGCACCGGCACCGGACGCACCGGCACCGGACGGATCCGGGCCGGCCGGATCGGTGCCCGGGGGTCCGGCTGGCCGGACTACCGCCTTGCGGGCTCGCCGGAGCAGCCTCCGGCCAGGGCCGGTGCCTCCTGGCCTCCTGGCCGCGCCCTGCTGGCCCGCGCCCTGCTGGCCCGCGCCCTGCTGGCCCGCGTCGTCCTGACCCGCGCCGACAGGGACATCGTCCCCGTGCCCGGCTGTCGCGTGCCCGGCTGTCCCGTGCCCGGCCGCGGCCGGGCTGCCGGTTATCTCAGGGGACCGGCTAGCACTAGCCGACCCGTCATTGTCTGATTCCGTGTTGTGTCGCTCGCTGTCGAGCATCAGGGAAATCTCTCCCGTCAGGCTCCCGGGCGCGCAGGCCGGAATCCCGGCCCGCCGCGCCACGCGGGAGCTGTTCGTACGCGCTCACTGGTGCGGTGTTCACCTCTCGGCCTCCGCTCCCGGGCACGTTGCCTTTTTCTGTCCCTGGGCCGCGCCCTGCGCGGGCGGCCGGGGCGCCGCCGCAACGGGCGGCGTGGGCCCTGAGGGCCCAGCCGGCCCTGGGGATCCGGCGGGCCCGGGCGTACCGGGCACGCTGTTCCCCGCGGCTGCGGCCACCATGCCGATCGGCCCCTGCGCCAACCGCGTCACCAGCGGTGGTGACGATGGCGTGAGGGCCGCCACGTGGCCGAGCGCGGCCAGGATGTCGTCGGGTCGGACGGCAGGTGTCATGTGCCGAACAACCATTCGAAGTATCGCACATCCGGCGTCCCGGCCTTCACCGGCACGCCGGTCAAGCTCCAGCATGACCACGGCAGACCGGGCATCGAGCCGCCGGGTCCCCTTGCTGGTAAGCCGATCGACCGGGGCGCTGCTCACGGCGAGGAAGGCCTGCACAGCCCGCGCCGCATCGCCGGGCGGGATGCCAGGAAGCACGACGCGCCACTGCGACGCCTCGAGCCGAAGACCGCCCGCGCCAGCCTGACCGGCAGCTTCCGCCTCAGCCGCCATCGCGCCCGGCTGGCCCGCAGGCCAGGTGCTGCTCGCTCCGGCCGGCTCGAACACCTCGATCACGTCAATCCCGTCCGGCAGGGCCGCATCCAGCCTGTCGCGCACATCGGGCGCGGCGCATGCGCCGGTCAGCGAGATCTCCAGGTATTCAGCCTCACTCGCGGCACACGTCGGCGCTCCGCCCGAATAGGAAATCTTCGGGTGCGGCGAGAAACCCGCCGAATAGGCGACGGGCAGACCCGCTCTCCGAACTCCCCGCTCGACCGCACGCGCGATATCCCTGTGGCTCGCAAAACGCATCCTGCCGCGTTTAGCGTACCGGATCACCAGCCGCTGAGCCACCGGTGCCGGGGGCGGGCCAGACGGCGCGGGACGTTGCATCTACGCCCGGGTTCCTCTTGGCTCATTTATAACGGGAACGCCGTGTGCAGTCCCGTCCATTCCCCCGTCCCGCCCGGGGGCAGCCCCCACGGGCGCCGGCCCGGAGGCCACGGTGAGGGGCAGCAGTTTTGCCCCGGTCGGGCCCGCCTGGATCTCGGTCCCCATCGCGGGGCAGACGCCGCACTCGAAGCAGGGCGTCCAGCGGCAGTCCTCCACCTCGGCCGCACCTGCCGGGTCGATGGCGGCCAGCCAGTCCTGCCAAAGCCAGTCACGATCGAGGCCGGCGTCCAGGTGATCCCAGGGCAGAACCTCGCCGTAACCGCGCTCGCGCGTCGTGTACCAGTCCAGGTCGATACCGTCGGCGGCCAGCGCGCTTGCCGCGCGCCCGGCCCAGCGCTCGTAGCTGAAATGCTCGCTCCAGCCATCGAACCGGCCGCCGTCCTCCCACACCGCCCTGATCACCTTCGCGACCCGCCGGTCGCCGCGGGACAGCAGTCCCTCGATCACCGCGGGTTCGCCGTCGTGGTACCTGAACCCGATCGCCTTGCCGTAGTTCCGATCGGACCGCAGCGCCTGGCCGAGCGCCCGGAGCCGGGCGTCGACGGTTTCCTGGCCGCACTGGGCCGCCCACTGGAACGGCGTATGCGGCTTGGGGACGAACGCCCCGATCGACACGGTGCAGCGGATGTCGCGCCGCCCGGTCGCCTTCCGCCCGGCCTCGATCACCCGCCTGGCCACCCGCGCGATGGCCAGCACGTCCTCGTCGGTCTCGGTCGGCAGGCCGCACATGAAGTACAGCTTGACCTGCCGCCAGCCGCTGGCATACGCGGTGCTGACCGTCTGGATCAGGTCGTCCTCGGTGACCATCTTGTTGATCACCCGGCGGATCCGGTCAGTGCCGCCCTCAGGGGCGAACGTCAGCCCGGACCGGCGCCCGTTCCGGCTCAGTTCGTCGGCCAGGGTCACGTTGAACGCGTCGACGCGGGTAGAAGGCAGCGAGAGGCCGGTGTTGGTGCCCTCGTACCGGTCCGCCAGCCCGGCGGCGATATCGTTGATCTCGCTGTGGTCGGCGCTGGACAGCGAGAGCAGCCCGACCTCGGAGAAACCGCTGGCGGACAGCCCGGCGTCCACCATCTCGCCGATCGTGGTGACGGACCGCTCGCGGACCGGCCGGGTGATCATCCCGGCCTGGCAGAACCTGCAGCCCCTGGTGCAGCCGCGGAAGATCTCCACGCTGAACCGCTCGTGCACCGACTCGGCCACCGGCACCAGCGGCTTGCGGGGGTACGGCCAGGAGTCCAGGTCCATCACCGTGTGCTTGGCCACCGTGCGCGGGATCCCAGGACGGTTCGGCAGCACCCGCCTGATAGGCCCGTCCGGCGCATAGTCGACGTCGTAGAACCGGGGCACGTACACCCCGCCAGCGGCGAGCCTGGCCAGCAGGCCATCACGGCCGTCCGGGCGGCCCTCGTGCTTCCAGGCCCTGATGATCCCGGTGATCGCCAGCACGGCCTGCTCCCCGTCGCCGAGCACCGCGCCGTCGATGAAATCTGCGATCGGCTCCGGATTGAACGCGGCGTGCCCGCCGGCCAGCACCAACGGGTCGTTATCGCCCCTGTCCGCCGCCTGGAGCGGAATCCCGGCGAGATCAAGAGCGGTCAGCAGGTTGGTGTAGCCAAGCTCGGTGGCAAAGCTGACCCCGAGCACGTCGAAGGCCCGCACCGGCCGGTGTGCGTCCACGGTGAACTGCGGCACCCGGTGGGCCCGCATCAGTTCCTCGAGGTCCGGCCAGACGCTGTAGGTACGCTCCGCGAGCACCTGGTCACAGCCGTTGAGCACCTCATACAGGATCTGGATACCCTGGTTCGGCACGCCGACCTCATAGGCGTCCGGGTACATCAGCGCCCACCGTACGTCGGCGGCGTCCCAGTCCTTGACGACCGAGTTCAGCTCACCGCCGACGTACTGGACCGGCTTGCGGACCAGCGGGAGCAGCGGCTCAAGCTGGGGGTACACCGACTGCACTGGCATCGTCACAGCCTACCGACCCAGGACCACGGCCCGGCGCCACGGGGACGCGCCCTTCTCCGACCACATCGATCTATCAGGCCTGCCATGCCGAGAGAAGACAGGTTATGCGCGGTCTGCGGCGGGCAGACTCGCGGGCCAGGCCGGCAGCGCCAGACCGGCAGTGAACAGAGCAACTGTCAAGACCTGTGGATCGGTGATCTTCTTCTTGCGTCGGTGGTTTGGTGCAGTGCAAGGATAGTGCCCCAGCTCGTCGTGTTCGCCTGGGAGGCCGGGATGGTCCGCCCGGCTGGACCACCGCTCGAATGCAAGATCACTAACTGATATCGCCAAACTCCCATTCGACTGCGCGCCAGGCCTAACCCGGGCGGTGAGAGTTGCTACAAGGGAATGGCTCCGTGGTCGTTGATCTTCGCGGCGTCGCCGTTTTCCGACCACATCGATCTATCAGGCCTACCATGCCGGGAAGATGGGTTATGGACGGCCGATGGCGGGCAGGCTTGCCTGCCAGACAGCCAGACAAGCAGTGCCAGACAAGCAGTGAACGTGGCGCCAGGACGGCCTAGAGGTGACGAATTGCACGTCGACCCCTACATCATCCTCGGCAGTGCCGTGGTCGGCTTGCTGGTCGGCCTGACCGGGGCCGGCGGCGGGGCCCTCATGACGCCCATGCTGATCCTGCTGTTCGGGGTGAAACCATCCACCGCGATCTCCTCCGACCTGGTGGCGGCAGTGGTCATGCGCCCAGTCGGCGCCGTCGTGCACCTGCAGAAAGGCACGGTCAACCTCCGCCTGGTCGGCTGGATGGTGGCAGGCTCGGTGCCAATGGCCTTCGCGGGCGCCTGTCTCCTGCACCTGGTGGGCGGAACGTCCTCGGCGCAGAACCGGGTGGAGATCGCCCTGGGCGTCGCCCTGCTGGTCGGGGCCGCCGCCATGGTCCTGCGCTATGTCCTTGACCTGCGCGGCGGCCACCGGCGCGACGGCCTGGTGGCCGATGTCACGGCTAGGCCACTGGCCACCGTGGGCATCGGGATGATCGGCGGGCTCATCGTCGGGCTGACGTCCGTCGGGTCGGGCTCGCTGATGATCGTGCTATTGCTGTTCCTCTACCCGATGCTGAGCGCGGGACAGCTGGTGGGCACGGACCTGACCCAGGCGGTCCCGCTGACGCTGGCGGCCGCGCTCGGCGCGCTTGCCTTCGGCCACGTCGAGCTGGCCGTCACTACCTCACTGATCATCGGGAGCGTCCCCGCCGTCCTGGTCGGCTCGCTCCTGTCCTCCCACGCTCCGGACCGCTACATCAGGCCGGTCATCACCTTCGTGATCTTCGCGTCGGGCCTGAAGTACGTCGGGCTAGGGACGACCGCGCTCGGCTGGGTCCTGTTCACCGTGCTGGTGGTCGCCGCGGCCGGTTGGGTCGGCTACCTGCGGCCACGGCGCGACCGGACGACCCAGGCCGCCACGGGCAGCCTGGGCGCGGCGGCCGGGCAGGTCGGCGGCCAGGCTGCGGGCGGGGCCGACCAGGCAGTGGGCCAGGCCGCCAAGGCCGCGGGCCAGCCCGGCGCTGCAGCCACGCCGCCGGCCACGGTATCGTCGGACGGGCAGCTCAGCCAGAACGGGTAGGCGAGCTGCTCAGCCGGACCCGAGGGACGCTTAGCGTGCGCCGCAGATTGGCAGGACAGAAACGGGCTCGCGTCGGCCACCGCGCAGCGGGGGCCGCGTCGCTGCCACCAGATGCCCAACCTATCGTGCTAGAACTGCGTCCAAGTTAGATGGACGCAGCCATCTACGGAGATGATCACATGGTTTCCTCCGGGCGGAAGAACGCTGCAGCACATTACTGAGGGAGTGGGATGCAGATCACATGCCTGGGCCATGCTGGCATGCACATCGAGACGCGGCACGGAACCATCCTGTGCGACCCGTGGAAGAATCCCGCGTACTTCGACTCATGGTTCGTCTTTCCTGACAACAGCGGCCTGGACTGGGACCATTACGGCCAGGTGGACTACTTGTACGTATCCCACCTGCATAAGGACCATTTCGATCCGGAGCTGCTGACCAGGCACGTCACCAAGGACGCGACCGTGCTGCTGCCTGACTTCCCGGTGCCTGACCTGCGGGATCAGCTCGAGCGGCTGGGGTTCACCCGGTTCCGGGTGATGCCCAACGGCCAGGTGGTCGAGCAGGACGGGCTGCGGCTGATGGTGCAGGCGCTGCTGTCCCCGACCGACGGCCCGCTCGGCGACTCGGCGCTGGCCGTCGATGACGGGACCGCGCGGATCCTCAACCAGAACGACGCGCGCCCCACCGACCTGGACGAGCTGCGGTCCTTCGGGCACTACGACGTGCATCTGCTGCAGTTCTCCGGGGCGATCTGGTGGCCCTGGACCTATGATCTCCCCGATGCTGCGAAGCGCTCGTTCGGCACGGCGAAGCGGGCCAACGGCCTCGACCGCGCGCTCCGCTACGTCAAGGCCATCGGGGCGACCCACGTCGTGCCGTCGGCCGGGCCGCCCTGCTTCCTGGACGAGGAGCTTTTCGCCTTCAACGACCTGACCGGGGACCCGGCGAACACCTTTCCTGACCACCTGGTCTTCCTCGACTACCTGCGGGAGCAGGGCGTCAGCGGGGGCCAGCTGCTGACCCCGGGCGCGGTGCTCGAGGTGGACCGCGACCGTGACGTCTTCGAGGTGGACTGGCCCGAGGGCCCCGAGCAGGCGCTGGTGCCGTTCACCGAGAAGGAGAGCTACCTCCGCGGCTACGCCGCGGAGGTAGCTGACCGGATCGCGTCGGACAAGCTCGGCTGGCCGGTCGGTGAGGTGGACCTCCTGGCCGAGCTGAAGGCCTGGTTCGAGCCGCTGCTCGAGCTCGCTGACCACATCCGGCGCGGCGTCGGCGGCCCGGTGCTGCTCCGGCCCGGCAGCGACCACCCGATCGTCATCGACTTCCCGGCCGGGGAGGTCCGGGCCTTCGCCGGCGAGACGTGCCGTTATGAGTTCACCATCGACCGCGGGCTGATCGAGCGCCTGATCGCCGACCACCAGACCGACTGGGTCAACAGCCTTTTCCTGAGCATGCGGTTCCGGGCACGCAGGGTCGGCCAGTTCAACGAGTACATTTACACCTTCTTCAAGTGCCTGGCGCCGGACCGGCTGATGTACGCCGAAGGCTGGTATGCCGACCAGAGCCACGACGAAGAGGACATCAAGCTGGGCGACTGGATCATGCAGCGCCGCTGCCCGCATTTGCGCGGCGACCTCAGCCGGTTCGGCGAGATCGACGGCACCACGCTCACCTGCGCCATGCACGGCTGGCAGTTTGACCTGCCGACGGGCCGCTGCCTGACCAGTGACGACGACACGCACCGGCTCCGCTGCAGCCCCATCAGCGCCGCGGGCGATGCGCAGCCCGACGAAGAGGCCGTCGCGCCGCGGGCGGTCACCGCGCAGCGCGGGTCGTAGGACCGTCCCTGCGGTAACCCTCGAGAGCCGTCCCCGCGGTAACCCGCGAGCGGGAGTCAGCCGATCAGCTGAAGACGGTCCGGTGCCTGTGCACGGCGTTCAGCGCGCCCACCGCGATCATGTCGGCGAACATGGCCGAGCCGCCGTAGGACACGAACGGCAGCGGCAGCCCGGTCACCGGCATGATCCCGACCGTCATCCCGATATTGATGAACGCCTGCACGGCCAGCCAGATGGCTATCCCGGCCGCGACGAGCATGCCGAACTGGTCGTCGGCCCGGGCGGCGATGCGCAGCGCCCGCAGCAGCAGCACAGCGAGCAGCCCGATGATGAGAAGCGCTCCGACAAAGCCGAGTTCCTCCCCCGCCACCGCGAAGATGAAGTCGGTGTGCTGCTCGGGAACGAAGTTCCCGGCGATCAGCTGGCCATGGAACAGGCCCTGGCCGAACAAGCCGCCCGAGCCGATGGCAATCTTGGCCTGTGCCGCGCTGTACCCGGTCCCCCTGGGATCGGCCGACGGATTGAAGAACGCGGTCAGCCGGTGCAGCTGGTAGGTCTGCAGCAGGTGCAGGCTCAGCACCGTGGCCGCCGCGAGCCCGCCGGTCACGGCGAGGGCCAGCAGCCACCGCAGCCTGATCCCGGACAGCGCGACCAGCCCGACAGCCAGGACCGCCATCAAGACGACTACGCCGAGGTCTGGCTCCAGTATCACCAGCCCGATGGGCACGGCCGCCAGGCCGATCGACAGCGCCACCGCGCGCATCCGCGGCCGGGTGTCTGCCTGCCGGAGCTCGCTGAGTATCGCCGCCGACATCAAGATGATGGACAGCTTGCCGAACTCCGACGGCTCGATCTGGAATCCGCCGGGCAGCGAGATCCAGGCGGTGGCACCGTTGACGGCGCTGCCGAGCGGGGTGAGCACGGCGAGCATGCCCAGGCAGGACAGCACATACAGGATCGGCGCATACAGCCGCAGCTGCCGGTAGTCCAGCATGCTCACGAGGGCCATCAGGATGAGCCCGATGCCGATGTTCAGCAGCTGCTTCAGCAGGTAGGTCTTCGGGTTGGCGCCCGATGCCAGCAGGCCGGGCTGGGTGGCCGACCAGACCAGGAGCGTCCCGACCAGGCTGAGCGCGAGCACCGTGGCCAGCAGCACGTAGTCGAGCTGGCGCAGCGGCGACTGCCTGGACAGCGCCCGCCGCAGGGGGGACCTGCGGGGCGGCTCCTGGCCGAGCGGCGAGCCTGGCGAGTGCCCGGCGGGCCGGACCGGGGCGAGCTTGCCGTACCCGGAGGCACGCCCACCGGGCGGCCGGACCGGCGGCAGCTTGCCGTAAGCGGCCCCGCGCCGCCCGGAGCCGAGGCCCTGGGCGGTCCGCAGCCACGACGTCCCGCGGATCGAGCTCATGGGCGTCCCCCGGCTGACCGGCCCGGTGCCGGACGCGAGGGGGCCTTCTTGCCCGCGGCAGCGGCCGAGCTGACGACCTGCCCGGCGGAGTTGATGCCCGGCAGCGGCGGCAGGTTGCCGCCCGGCAGGGCCGCCTTATGTCCCTCCAGGCCGTAGATCGAGTCCCAGATCTGCCGGACGGCCGGCGCGGAGACGTCGGCACCGTAGCCGGACTTGGGGATCATCATGACCACGACGTACTTGGGATCGTCGCACGGAGCGAACGAGGCGAACACGGAGGTGGCCAGGCCGCCGAATACCTGCGCGGTACCAGTCTTGCCCGCTATGCAGACCTTGCTCAGCGGGAACCCGCCGAACGCCGACGCGGCGGTACCCGATGTCACCACGCCGGCCAGCGCGCTCCTGATGTAGGCCAGCGTGGTCTTGGAGACCGGCAGGTGGCCGGCGACCGGCGGCTTGATCTTCTGCACGGTCTTCCCGTCGGCGCTGAGCAGGGCCTCGCCGATCCGCGGGCTGTACACGGTACCGCCGTTGGCGAGCGCGACGTAGGCGCGGGCCAGCTGGAGCGGGGTTACCGTCACGTAGCCCTGGCCGATGGCGGAGATGATGGCCTGGCCGGGTGTCCACACGTTGCCTGACAGGCAGTCCTGGTACTCGATCTGCTGGATGTAGGTCCCGTTGGCCCTGCCGTACTTACACCAGTTCTGCCCGGTATGAGCGTTGTCCTTCCACATGTAGTACAGCCATTCCCTGGTCGGCACCGTGCCCGGGTTCTCGGCCGGCAGGTCAATGCCGGTGTCCTTGCCGAAGCCCCACGCCAGTTCCATTTTCTGCATCCGCTGGACCGGCGCATTCGGGCTGGTGACGTCGTCTGCCTTCCGGTCGTCCGTCAGCCACAGGTCGTAGCCAAGCTCGTAGAAGACCGTGTCGCAGGAGACCACGAGCGCCTGGTGCAGGCTCATGTAGCCGGAGTTCGCCGCGGTGTCATTGTTGAACGTGTGCCCGCCGACGCTAATCGATCCGGGGCAGGCATACGAGCCGTAGAGGCTGTAGCCGTTGGCGACGGCGGCAGTGGCGGTGGTCACCTTCCAGGTCGAGCCGGGAGCGTACTCGCCCTGGGTCGCGCGATTCAGGATCGGCTCGGCGTCGCCGGTCCCGAACAGCGCGTTGAACTGCCTGGTCGAGATGCCGCCGGTCCAGATGCTCGGATCGTAGGTCGGGTAGCTGGCCATCGCGACCACCCGGCCCGTCGTGGTCATCACCACCGCGGCTCCGCTGGTCGCTCCGGTATTGCCGGCCGCCTCGGTCCGCTGGACAGCGGCGGCGAGCGCGTTCTCCGTGTCCTGCTGTAGCTGGCCGTTGATGCTGGTGACCAGGTCATCGCCGGCCTTCGGCTGGACCTGGCTGACGGTGCCGGTCACATCACCCGCGGCGTTCACCGCTACCTTCTCGTCACCTGTCGTGCCCCGCAACTGGCGGTCATACTGCTGCTCGAGCCCTGCCTGGCCGACCAGGTCGACTCCGGCGAAACCGGTCACGGGCAGGCCGAGCTGCTTCACCTCCTGCGAGGTGATCGGCTGCAGGTAGCCGAGGACCTGGGCGGTGTCGGTGCCGGACGGCTGCGGATAATGCACCACCGGCTGCAGCTGGGCCGTGACCCCGGGAAACGCCTGCTGGCTCTCGAGCACCTGCACGGCGACCTGTTCCGGCACGTTCTCCGCCACCGGGATGGGCTGATACGGCGATCCAGGCCAGCAGGGCTGCGGGACTCCGACCGTGCACAACCGTACCTTGCTGGTCAGCTGCTGGTCGCGCATGCCGAGCAGCCGGGCCAGACTGCTCAGTTCCGCCGCTCCCCCGTCCTGCTGCCTGGACACCTCGGCCATGTTGACCGCGATCACCAATGTCGAGCGGTTGTCGACCAGCGGCTGGCCGCTGTCGTCCACGATCTCGCCGCGCACCGCGGGCACGATAACGTCCCTGAGCCGGTCCTGGCTGGCCTGGCTCGCATAGGAGGCGCCCGATGCGATCTGAATGTTCCAGACGCGCACCCCGAGCCCGATCAGCAGCGCGGCGACGAGCACGTGCAGCACCGCCAGGCGCCGCCTGGACGCGGGGATCAAGACCGGCTCCCGGCACGGCTGCCGCCGGCCCGCCAGAGCGCCGAACGGGCGCCGAGCCGGCGCCGCGTCCAGCCGGTCAGCAGCGAACGCCGGCCTGAGCGGAACCTGGCCTGCTTGATGGACCGGAGCACGGGCCGCCGGCCAGCCAGCGCGGCGCGGCGGGCGGAACCCTCCCGGAATCGCGGGGCGGCCGGCCGGGGGCGCTGCCTGAACCGGTGGCCGGCCGGCGCCAGGCCAGCCACCATCCCGTCGCCGCGCCGCGGCCCGCCGAGCCGCAGCCGGACCGGGCGGCCGGCCAGCCCCCGGCGCCGCTTCGCGCCCCGTGCCAGGCCGCTGCTCAGCACTCCGTCGCCGCGCCGCGGGGCGCGCAGCCGCAGCGTCACCGGCCGCGCAGTCAGCACCCGCCTGGGCGAGCCGAATGCCGATCCTCCGGGCAGCCGGGCGTCCGGCCGGAACCTCGGCGCGCGTGCTGGTGCCCCCGAGCCGGCCAGCAGTGACCTGCCTGGTCCTGGCCTGCCGCCGGGGAAGGCCCGGCCGGGCCCGCCGCGGCGGCGGAACGCTTTCGCGCGGGGGCCACGACTGGCACCGCGCAGCGCCGAGCCGCCAGGTCCGGGGCCGCGAGAGCCGGAGCCGCGAGAGCCGGAGCCGCGAGACCGGAGCGCCGACCTGGCGGGGCCTGAGCTCCCGCGCAACGCCGATCCGGCCAGGCCTGAGCTCCCGCGCAACGCCGATCCGGCCAGGCCTGAACGCCCGCGGAACGCCGATCCGGCCAGGCCCCCGCGCAACGCCGATCCGGTCAGGCCTGAACGCCCGCGGAACGCCGATCCGGCCAGGCCCGGACGCCCGCGGAACGCCGATCCGGCCAGGCCCCCGCGCAACGCCGATCCGGTCAGGCCTGAACGCCCGCGGAACGCCGATCCGGCCAGGCCCGGACGCCCGCGGAACGCCGATCCGGCCAGGCCCGGATGCCCGCGCAACGCCGATCCGGCAGCGCCCGATGCTCCGCGGAACGCCTTGCCGCGCGGGCCGGTACCAGCACCGCGAGCACCGCCGCGCACTGCCGGGCCGCCAGCACCTGGCCCGCGAGAGCGGGAGGCCGGGCTACCTGAGCCGCCGCCGCGGAACGCCTTCCCGGGCGGCCCGTGGCCGCCACCAAAGGCCGACCCGCCCGGTCCGGAACTGCCCTGCCGCCGGTATGCCGGGCCGGAGGACCCGGTGCCTGGCCTTGCCGCGCGCCCGCGGCGGCTGCCCAGCCGCAGGTTCACCGGGCGCCGTTGCAGCTCCCGGCGCAGCGGGACGGCAGCGGCCGAACCGGCCTGCCCGGAGGCGGGCCGCAGCCGCGGCGGCCGGCTGGCGCCAGTCCGGCGGCCAGCCGCCCGCCAGGACGCGGGCCCGCCGCCGATCCACCCATCGCCCGACCTGGCCGCGGCCTCCCGCAGCCGCGGCACCCGGCCAGCCGAGTGGCCCTTCCCGCCGCCTTTCGCGCCACCGCGAGACGCCTTCGGCCCGGCCAGCCATCCGGCGCCGCCGAGCAGCCCGGCGCCGCCAGGCAGCGCGGCGGGCGCAGCCCTGGCCTGCGCGGGCGAGAGCGCCTTTGCCAGCTGGGCACCGGCCAGCTGGTTCCCGGGCCCGAACGCGCCCGCCCAGGCCAGCAACCGGATGACGAGGTACAGCACGAACGGGCTCAAAGCCGCGTCGTAAGCGACGGAGGACGGCAGCACGTGCCGGATCGCCAGCCAGCTGACCTGCGGATCCCCGACTAGCAGGCCCACGCCGCAGACGAGGGCCTCGCCCGCGGCGGCGGCAGCCACCGCCGCGGCTATCGACCGCCAGACGGATTCGCCGCACAGTCCGCGCAGCAGCCCGCAGCCATAGCCGACGACGCAGAACACCAGCGCGTACTCGCCGATCAGGTAGCTGGCCGGCGGTGCGATGTCAAGGCCGAGGCCAGCCAGGAAGCCGGTCACCGCACCCGCCGCAGGGCGGCCGGACAGGCCGAGCGCGACCACCACGAGCAGCACCAGATCGGGGGCGCCCGCCCCGGGCCAGGGCAGCCTGTTCACAACGGTCAGCTGGAGCAACAGCGCCGTGATCACCACGGCGGCTGACAGGATGACCCGCCTCATCCGCGGCTCCCCCGATCCGGCTCGGACCAGCCCATGTCAGCCTCCCGCGCTGGGGGTCGCGCCGCCGCGCGAGCTCGCCGACGGGGTGGGCGTGACAGTGACCGTCACGGTCGGCTTCGGGCTCGGCCTCGGGCTCGGCGGCAGCACCGGAGTTGCGGGGATCGCGGCGCGGGCGGCGCCACCACGATGCCGACCACGCCCAGCGCGGTGAAGTCGGCGTAGGGGCGTACCTGCGCGCTGGCGGTCAGCGCGCCAGCCCGGTTCTGCACCGGGCTGATCACCCCGACCGGCACGCCGGGCACGTACGGGCGGTCCTGGACCGACGCGGAGGTGACCAGCTGCTGTCCCGGGCTGAGCACCGCGGTCGCGTCCAGGACCTGCAATCGCAGCAGCCCCTTGCCCGCCACCGTCGTGCCCTCCCCGGTCACCCAGCCGATCTGGCCGCTGGCGCCAGCCGCACCCCGACGACCGAGGTGGCGTCGGTTGCCAGCAGCACCGTGCAGGTCTGCGGGCTCACCGAGATCGACCTCGCCGACCAGGCCCTGGCCGTTCAGTACCGTCTCCTGCGGCCCGACGCCGTCCCTGCTGCCCGCGTCCAGCGTCACCGTCTGCTGCATACCCCTGGCCGTATCGCGATGACGTTCGCCGCGACGATCCGGTAGCCGCCCTGGCCCGGCTAGCTGCGAGCAGCTGGTTGAGCTGCCGGTAGTCGCGCCTTGCTGAGCTGCTCCTGGCTCAGCTCGGCGCGGAGCCTGATGACCTCGCCCTGCAGCGCGGCGACCTGGGCTGGTGCCGCCCGACGTCCGGGCAGACCGCCACAGCCCGGGATCGGCCTGGTCACCGTGCTGACCGCGCGCTCGGCGCCGCCGAACACCGTCCGCCGAAGCCGCGCAGTGCCGAGCGGCGTGGCCGAGCCGCCCGGTAGTCGGCGGTGATCAGGGCCAGGGCAGCGACAGGAGCGCGGCCAGGACCCAGCGGGTCCGCCGGGAGTCGTGCACAGATCACCTCGTCCGCGCCGCAGGCGCCAGTCCGCCTGGTCAGTTGCTCAGGCTGTCAGCGCCGCGACTCGGGCACCAGCACCTGGCGCAGCGTCTCGAAGTCCTCGACGCACTTGCCGGTGCCGAGCGCGACCGAGTCCAGCGGGTTGTCCGCCACGTGGATCGGCATGCCGGTCTCCTCGCGCAGCCGCTCGTCGAGCCCGCGCAGCAGCGCGCCGCCGCCGGTCAGCACGATGCCGCGGTCCATCACGTCGCCGGCCAGCTCCGGCGGGCACTTGTCGAGCGTGGTCTTGACCGCGTCCACGATCACGGTGAGCGGCTCCTCGATGGCCTGGCGGATCTCCTCCGCGGAGATCACGATGGTCTTCGGCAGGCCGGTGACCAGGTCCCGGCCGCGGATCTCGGCGTTCGGCTCGTCCGGCGACGGGAACGCCGAGCCGAGCGCCATCTTGATCTCCTCGGCGGTGCGCTCGCCGAGCATCAGCGAGTACTCCTTCTTGCCGAAGTTGATGATCGCCTGGTCCAGCTCGTCGCCGCCGACCCGGATCGACTGCGCGGTCACGATGCCGCCGAGCGAGATGACGGCCACCTCGGTGGTGCCGCCGCCGATGTCGACGACCATGTTGCCGGTCGGCTCGTTGACCGGCAGGCCGGCGCCGATCGCCGCGGCCATCGGCTCCTCGATGATGTAGACCCGGCGGGCACCGGCCTGGTGGCCCGGCCTCCTTGACGGCGCTCTGCTCGACGCCGGTGATGCCGCTGGGCACCGCGATGACGATGCGCGGCTTGGCCAGGTGGCTGCGGCGGTGCACCTTCTGGATGAAGTAGCGCAGCATCCGCTCGGTGACGTCGAAGTCGGCGATGACGCCGTCCTTGAGCGGGCGGACCGCGACGATGTTGCCCGGCGTCCGGCCGATCATCCGCTTGGCCTCGACGCCGACCGCGACGATCTGCCCGGTGTTGGTGTTGAGCGCCACCACGGACGGCTCGTTGAGCACGATGCCGCGGCCCCGGACGTAGACCAGGGTGTTGGCGGTGCCGAGGTCGACGGCCATGTCACGGCCCAGAAAGGCGAGCGCGTTGCTCATGTAGAACGAGAACCTTCCGGAAACATGTTGCTAGATGATCTTGTTAAGGTTGCACGGCCGACGCCCAGCCCCCGTCGCCGGCCCTGTGTCATTCATCGGCTATGCCGAGGCTTCTAAACGTCAGGAAAGATCTATGTTGTGCTGGCAGTCACTCGATCCTATGCCTATGTCCGCATTCAACGCATGATCCGCCGTATCAGAACGCCAGCCTCCTCGCACCGACGCGGTGCAGCCGCGCGTCGCGGGCCAGCGCGCGAGTGACGTCGCAGCCACGGCCGCCGGCGATCCGCAAGAGCGAAATGCACTAGCCACCGGCCGGGTCGTAATGCACGCTTTCCTCACCGCGGTCCACTGCTGCAGACGGGTTCGCTGAAGGCTGCACGCCTCAGGCCGGGCGCCGTCGGATTGGCGGCGCGCCAAGCGCTTTCCGCTCGTATCCCGGCCGCTCGGCCCGGTCCGAGCAATATCCCGATTACCCACAATGCGGCGAAAATGGCACCGAGAAAATACATGGCGGGCGACCACCGCACCGGACGCGATGACCAGAACCTGCAGCACGCTTCCGCCGATCAGCGGGCCAGCGGAGCCGCCTCTGGCCATCGCGGCCAGCAGGACGAGCCGCGACCGCCGCGACGCGCCCGCGATGCCGGCCGCCCGCGCGGGCGCGTGCTGGACGGTCAGCGCGACCGGGATTGCCAGCGCCGATGACGACGGCCTCCATGATAAGCACCGTGGCGCAGAGCCGCTTCACGAGAGCCCGGGCCCCAGATCCTCCGCCAGGCCCCCGATGAGCAGGCAGCCGGGCGTCACCCGCGGTGACCACCGAGCCGGTCACCAGGACGGTCGCGCTGCCCGGCAGGCCAGCACCGCGAGCCCGGCCGGCGTCCCGCTCATCGGCGAGCCGGACCGCGACCTCGATGGCGTCATCGAGCCGGGCGCGACGATGACCCGGTCCGGCCCGAACACGGCCAGCGCCAGATCGGCCAGCTTTGCTGGCTCCATCGAGCGGTGCGAAGAGTTACCGGTCGCGACTACCGCGGCGGCCACCGGCTCAAGCTCGCCGAGGATGCCCGGCACGTCCTTGTCCGCGCTGACCGCTAGCACGGCGATCACCTCGCCGACCCGAACGCCTCGCGCAGCGCGGCCAGCAGCCGCCATCCCGGCCGGATTGTGCGCCGCGTCCACGAGCACCAGCGGGCTGCGCCTGACCACCTCCAGCCGGCCAGGCGAGGACATCGCCGGCGAACGCCCCGGCGACCAGCCCGGCATCGAGCGGCTCCCGCGGCCCGGCCGTCCGTGCCGCCACGTCCGCGTCCCGCCGTGGCCGCCATCCCGGCGGCCAGTCTCCCCGCCGGCGGCGCCGGCGAGCCTGCGCGCCGGAGAACGCCTCGACCGCAGCAAGCGCGCAGGCCGCGTTGCCCGCCTGGTGCGCGCCGAACAGCGGCAGGTACAGTTCGTGGTACTCCCCGAGCAGGCCGCGGATAGACAGCCGCTGGCCGCCCACGGCCAGCTCGCGGCTGAGCACGCCGAACTCGATGCCCTCCCTGGCCACGCTGGCACCGACCTGGCCGGCCCGGCGCAGCAGCACTCGGCGCGGCCTCGACCGGCTGCTGGCCGATCACCGCGACGGCAGCCCGGCTTGATGATGCCCGCCTTGTCGGCGGCGATCTCCGGCGACGTGTCGCCGAGGTACTGGGCGTGGTCGATCGAGATCGGCGTGACCACGGCCACCGCGCCGTCGGCGACGTTGGTGTTGTCCCAGGTGCCGCCCATGCCGACCTCGACCACGGCGACGTCCACCGGCGCATCGGCGAACGCGGCGAACGCCATCGCGATCAGCACCTCGAAGAACGACAGCCGGACGGCTGGCGTGGCGTCCACCAGCTCCAGGTAGGGCTGCAGATCTCCCGGTAGACCTCGACGAACCGCTCCGGCGCTCAGCGGCTCGCCGTCCACGCAGATCCGCTCCCGCATCGAGGACAGGTGCGGGCTGGTGAACAGCCCGGTCCGCAGCCCGCGGGCGTGCAGCAGGGTCTGGGTCATCCGCGCGGTCGAGGTCTTGCCGTTGGTGCCGGTGATGTGGATCGACCGGGTAGGCCCGCTGCGGGTCCCCGAGCAGCTCAGTCAGGGCCGCGATCCGGTCCAGCGACGGGTCGATGGAGTGCTCGGGCCGCCGGGCCAGGATCGGCTGCTCGAGCTCCAGCCGGTCCTGCGGGTGCAGCGGGTCCTGCGGGCCGGCGGTCATAGCATCGGGGGTGGTGGCGGTCATCCAGGCAGCCTACTGGCCGCGGGCCGGTGACCAGCCCGCACCCGCAGCGTGCCGCGCTGTTCAGCCGACGGCTGGCGGCAATCAGGTGGCTGGCGGCGGCTAGCGGCGATCAGCGCGCTGCGGGCCACGCGCTGGCGGCATCGGCGGCTCGCGGGCGCCGCGGCCAGCGGGCATCAGCCGCTGCTGGCGGCGATCAGCCGCGGGTGGCGGAGGGCTGCCAGCCGTCCCTCAAGCCGCGCTATCTCGGCCTGCGCGGCGGCCAGCCGGTCCCGGCTCTTGGCCACCACCGCGGCGGGAGCCCGCTCGACGAACGACGGGCTGGCGAGCTTGCGCTGCGACCGCGTCCACATCGGCCCGTGCGGCGGCGAGATCCTTCGCCAGCCTGCCGCCGCTCGGCGCCAACGTCGATGGCCGCGGCGGTGTCCAGCCGGACGGTCATGCCCTCGGCCTGAACCGAGGCGGTGGGGGCGAACCGGCAGCCGGGCTGGTGCAGCCGCAGCAGCGACCGGATCCGGCGCCTCGTGCCCGGCCAGCGGCGTCGCCGCGAGGCCGGCGAGCGCGGCCGGGCACCGGCTGGGTGGGCCGCAGGCCCTGGTCCGCGCGGAACCGCCGGACCTGCGGTGACCAGCCGCATCAGCGACCGATCTCGGCCTCCGCCGCCGCATCCGCAGCAGCCGCCAGGGCCGCCACGGCGGCCGCCGCCGGACGCCGCCGGCGCCGTCGGCCCGGCCAGCGCGCCATCACCACCGACTCGCCGCCGGTCAGCGCCGTCCACAGCTCGTCGGTGACGAACGGCATCACCGGATGGAGCAGCCGCAGCAGCTGGTCGAGCACGTGCGCCGAGCACCCGCCGGGTCGCGTCGGCCGCCGCATCGTCCGGCCCGGTCAGCGCCGCCTTGGCCAGCTCCAGGTACCAGTCGCAGAACTCGTCCCAGGCGAAGTGATAGAGCGCGTCGCAGACCTTGGCGAACTCGAACTGCTCGAACAGCTCGTCCACCTCGGCGATCACGGCCGCGAGCCGGGACAGGATCCACCGGTCCGGCACGCGACAGCCGGCCTGGCGCGCCGGCAGGCGCCGGCCCGCGACGGCGCCGTTGATCAGGGCGAACCTGGTGGCGTTCCAGAGCTTGTTGCAGAAGTTGCGCGCGCCGGCCACCCATTCCTCGCTGACGGCGACGTCCCCGCCCGGGCTGGCGCCGCGGGCCAGGGTGAACCGGGTCGCGTCGGCGCCGAACCTGTCGATCCAGTCCAGCGGATCGACGGTGTTGCCGCGCGACTTGGACATCTTCTTGCCGAACTTGTCGCGCACCAGGCCGTGCAGCGCCACCTGCGCGGAACGGCACCGATTGTCGGGCCCGCGTCGGCCATCGCGTACAGGCCGAACATCATCATCCGGGCGACCCAGAAGAACAGGATGTCGTAGCCGGTCACCAGCGACGCTGGTCGGGTAGAACGCGCGCAGGTCGGGGGTGTCGTCCGGCCAGCCGAGCGTGGAGAACGGCCACAGCGCCGAGGAGAACCAGGTGTCGAGCACGTCGGAGTCCTGGGTCCAGCCCTCGCCGGACGGCGGCTCGCCCTCCGGGCCGACGCAGACGGCCTCGCCCGTCAGGCGAGTACCAGACCGGGATCCGGTGGCCCCACCACAGCTGGCGGCTGATGCACCAGTCGTGCATGTCGTCGACCCAGTCGAAGTAGCGCGGCAGCCATGCTCGCGCGGGTGGATCTGCACCCGCCCGTCGCGCACGGCATCGCCGGCGGCCTTGGCCAGCGGCCCGACCTTCACGAACCACTGCAGCGACAGGCGCGGCTCGACCGTGGTCCCGCACCGGTGGCAGTGCCCCACGGCGTGCAGGTAGGGGCGGCGCTCCGCCACGATCCGCCCCTCGGCCCGCAGCGCGGCCAGCACGGCGGGCCGCGCCTCGAACCGGTCCAGGCCCTCGAACGGCCCCGGCGCGGTGATGACGGCGCGCTCGTCCATGATCGATCACGGCGGGCAGCTCGTGCCTGCGGCCGATCTCGAAGTCGTCGGGGTCGTGCGCGGGGGTGACCTTGACGGCGCCGGTGCCGAACTCGGGGTCCACGTGCGGGTCTGCGACCACCGGGATCGTCGCGTCCGGTGAGCGGAAGCTCCACCTCACGGCCCACCAGATGGCTATACCGCGGGTCATCGGGGTGCACCGCGACGGCGGTGTCACCGAGCATCGTCTCCACCCGGGTAGTGGCCACGACGATCGCGTCGCCGCCGTCGCCGTACCGGACCGAGACAAGCTCCCCCTCGTCGTCGGAGTGATCGACCTCGATGTCCGACAGCGCTGTCAGGCACCGCGGGCACCAGTTGATGATGCGCTGAGCCCGGTAGATGAGACCGTCGTCGAACAGCCGCTTGAAGATCGTCTGCACCGCTCGGGACAAGCCCTCATCCATGGTGAAGCGCTCGCGGTCCCAGTCCACGCCGTCGCCGAGCCGGCGCATCTGACCGAGAATCCGGCCGCCTGATTCCGCCTTCCACTGCCAGACCCGCTCGACAAACGCCTCGCGGCCCAGGTCGTGGCGGCTCAGGCCCGCCCTGGCCAGTTCCCGCTCGACAACGTTCTGGGTGGCGATTCCGGCATGATCCATGCCGGGCACCCACAGCGCGTTATAGCCCTGCATCCGGCGGCGGCGGACCAGCGCGTCGATCAGCGTGTGGTCCAGCGCGTGACCGATGTGCAGCGAGCCAGTCACGTTCGGCGGCGGGATCACGATCGTGAACGGCGGAGCGCTCGAGCCGGGGTCGGCACTGAAGTAGCCGGCCGCTACCCAGCCCTCGTAGCGGCGCTTCTCCACGTCGCCGGGCGAATATTGCGGCGGTAGCTGAGCTTGCTGTACATCGGTCACGTCAGCTGAGTCTACGTAGTCGCCGGATACCGCGCTGGCCAAGGCTTGCAGGCAGCGGCACGGCCACCCGGGCCGCGATCCGGTGCACGACAGGAGCGCCCGCGCCGGCGCAGCGCCCAGCACGGCGCTGCAACGTCGGGCGACGGCGACGGTCAGCCCGCGCAGGCCAGGCTGACGGCAAGCGGCTATCCGCGGCCCGAACGCCGGGGCTTGCGCCGCACAAAACTTTTGGTCACTACTTTTGGTCACTAACAGGTCTCGGCCGTGGATCTGCACTCGCTGCCCGTGTAACGGTGAACAGGAGCCGCGCTTGGTCGCAGGCGTCGGCATCGTCCGGGATCGGATTCGAGGTGACCAGGCCCCGTGCGCAGAGCGCCAGCTATCGTCCGGCGCCTCACCCCGCACCGCCTGGCGCTGACCGCCGCCGTCGTGACGGCAACGCTGTCGGCTGCGCTGCTCGCCGCGCTCGCCTCGTTCTCGGCCGCCGTCACCAGCAATGCGGTACGGACCTCGCTGGCCGGTAACCCGGCTACTGACGTGTCGGTCACCGCGGCGGCGACCTCCCCGGCCGACGCGACGCACGCCGACAGCCGGGTCCGCGCCGCGCTCGGCCGCGCGCTGCCGAGCGTGCCGCTGACGATCTTCGACTCGGTCAGCACCGACTACCTGGACATCCCGGCCGCCCTCGGCGGTGCAAACGCGCAGACGCACCTGATCTCGCTGCAGAACCTGCCGGCCCACGCCGCGCTTATCGCGGGGGCGTGGCCGGCCCGCCCCGGCCGGCGGCGGCCTCACCGCCGTCGCGGCGCCGTCCTCCCTCGCCGCGAGCCTGCATCTGCGGCCGGGCGACGCGGTCGTGCTGCACCTGGCCACCTCGTCAGCACCGGTGCCGGTCAAGATCACCGGGATCTTCCGCGCGATCGGCGGGAACAGCGCCTACTGGTCGCTTGATCAGGTGACCGGGCCGCGGCGGGCGGGCGGGTTCACGATCTACCCCGCGCTGGTCACCAGCCAGGCGCAGCTGACCGCCGGGCGCGTTCCCGTCGCGTCCGCCACCTGGTCCGCGACACCGGACGTCAGCCGGGTCAGCGCCGGTAACGTGCCCGCATTCGCCAGCCAGCTGGCCGGCGGCCTGAATGCCCTGACCAACGGGCAGCTGCCCGACGTGACGGTGACCACAGGCCTGCCCGCGCTGCTCAGCGGGCTGGAGGTCGCACTGGTGGTCACCCGGTCGCAGCTGGCCATCGGCGTGCTCATCTTCCTGGTCATCGCCGGTGCCACGGTGACGCTGGCCACCGCGCTGCTGAGCAGGCAGCGCGCCACCGAGGCCGAGCTGCTGCGATCGCGCGGCGCATCCAGATGGCAGCTGGCCGGCACCGGGGCGGCCGAGGCGGCGCTGATCGTCGCGCCGGTGGCAATTGTCGGCCCCGTCCTCGGCGGCCTGGCGCTGCCGTGGGTGGCGCGGCGCGGGCCGCTGGCCCACAGTGCCCTCCGGCTTCCGGTCGCCTTCCCTGCCGTCGCCTGGCTGGCCGCCGCGGCGGCGGCGGCCGGCTGCGGGCTGATCATCGCCCAGACCTGGCTGCGGGCGGCCGGCTCGCCGATCCGCGAGCAGGCCAGCAGCGGACGGCAGCGGGTGATTGCCTCGGCCGCCAAGTCGGGCGCCGACGTCGCGCTGGTCGCCCTGGCGGTGCTAGCCGGCTGGCAGCTCTCCCGCTACTCCAAAACCGTCTCGGCCGGCCTGAGCGGATCGATCGGCGTGGATCCCGTCCTGGTCTGCGCCCCGGTGCTGGCGCTGGCGGCCGGCGCCGTGGCGATGCTGCGGCTGATTCCCGTGATGGTCAGGTTCGGCGACCGGGCCGCTGCGCGCGGTCGCGACCTGACCGCCGCCGTGGCCGTCTGGCAGATCAGCCGCCGGCCGCTGCGGCAGGCCGGGCCGGTGCTGCTCGCGGTCCTCGCCGTGGCCACCAGCGTGCTCGCGATAGCGGAATGGTCCAGCTGGGAGCGCTCAGCGCAAGACCGGGCCGGCTTCGCCACCGGCGCGGACGCGCGTATCAACCTGCAACCGGATGCCGCCATCGGCGTCGGTGCGGTGACCGGGCTGACCGGGGCACCCTGGGTGGCCGGCAGCACGCCGGTCATCAGGGACCCGATCGGGCTGGCCGGCGGCGGCACGGCGACCCTGCTGGCCCTCGACGCCCGGCAGGCCGTCTCGGTCGCGGCGATCCGGCCGGACCTGGTCGGCGGCTCGGTCCCAGCGCTGCTGGCCGGGCTGGTGCCGCGTTCTGAGCCGGCCAGTGCCCTCATTCCCGGGCGGCCCGCCCGGCTGCTGATCACCGCGAAGCTCACCGCGCCAGGGGTCAGCCAGCCGGCGCTGCTACTTCGGCTGCGGGACGCGTTCGGGATCTCCTATTCGGTGCTGGCCGGCGTCATCCCGGCGGACAGCCGGAATCACCAGCTGATCGCGGTGATCGCCCCGCGCAACCGGGCCGCCTACCCGCTGCATATCACCGGCTATGCCCTGCAGTACCTGATGCCCCTGCGAGACAGTCATGCGGCTGCGCTGACCATCCGCTCGGTGCGCGGCGCCGCCGCCATGACCGGCAGCTTCGGCCGTCCGTTCGCTGCCGCGGTACCTGAATCGACGATGACCGCCAACGCGGGCCAGGTCGTTACGGCTGGCAACGGCAACGTCAACAGCCAGCCGCAGGTCAGCTGGACCTCAGCGCTCGGAACGAGCCTGACGGTGCGCTTCGCGCCTGGTTCCGGCCTCGGCCCGCAGACCAGGACCTGCGGGTCATTCCTGTTCCCGTACCCGTGCGGTCCCTACACCAGGCTCCCGGCCGCCGTCACGGTCGCCGAAGGCCAGCCGGCCGGGGCGCTGCCCGCGGTCGCGACTACTGCCTACCTCGCCCAGACCGGCGCCCGGCCCGGGGACAACCTCACGATCAACGTGAACGGCGCCACCGTCAAGGCCACGATCATGAAGGCGATCAGCGGTTTCCCCACCATCAGCGGCCCAGCTGGCGGGCTGGTCGTCGACCAGTCCGCGCTCCAGCAGGCCCTGGCCACCGCTGGCGTCGAGCCATGGCCGGTGACCGAATGGTGGTTGCGCACCAGCGGACCGCCGAGCATGGCCGGGCTGCCTGCCGGTGCTGTGCTCGCCGATCGCGCCGCGACGGCCGCCGCCCTGCTGGCCGATCCGCTCGCGGCCGCGCCGCAGCTGGCGATGCTGGCGATCGCCGTGGCCGCCGTCGTCCTGGCCGCCGCCGGGTTCCTGGTCAGCGCGGCGACCGCCCGTGACCGGGCGCGCGACGTGGCGCTGCTGGCCGCGCTCGGCGCCACCCGCCGTCAGCTCACCCGACTGCTCTGCCTGGAGCAGGCGGTGCTGGCCGTTCCCGCCGCAGCCGCCGGCCTGCTGCTCGGCAGCGTGCTGGCCCGGCTCGTCGTCCCGGCGGTCACGCTCACCGCAGCCGGCGCGCACCCGCAACCGCCGGTGCTGGTGCAGGTACCGCTGGCGGTTCCGGCCGCCCTGGCCCTCGCCATCGCCGCCGTGCCGGTGCTGATCGCCATGTTCGGCACCGGCTCCCGGACCGGCCTGGCCGCCCGCACCCGGCTGGAGGCACAGACATGAGCCCCCGCAAGGACCCTTGCCGGCGCCGGGCCGGGACCGCCGCCCCGCCGGCGGGCCAGTCGCTGGCCGGCCGGCTCCGGCGGCTGGCGACCGGCCCGGCTGGTCCCGGGCCTGCCTGGGCGCTCGCGCTGGTCGCGCTGCTCGGCGCGTTCGTCGCGGTAGCTGGCCCACGCGAATTCACCGCGCTGCAGAACGACGCGCTGCAGCAGACCATCACGTCAGCCGGGTCATTCGGCGTCACCGCGGGTGAGAACTTCCAGATCCAGAGCACCGCCATCACCGACCAGCTGACGGCCACCCAGATGCAAGCGGTAGCCACGGCGATCGGCTCCCAGATCGGGGCGCCGCTGGCCGCTCCCCGAGCCGCCCGCTGGGGGAGCCTGACGACGCCATTCCGGCCGGTCCTGGATCCGCCGCCGCGGGCTATCCTCGGCGGGCCGTCGGCCATCGCGATTACCTACGCCAGCGACCTCGGGCACTACTCAAGGCTGGCCTCTGGCTCGTATCCGCGGGCCGCGGTGACCACCGGGCACGGCAGCCGCGCGGTGGTCACCCTGCAGGCCGCCGTGACCACCGCGACGGCCGCGCCGCTCGGGCTGCATCCGGGGACGGTGATCCAGCTGGGCCGCGACCCGGCGGCGCTGCTCAGCGACCCGTCGGTGCGGCTTAAGGTGACCGGCATCCTCAGGCCCGCCGACCCGTCAGCGGCGTTCTGGACCCACGATCCGTCGCTGGCCGGGCCGACCCCGGCCCGCATCGGTAACGGGGCGCAGATCTGGCAGGACGGGGTGTTCATCGGGCCCGCCGAGCTCCCCGCGCTCGAGACGGCGGAAACCCAGGGCACCCTGGCGCCGGGTGACGTGCAGGCCTTCTGGGACAGCCCGCTGGACACCAGGGCTCTGACCCTCTCGCAGGTGCCTGGCGCCATCCAGGCGATGACGACGCTGCAGGGCCAGCTACAGGAAACCGGGATCGTGGTCGCCGGGCCGCTGCCGGCCGGGCTCGGCTCACCCAATATCTCGGTCCAGGGCGTCGGGAATCTCACTGACTTCGAGGCCACGGCGGCCGCCGTGGGGGCCGCCGACTCGCTGCTCACCGTGGGCTTGTTCGCGGTGGCCATCATCCTGCTGCTGGTCTGTGCGCTGGTCGTCGCGGTCGCCTACCGGGCCGAGCTGGCCCTGCTGCGGGCCAGGGGCGGAAGCACCGTCCAGGTAGCAGGGCGGACGGCGGTCCGGACCGCCGTCGTAGCCGGGCCGGCCCTCGCCGCCGGCGCGCTGGCGGCCGTCCTGGCGATACCCGGCGGCGCCAATCCAGCCAGCTGGCGGCTGCTCGCCGTCGTCGCGGCGATCACCGTCGCGGCGCCGGCGCTGCTGGTCGGCTGGCAGCACCGCGGTCCGCGGTCGCTGGCTACCTCCGGCCGCGGGGATGTCGTGTTCCACCGCAGGTCAGCACGCTGGATGGTGGCCGAGCTGTGCGCGATCATCGCGATCGCCGGCGGGGTCGCCGGACTGCGGGCGCGCGGCCTCGCCCCCGGCACCCGCGTCGACCCCTACATCAGCGCAGCGCCGGTCCTGGTGGCCCTGGCCGCGGGCCTGATCGCGGCCTGGGTCTACCCGTGGCCGCTGCGCGCGCTGCTGCGGCTGACCGCGGCCCGCCGCGGCACCGTCGGCTACCTCGGCATCGCGCGGGCCGCCCGGGCCAGGCCAGATACGCTGCTGCCGGCTTTCGCACTGGTCGTGGCGCTGGCCGTGATCGCGCTCGGCGGCATGATCAGGACGGCGGTCAGCCGCGGCCAGGTGGCGGCATCGTGGCAGCAGGTCGGTGCCGACGTGGTGGTCAAGCGCACCGGATTCCAGACGTCGATCAGCCCGGCGGCGCAGCGCGCGATAGCGAAGGTGCCGGGGGTCCGGGCCCAGGCGGCGATCTTCTACGTCTCACCAGGGTCGCCGCTGGCCGGCAACCTGCTCATCGGCACCGAAGGCGTAATGTCGACCGGCGTGCTGGTCGCCGGCCCGGCGAGCTACGCCGCCCTGGCCGCCGACACCCCGTGGCCGGCCTTCCCGGCCCGGCTGCTGGCCAGGCCCGGGCCCGGGGGCGCCATCCCGGTCATCGCGTCACCCCAGATCGCGGCGGCCGCCCGGGCCGGGTCAAACCAGCTCGCCTTCGATAGCAGCCAGCTGACGATTCACGTGGCCGCGACGGCCGCCAGCACCCCGGCCCAGACCAGCGGCGATTTCATCATCCTGCCCGCCTGGGCGGCGACCAGGATCCGCGGCGGCACCGCGCCGAACACGGTGCTGCTCGCCGGGACCGGGATCAACGTGCCCGCGCTCAGCACCGCGCTGCACCAGACCCTGCCCGGTTTCCAGTTCACCTCCCGCGCCGTGGTGCTGCAATCGACCGCGGACGCACCGTCGGTGCAGGGGTCGACCCGGCTGTTCGAGCTGAGCGTGGCGGCCGGAGCGGCCTGCTGCGTGACCGCGGTGCTGCTCGGCCTGGCCCTGACCGGGCGAGACCGGACCCGGCTCGGCGCGTGGCTCACCGCGCTCGGGCTGACCGACCGGCAGGCCCGGCGGCTGGCCCTGCTGGACGCCCTGCCGTTGCTCCTGGTCGCGGTGGTGGGCGCCGAGCTGGCCGGCGCGTTCCTCGGGCAGCTGGTCGGGCCGGCCCTCGACCTGTCGGCGTTCACCGGCTCAGGCGCCTCGGTGCAGGTACAGCCGGACCTGCCGGCGCTCATCCTGCCTGTCCTCGCCCTCGTGGCCGTAGTCGCCGCGATCACGGCTGGTCAGGCGACTTTCACCCGCAGGCGGTCCAAGAACGGCGTGCTGCGGCTGGACGAAGGCGGGTGATGGCGTGCAACGGACATCCATCGATCAGCTGACCGCCTCCGGGGCGGCGGCTGGCGACCAGGGCGGGGCGGCCGGGCAACGACCCGCCTTCGGACAGGACGCGGTGATCGCGTGCGACCGGCTGGTCCGCATCTACACCACGGCGGGCATTGAGGTCCAGGCGCTGCAGAGCCTGGACCTGGTGATCGAGCCGGGTGAGCTGACCGCGCTGGTGGGCGCCTCGGGCAGCGGGAAGTCGACGCTGCTCAACATCCTGGCCGGGCTGGACACGCCCACCGCAGGGCAGGCCAGGGTGGCCGGGCATGACCTGCTGACCATGGGCGCCAGGGAGCGGCTGGCCTACCGGCGCGCCGTCGTCGGGTTCTTGTGGCAGCAGACCAGCAGGAACCTGTTCTCGCACCTGACCGCCGCGGAGAACGTCGCGCTGCCGATGGGCCTGGCCCGGCTGAACCGCCGCCGGCGCAGCCGCCGGACCGGCGAGCTGCTTGAGATACTCGGCATCGGGTACTGCGCCGACCGGATGCCTGCCGAGATGTCCGGCGGCGAGCAGCAGCGGGTGGCGATCGGCGTCGCGCTCGCCAACCTGCCCACCGTGCTGCTGGCCGACGAGCCGACCGGCGAGCTCGACAGCGTGACGGCCGACGAGGTATTCGCGGCCCTGCGTGCCGCCAACTCCGAGCTCGGCGTGACGGTCCTGGTGGTCACCCATGATCAGCAGGTCTCTGATCAGGTCAGCAGGACCATCGCGATCAGGGACGGCCGGATCAGCACCGAGGTGCTGCGGCGGACCACCACCGACGAGCACGGCCAGGCGGCGGATGTCGCGCAGGAATATTCGGTGCTCGACCGGGCCGGCCTGCTGCAGATACCGCAGGAATTTATCGACACCCTGGGCATGAAAGACCGGGTGCTGGTGGCCCTCGAACCCGACCACGTGGGCGTATGGCCGGACGCCGTCCGCGGCGCCGCGCAGGAGGACGCATGACGGCGGTCCAGGCCGACGCGGGGCCAGGCACGACCGTGGCCCGGGTGCAGGAGGTGACCCGGGTTTACCGCACCGGGCCCGCCGCGGTGCATGCGCTGCGGGGGGTCTCGCTTACGGTCAGCCGCGGCGAGCTGGTCGCGCTGCGCGGTAAATCGGGCTCGGGGAAGAGCACCCTGCTCGCGATCATTGGCGGGCTTGACCGGCCGAGCAGCGGGCGGGTGGAGGTTGCGGGCCAGGACGTCACAGCAATGAGCGGGGATCAGCTTGCGCTGATGCTGCGGCAGACGGTCGCGTTCATCTTCCAGTCTTTCGGGCTCATCCCGATCCTGTCCGCGGCCGAGAACGTGGGTCTGCCGATGCGGCTCGCCCGGTGTGACCCGCGGATCAGGGAGGAGCGGGCCAGGGCGCTGCTCGGCCTGGTCGGCCTGGCCGGGCGGGCCGCCCAGCGGCCGTATGAGCTGTCCGGTGGCGAGCAGCAGCGGGTGGCGATTGCGCGTGCCCTGGCCAACAGCCCCAAGCTGCTGCTGGCCGACGAGCCTACCGGCCAGCTGGACTCCGAGACGGCGGGCCAGATCATGCGGTTGATCCGCGGCATCGTCCATGACGAAGGAATCACCGCCATCGTCGCGACCCACGATCAGCTCCTGATGGACCTGGCGGATCGCGTCCTGACGCTCAAGGACGGCCAGCTGGTGGACTGATCCGGCCGGCAGCCGAGCCGGCCTCATCCTCCGTCACGCCCACCAGCTCGCCGCCATCGGGCGGATCTGGCGTCGGCCCGGGGCCCGGCGGGCCGCTGCCGCCGCCTCGCCGCGGGTCGCCCCGGTTCGCCGCCGCGCCGCCCCACAGGAACAGGGCAGCCAATCCGGTCAGTGCGAGCGCGATCAACGGGAAGGCGATGCAGATGATGAGGTACGGGGGCGCGTCTACGGCGGCGGTGATCTGATGGCTGTAGGTGACGGCTCCCGGGTCGCCCCGCAACAGCAGCCGCAGCCCGCCGACACCGAAAAGCAGGTGCTGACCGTGGTAGAGCCAGTTTCGCAGCCACGCCACCTTCAGCATCGCCGCGATCGTGGCCGTGCCGGAGACGGTGACGAACAGCGCGCCGAGAAGGTTGGTGAGCAGACCTGCCGCCACGATCTGACGGGCCCTGGCGCCGCCCGGCGGGACTGACGGGACTGAGCTGCGCGAGGTAGTGTAGCGCCGGTCGGCCACGACAGCAGCCGCAACCGGGGCGCCGAAAAGCAAGCTCCACGCCAGCACCATGAACAGGGCAATATCGGAGCGCGGCAGCCATGGATTGGTGGTGGGACCTCCGCCGAATCCAAGTGGCCCTATTGCGTACATGACGACGCCCAGAGCGGTACCGGCCACGGTGCCGATGGCGAGCGTGGCCGGGGCAACCAGCGACCGCCGCGAGGTCATCCAGACGATGGCCGCCACGTACAGCGCCATGACGACCAGGAACACGATCTCGTTGCTCCACTGGTTGCCGAAGCCCTCGCCAGAGATAAGACGGTACAGGCGCAGGCCAGTACCTCCGCGGGGCGGCACGTCGAGGACCTGCTCGACGACGTTCTTGGCGGGTATGAGGGCCAGGATCGCGGCGTATGTGCCGACACGAAGGAACCGGGCTACCCGCCCGCCGCCCGGCGGCCCTAAGACCCGGCGTGTGACGAGCGGTAGTCCGCCCAGCAGCACCACGATGGCGATCACATCGACCCGGCCGACAGCGGCCGCGAAGCCGCCCGGCGAGCCCGGCCACGCCCACCAGGCCGCCAGGGCCGCCGCCGCCATGAACAACATTGCGCTGCCTGCCCTGCGCCGCATCAACGCCTCCCTCGCCATCAGCCACAGGCCGCCGGCAGCGGAAGCTTGTAACGCTGGCGCACCACCCGGCGCTTCACCATGCCGCCCGCAGCGACGCGCACGCGCCATTTGCCGGGCACGCTCACGTACCGGACAGGTTCCGGGGTCCGGCGCCGATCAGGCGGACTTCTCCCGAGGCGTGCGCCGTGCCACGTCACGGGGCACCAGGGTCGGGTTCACGTTCTCCAGCACGGACTCGCTTGTGATCACGACCCGCTCGACATCCTTACGGCTCGGTACCTCGTACATCACCGACAGCAGGACCTCTTCAAGGATCGCGCGCAGCCCGCGCGCCCCGGTGCCGCGCAGGATCGCCTGGTCGGCGACGGCCTCAAGCGCATCATCGGTGAACTCAAGATCCACCCCGTCCAGCTCGAACAGCCGGCGGTACTGCCTGACGAGCGCGTTGCGCGGCTCGGTGAGGATCCTGATCAGCGCCTCGCGGTCGAGATTATGCACGCTGGTGATGACCGGGAGCCTGCCGACAAACTCGGGGATCATCCCGAACTTGAGCAGGTCCTCCGGCATGACATCGGCGAACGCGTCGGCTGTCACCCGGTCGGTCTTCACCCGCAGCACCGCTCCGAAGCCCATCCCGCTGCGGCCGACCCGGTGCTCGATGATCTTCTCGAGGC
Organism: uncultured Actinomycetes bacterium; assembly: GCA_963774825.1. Classification (GTDB taxonomy): domain Bacteria; phylum Actinomycetota; class Actinomycetes; order Streptosporangiales; family Streptosporangiaceae; genus DATBGO01. The sequence goes on along the minus strand of CAVZGW010000009.1, from coordinate 51,791 downwards.
CCGCGAAGGCACCTCCGCAGATGAACAGCACATTGGTCGTGTCGATCTGGATGAACTCCTGGTGCGGGTGCTTACGGCCGCCCTGCGGCGGCACCGACGCCGTGGTGCCCTCAAGGATCTTCAGCAGCGCCTGCTGGACGCCCTCGCCCGAAACGTCACGGGTGATCGACGGGTTCTCGCTCTTGCGGGCGATCTTGTCGATCTCATCGATGTAGATGATGCCGGTCTCGGCCTTCTTGACGTCGTAGTCGGCCGCCTGGATGAGCTTGAGCAGGATGTTCTCGACGTCCTCGCCGACATACCCCGCCTCGGTCAGCGCGGTGGCGTCGGCGATCGCGAACGGCACATTCAGCAGCCGGGCTAGCGTTTGCGCGAGCAGCGTCTTGCCCGACCCCGTCGGCCCGAGCAGCAAGATGTTCGACTTGGCGAGCTCGACCCCGTCCTCGCCGGACCGCTCACCGCCGGACTGGACCCGCTTGTAGTGGTTATAGACCGCTACTGACAGGCCTTTCTTCGCCTTCTCCTGGCCGATCACGTAGGAATCAAGGAACTCGTAGATCTCGCGCGGCTTGGGCAGGCTGTCCCATTTCAGTTCGGGCGGCTCTGCGAGCTCTTCCTCGATGATCTCGTTACACAGATCGATGCATTCGTCGCAGATGTACACACCGGGACCAGCGATGAGCTTCTTGACTTGCTTTTGGCTCTTTCCACAGAACGAGCACTTCAGCAGGTCACCACCATCGCCCATGCGTGCCACCCAGCTACTCCTTTACGTGGGGCCGCCAACGGCGGCCGCCTCACTGCTTCCGGCGGACCTCTCTGCCCAAAACCATCATTAGCTTGAACCTAGACGGTACCGCGCTGGCAGCTCAAGTTGTGGCGCTGGGACCCCTGCCGCCGGCGCGCCGCGGGCAACCGGGTCCCTCGTACTAAGACGACCCTACCTCGGTCCTGCGCTTGATGGTCGTCAGAACCTCGTCGACCAGTCCGTAATCCTTGGCCTCTTCGGCCGTGAAGAACTTGTCCCGCTCCACGTCCCGGCGGACCTGATCCTCCGACTTGCCGGTGTGGTGCGCGATGACCCGCTCCATCGCGGTGCGCATCCGCAGGATCTCGCGTGCCTGGATTTCCAGGTCGCTGGACTGACCATAGCCGCTCTCGACGGCCGGCTGGTGGATCAGGATCCGCGAGTTGGGCAGCGCCATCCGCTTGCCCTTGGTGCCGGCCGCCAGCAGCACCGCCGCCGCCGACGCCGCCTGCCCGAGGCAGAATGTCTGGATCTCCGGCTGGATGTACTGCATGGTGTCGTAGATCGCCATCATCGACGTCATCGACCCGCCGGGCGAGTTGATGTACATCAGGACGTCCCGGTCGGGATCGATCGACTCCAGGGTAATCAGCTGCGCCATCACGTCGTTGGCCGACGCGTCATCAATCTGCACGCCGAGGAAGATGATCCGCTCTTCGAAGAGCTTGTTGTACGGGTTCATCTCCTTGATCCCGTACGAGGTCCGCTCGACGAAGGACGGCAGGACGTACCTGGCGGACGGTCCGCTCACAGTGCTCACTTTCAGCTCCTCAGCTCCCGTTAGCGACGTCACGAGACCGGGCCTTCCGATGGCACCTCGGTAGCGCTGCGCACTACGCGATCCACGAACCCGTAGTCCTTGGCCTCGTCGGCGGTGAACCAGCGGTCCCGGTCGGAGTCGAGCTCGATCTGCTCGACGGTCTGGCCGGTGTGCATCGCGGTGCGCTCGGCGAGGACGTGCTTGACGTAGAGGATCTGCTCGGCCTGGATCCGGATGTCGGAGGCAGTGCCGCCGATGCCGCCGTGCGGCTGGTGCATCAGGATCTGCGCGTGCGGCAGGGCGTAGCGCTTGCCCGCGGTGCCCGCGCAGAGCAGGAACTGGCCCATGGACGCCGCCATGCCCATCGCGTAAGTGGCGATGTCGTTCGGCACGTACTGCATCACGTCGTAGATCGCCAGGCCGGCGCTGACCGAGCCGCCAGGCGAGTTGATGTACAGGCTGATATCGCGCCTGGCATCCTCGGCGGCAAGCAGCACGAGCTCGGCGCAGATCCGGTTGGCCAGGTCGTCGTCGACCTGCTGGCCGAGCAGGATGATCCGGTGCCGCAGCAGGCGCTGGAACAGCGGGTCGCCGAGCGGAACCGGGGGCGCCTCAGCGACCCGCCCGAGAATGCTCGACAGCCCCTGGTCATCGGCGGGCGTCGTCACGTTGGCCCTCCCCAATTCTCATCTGGCCGCCTCGTGTGTCGTTGACAGTGACCATAACGCGCGGCCAGTGCCGTCAAGTCCGCAGCTGCGGCGTGTTCGCTGTGGGCGCAGGCTCAGGACCGCTGCACGGCCGGCAGCCACGGCGCCCAGCGCGGCCATGGTTTGCGCCCGCGGTGCGAGCGCGGACACCCAACGGGGCGGCCGGCACGTTGCTGCCGTGACAGCGGCAGCGAAGGCACTTGGCTTCTACTGGTTCCCCGGATCCCCCGCGCCGACAGCCCCAGTCGTCATCCGTTTCTGCCACATGGACCTAATCGGCTTCTTCTACCGCGTCGGCAGCAGCTTCCTCGGCCACAGCAGCTTCATCGACCACATCGGCTTCATCGGCAGCTTCATCGGCCACAGCAGCTTCCTCGGCCACATCGGCTTCACCAGCATCGACGGATTGCACGTCGGCCACATCGGCTTCATCCGCCACACCAGCATCGACGGATTCCACATCAACTACTTCAACCACATCAGCCACGTCAGTCCCGGCCGCACCGGCCCCTGCAGCCGCTACGGCCTCGGCCGCGACGGCCTTCAGGTCGATGACACGGCCGGACTCGTCGGTCACTCTTGCCCGATCCGCGAGCAGCCCGAGTGCCTTGGTCCGCAGTACATCGGCTGCGACGGCACCGAGCTGGCCGCGGTCGGCAAGCTCCTTGGCCAGCCGGTCCGGCGCGACCCCGAGCTGATAGGCCTGCTGAGTCACGTACGAGGTGAGTTCGGCCGGCTCTAGCCCGAGTTCCTCGTCGGCGGCCAGCTTGTCCAGGACGAAGCCGGCCTTGACACTGCGGCGAGCATCGTCGGCGAACTGCTGCTCGAGCTCGGCCGGCGTCGTTCCCGTCGCCTCCAGGTAGGACTCAAGCGAAGCGCCTGAGCGCTCAAGCCGGTCGTCCAGCGTGCGCCGCCGGTTCTCGATCTCATAGTCGACAAGGTCGTCGGGGACCGGGATATCGACCCTGGCCAGCAGCGCTTCCATGGCCCGTTCCCGTGCCTGGCCGACCTGGCTGGCCAGGCGCATCTGCCCGAGCTGGACCCTGGTGGCGGCGCGGAACTCGCCCAGCGTGTCAAACTCGCTTGCGGCCTGCGCGAACTCGTCGTCGAGCTCGGGCAGCTCCTTGACCTTGACACTCTGGACCGTGACGGTCACCTGGGCAGCGGCGCCGGCCTGCGCGCCGCCGGCGAGCTCAGCCGTGAACGTCCGTTCCTCCCCCGCGGCCATCCCGGCCAGCGCCTCGTCGAGGCCGTCCAGCATCGATTCACTGCCTACCTCGTAGGACACACCACTGGCCTGGGCATCTTCCACCGGCTGGCCATCGACGACAGCCGACAGGTCGATCGAGACGAAGTCGCCCTCCTCGACCGGGCGGTCAACACCCTTCAGCGACGCGAACCGCTCCCGCAGCGCCCCGAGGTATTCCTCCACCTGGTCGGGACTGACCTCAGCATCGTCGACTGTCACCGGCATGTCGTTAATGTCCGGAATGTCAAACTTGGGCCGCACATCTACCTCGGCGGTGAAGGCAAGCTCCTGGCCGTCATCCATCCGGGTGATCTCCACGCTGGGCTGGCCGAGCGCGACGACGTCGTTCTCTGCCAGCGCCTTTCCGTAAAGCTGGGGTACCGCCTCGTTGACTGCTTGCTCGAGCACGGCACTTCGGCCGATCCGCTGGTCAATCACGCGCGGCGGGACCCGCCCGGGCCGGAAACCGGGTACCCGGACCTGCTTGGCAACGTCCCGGTACGCCTGGTCCAGGCTGGGCTTGAGCTCGGCGAACGGAACCTCGATGGTGAGCCGGACTCGGGTCGGGCTCAGCTCTTCGACATCGGTCTTCACGTCGGGGTCTCTCTCTAGGCTCCCGGCCGGGCAGGCACGCACGCGGCCCGGGCATGGGTGGTGACTCGCGGCTACGGCCGCCAAGTCTAGGGCAACGCAGGCCGGGATCACCCGGTGCGGGTGGTGATCAACAGCAGCGAATGCTCGCACTATAGGCCCGATGCGCACCGGCCGGGGCTGGCCGGTGCTCGCCAGCTACCGGGTCGAGCCAAGGAACTACCGGATCGAGCCAAGGGAGGCCCAGATGACCGCATCACGCCGAGCCGCGTCCGCCCAGCCGGACGCAGGCCAGGCAGGCGCGCAGGAATCCGGGCTGCCAGGCCAGCCGCCAGCCGGTCCGCAGACAGCGGCGGGCGGCCGGGCCGCTGGCGGGCAGCCGAATTACACCATCCCCGGGCTGCCGGGAGACCACGGCTGGCTGGCCATCCTGACCGCCGCCGTGGCGTTCTTCGCCGTCGGGCTGATCCTGCTCGTGTGGCCGAAGGCGACTTTGACGATCGTGGCCATCCTGATCGGCATCGCGCTGATCGTGACCGGGCTGCTGCGGCTCTTCGACGGCTTCACGGCCGGGGAAGAGAGCGGCGGCCGGCGGGTCGCCGACGTGGTGATCGGCGCGCTCGCCGTGATCGTGGGCCTGTACTGCCTGAAGCACCACGCGCTGAGCATCGCGCTTGTGGCGTTCATCGTCGGCGTGTTCTGGGTGCTGCACGGCATCGCCGATCTGGCTGTGTCGGCCACCGCCCGGGGGATGCCCGGCCGCGGGCTACGGGCCATTGGTGGCCTGTTCAGCCTTGTCGCCGGGCTGCTGGTGCTGTTCTGGCCGGCCATCACCGTAACGCTGCTGGTCGTGATCCTGGGTATCTGGCTGATCTTCTACGCCGCCGTTCTCGCGATGCTCGCGTTCCAGCTCCGGCCAGGCCGGCGCAGGTCGGCGGCGCATCACGCCGAGGCCTAGCGGCATCAGACCAGGTCGAGGCGTCGGCCCCGGGCGATGGCCGCGCGCCGCGAGGCGACACCGAGCTTGCGGTAGATCGAGCGCAGGTGCGTCTTGACCGTGTTGATCGACAGGAACAGCGCCTCAGCGATCTCCTGGTTGGTCATGTGGGAGGGCAGGAACCTGAGCACGGCAAGCTCGCTGTCGGTCAGCGGCACCTCCGCGTGCGCCTGTGGCCCGTCGCTGCGGGGCAGCTGGGTGTCGAACCGCTCCAGGACCCGGCCGGCAAACGCCGCGCTGCGACTGGTCGGCGGGACCAGCACGGTGATCCCGGACCTGGCTGGCTGCCCGGCGTCGAGGAAGACGCGGCAGGCGTCGTCGGGTTCTGCGAGGGCCAGCGCCTGCTCTAGGAAGTCGGCCGCGGTGTCGGGCAGCCCAAGCCGCCGGTGCGCGACCGTGCTGACCAGGAGCCCGGCCACCTTGTCCCGAAGGGTCATGGCATCGGCGGTGCCGTCGAGGCACGGTGCGACGGCCTCGAGGGCGCCCTTGTAGTCGCCGTCGGACAGCAGCAGCCTGGCCTGCGCGAGCCTGCCGTCCGCGCGGTCGAAGTACTGCCCGTCGTCGGTCAGCGCGAGCACGATCCTGGCCCGCCCGGTGTCTCCGGCGCGGAGCGCAATCTCGCCGTCCAGCACGTTCAGGACGCCATCAAGCGCCGGATCACCGGCGGCATGCAGCTCGCGGAGCCTGATCACCAGGCCCCTGGCACCCGCGGTGTCCCCGTCGGCCAGCAGGACCCGCGCTCGGATCAGCGCGGATATCACCCCGAGCAAGGGCTCACCTGGCAGCGGACCTGCCGCGTGCTGATCCGCCTGATCCAGCAGCAGCCGGGCCGCCGACAGGTCATCGCGCGCGAGGCTGACCTGGGCGGCTGCGAGATCGGCCAGACACCGGGCTCCGCCATCCGCGCTGACGCTCTCCCGTACGGCGCTGGCCTCCCGCCCCGCTCGCGCCAGGTCGCCGTACCACGCATCGGCTACGGCCTGCCAGCCGATGGCCCGGATCCGGAGTGTCGCGAGTGTGCCTGCCGCCAGCTGACGGTCGGCGTGATCAAGCGCATAACGCGCATCCTGGACCTCCCAGCGCCGCAGCCGCGCCGCGCCCAGCGCGAACCAGAGCAGCCCGAGGGCACAATGCTCGGGCAGCGTTCCCGCTGTTACCTGGGCCTGCTCGGCCAGCGCCCAGCTCTGCGCGAGCAGGCCAGGGTCGGCGTCGGCCCGGCTCGCCGCCCGCATCACCCGCAGCGCCGCCAGCCATGGCTCGATGATCCGCCGGGCGGCCTCCGCGCAGCGGCTGAGGCCGCGGTGCGCCGCCTCCAGGTGGTGCGCCGCACCGTCCGGATCGCCGTTCCACAGCCGCACGCTGGCCAGCGCGGCCGCGACGGCCGCGTCATCGGCCCGGCGGTCGGCGGGGAATAGGGTCAGCACCGCCTCAAGTTCGGCGGCGCCGCTTCGCAGCAGGGCGGCCACGCCGGCCTCGGCGAGCACATGCGCCGCGTAGTCCCAGTCGCCGGCCCTGGCCGCGCACCGCACCGCCTCGATCGGCTGGCCGTGCGCGGCGTGCCAGCGTGCCGCCCGGCGGAGCAGGATCGGTATCTCGTGCGGGATCTGCCGGTGCAGCTCTGCCGCCAGCACGTCGCGGAGCAGCGGGTGATACCGGTATTCCGCGTGGTCCGCGTGGCTATGCCCGGGGGCCTCGACGAAGCCGCTCTCCCTGCTGAGCCGCTCGAGTGTCATGGCGCCGCCCGCCTCGCCGGTCAGCTCGTCGGCAAGTTCGCCAGTCACCTGCTCGGTGACGCTCGTCCTGAGCAAGAACAGCCGGGTCTGGGCCGACTGCCTGCCAAGCACCTCATCCCAGAGGTAGTCGGTGACCATCGGCTCGTCACCGCCGATGTCGGTGATCCGCCCGGCGCCACCGGCGGGCGCCCTGGCGCGCATCGCAGCTAGCCGCATCCCCGCCATCCAGCCCTCGGTGCGCCGGAGCAGCTCGTCTCGCTCGGCCGGATCGACGGCCAGGCCGAGCATCGAGAAATAGGAGTCGGCCTCGTCGGCTGTGCAGGCGAGGTCCGCGGCGCTGACGTCGGCAAGCTCGCCGCACACCCGCAGCCTGGCCAGCTGGAGCCCGGGCGGGCAGCGTCCTGACAGGATTACCCGCAGCTCCGGCGGGGCGTGCCTGATCAGCAGGTCGAGGCCGGCCAGCACCGCACCGCCGTCGGCGATCTCGTGCACGTCGTCGAGGATCAGCACGACCGGTTCGGTGAGCAGCTGAGCCGCCTCCACAAGGCACAGCGGGAAGGCCTCCGGGGGCGCATCGGCCAGCGACCGCAGCGCATCGGCTGGCACGGTCCTGGCGCGGCCAAGCGCGGCCCCGGCATATGCCCAGAACCGCACCGGATCGCGGTCCTCGGCGTCCAGCGTCAGCCATGCGACCCGGCGGGTGGCCGGCGTGGCCGCCGCCCAGGCTGAACAGGCGATAGTTTTTCCTGCCCCGGCAGGACCCGATACCACCGTCACCCGGTGCCGGGTTGCCTGCTCGATCTTGTCGGTCAGCCGTTGGCGGCGCAGCAGGGCCAGGCTCGGCTGCGGAATCTGCAACTTGTCCTCGAGAAGCCGTGGCTGGCCCGGTGCCCGGTTGCCGTCGAGCAGCCCAGGCTGGCCCGGCGCCCGGTTGCCGTCGAGCAGCCCAGGCTGGCCCGGTGCCCGGTTGCCGTCGAGCAGCCCAGGCTGGCCCGGCGCCCGGTTGCCGTCCAGCAGCCCAGGCCGGCCCAGAGCCCGTGGCTGCCCGGGCGGCGGTGGCTGGCCCGGCGCCGGGCTGCCGTCCAGCAGCCCAGGCTGCCCTGGCGTCCGCTGGCGCCCCGCCGGCCGCGGCCGCCCGGACGGCCGCTGTCCTGCTGGCCGCAACTGCCCAGCTGGGCGCGGCTGCCCCGCTGGGCGCGGCTGCCCGGCCGGCCTGCCGCTGGCCCGGCTCCTGTGGCGGGTGATCTTCCAACGCCCGCGCTGCGTCCTGCGGCTGACGTGCGGTACGCGGCTGCGCGGCACGCGGTCGCGCGGCACGCGGCTGCGCGGCACGCGGCTGCGCGGCACGCGGCTGCGCGGCACGCGGCTGGCCTGCGCGGCACGCGGCTGGCTGGCTTCCCGCGCCAGCGCTGCTTCGCGCGCCTGTTGTGCTGCCTGCGGCTGCTCTGGTGCCCCCGGCACCGGGCGCTCAGCCGCGGCAGGCTTTGTCGTGCTCGTCATGAGTTCCCCCGACGGGCGCTGGCAGCACGCGCGAGCGAACTGTCGGTCCCTCACCCTGCCGGGTGAAATGTGCAGCTCAGAGCCCCTCACCCTTCTACCCACGGCCAGCGAGAGCCAATCGCCGACCCGGTTACGGCGCCGCGCCGGGCAGCGCCGTATCACCCGATGCGGATGATGCCGCGCCGGCACCGACATCCGTAGCGTCGCAAAGAGTAAGGCACCGGTTACGCCTGGTGGGCAGCAAACAATGCGGCCAGGGACAGTGCGGCTGGAAACAATCCAGCTGCGGGCGCTGCAACTGGCTGTCTCGCTGGCCGCCGGGGGAAACGGAGTCGCGCCTGAGGCGCCGGAGCCGCGAGCAGTTCGTCGTGGCCGGCCTGGAGAAAGGGGGCTGCTTTCATGAGCAGTGCACAGGAGCGAGCAACCGGATATCAGCAGGGTACGCAAGGGGCTACAGGTATGCCTGGCGCAACAAGCACGCAGGGCGCGACAGGCATGCCGGGCGCATCAGCCGGACATGGTGCACCAGACCGTACGGCTGACTACGAGCGCGGTGCGGCACAGGACGAGTACGGGACCTATTCGGGCGCAAGCCCGGCGGCCACGGGAGGTCTGCTCCTCGCCGGGACGCTGCTGGTCCTCGCTGGAATCTGGGCCTTTTTCGTCGGGCTCACCGGGATCCTCAAGGGCGCGTTCTACGCCACGGTGCCGACGTATACATTCACCTACAGCATCCACGCGTGGGGATGGACGCACCTTATCCTCGGGTGTGTCCTGTTCGCCGTGGGTGTCTGCCTGCTCCTCGGGCAGACCTGGGCAAGGTATGTGGGCGTCTTTATCGCCGTGGTCGACGCCGTGGCGAACTTCCTGTTCCTCCCCTACTACCCGCTCTGGTCGATCATCGTGATCGCCATCGATGTGTTCATCATCTGGGCACTCCTGGCCGTAGGCCGTAACCGCCAGACCGCTTGATCTAGCAGACCGCTTGATCTAGCGGCGGCACTCGAGGCGCCAGGCGAAGCGAAGAGCCCCGTCCCCGCTCAGGGGGCGGGGCTCTCCGTGTCCGGGCCCGGTGGTCCCCACGCGCACGCCGCCCGTGAGACCCGGCGCCCTACACGACGCCGGTGAGGCCGAGCGTGCCGTCGAGTGTCAGCAGCAAGCCGGCCAGGATGAGGCCGCCGGCCAGCAGCTTGTGGCCGTTGATGCGAAGCCAGGCGTCGAACGTCCTAAGCCTGCGCGTGGTCGCGCCGGGCACGAACAGGTAGCAGGCAAAAGGTAGCCAGACGAACATAACGTCCAGCGCCACGATCAGCGCCAGCGCGAAGACGTCGAAGGCCAGGCTCGTCTGCGCCGTCGCGACGACCTGCACCGCGGCGATGAAGGTCACCGACGGGGTGAATATCAGGATGCCTGCCGCGAACGCGCTAACCGGCGCGGGGCTGGCCACCAGCCGCGAGATGAATCCCTGCGATGGCTTGTCCGGATTGGGCGGCTTGGGCTTGCGGCGGACCACCACCACCGCGATGACCAGGCTCAGCAGGCCCAGGCCGAGCCGCAGGCCGTACCGTGTCTGGTGATGGCTCGGCAGTTCGAAATGGCCCGCTCGCAGCACCACCATGGCGACCACCGCCATGGTGGCGCTCATCACCAGCGCGCCAGCCAGATAGAGCAGCGCCGTCCGCCGTGGGCTGGCCGAGCCGAGGAAGACCGCCAGCACCAGCAGCGCCGTCGGTGATAGGCCGGCGAGTACCGCGAACCCCGCGACCTGGGCTAGCAAGCGGGCCTAAGCCTCAGGCCGGGGCCGCGCCGGCCGGGCCCTGGCAGGCATCACAACTACAGGGGCTGCACGCACAGCCGCCACAAGCACAGGCGCCACAAGCACAGGCGCCACAAGCACAGGCGCCACAAGCACAGGCGCGATGGGTCCAGGCGTCACGGGTGCCCGGCGGTTCGCGGGACCTGCGGCGGCCTCCCGAGGAGCTCGATCAGCCCGAGTAGCGCGAGCAGCACCAGGGCGAGCAGCAGCACCACCAGGCCGGTTGGCTGGCCCCAGAAGATGAAGATCAGCACTACCAAGACCACCGCGCTGATCCGCAGCAGCTTGCGGTGCTCGTACGTCCAGGTGCCCACCGGGCCCGCGGACACCCCGGCCCGCGCGCCACGCGCCCTGAGCCAGCCGAGGCCGTCCTTCAGGGCGCCGCGGGTACGCACGGCGGTGGCCGAGGGCCCCATGAAGAACCCGCCGGCCGCCACCAGCAGGCCCAGGACCAGGAGCGCCCGCAGGCCGTCCTTGATGAACCTGACCAGCGTGTCGAACAGCGCCGCCGCGGCATCCGACGGCAGGGTGGCATTCGGAACGCTGTTCAGATAGATGGCCCGGCCGATCGCCAGCCCGATGGCCAGGATGACCATTGAGCCCGCCAGGCCGAGCCCGGCCCCGATCAGGGCGCGCCGGTGGCCCCTGGCGATATAGATGCCCGCGGCGAGCAGGACGAGCGCGAGCAGCGGCAGCGCGATCTTGAGGTCGTTGATGAGCCGGTAACCCGACTGGGCCTTCACCAGGTACTTCGACGAGAACAGCGTGAACGTGGGATTGATCGTCGGGATCTTCTGTACGACCGTGAGCCCGCGGGCGCTCAGATTCTGCTTGACGGCGTTAATGAACGGGCCGAGACCGAGCGTGACGTTGCCGTTGCTCAGCTTGATGGCCCCGTTACCCTGCCCGGATAGCGCCTTGACGACCTCGGCGTGCGCCACCTGGTTGGCCTGTGTCCAGATCCTGGCCGCCGCCGGGCTGGCCACGATCTTGGCGACTGCGCTGTGCACCAAACCCGCCACGCCGCTCGCGATCGAGCCGGAGAAGCTGTGCAGCAGGGTGGCGACCCTGGGCAGGCCCCGGCTGCCTAGCTCGGTCGCCACCTGATTGGTGAGGCCCTGCACGTTCAGCCTGCCGGTGATCTGCGGCGTGATCTTGTCGGTCAGTGCCCCCTGGATCGCAGGCTGGTGGATGAGCGGCGCCACGTTCGCCACATATCTGCTGGTATTGGAGACCTGGTTGGCGGCCCAGACCGCCAGCACCGCGAGTGGCGCAAGCACGCAGCCCACCACGATGAGCACCGCGGACACCGGAGACCGCCAGCTGACCTGCCGCTTGCGCCCGGCCGCCCCGTCCCCGTCCGCTGCGTCCTGGCCGGCGCCCGCGGCCGGGCCTCTGCGCCTGACCTCGGTCACCTCAGCCCGCAGCCGCCCTACCTCGGCCCGCAGCTGCTCAAGCTCGGCCCGCTCGTCGGGCGACGGGGCCCGCACCGCAGCGGGCTCACGATCGCTTGTCGCGCCGGCCAATGGTCACCTCCTGCCGTCCTGCGCCTCGGTACCCGGGGCCTTCCCCGGTACCGGCCCTGGATCCGCAGGGCAGTCCCGTGCTCACGGTGTCCAAGTGGGGACGCGGGCGCGTCGCCCGGCGCGGGTGAATCGTGCCGTCCCGGCCGGGGAGTCCATCGAGGCCAGCGCGGCGGCGGTCGCCGCGGCAGCGGCATGACTGCCAGCCAGCGGGAAGTTCCCGGCGAACCGCCTGCGCAGCGGGTCATACTCCTCGGGCAGCAGTCCCACGTCGTTGCGCAGTTCAAGACCGCCCGCGAAGGCCCGGCGGGCCTCGCCGCCGCGCCCCATCGAGGCATAGCACTGCGCCAGCCAGAATGTCGCGGGCAGGTAGCATCCGGCGCCGGGCGGGAGGCCGTCCAGGCTGTCCGCCGGGTCCTGCTGGTAGCGCAGCAGGACCCCGCCCGGTCCAGCCGCCGGGCGATCGCGGCGACCGTGCCGATCATCCGCTCGTCGCCCGGCGGCAGGAAACCGAGCTGGGCCAGGCGCAGCAGGCTGGTGTCGACACCGGTTCCCGAATAATGCTGAACGAATGTCTCACCGCTGGCGTCGTAACCCTGGTCCAGCACGTCGGAGCGCACCTGCGCCCGCAGTGCCCGCCACCGGTCGGCCGGCCCGGCATCGCCGAACCGCTCGATCATCTTGACCGCCGCGTCGGCCGCCGCCCAGACCATGACCTTGGTGTAGACGAACTGCCGCGGCGGGCCGCGTACCTCCCAGTTTCCCGGATCCGGCGCACGCCAGCCTGCCTCGAGGAAGCTAAGCACCTCCTCCTGCTCCCACGGATCGATGACCCCCGGCATCCCTGCCATCCGGGCGGTCAGCCGCGCCGTCATCACCTCGCCGAAGGCGGCGAGTTGTCGCTGAGCGGCCGCCGCGTTCCCGGCCCGGACCGGTTGCGCGCCCTCGTAGCCGGGCAGCCAGTCCAGCTCGATCTCCGGCAGCCAGCGCCGCCCGTCGATCCCGTACAGGCCCTGCACCTGTGATGGCTGGCCCGCCGACGCGTTCGTGACGAACCGCAGCAGCGCGCTCGCCTCGCCGAGCGCCCCGCTGCGCAGCAGCATAGGCAGGGCCGCAGCGGCGTCGCGCAGCCAGCAGTACCTGTAGTCCCAGTTGCGGGCGCCGGACGCCTGCTGGGGCAGCGAGGACGTCGGCGCGGCGACCAGGCCACCGGTCGGGGCGAACGTCAGGGCCTTGACGGTGATCAGCGAACGGGTCACCGCATCGCGCCATTCCCCGCCGCAGTCCAGGCCGCTGACCCAGCGGGTCCACCACTGCTCCGTCTCCTCCAGCAGCGCGGGAACGAACGGCGCCGCGGGCGCGGTCACCCGCGCTGACCGCCAGACGGCGGCCAGCGGCACCCGGTCGCCCTCGCTAACCGAGAACTCGGCCACCGCGATGCCCCGCCGGCTCCGCAACTGCACCGGCCCGAACAGCCAGAGCATCTCAGAGCCTGCGACTATGCAGTGCGCCCCGTCGCTGCGCTGGATCCGTGGCTGGGCCGATCCGTACTCGAAGCGCGCCCCGAGTGTCATCCGCACCTCGACGCTGCCGCTGATGCCCTCGATCATCCGTACCAGGACCGGGTCGCCGCTGCGCGGCGGCATGCAGTCGGTGAGCCTGACCTCGCCTGAGCCGGTGCCGAACTCGGTCTCGAGGATCAGCGTGTCCGGCAGATACCGCCGGCTGACCCGGCAGCCTGCCTCGGCGGGCGCGATCCGCCAGTGCCCGTGCCTATCCTCGCCGAGCAGCGCGGCGAAGCACGCCTTGGAGTCGAACCTCGGCAGGCAGAGCCAGTCGATCGAGCCATCCCTGGCCACCAGCGCGGCGGTGTGAAGGTCGCCGATGAGCGCGTAATCCTCGATCATGGAAGACATTTGCGAGCCTCCCCGGGCCTGGCGGCCGCCGCGGAGCAGGAGCCCGGCCGGTCAGCGGTGACGGGCCGGATCCTCGCTGCTTTCCGCAGTCTGCGCCAGAGGGGACTGGTCCGTCCTCACCCGCCGCAGGCGATGGCGCCCGGCGTCAGCTTTCCTGGCCGAAGACCTCGCGCAGCTTGGCTTCCTGATCGGCCGACAGGTTGGTCCTGATGAGCTCGGGAGGCGTCTGGCTGAATGCCTCGGCCACCCGGTCGGGAACAGCGTCCGAGGTCAATGCGAACAGCGCGGACGTCCCAGGGGTCACCTTGTCGCGTACCTCGGAGATGAAGGTCTCGCTGATGCCGACGTCCTTCATCGACCCGAGGATCGCGCCGCTCGCCGCGCCGATGGCGAGCCCGAGGAGCGGAACGAAGAAGATCAGCCCGAAAAGCAATCCCCAGAAGCCGCCGCCGAGTGCTCCGGCGCCCCTCGCGCTGCGCATCTGGTGGGTGGCCAGGCTTACTTGCGCCCGCCGGCCAGCTCACCACGGCCGCGTCGTGCAGCCGGATGAACTGCTGGTTCTGCAGCCTGCCCAGGGTGTCAAGCGCGTCGTCGGCGCCAGCCGGCGAACTGAATTTCCATACCGTCAGGGCAGCCATCGCATCTCCGCATCATCCCGCGGCAGGCCAGCGGGCCCGCCAGCTCCTGGCAGACAGCACGATCGGCGCTCCGTGCGGCGGCAGCATCACCCCCCCGGAGTGAAGCTGCCGCCGCTGGTGCTCGGCGGCCGTCGCCAGTGCTCGTGAGCCGGCGCTTGTGCTCGGGAGCCGCCGCTAGTGCCCGTGAGACAGCACCCGTTCGACCGAGCCCGCGCCGTGGTCCATCTGGTAGTCGAGGTTGATCGCGGCGTTGATCAGCGACAGATGGCTGAACGCCTGCGGGAAGTTGCCCAGCTGCTCGCCAGTCTGGCTGATCTCCTCGGAGTACAGCCCGAGGTGGTTGGCGTAGGTGTGCATTTTCTCGAAGACCAGCCCCGCCTCCTCCAGCCGTCCCGCCCTGGCCAGCGCGTCGACATACCAGAACGTGCAGAGCGAGAAGGTGCCCTCGCCCCCCCGGAGCCCGTCGGGCGAGGCACCCGGGTTGTACCGGTAGACCAGGCTGTCGGAGACCAGCTCGCGGTTCATCGCATCGAGCGTGGATATCCACATCGGGTCCCGGGGGGCCACGAAGCCCATCAGCGGCATCAGCAGCAGCGAAGAATCGAGCACGTCGGTTTGGTAATGCTGGGTGAACCCGCCGACCTTCTGGTTCCAGCCGCGCTTCATGATCTGCTCGTAGATCAGGTCTCGCTCGGTGGTCCACCGGCTGACGTTGGCTGGCCGGCCATGGCGCTCGGCCAGCCGGATCGCCCGGTCCAAGGCCACCCAGCACTGGAACCTGCCGTAGGTAAAGTCCTTACGGCCGCCGCGGGTCTCCCAGATGCCCTCGTCCGGCTGGTCCCAGTGCTCGCAGAGCCACTCGACCATCTCCGAGATCGCCAGCCAGCCCTTGTGCGCCATCTGCAGGCCGTTGGTGTCGGCCAGGTACATGGCGTCGAGCGCCTCGCCATAGATGTCGAGCTGCAGCTGGTCGGCGGCGCCGTTGCCGAGCCGGACCGGCCGCGAGCCGCGCCAGCCCTCCAGGTGGTCGAGGGTCTCCTCGGTGAGGTCGGAGGATCCGTCCACCCGGTACATGATCTTCAGCGGCCCCGAGCCGTTGCCGACCTGCTCGGTGGCCCGCTCCCGCATCCAGAAGCCGAACGCGGCGGCCTCTTCCTGGTAGCCGAGCCCGAGCAGGGCGTAGATGGAGAACGAGGCGTCCCTGATCCAGGTGTACCGGTAATCCCAGTTGCGCTCGCCGCCGACCTGCTCGGGCAGTCCCATGGTGGCGGCGGCGACCGGCGCCCCGGTCGGCGCGTAGGTCAGCAGCTTCAGCGTCATCGCTGACCGGGTCACCATCTCCCGCCACCGGCCGGTGTAGGTCGAGCGTTTCAGCCACATCCGCCAGGCGTCCGCGGTGTCATCGGCCAGCCGGGCCAGCTCAGCAGGCGGCAGCCGCCGCGGCTGGCCGCCCATCGTCTCGATCACCACGCCGGTGGTCTCGCCCTCGTGCAGCGTCCAGGACGCCTGCAGGCCCTTGCCGTGCCGCTTCAGCCTGGTCTGGTCGCCGTTGGCCGAGCCGCGCTTGCCGATTGTGTGCAGGGTGAGTTCCTGACCGTCGCTGGCCCGGAACACAGCGCCGTTGTCGGTGACGTCGACGGTGTGCTGGGCCCGCCCGTAGTCGAACCGCGGCTGCAGGTCCATCTGGAACCGCATGGTGCCCCTGGCGACCCGCAGCTGGCGGACCAGCCGGTGCCGGTCGGTGGCCTTCCCCATCACGATCGGCATGAAGTCGTGCACCTCACCGACGCCATCCGGGGTCATGAACCTGGTGATCAGGATCGCGGTCTCCGGCAGATACAGCTGCTTGGTGGCACATTCCCGGTCGGACGCGATCTTGAAATGACCGCCCTTGTCGGCGTCGAGCAGCGAGGCGAAGATGCTCGGTGAGTCGAACCTCGGGCTGCAGAACCAGTCCACCGTGCCGTCGTCGGTCACCAGCGCGGCGGTCTGCAGGTCGCCGATCAGACCGTGGTCGCTGATGCTGGGATAGCGGGCCATGTTTCTCCTCCTTGTGGCTGCCGTCAGGCAGGTTCCGTGCTCAGCCGATCCGGTTCAGTAGGTGATCGCCCACCCGCAACGCGTCGGCCATGACCGTGAGGCCGGGTCCCGGGTTCACCGCGCCGATGCTCGGGAAGAAGCTCGCGTCGACCACGGACAGGTGGTCGAGATCGTGGGCCTGCCAGTTGATGTCGAGTACCGAGGCGGCCGGGTCGGCTCACCGCCGGCCACTGGTACCGAGGCCGCAAGGACATGGGCGAGCGTGTCGCCGCCGGCCCGGTCCCGACGATGACGACGCCGTAATGTTCGGTCACCTCTCGACCCTGTCCGGGCTGGCGCAGCCCGCGCACCCTCCGCGCCGGGTGAACACGGCCGCCCCGCAACGGCGACCGTGTTCACTGGGCGCCCGCCCGGGGCGAAGGTGGCCCGAAGCGAGATCTCCAACGGCACCGATGGCACGCCCAGCTGCGTTCCGATGATCTTGACGACTTTTCGGCGATATCTACTGGAAGGTCGTCAAGATCTTTGGCCGTCACCCCCGTTCGCAGTGGCTGGTGAGACTCCTGGTGCCAGAGCGACCCGATCGAGCGGATGCCGCGTGCCCGCTGTTTCCGCAGCTAGGTGCCATCGGTGCCAATCACCCTGCGGGGATGATGCCCGCTCCCCTGCCGCGGGCGACAGTACGAGCAATCGCAAGATCAAGGAAGGTGACATGAGTAGCACACAGTCATCCGGCACGACGTTCCAGGTCAAGTCGGGATCGCTGATCCTCGGGGCGGCGCTGATCGGGGCGGGCTGGGTTCTCGGCCTGATCGGGCTGACGATCTGCAGCTCAACGGTGATCGCTGCGACCCGAAGGTGGGTCAAGCAGATGGACGTACCGCCGAGCGAGCTGGCCAGGCTGAAGTGGGAGCAGGCCAAGGCCGCGACCGCAGCGGGTACCACGGCCTGGCAGGACGGCGTCACGACCGGCCAGCGCTCCTAGCGTCGGTCGGAGGGTTACCAGCTGGGCGCTAGCGAATGCAACTCGACCTGGCCCGATGGCAGTTCGCCTTTATCTCCGTCAATCACTTCTTTCTTCGTTCCTGTCACCATCGGCCTGGCTTTCCTGACCGCTCTGTTCACCGGCGTCACGCTGGTGGCGCTGTGCGTCCTGCACGGCGCCACGTTCCTTGCCCTGAAGACCACCGGGGACCTCAGGGATCGGGCCGGGCGGCTGGCCCGCGGGGCCGCACCGGTCACCGGGCTGCTGGTCCTCGGCTTCGCGATCTGGACCCACGTCACGGCGGGCAAGGGTGTACTGCTCAATGTCGTCGAGGTGGCCGCGGTGCTCGCGGTCATTGCCTCGGCTTGGTTGGTCCACGAGCGGCGCGAGGGCGGGGCGTTCGCCGCAACGACGCTGGCGATGGCCGCGTCGGTGCTGTCGATCTTCGTCGAGCTCTTTCCGCGGGTAATGGTCTCAACTACAAGCCCGGCGTTCACCCTGACAATTCGTAACACCGCATCAGGCTCCTACGCCCTGACGGTGATGACGGTAGTTCTGGTGATCTTCCTGCCGTTCGTGCTCGTCTATCAGGCCTGGACTTACTACGTCTTCCGCAAGCGCATCAGCGCCGACTCATTCCGGCCGGCCGCGGCCCCCGCTCCAAGGCAGCCCGGTCCCCCGGCCGCCGGGCGACGGTGATCGGGCAACGTGGACGGCGTGGACCCGAAGTCGACCACGGAGACCTTCGCCGCGGCGAGCTGCTCGAGTTGGGCTACGAGTGCCTGATCGGCGTCAGCCAGTCCTACTTCGGCCACGACGAGTCCGCCCGCTGGGCGCCTGGCATGAAATCGATCGCCGCTGCGCTCTGACCTCTACGCGCCGTCGTCCGGCGCGCGGCCCGCGGGCGGCGACCCCGGGTCGGCCGGGCTGACCCAGCTGACCCGGCTGACCCGGCTCATCTGGCTCACCTGGCTGACGGGCATCCACAGCCTCCGCTGGCTCCGGCCCCGGCTGGCCGGGCTGGTCCAGCTGCCGGGGGGGGCCGGCGGCCGCGGGCAACGATCCCAGGTGTCCTGACTGATCCAGGTCAGGGAGCCGGCTCACTGCGGGTCCGGCTGCCTTGTCCGGCTGATGGCCGACGGTGACCCGCCCGAGTTCGGCGATTGTCGAGCGCGAAAGGACCTGGACCGTCCTGGCAGCCGGAGACGGCCTGATGCCGGCGCGCGGCAACCGGACCCGCAGCGCGCCAGGAAGGGACTCGAAGATCAGCGGCGGTTGCAGCAGCAGCGCCTCGCCGTCGATGCCTATCTCCACCGGACCGCCGGAGCCAACCTCGAACCGCTTCGAGGTCCACTCCATCCAGCCCGGGAACCGGCTGAGCTGGCCCGCTGCCTGCAGCGCCGCAAACCGCCGCGCGTCCGAGGCGTTGCCTACCCGGGCCGCGACGATGCCGAGCACACCGAGGTCGATCCGCTCTCTGGTGCCCCGGCCGCCAGGGTGATCCAGCTGGTACGGGTTGTTTGAGACGAGGATGAGCTGGGCCGTCGGGTAGCTGGTGCCATTGGGCCCGCGGAATTTCAGGTCCAGCGGGACCGCGTCGGGACCGAGCAACTC
The DNA here is from genome assembly GCA_963774825.1 of uncultured Actinomycetes bacterium. GTDB lineage: Bacteria > Actinomycetota > Actinomycetes > Streptosporangiales > Streptosporangiaceae > DATBGO01. The sequence continues at coordinate 32,914 of CAVZGW010000009.1, read as the reverse complement.
CGGAAGAATCGTTCCGGCGGTCTTGACCTTGGCATCCCGGTATTCGGGTGACTGGACAACCTTAGCGTAGAGGCCGAGCGAGGCGTTGTTCACGAAGATACGCCCGTTGACGCTGCTGAGGTCTATCTGGCATTCGACGCCATCATTGAACGCCTCAAGCGCGCCCACCACGTCGTCCCGATCCAGGCCGAGGTCGAGCGCAAAATGGTTCCGGGTCCCGGCGGGCACGCAGACGTGCGGCACACCGCGCCGCGCGGCGACTGACGCCACCAGGGCCTGCGAGCCATCGCCCCCGGCCATGCCGATAGCATCTGCCCCGCGCGAAATCGCGTCCTCAGCCAGCTGCAGCAGGTCATCACCCTGGTGGAGCACGATGGGCTCGATGCCCCGTTTCGAGCATTCCTCCGCCAGCTTGAACTTCTCGGCCTTCCCGCCACCCGACTTTGGGTTCATGATCAGAACCGGGTGGGCCGGACGGACGGCCGGTTTCAGCCGCCGGCGCGAGGCGGACCCCAGCGCCCTGGTGGTCCGGTTCAGCGCTAGCCGCGCCGCCACGACAGATAGCGCGGCGAGCACGATCAGCGCGATAAGCCGAACGGCGGCGATGTCCGCGAACACGATAGTGGCGATGAACCCGCCCACCGCGACCACGATCGCGACGAGCGCGACAACGCGCACCGCGCCACGTCTCGATACCGCGTACCACCCCGCCGTCACGAAGATGACCATCGCGATAATTGCTAGGATCACCGCCACGAAATGACTGACGATACCGACGAGCAACAGCGCGAGAGCGCCCGCCAGAGCGAGCAGCGCCACCGCGGCGGCTACGCGCTCAACAGCCGTCGGGCGATGTGGCTGGCTTTCTGGCTTGTTCCTTCCGTGTCCCCTGTGCATTCCCCAGCTCTTTCGCACTAATCCGGTTGATCTGTCTGTACCCCGTCCGCCTCGTTGGGTATCCGGTTCCACGTCACTGGCTCTGCGTACCTGTCCCGGGCCGCTGGTCCGGTACCGCCGATCCGGTCCCGCCGGTTCCGGTTCCGGAGTTCTCGTGCCGCCGTGCCGCGTGCCGCCGTGCCGCGGGCCGCCGAGCCGCGAGCCGCCGAGCCGCCGAGCCGCGAGCGCTCCGCGGCTGCAGCCGCGGAGCGGGGTCGGGCGCCGGCGCTGCTAGCATGCGGCACGTGGCCAGACGATCAAACATCGGCAGCGACGGCACCAGCAGCAATTTGACTCGTGAGGCCCGTGCTCAGATCGCCGAGGTGCTGAGCGAACTCGGATCAGTCGACCAGGCCATTTACGAGGCCATCGCTCAGGTGCCGACCCCCGTTCTCGATCGCCAGATGCGACGGCTATCGCAGGCCGCGAACCGTTCGGCCATCTGGCTGGCCATCGCGGGCGGGCTGGCCGCCTTCGGGGGCGGCCCCGGCCGGCGCGCGGCAGTCCGGGGCACGACCACGATCGGGGTGACCTCGGCGCTGGTCAACATCGGGATCAAGTCCCTGTACAACCGGCCCCGGCCAGATCGGGCTGGCCTGGGCGTTCCGGCCGTCCGTCAGGTGCCGATGCCGTTGTCCAGGTCGTTTCCATCCGGGCACTCGGCGTCAGGGTTCGCGTTCGCGACCGCGGTCGGCCACGAACTGCCGTGGCTGGCCCTTCCGCTGCGGTTCCTCGCCGCGGCAGTGGCATACTCCCGCGTGCACACTGGCGTTCACTACCCGGGCGACGCGGTGGCCGGCTCGATCGTCGGCGCGGCGGTCGGTCAGACCGTGACCGGCCTGACCGACCGTGCCGCACGGCGGCACGGCTCGTTGCCCGCGGCGCTCACACGTTGGTCGCGGCGATGATCCGGCCTTGCTCGCGTGCGGCGGCCAGCGCACGGTAGTCGCTCTCGTTCTGGTCCGCGTAGGCTGCCGCGAAATCGGCGATGGCCTGGTCAAAGATGTCCTTGCCGCCTAGGTATGCGGCGATCGCGATCCGGTCACCAGACCGGGCGTGCGCGCGGGCTAGGGTCCAGCCGCAGGTCTCGCCGTAGATCCGCATGCCGTTGGGAAGCAGGTCGCCGATCTCGACGGACAGCTTCCAGTCGCGCAACTGGCGGATATAGAAGTCACGCGGCTGCTCGTCCATGCCGATGACCCCCTGCCAGCCCAGGAAGATATCGCTGACGGCCTGCATCAGGCGTTGGCCCGTGACCACCCGTTCGCCCTCGTTACTGAACGTGCTGGCTCCAGCGAACTCGGTGAGTACCGACGACTGGGCCTCTTTGACCTGCAGGAACAGTGGATCGGTCTCGTCGCGCCCCATCATCAGCACGATCCAGCACCGGGTGCCGACGCTGCCGACACCGACCACCTTGTGGGCCATATCGGCGAACTCGAACTGCTTGAGCAGGATCCGGCGGCTGTATTCGAGCGTTCGCGCATACCTTGAGATCAGGCCGCGGATCTGACTCTCCATATCGCTGGCATCCAGCTGCTCTGGCAGCAGGTCGGCCAGCGGGACGATAAGCGGCGGGTCGGCGATGATCCTAGGCCGGCCATCCACCATGCCGGTCAGCTTGCTGAGTTCCTGCATGCTGGTCCGGTTGCGGGCCTTGGCGACGCCCTTCGCCAGCATCTTGCGCCGCCGCTTGTCCACCTGCGCATCGACGTTGGCGCGTAGCCGGTCCACGTCGGCGCTGGCGTACCAGACATCCAGGTTGCTCATGTCAGCGAACTCCCGCATGGCCTTGCGGTAGGCCGCGGTCGCGGCCAGCACGATCTGACGCCGCTCCTTGCCGGAGAACCCGCTGTCGCGCCCGGCTATCTCCAGGCTCGCCGCCAGCCGCTTGACATCCCATTCCCACGGCGCAGGCAGCGTCTCGTCGAAGTCATTGACGTCGAAGACCAGCCGCCGCTCCGGTGAGGCGAAGAAGCCGAAGTTGGACAGGTGCGCGTCGCCGCATGCCTGCACGACGATGCCGGACGAGGGCGTATTGGCCAGGTCGCCTGCCATCGGCAGCGCGGCTCCGCGGTAATAGCTAAACGGAGAGACGAGCATTCGGCCGTAGCGGATCGGCACCAGACCAGGCAGCCGCGACGCCGCCTGGCCTTCGAGCAGGCCGACAGGGTCGGGCCGGTCTGCGGGCAGATCGAGCGCCGCGTGGGCCTCCCTGGGCACGGCAGCCCGCGCGGCCTTGCCGCGAGAGACGCGCTCGGCCGGGCTCAGCCGCAGTGCGGCGGGGGCGGGCCTGGCCTTCCCCACCACGGGCCGCGCCGTCGCAGCCACCCGGGGCTCGGCCGCCCGGGCGGGCACGCGCCGTGCTCGCTTGGCGGTCGCGGCGGGATTCGCCGGCGCGCGGCGTGCCGGGGGCTGAGCCGGCGCGCGGCGTGCCGGGGGCTGAGCCGGCGCGCGGCGTGCCGGGGGCTCAGCCGGCGCGCGGCGTGCTGCGGGGTTGGCGGGCTTGGCGGGCTTGGCTGGCGCGCGGCGCGCCGCGGGCTTGGCGGGCTTGGCTGGCGCGCGGCGTGCCGCGGGCTTGCCCGGCTTGGCGGGTTTGGCGGGGTTGGCGGGCTTGGCTGGCGCGCGGCGTGCCGCGGGCTTCGCGGGCTTGGATGCTGCGCGTTGCGCCGCGAGCTTGGCGGGTTTGGATGCTGCGCGTTGTGCCGCGGGCTTGGCGGCTGCCGTCGACGCTGGCTTGGCTGGCCTGGCCGGCCTAGCGAGCGCGCGTGCCGCGGGCTTGCCGGGCTTGGCGGGCTTGGCTGGCGCGCGGCGTGCCGCGGGCTTGGCGGCCGCCGTCGACGCTGGCTTAGCGGACCTGGCCGGCGTGCGGCGTGCGGCGGTCTTGGCGGGCCCGGGCCGTGCGGCGGTCTTGGCGGCCGCCGTCGCGGCTGTCTTGGCGGCCGCGGGCTTGGCAGCCGCGGGCTTGACAGCCACCGACTTGGCAGCCGCTGTCTTGGCGGCCGCGCGGCAGCCGCCGCTTGGCAGCCGCGGGCTTGGCAGCCGCGGGCTTGGCAGCCGCGGGCTTGGCGTTCACGCGCCGGGAGGCGGGCTTGGCAGCCGAGGTCCCGGCTGGTTTGGCGGACCTGACTGGCTTGCGCTCCTCCGCGCGGCCCCTTGTCCCTGTCGGCCCAAGCCTGGCCGACTCAGCCGACCGGGTTCGGTGGGCTGCGCGCTGCCGCCCCGGTGCCGCTGCCGGCCTCGATGGCCGTGCGGCACGCTGCCGCGGCGGCGCTGCCGCAGGCCTGCCGCGCCGCGCCGCGCCTGCCGGGGTGCCTCGCCCGCCCGCATCCTTGGTTGCCTGGTCAGCCATCAGTAGCTCCTAATCCCCCGTCGCATGCCTGAGCCGCCGACGTGCTTTCCGCCGACGGCAGCCCAAGGATGCTGCGCTCCGCACACGCTGCGCGTCATCCGCACAGGGTGATGCGGCGCGAGGGCGCAACGTTCACGCTGGCGCGCAGAAGCACGGAATCCGCCGGCAGAATCCGGCCATTCCGGACCATGCGATCTCGAGGAGGCGGCGACTGTGCCATTAAGGGCCGGGCATGCGACGCACCCCGGTTCTGGCTTGGGTCAGCCGCGCCGCAGATACGGCTTTCTGCTGCTGTTGCTGATCTTTAACTACCTGTTGTCGGCATTCAGGAGCGGCCGCTGGGTAGACTCCATCCAGATCGTGTTGTTCGTTACCGTGGCGGTTCTCACCTTGCGCGCCTCCCGTGCACGACGACTTACCCGCCTGATCATCGGAGTCGCGCTAGTCGGCTCGGCAATCGCAGCCTCGCTGGCGCTAAGTCGCGTCAGCGAGGTCGGCGACGGGATCGCGAATCTCTGGACCGGGCTGGTGCTGCTGCTGACCGCGCTCATCATTGTCGAACGGGTCCTTAAAATGAGCACCGTCACGCTCCAGAGCATCTACGGGGCGGTAAGTGCCTACCTGATCCTCGGACTGATGTTCGCGGCGTTTTATTCGGCAATGTTTCATTTCGGCGGAGATACATTCTTCGCCCACGGCCGGCCGGGCACGACCCAGACCTTCCAGTACTTCAGCTTCACGACGCTGACCACCCTCGGATACGGCGATTTCACGGCCGCGCAGAGCAGCGGACAGGCGGTCGCCGTCATCGAGGCGATAACAGGGCAGGTCTTCCTCGCCACGCTCGTGGCCCGGCTGGTCGCCTCCTTCCGCGCGCCCCAACAGGTGGCTCGGGAAGCATCGCGCCCGCCGCAGCGGGCCGGGCGCCGCAGTAACGCCGCTATTGACCAGAACGGAACCATCACGTCACGCCGCACCGCGGCCAGGGCAGGGCAGAAGTCCGCGGCCGCGGGATCGCGGCGCGACTCGTGAACGTCGGCTTCCGCCGCTCGGCACGGTGCCAGCGAACCAGAAAAACCAGTGAAATGGCCGCGAACCGGGACGAGAATCGCAGGCATGAACACGGAACCGGTCAACTTGGATGACGCGCTGGCATCGTTCGACGAGGTCTACAGCCCGCGGGTCGTGGCCCGCATGAACGACTACGACGTCAAGATCGCGCGCACCAAGGGTGATCACGTCTGGCACACCCATCAGGAGACCGACGAGTTCTTCCTGGTCCTCGAGGGGCGTTTCGACATCGCGATCCGCGGCTCCGACGGCGCCGAGACCACCGTCGCGCTCCAGCAGGGCGACGTGTTCGTCGTGCCTAAAGGCACCGAGCACAAGCCGTCGTCATCAGGTGGCGCGATCCTGCTGTTCGAGCCATCGGGCACTTTGAACATCGGCGACTACACGGGCGAGATTCCTGATCATGTTGACCGCACTACCGGCCGCGAACTGAGCTGAGCGATCCGGCCGAAGGCGGCCAGGTCGTCCGGACCCTGAACATCTTGTTCAGGGCGAAGCGGGAGCCCGGGACGATCGGCTGATCAGGATAACGGGACGATCGGCTGGTCAGGATAAAAGATAAAAGGTCGCCCCGGTTCGCGGTCGAGGCCGGGTCATCGCCGCGGCGCCCGGCGTGCTCGACGTCAGCCCGGTTCTGGCCAGGCGCGGACAGCGTCGGCCTCGCGCTCTGCGCGCCCGGCCCGGTACCCGGCGCGGGGGCGGCCACGGCGGCGCACTGCTCCGGCGCGCACCCGCTGCCGCCTGCCCGTTGCCCTTGCGATCACGTCTTGTCGCCAGGTGATGACGCTGTGCGTTCAAATGGGCTAGCTGATGAATAAACGTGATCTTTCCTGTTTACCTGGATTTTGACTGATGTTTACCTGAACTTCACTTAATCCGCGGTTCGGAATCGCCCGGAATCCTCTCTTACCGATAACTGCCGCCAGATCGGGCGGCGCTTTAGATCGTGGCATCAGTCAGGCGGCGGGGCCAGCACAACCAGGCCGCCCGGCATGATCGCGCAACCGGGGGGGCGGGATGCATTCGCAGGTCATCCATACGGCGCTGGCTGTGCCGAAGATCAGCACCGTGCAGCTGGAGCAACTGCGTCACCTGGTCCCGCTCGGCCTTGTCGGCCTGGTCTCGTGGTCGGTCTGGCTTTTGCGGTTCACGCTGTCGCGGGTGTACCGCCCGGTGCCGCCCGGGTTCACCGCCACGACCTCGGTGGTCGTGCCGGCATATCGCGAGGACCCCGGCATACTCGACCGCTGCCTGCGATCGTGGATTGCGGAGAATCCGACGCAAGTCATCGTCGTTCCCGACATCGAGGATGTCGAGGTCATCCAGCTGCTGCAGCAGCGCGCCCACGCCGACTCCCGGCTCGTCGTCGTCCCGTTCCGGCACCGCGGCAAGCGGTCGGCGCTCGGCGTCGGCATCCGCCAGGCCAGCTCGGAAATCCTGGTACTCGCTGACTCGGACACTATGTGGAAGCCAGGCCTCCTCACGGCGGTCCTGGCGCCATTCAGGGACCCGAGGGTCGGCGGAGTCGGCACCCGGCAGAACGCCTACCTGCCGAGAACGAGCGCATGGCGGCGGGTCGCCGACTGGATGATCGACGTCCGATACCTCGACTATGTCCGGGCACAGTCCCGCTCCGGAGCAGTCGCCTGCCTGTCCGGGCGGACCGTGGCCTATCGCCGCAGCGTCGTGCTGCCCGTGCTAAAGCACCTGGAGGACGAGTTCTTCCTCGGCCGCCACTGCGTTGCAGGCGACGACGGGCGGCTGACCTGGCTCGTCCTCGCGTCCGGCTACAAGACCGTGTACCAGTCCACCGCGCGGGCGCTGTCGATGTTCCCCGACACCGGCCGGGCCTTCCTCAAGCAGCGGCTGCGCTGGAGCAGGAACTCCTACCGCTGCTATTTCACGGCGATGTGGAAGGGCTGGCTCTGGCGCCAGCCGTTCATCTGCCAGCTCAGCGTCCTGCAGATCATTCTCACGCCGGTGACCATGGGCTTTGCCATGACCTATCTCGCAGTCTGGCTGCTCCATCCCCAGCCCTACGTTACGGCGATCGCCATTGCGTGGCTGCTCGCCGGCCGGGCCCTGCGCGGGATCTCGCATCTGCTCCAGCGGCCCGGTGACATCTGGGTTCTCCCGCTCGTCGCGATCATGACCATCATCGTGGCGCTTCCGGTCAAAACATACGCCTTCGTCACGATGAACACCCACGGCTGGCTCACCCGCCGCAGTGACCTCATCGGCGGCGAGGCCCAGTCCGTCGCTTCGCTGCGATAGGAGAACTGACATGGCCAAGAACCGTCACCCTGACCGCGATCAGCGACTGCGCCGAAAGGGATATGCCGTGGTGATCGCCGTGGCCTTCTTCCTGTGCCTCGGCGCGCTTCCGGCGATCCTGTCCGCCCTGCACCTGAAGATCAATGCCGCGCCGCCGACGTCGATCGACCGGATACGGCTGCTCCCTGCGCCGAGTGCGCTCAGGAGCGTGCCGCTACCTCCGGCCGCGAGGCCGGTCGACCCGTCGCAGCCGCCCGCGACCTTGCCCGGGGTGAGCGAATCACAGGAGGCCGTGGCGGTCAGCGCGCAGGACAACTGGCTCCGGGCGATGCTGCACGATTCCTTCCGCTCCTACCAGCCCACGGTCGTCCAGTACCGCGGCTCGCTGCCCACGCTCGTGCTGACGTCCGGAGCGCCCTACTCATCCGGCGGCGGCGGGACCACGTACACCGCCGCCGATCTCGTTCAATACGGGGCGCTGGTGCAGCTGCCGCACGGCGCGGCGCTCCTGGAGGACAACGTATTCGTCGCTTCCGGAGCGCAGCTCGAACTCTCCTCGTCTGATGCGCGGGCGATCTACCTCGACGACACGCCGGCCGGCTCCGCCTCGATCGTCGGCTGGCGAGGCAGCCTGGCGTTCCTGGGAACCCGACAGAGCCCGCTGACAGTGGAGGGCTGGGACGAGGCGACCATGACGCCGGCTGCGGACACCGGCCACGGCCGGCCGTACATCCGTGAGGTGGCAGGCCGGATGACCCTCGCCAACGTCCGCGCGTCATTTCTTGGCTTCTGGAGCGGCCGGACGGGCGGTGTCGCGTGGACCGGGCTGGCCAACTACCCGAGCACCGGCGGCGCGACCTCGACGACCTTCACCGGCGACACGTACGGCGCATTCGTGACGCGTTCTGAAGACGTCAGGTTCTCGGCTGACCTGTTCGAGCTCAATCAGCTGGACGGCCTCCACATCCACCGTGGCACGGTCGGCGCGTCGGCCACCTTGAGCTCGGCAGTGCGCAACGGCGAGAACGGCTTCCACGTTGACCGCGCGAGCGACGGTACAGTGCTGCTGGACGACGTGTCGCAGCATAACGCGACCAACGGCTTCCTGGCCGACGGACGCCCGCTCGTCAGCACCGCCTCTCCCTCCGGGAATGCCGTGGCACCAGGGTCAGGGACGCGCATCGAGAACAGTGCCGCGCTCGGCAACGCGGGCACGGGCATCCTCGTCGAGGGCGGGACCGGAACGGTGCTCAAGGCAGATGAGGTGTGCGCCAAGCAGACCGGCATCGCACTCCGCTACGGGGCCAGCAAGACGATCGTGGACGGCAACGACGTCCGGTGCGGCCCCAGGGTCGGGCTCTCCATCGGCCCGGCCGCGCCGGCGACGCTCGCGTCCGGGACCGCCGTCTCGGGTGCCCGTATCGCGGTCGTCGTGCGCAGCTCCGGCAGCGTCGAGATGGACAACAGCCTGATTACCCGGGGCACCGTGTTCGGCATCGCGATCCGTGGGACGAACTCGGTCGTTTCCGGGAAGGACAACGTGATCTCCGGGACCGGTTACCGAGCCGTGGACGTGAGCGCTGACGCCGCGCCTCCCGCCTTGTCGGGAAGCAACACGGCCGACTGGGCTCCTCGCGAGAACGGCACCGTGCTGACTTACCTTGAATTCCATCCGCTTGCCATCCTGTGGCTCAGCATCCTCTTCCTGGTGATCGCCGGCGGCCTCTGGACCCGCCGCCGCCGCCTGCCGCCGCACCCCTATCCGGAGAGCACGGGATGGACCGGCCAGGCTGACGAGCCGGCGAGGCAGGCGCGCGTCCTTGTGGCTGCCGCTGCGGGCGGGCAGGACGGCCCGTCAAGGTCCGGGGGTCACGACGCCTCGCCGAACGGCGCGGTCGCCTACGGCCGCGAGTTTTACGATCCCGAGTTGCCGGGCGCAACGGTCCCCAACGGCTGCGGGCTCCTCGAACGCGTGGTGCCAGATGGCGCCGTGCCGTACGGGCGCGGGCTGGAGTACATCCTGCATGACGTCAGGGACGCAGACGGGTACCCGCAGGTTTCACGGCAGGGCAGGTCCGAGGATACCGACGCGACCTGCCCCCTGCCCAGGGTGGGAGGCCGGCAATGAGGGCGCGCGTCCTGGCTTTGAGGGTGGCTGCACAGCGGGCGGTGGCCGGGTCCCTCCTCCTGGCGCTTGCCGCATGCGCCGGGACATCCTCCCCGTCCGCTACGCCAGCCCCGTCCGGTACGCATTCCGCGTCCGCCAGGGACTCCGGGACCGCCGGAACCGGGGGGGCATCGCAGCAGGGCGTCGGGGACGCGGCTGGCTGCGGCGGCGGGGCGGCGACGAAGGTGTCGACCGCCGCCGGGCTGCACGCAGCGCTGGCAGGTGCGCAGCCCGGCGCCAAGATCTTGCTGGCACCGGGCGTCTACCCCGGCGACTTCGCGGCCACCGCGTCCGGTACCCGCGCCGCCCCCATCACCTTGTGCGGCGCCAGGAGCGCGGTACTCAAGGGCACGAGCATCACCAATGGCTACACCTTCTACCTCGACAACGCGTCATGGTGGCGGGTGGAGGGCTTCAGCGTCGAAGGCGGGCAAAAAGGCGTCGTGACTGACGGCGCCACGCACGATCTCATCTACGGCCTGTTCGTGCACGGGACGGGAGATGAAGCCATTCACCTCAGATCCTTCAGCAGCTACAACGTGGTCAGCCGGAACATCGTGCGCGACACGGGCCTGGACGTGCAGTTCTTCGGCGAAGGAATATACGTCGGCTCCGCTCACAAGAACTGGTGCAGATACAGCGCCTGCCATCCCGACGCTAGTAATTATAACGTACTCATGAACAACAACATCGCGGACACGACCGCTGAGAATATAGATATCAAGGAAGGGACCACCGGCGGCACCATAGTCGGTAATACCTTCAACGGCACTGGCATGGTCGCATCGGCAGCGACGGCCTGGGTCAACGTTAAGGGCAACGGCTGGAAGATACTAGACAACACGGGCGCGCAAAGCATCGGTGACGGATTCCAGGTACACAGCGTCTACCCTGGCTGGGGTATCGGAAATACCTTTCGGGACAACAAGGCGACGGTACCTGGCACTGGTTATGGCATCTACGTGCAGAGCCACCACCTGCAAACCGTCGTCGCCTGCAATAATGTCGTCGCTGGCGCCGGCGCTCAGATTTCTAACGTCCGCTGTCAGAACAGTTAGATTAAGGAGATCGCGCAATGGCTCTGCCCTTCCCCCGCATGCGCCTGACGGTGATCGGGATCGGATACCTGGGTCTTACGCATGCGGTCTGCATGGCGGACCTGGGTCACGATGTCCTGGCAATCGACGTGGACCCGGCTAAGGTAGCCAAGGCAGCGAGCGGCGAGGCGCCGTTCTTCGAGCCGGGCCTGGAGCCCCTGCTACGGAAGAACCTCGAGGCCGGACGGCTGCGCTTTACCACCTCATACGCTGAGGTGGGCGACTTCGGGGAGGTCCACTTCCTCTGCGTCGGGACCCCCCAGTCGGCGGATGCGTCGGCCGACCTGCGGTACGCGTGCGCTGCCGTTGACGCCCTCGCCCCTCACCTCACCCGCCGGTGCCTGGTGGTAGGGAAATCCACGGTCCCGGTCGGTACCGCACGGCTGCTCACCGCGCGTCTCAGGGAGCACGCACCAGCCGGCGACCAAGTCGAGCTTGCCTGGAACCCTGAATTCCTCCGTGAAGGCACGGCCGTGCAGGACAGCCTGTCACCGGACCGCCTCGTCTTCGGCGTCACGTCGTCGTGGTCCGCGGACCAGCTACGGGACGCCTACGCCGTGCCACTGTGCAACGGAACCCCCAGCCTGGTCATGGACCTGGAAACGGCTGAGCTGGTCAAGGTCGCGGCCAACTCGTTCCTGGCAACGAAGATCTCATTCATCAACGCCATGGCTGAGGTCTGCGAGGCGTCGGGCGCCGACGTGATCCGCCTGACCGCGGCGCTGGCGCAAGACAACCGCATCGGCGGCCGGTTCATGTCGCCTGGCCTCGGATTCGGCGGTGGCTGCCTGCCGAAGGACATCCGTGCGTTCCGGGCGACAGCGCGGGCGCTCGGAGTCGGCTCGGTCGATCGCTTCCTGAGCGAGGTGGACAGCATCAACCTGAGCCGCCGGATCCGGGTCGCTGACATCGCGCGGGAGGTTGTCGGGGGCACGCTGGCCGGGCAGCACGTGGCGGTGCTCGGCGTTGCGTTCAAGCCGGGCAGCGACGATGTGCGGGATTCGCCGAGTCTCGCCGTGTGCGACCGGCTGACCTGGGAGGGCGCCATCGTGCATGTACACGATCCAGTCGCCACCGGCAACGCGGCCCTGGCCAGGCCGAACCTGCGCTACGCCGAGACGGTCACCGAGGCTGCCCGAGGCGCCGATGTGGTCCTGCACCTCACCGAGTGGGCTGACTACCGCGCCATCGACCCGGCCGCTCTCGGCAAGGTAGTCGCACAGCGCAACATCGTCGACGCGAGGTGCGCACTCGACGACCAGTTCTGGCGGGCGGCTGGCTGGACGGTGCGGATCTTGGGACGCCCGTGACTGTGCGTGCGGAGAATCCCGTCCACAGCCGGTCAGTTCCGCAGCGGCGAACTAACGGCCGCGAGCGCTAAGCGACATTTCCGGTGGCGGAGTTCTTGCGGCGGGGGCGTCCCTTGGGGTTGGCGAACGCACCGAATTCGCGGTCGCGGTCGTGCCGGATGGGATGAACCCGGATGATCTTGCCATCCTTCGCGAGCTGCACCGATCCGGCGACAATGGATACGTCGATGGCTGCCCGGGCCCATCTGCGGCCGCAGGCGTACGGAGTACCGGCGAAGCTGACCACCCCGCCGGCGTCAGCGAGCCGGGTGACCGTCAGCCCGGCGGTGGCATCGCGGCCCCGGCGCGCCAACGCTTGCCGCTGCCGACGCGCCGTGTCAGGCTGGGCGGGCCTCTCTGGCATCACCCGGATCTGGTACAACCAGAGCCCCATCTCCGCAAGATCCCGCGACTCGCGGACTCTTGCCGTTGGCCGCCAGAACCTGCGGCGGGCTGCGGCGGCTGCCACGCACACCCAACCACCAGCACGGGCTGCTCCTGTTCTGGCCAGATCCGCTGCACGACGCGCGCCGTCAGTGATTCGCCGGGCCGCGTGGTGGAAGGTGCCACGTCGATCCGGTCTCCGTTCTCGTCCACCCAACATCGTCTTCATCCTCGTAGGCCCTCATCACAACCGACCGCTTGAACAGGCTGCGCCAGCGGCACGGGCCGCACCGCATCCGGTGCGCCGGCGCCGGGCACATAACGGGCACGGTAACGCTAAGGCAACGGCCCTGGCCAGCGCATCGAGAAAAGATGACTCATCGTAACTGCCCCTGGTGTCTGTGTTCGCGCCTCTTCCGCCTCATGCTTAGTCTTTAGCCTCTCCTGTAACTCGACGAGTTGCGAGAGGAGAACAACCATCGTGTCCATTACACGCCAAGAGCAAGGTTCGGCCGGGCTAGCTGCGCACTGCGGCAGCGGAGCGCATCTGGGACAGACTGCTCTTTCGGCGGGGAAGACGGGTCCGGGCGGCTCGGCGGCCTAGGCTCAGCCGTCGGCGAGATAGCCGTACTGTTCGCGGAAGGCCTCGGGCGTGAGCCCTGAGGCCTCTGCGATTGGGCGTAGCTTCTCCGGATCCTCGAGGTCCTCGCGGCTCAGCCGGATCATGTACTCGCGGGCCACCCGGTACGAGCTCGACTCGATGTTCACCAGCCGGATCCGCACCCGTCCCGTCTCGGGGTCGTTGAACGACCCGAAGGGCAGCGGAACCATGTGCCCCTCCTGGATCGTGACCATGCCGCCGGGCTCGTCGCCCCGCAGCTGCTTCAGGTAGTCGACGGCGCTGTAGCCGAGGTCGCGGGTGTACTCGATGTCGAACGGGATGGGGGGCGCGCACCGGAGCTCGTAGCCGATGTTCTTGCCCTCGATCGTGACCTTCTCCCCTCGCTCCCTGAAGCGGTCCCTGACCTGTTTCGCCAGCAGGCGGTCCAGCTCGAGCTCGGCCAGCCGGACGTGGCCGTGCTCGTCTCGCTCGACCTCCGGCATGGCCTTCTGGAGCTCGTCCTGGGGAAGGCGCAGGCCGATGCCCTCGGCGAGCACCGCAACCCCGAAGGGGCGGCCGTAGGCGATCCGCTTGAGCATTGAGGTCTCGATGACGTCCACCAGGCGCGACAGCCGGATGGGCTCGTCGCGGGGGAACTCCTCGGCGATCAGCGTGAGGGTGGCCCCGGCCGACTTTCCGATGCCCATGGCCAGGTGGCCGGCCGAGCGGCCCATGGCCACCACCAGGTACCACCGCTGGGTAGTCATGGCGTCGGTCATCAGGTTGTTAACCAGATTGACGCCGACGCTCCTCGCGGTCTCGAAGCCGAAGGTCGGCGTGCCGCCCGGTAGCGGCAGGTCGTTGTCGATGGTCTTCGGCACGTGCGCCACGCGCAGGCCCCCTCCGGCCACCTCGGCCAGCCGGGACGCCGAGAACGCTGTGTCGTCCCCGCCGATCGTCACGAGCGCGTCGATCCCCAGCTTCTGCAGCGACTCGAGACAGGCGTGCAGCCTCCAGTCCGGGTCGACGGCGTCCGCGTCGCGCACCGTCGGGTTGGCCCGCGAGGTCCGGATGATCGACCCGCCCTGAACGTGGATCCTCGAGACGTCCGTGATGGACAGGGACCGCGCCTCCTCGATCCGGCCCTCAATGAGGTGCTGGAAGCCGTCCATGATCCCAAGGACGTCCCACCCGGAGTTCCGGGCCTCGATCGTGGCTGCAGAGATGACCGAGTTCATCCCCGGGGCAGGGCCGCCGCCGCACAGGATCCCCAGTTTCACGCCCCCATCGTTCCAGCAACGAGGCGATCCTGGCAAGCGGACCAGCCCCGGACCCCGGAACGTCGATCGCACATCGAGGGACGGAAAAGCCCCCGGGGGAGATCACCCCTCCTGCCCGCCCCCGGCGCCCTCCCGCCGCATTCGTGCTGTCCCCCGCCGCGTGGCGGACCGCCTGTTCCTGTCCGGGTACACGGTGGAGACTCATCTGAAGCACGTGTTCGTCAAGCTCGGCGCGTTCTCCCGCGCTGAGCTTGCCGCCCTGGCACCGCGAAATACCTGAACTCAGGGATGCTGGGCCGCCCCCCGGACGGCAAAGTTCCCGGCATGGGCAGCATGACCGACGACGTCGTCGTGGTCGGGGGCCGGTGCGCGGGAGCACCGACCGCCATGCTGCTGGCGCGGGCCGGGCTCTCTGTACGGCTCCTGGAGCGATCTGGGTGCCTGGGCGATGTGGTATCCGGCCATCTGATCAAGCCGGTGGGAGTTGCCCGGCTGCGCCGGTAGAAAGTGCTGGACGCGGTGCTCGCCACGGGCTGCCCCCTGCTCGAGGACCGGGTGCTGTGGCTGGACGGCCAGCCCCAGCGCCCGCCGGCGCCCGAGCCGGGCACCGGCCCGATAGCACCGCGCCGGACGGTGCTTGACCCGATCCTGCTGTCAGCGGCCGCGCAAGCGGGTGCCGACATCGAGATGGGGGTGTCTGTGCACGGCCTGCTACGCGAGGGCGAGCGGGTCACCGGAGTCACGACCTCCGCGGGGGAGCGCCGCGCGCGCCTGGTGATCGGGGCGGACGGCCGCAATTCCCGGATCGCCCGGCTGGCCGGGGCGAAGACCTACCATGACCACCCGCCTGTAACGTTCGCCTACTACACCTACTGGCGCGGATGCCCGGTCAAGGGCGTGCACGCCTGGCTAGAGCCCGGCCGGTTCTTCGGCATCTTCCCGGTTGGGGGCGGGCTCGCGCTCGCCTTCGTGCAAGGACCGCACGGGGAGTACCCCGCGTTCCGCAGCGACCCTCGCACGGCCTACGTCACAGAGCTGCGGTCCCGTCCCGTGCTGGCTGGCCTGCTGGGCGACGCGGTCATCGCCGAGCGGCTGCGGGGCACGGCCGCCCTGCCGACCTTCTTCCGGGCGTCGTCGGGGCCGGGCTGGGCGCTGGTCGTTGACGCCGGCCACCACAAGGACCCCGTCATCGCCCGGGGGATCGCCGATGCCTGCCTCGACGCGGACCTGGTGGCCTCGGCCGTGGTTGACGGCTGGCACGGCGATCTGGAGGCGGCCCTGGCCGAGTACGGGCGTCAGCGCGATCAGTGCGCCATCCCGCTGAGTGACGCGAACCTGGGCATCGCCCGGCTGGACATGCCGCCCGCGCCGCTGGGCGCTGCCTGGTTCCAGATGAACGAGCTCGAGCAGGCACTCGACGACCCGGCAGCCATCGGCGGCTAGCCACCCTAAGCGTCGCGCTGCCGCATGAGCCCGGGGGCAGCGTGAACCCTCGGCGGTTACGGCTGAGAATGGCGTTCTTCGCCTCCGGGACATCGGGGAGTACAACACATGAATCCGAGGGAAGCACGATCTGGGCCCGGGGCAGGCAGCCGCAGAGCGACCTGGTCGGCGGGCCTGAGCCGATGAGCAACGAGGCCGTCCTTGCCATGCTGAACAGTTGACGGGCTGCCCTCGGTCTACGCCCGCCTGCACGAGCAGGCCTCCACACCGGGCTACCCGGCTCGTGTCCTGGCCCAGCTGGAGCTGGCCATCAGCCGCGGTGCGTTCCTGGAGGCGCTGGCCCATCCGGGCGCGGCTGACCTGCCCGTCACTGGCGCGGACTTGCAGGTGGTGAAGGAACGCCTCAGCCTCCTCGAACATGACAACAGAACGAGGCAGCCCGCAATAAAAAGTCACGCACACGAAACCGTCGGCATGTCCTCTGACCTGTGGAAATCCGGCAGCCAGTTCAGTAAACAGGGAGATCGTCACTAACGCAGTCCGAGCCTCAGCAGAACACGCCCGCCAATCGCAAGACTCCCGCCAGGCGATCGGCGTCCCTACAGTCAGGCTCTGGCTCACGTCGAACGGCCACCGTGTTCTGATCCAGGTGTGGGACCCCGATGACCGCGTTCCTGCACCAGAGACAGCCGGATTGGCCGACGAGAGCACCCCGGGCCGTCCCCCAAGGCCCGGCCTTCGGGAGCGATCGGCAGCGGGCTTGGCCCGAGGCCGCCACGGCGCAGGGCCGATCAGCGCTGGACTGTGTAGTGCAGGTGCAGCACGCGGTCGCCCTGGACCACCCGGTCGGGATCGTCGAGGAGGACGGTTCCGGCGTGGCTGCCGAAGAAGCGCACCCCTTCCCCCAGAACCACCGGGGCGACGTCCATCGCGATCTCGTCGACCAGTCCTGCCGAGAACGCCTGCCCGCCGAGGTCGCCGGCAGTCACGCAGACGAGACCGTCGCCGGCGAGCTTTTTGGCGAGCGCGATACCCGCCTCGACCGACCCGGCGGTGTGGAAGGGTGCGTCCGGGTGGTCGGCGAGCCACGCCTCCGGCAATGGCCGGTGGGTGACAACGACCAGTTCGTCTCCGGCGGCCGGGTCGCCGTCCCAGCCGTTTGTGGTGTCGAACAGGTGACGGCCGATCACCGTCACCTTGATGGCGTCCCAGAAGGGCTGGACATAGTCTGCGGACGCCTGCGAGACATGGAACGTCCAGCCGCTCACCCTGGCGGACACCTCGGTATCTCCGTTGCCGTACCAGTCGAACAGCGGTCCGACCGTGTCATCGGTATAGGCGATGTAGCCGTCCACCGACACGACCGCCTGCATGACAACCCTGGCCATCCCCGCTCCTCAGCCAAACGTCGGAACGATTACATGCGCTGGTCTGACGAGGATATCCAGCTTGCTCGTCGGCTCAATGATCTGGGTCAAGAGCACTGCCGCCAAGCTGGTCGCTGCGCCAGTGGCGGCTCAGGCGGGCGCCGACCTGCTGGCACGGCTAGCGGAAATCCGGGGCGCTTCTCGAATCGGGTAACACCGGCACACCGGGCCAGACGGTTCACTCTCCTGCCGCGGACAGCGCGGTCTTCGCAGCCCAGTGATCTTCGTGGGCGAGGAGTCTCAGCCTCTCGCCTACCCCGAGTGGCCGACGCTTTCCGACCCGGCAGTCCGCGAGCCACAGGCGTAACGGAGCGTGGCCCGACGACCCGGGACGGGCGCGCGCGTAGCCGCCTCGATTGGACGACGGCCTGATCGTTGGCCTCGTCGTTTGGCACCGCGCCCGAGCGGGTGATCTGTGCGGACCAGGTGGGCAGGCCCAAGGCGGCACCCCGGGCCAGTGGTCAATGGGTAGCGTTCAATAGTGACTGGAATAGATACACCTGAGCGGGACATGCTGGCCGGCAGCGCGGCCCGCTTTTTGGCCACGGCGCAGGCGCTGACTGATGACGACTTGTACCAAGCTTCGGCACTGCCCGGCTGGACGCGTGCGCACGTGCTCACCCACCTGGCGCAAGCTGCTGACTCACGCACCGGGCTGCTGCGAGCCGCCCGGGCAGGCCGGGTCGGCCAGCAGTACCCCTCCGAGCAAGCCCGTGCTGACGCCGTCGACGCCGGTGCACGTCGCCCGCCGACGGCTATCCGCGCTGACCTGCACCGCGCCGTCCAGGACTGCCTGACCGCGATCCGCGAGCACCCCCGCCACCTGTGGGATGCCCCCGGGATCTGGCTAGGAGCGGGCCGCCGGCCGGTCCGCGGCGTCGTCACCGGCCTGCGGCGGGAACTGGAATACCACCACGTCGATCTGGCCGCTGGCTACCAGCCCGCCAACTGGCCCGACGATTTCGCCGCCACTGAGCTATCCCTCGTGACCGCCTGGATGAACCGCCGCGGCGACGCGCCGCCCATGACCCTTACCGGCCCCACCGCGCTGCACATCGACACCAGCCCGCCCGTCGACATCACCGGCCCTCCGGCGGCGCTGCTGGCCTGGCTGTCTGGTCGCAGTAACGGCAGCGGCCTGCACCCGGACGCTGCGGCCCTGCCGGCCCTCCCGCCACTGGGTTAGCTCGGCCGCGAGCCCTTCGGGCCATATAACCGCGAGCCCTTCGGGCCATATAACGGGTGACAGTCTGCCGCCTCGAAGCCACCCACTCGCTTCCGCGCGCTCCGTAGCGAGGAGCTCGCCGGCTGGCGCGCGATCCGCCGTTCTGGAAGGGAGAGCCGATGAGGCTTTCCTGATTGGCCGGCGCACCGATGGATCATTCTGGGCCTGCTTTGCATGTCAGGGCATGCTGGCGCTGTCGGCCCGAGCAGTCTGCGCCGGCATGCGTCCGGCGGTCACGGGCCGGCTGGTCAGGCTGCGCATCGGCCAGCTCATGGACGGCCGGAGAGCCCGGGCTTGCCGGAGCGCGGGTCAGGCTCATCACCCATTGAGGGGGAGGTATCGGCAGCCGCTCATAGGGTGGGATGACAATGGTGATTTTGGTGCCCGGCGGAGACAGACACGCCTGGAACGTCCTCAGAGGAGTGGAGGCTGGCATGCCTGGCTCAGTTACCCGCGGCAATGCGCTCGACCATGTGGTGGTGGTGCTGTTTGAGAACCGGTCCCTGGACAACGTGCTGGGCCGCCTCTATGGGCCGGGGGATGGCAAGGTCTTCGAGGGCGTCATCGGGAAGGAGCTGAGCAACCCGATCCCCGGGTGGGCGGAGCACGGCGCCGACCGCAAGGTGGTGCCCTATGGCGTCACTACCGACCTGGATTCCCCTAACCCGGACTCGGGTGAGGAGTGGTACCACACCAATACCCAGCTGTTCGGCGCGATCGATGACCACAACCGGTTCAAGATCGGCGAGGGTGTGACCGCGCCGTGGAACGCGCCGCCGGCGGGTGCGGTTCCGGCCATGGACGGGTTCGTCACCGACTACATCAGCACGTTCACCGGCGAGGTGGGGCGGCAGCCGGCCTATGAGGAGTACGCCCAGATCATGACCGGGTACACCCCGCAGCAGCTGCCGGTGCTGAGCGGCATCGCGCGTGAGTTCGGGGTGTTTGACCACTGGTTCTCCGAGGTGCCGTCGCAGACGTTCATGAACCGGTCGTTCTGGACGGCGGCGACGTCGTCGGGGCTGGTCGTGAACAGCCCGGTGAGGAAGTGGTTCACCGACAACGACGCGGAGACGATCTTCGAGCGGCTTGAGCGGCACGGCAGGACCTGGAAGGTCTATGTGATGGAGCCGATGTGCCTGTCGTTCACCGGTGTCATCCACTATCCCCGGCTGAAGGACCGGCTGGCGACGCACTTCGTGCGCTTTTCGGAGTTCGAGAAGGACGCCGCGGCCGGGACCCTGCCCGATTTCGCGCTGATCGAGCCGGACATGATCGCCGGTCACGGCGACTACCACCCGGCGTTCGGCCGGTCGTTCTTCGGCGGCAACGTCGATATCGGGCTGGACGCGCCGTCGGCGATGCTGGGCGGCGAGGCGTTCCTGGAGCGGGTCTTCAACGCCTACCGGTCCGCCACCTCACCGTCAGGCACCAACGTCTGGAACACGACCCTCCTGATCGGGTGGGACGAGCCAGGCGGAACCTACGACCACGTGCCCCCCGGACCGGTCCCGCCGCCCGATCCGGCCGCACCGGCGGGTGAGTTCGGCTTCACGTTCGACCGTTCCGGCTACCGCGTCCCCGCCATCGCCGTGTCGCCATGGGTCGAGCCGGGCTCGGTGTACAACGAGGAGTACCGGCACACCTCGCTGATCGCGACGCTGCGCAAGGCCTGGGACCTCGGCCCGGCGTTCACCCAGCGCGACGCCTCGGCGCGCACCTTCGACCACGTGTTCACCCGCGGCACACCGCGCGACCCGCAGACCTGGGCCAGCGTCGCGGCCCAGCCCCTGCCTGCATGGGCGATTGACTACCAGACCCTGGGCAACGCCCTCGGCTACCTGGGCAAGGACGTCGCACCCGGCATCATCGAGCACGCCAGGCAGATGGGGGTCAAACTCCCACCGCAACTAGACGACCCCTCCGCCGAACTCACGCCCCAGCTCATCGTCGAAGTCATCAGGGACGTCGCCTTCCACTACTTCCCCCAACTAGCGCCCGGTGGCGCAGGCGATAGCCACTGAGCCAACGTCGCACCGGTGTGGTCTCCTGACGGCGTAGAGGGTCTTCCCATTCGGCGTCATCGCGTGACCACTCAGGGCCCTTGATCGCCTTTGCCAGTTTTCTTCGTGGCGGTGGCGATCGGGACCAGCTCGGCCCGGTGGCGAGGTAGGCGGTCTTAACGTTCGGGGTGATCGCGATGGACTGCGGGTTGTCCCCGATCTTGATCGCCTTGCCGGCGGTGTTGGTGGCGGTCCGGATCGGGGTCACCGTGCCCGAGCCCTGGTTGGCGACGTAGGCGGTCACCGGGTGAACCGGCCTCACCTGCGGGGCTGTGCTGGCCGCGCCAGCGGCACCGGCTACCAGTAACACCCATTATGGCAAGCGTACTTGCCGCCGCGGCGGCACACACAGCGCGCGTGATACGTGTGCGCATCGCAAGGGTCCTCCCTTGCCAGTCGCCCGGGACCGCTGAGGTGGCATCACGGATTTTCGGTGCAGCCGGGGCCGACCACCGCTGGGCACGGCCCGGCTATCCGTTTGTTACGGCGCGATCGCGATGGCGACGGGGTCGCTCCCAACCTTGATCGCCTTGAGTGCGGTGTTGGTGGCGGTCCGGATCGGGGTCACCGTACCCGAGCTGTATTTCACGACATAGGCGGTCTGCCCGTTCGGCGTTATCGCGATGGCATCGGGGCCGACTCCGACCGTGATCGCCTTGCCGGCGGTGTTGGTGGCGGTGTTGATCGGGGTCACCGTGCCCGAGCCGCTGGCGACGTAGGCGGTCTTCCCGTTCGGCGTGATCACGATCGCACCGGGGAATTTCGCGACCGTGATCGCCTTGCGAGCCGTGTTGGTGGCGGTCTGGATCGGGACCACGTCGCTCGGGCAGGCGAACACGCATGCCGGCGATGACGACGTAGGCGGTCTGCCCGTTCGGGGTGATCGCGATGTACTCGGGACGCTTCCCGACCGTGATCGCCTTTCCGGCCTTGTTGGTGGCGGTCCGGATCGGGGTCACCGTGTCCGAGCCCTGGTTGGCGATGTAGGCGGTCACCGGGTGAGCTGGCCTCACCTGCGGGGCGGTGCTGGCCGCGCCAGCGGAACCGGCCCCGGTAATACCCAGTACAGTAAACGCGGCGGGCACACACAGCACGCGTGATACGTGTACGCATCGTAAGTTCCTCCCTTGCAACATGGCCCGGGACGCTGCGGTGGCGTTCCGGACTTTCGGGGCGGCCGGGCCGGCCATTGTCGGGCGCGGCCCCGGCTATCGGGCCGTTACGGCGTGATCACGATGGCCGACGGGTAGTTCCCGACCTTGATCGCCTTCCCGGCCTTGTTGGTGGCGGTGCTGATCGGGATCACGGTGCCTGGGCCGATTTGGTTGGCGTTGCATTTTGTCCTCCGTTTCTGGAGATGGTTGAGGACCTATGCACTGCCTACGAGCGGATGGCCGGCCTCGCCAGGGAGCTGGGTGAGCCCACAGTGGCAGCGGCACCGGCCCCGGTAATACTCAGTGCGGTAAGCGCCCCTGCCGCCGCGGCGGCACGCGCAGCGGGCGTGATACGTGTCCGCATCGCTTGTTCCTCCCTTGCCGGTCGCCCGGGACCGTGCGGTGGCGTCCCGGACTTCGGTGCGGCCGGGGGTCGGCCAGTGTTGGGCGCGGCCCCGGCTGTCCGGTCTACGGCGTGATCGCGATGGCGACCGGGCCGATTCCTACCTTGATTGCCTTGCCGACGGTGCCCGTGGCGATCCGGATCGGGAGCACGGTTCCACGGATGGTCGACGGCTCGAAGACGTCGTTGACGACGTAGGCCTTCTTCCCCTCCGGGGTGATCGCGATATCACCGAGGAGGCCTGGCACCTTGATCGCTTTAAGCGCGGTGTTGGTGGCGGTCCGGATCGGGGTCACCGTGCCCGAGCCGTCGTTGACGACGTAGGCGGTCTTCCCGTCCGCGGTGATCGCGATGTCACCGGGGCCGCTGCCGACCTTGATGGGCTTGAGGGCCTTGCTGGTGGCGGTCCGGATCGGGGTCACCGTGCCCGAGCCGTCGTTGACGACGTAAGCGGTCCTCCCGTCCGCGGTGATCGCGATGTCACCAGGGCCGCGGCCAACCTTGATCGCCTTACCGGACGTGTTCGTCGAGGTGTTGATCGGGGTCACCGTGCCCGAGCCGTCGTTGACGACGTAGGCGGTCTTCCCGTCCGGTGTGATCGCGATGGCGTGCGGAAGGTTCCCCACCTTGATCGCCGCACCGGCCTTGCTGGTGGCGGTATCGATCGGGGTCACCGTGTCGGAGGGCGTTCTTGGCGGACAAGTCCCGCAGGTAATTGAGCCGCTGACGACGTAAGCGGTCTTCCCGTCCGGAGTGATCGCGATAGCATCAGCGCCCACCCCCACTTTGATCGCTTTGAGAGTTTTACCGGTGGCGGTCCGGATCGGGGTCACCGTGTCGCCGGGCCCGCCGCCAGGGGCGCCGTTAACGACATAGGCGGTCACCGGGCGAGCCGACCTGGCCTGGGAAGCGGATGAGCCCGCCGTGGCAGCCGAGCCTGCCGAGGCCAGGGCGGCGGCCGGTAAGAGAATCACGGTGCAGATGATCGCTGCAGCGGCTAACCGCCGCGCTGCATAAACCGGTCAGTTTCATGACGTATGCCCCCGTTCGGTTCATGGCGTATGCCCCTTAGGGTCATAGCCGGAACTCCGGCGGCGCGGCATCGGTCGCGTCCTGAACAGAGGGTGCGCCGCGACCGCCCCGGATACCAGGGGGAGGGCTCCCCACGCCAATAGGACCAATGGCCGCAAGCCAGGGGTCCTTAGGCCCCTGGCATCGCGTTCTTCCTCGCGATGCTCGTGTCGGGTCAGCTTTCCCCGCGGCCATGCGGAAGCCCTGCCGTCGCGGCGGCTGGCAGGGTCCCCTATGGCTTTGTCCTCGTGCTGTTAGTCGGTTGGCTTGGGATGCGCAGGTGAGGCGTATACGATCCACACCGTGTGAGCGGCATCATCTGGCAGGTACCAGATCCGGCCGCTCGAGGACACCTTGATCTGCCACTGCTCGAGCGCCTTGCCACGGATTTCCCTCGTTGCTAGATCGCCGCGCAGCCGATAGTGGTGCTCATCATGCGGCGGCCGCGGGCTGGTCCGCATCAGCTCGAACGCCTGACGCGTGTTCGCCCTCGCGTGCTCGCAGAGATCATTCCAGCCGCTTGCTGCTTCGCTGGTGCCGAATCTGACGTGCCACTCATCCCCAATGGACGGTGGCGCGACGTGGTCAAGGCGCTTTGGGCTCACCGGTCAGCAGTCCGGCACCGGGCCGTAGTCGGTGCCGTCGAGCGGCGCGGTGGCGGCCTTCAGCAGTTCCGGGTCAGAGTAGATCTCGGCAGTGCCCTTCCATGCGGCGATGACTGGCGCGACAGCGGCCATGTTGCCGAGGTCGGTGGAGGCGCGAACCGTACTGACGAGCTCGATCAGGAAGCTGCGGACATCATCGGTTGGCAGGAACTGCACCCACGGGAACACCTCCGGCAGTGCAAAGAGCAGTGAGCGGGCGCCCTCATCGTCCTTCATCAGCGAGAAGAACAGGCGGCTGGCCATGCTGAGCGCCTCGTCCTCCGCCTCGGCGCGCGCGGCCGACTCCAGGATGAGATCCTCGCCATCGCGCCGGTCCAGGCGGAGCCTGTGCCGGGGATCCGCCTCAAGCTGCGCCACGGTCGCCTTGGGCTTCTGGACGAGTTGGGAGAAGGGAACCTCTGTGGTGGCGGTCATGTTGCCAGCGTAACTGAAACTTTGAAGTAGTTCAAATAAAAGTTTTGAGGAACTTCAAAACTTCTGTCAGCGTCACTGTTGCGTTACCGCTCCCCATCACCGCTAGCGAACCCCAGCTTAGCGGTGATCCCGAGGGGGAATACGGCATCTCGCGACTGCGCAGCCCGCCGACCTGCGGCTAAGCGCGCACCAGTTTAGCCGCAGGTCGGGGAGCTCAGCGAGACCTCCTTAGGTGTCGTCGTCACGGCCCGCGGCCCGCGGCCCGCCAGCTTGCACAATCGCGGTCACGATGCCTACCTGCTGGTTACCGTTACAAACTCGGCGCTTGTCCTGACCGACCGGAACTCCGGGCTCGGCAGATACACCAGGACCGCATCCCAGGACGGCGCCGCCATGAACCTGGGCACCGGCTCGCAGGCGAGATGGACATTGACGGTGAACGGGTACAGAACCATGCCTGTCTGCCGCAACCGCCATCCGCCGGACATACTTCAGCGGGCTTACGGGCCTTGCCGCGGTTGCTTATGGCGCGCGCCACCGAGGTCCAGGGCGAAGGCTGCGGGCGGATGTCCCGATGGTGAGCCAGCCAGCCTCCGCGAGACCGCGGATGATGCCATCGCAGAGGGCCTTCGGCTTACGGCTCCAGTTCATCGCTGTCGCGAGTCCTCTCCAGAGAGGCCTGGTCCCGGTCGAACGCACAACCTCGGCGACGTAAGCAGCGGCACGCGGACCATCATTGGCAAATGTGGGCCGCGGAGACCGCGTCGACCTCCCGGCAGAATTCCCGGGCGGCTACGGCGGCCATCCAGGTAGGCGCTGACCGCGGCCTCGGTCGGTGTCTCGCCGATGCGAGCTGTTGCCCGTGCGGTTCGCTCGGCGACGTGCTAGCCGCTAGCAAGCGCCCGGCCGAGCGCCTGGGCGATGACCGGGCGGCAGTCTGGTTTGAACGCATGAACGGCGAGCATCCGCGCCGCGATCTCGGTCAGGCGTTCGGCCTTGGCTCGCACGGCGTCCTGCTGAGCTCTCCGGCCCGGGCCGGTCGTGGTGGCGGTCATGGACCGATCTCGCTTTCGGCCAGGTGCGTGATGCCAGACGCAGCGAATGTCTTCGCGGGGCGAGTATCACCAGACGGCAGGGATCCAGGTGACCCAGGCCCAGTGGGCGAAGAAGCGCGGCCGTTGCCGTACCGCCCTGTTCTGGCTGGCCGCACCGCTGGCCCTGCCCGACGGCACTCCTGGAGCGCGGCCAGCACCCCGCGGGCCTGGTGCATGCCGGAGGCATGACCGTGCCGCATTGAAGCGGAGGGTCAAATGCACGGCAGAGTGCCCGGGCCCAGGAAACGCCGCGCTGATCGAGCAGCTTGGCGCCACCGGCGTTGCGGTCGTACCCGAGTCGGTCCGCGCGATCATCAGGGACCAGGTGGCCGCCGAGAAGACGCTCGGCTGTTTGCCGAACTCGTAACGACCGAATCATGAACGGCGCCACGTAACGGCGGGGGCTGTCCCGCTCGCCAGTCACGCTGTGTGTTCGTACTGGTGAAGATTGAAGAACCGTAACCGCCTTACCTGGGCCGAAGGGATCGTTATGGACTTACGGTCAATGCGGGCCGAGTGCCTGCGGTGGCGGCCAGTCGCCGGGCAGTTCGTTCAGCCGCCGGGCGTAGTCGCCAGGATCGAACTGCCGATGCTCCTGCACGGTCCGGTAGAGGTCGTCGCTGACGACGGTTGCGATCATGTGCATGATGTTGTGCCAGTCGTAGCCGAGGGCCGTGAGCCGCTGCACTGTCTGCCATGTCTCGGGCGGGTCATCGGCCAGCAACTGGCGCGCGACAATCTGGTGCATCGCGATGTGCAGCCTCGGGCTGAACGGCTCACCGTCGATGATCATCTCTTCATCGCTGTGGAGCGCGTCTTCGAATTCTGTGTGCTGCGCCTCGATCAGGAACGTGAGTTCGTCCTGGTCTGCAGGATCCAGTAGTTCGAGGTCGAGTCCCTGGTAGGTGCCGTGCCCTTGGGGTATAGCCCAAGATCGCCGGTCGGCCAGGTCCGGCTCATCGAACCAGCAGTCCGTCGCCTCCCCGGTCTCCAGCATCGCATCCCCAGGTCGTGGCACAAAGCCGCGTGGTCCGCCGCGGCTTCCTGCCGGGCTCCGGGTCGGCTGGCGGCCCCGGCCGCGGCTGGGCGGGCGACCTCGGCTTCGCGGACTCATCCAACAATTGTCCCAGCGTCAGGAGGGCCACGTCACCTGCAAGCGCACGACTTGAGGCTTTCCGCCGCATCGTCGCGATCCGATCATGCCACCCGGGCCCGCGATCCACTGGAAATCTCGTGAGCAAGAAGCCCGGCAGGCAGAAGCTCGACCGTCACGCTCGCTCCGGCTGCCAGGTGACGGCGAGCTGATCGCCAGACGCGATCGCTGTTCCAGGCACCGTGCGCCGAGCCGCGCACAAGCTGGGCAGGCTTGGATCTGCGTTCTGACATGGCGGGGGCTGCGACAAGATGCCAGATGGCCGGGTTCGATAGCGTGACGGTTTCATGGACATGAAGCTTGAGGTCGTTCCCATCCCGGTGCGCAATGTCGATGCCGCGAAGGACTTCTACACTCAGCAGGTCGGCTTCACCCTTGACCATGACGTCAGGCCCGGCGGGAACATGCGGGTGGTGCAGATGACGCCACTCGGCTCGGCATGCTCTGTGGTGATCGGCGAGGGCCTGCCGCTGGGCGAACCCGGCTCGGTCAAAGGAGTCCAGCTCGTCGTCGAAGACCTCGATGCTGTCCGCAGCGAACTCGCCGGCCGGGGCGTCGGCATCAGCGACGTGCAGCAGATGGGCCCCGAAGGCACGCCCGGTTCACGCTATTGCTTCTTCGAAGACCTGGACAGGAACATGTGGGCGATCCAGGAATACAAGCGTACGTAAGCACGCCCATCGAAGTCGTGGCTTGTGCCATCACCTACCTAGGGCGGGCAGCCGCTGACCGCCGATCACAAGCGGATGGTCATCGTCGCGGACCTGCTTTAAAGCGATGCCTGGCACAAGCCGCGGTCGGCGTCCGGCGGCCGGGCGGCCGGCAGAGCGATCCACCGGGGCTTGAGGGTATCGATGCACCTGAGTTCGTCAGTCCGAGTGACGTGCCCGTCAACCCGTCGGCGCGCCCCATCACGGCAGTCCGGCGAGACGAACATGACACAGCGTGGCTGACAGGCTGAGCGAGAGCACGCGCATCGTCGCCGTTCGGCGTGGACATCGGCTTGATACCGATCTGGATATGGCTCGCGCGGATCCGGACGTTCTGCGCGCGCACCTCCTATGGCGACATCACGATCCGCCGCTCGTGATCCACTTCCAACCCTGGAGAAAGGGAAGACCATGACCATCAAGCAATCCGCCTGGACGGGCATGGTGCCGGTTGACGATACGGCCCTGGCCGTCACCGATACCGGCGGCCCCGGCATCCCCGTGGTCTACCTCAATGGCCAGTTCGCCACTCAGGGGTACTGGCGGCGGGTTATCGCTGAACTGGGGACGGGGTGGCGGCACATCACCTACGACGAACGGGCTCGCGGCAAGAAATCGAAGCGTTCGGCGGACTATTCCTTCAAGGCCGCCGTCCGGGATGTCGATGCCGTTCTCGCGGCCAGGGGTGTGGACCGGCCGCTGCTGGTGGGCTGGTCCTACGGAGCGGTCGTCGCGGCGCACTGGGCCAGCCGGAATCCGGACCGTACCGTGGGTGCGGTCTTGGTTGACGGAGCGTACCCGTACGACTGGCTCGACGAGGCCATGGAGCAGCGGATCCGGAAGCTGTTCCGGCGGATGGGCTGGTTCACGCCGCTGCTGCGCCCGACGGGCCTGACCCCGCGGATGACCGCCGAACAGCAGGCCGACAGCAACATCGAGCTCGGCAAGCTCTCCCGCGCACGCGAGCTGGGCCCCGTTCTCGACAACATCACTGTCCCGGTTCGGTACGTGGTTGCTTCCGGGACGTCTTTCGGAAGCCGAGGTGATGAGCAAGAACGGATACGCACCAGCCTCGATACGGTGACCGCCCGCAACCCGAACATCCAAATCAGCGCCAAGGTCGCCAGCAACCACGGTGCGATCCTAAAAAGGGACGCCCCGGCCATCGCTGAGGCCGTACGCGAGGTCGCCGCCCTTGACCGCGGGCGGCACTGAAGATATGACCAGCGGACCGACGATGAGCCGGGCAGCTGCCTTCGCCGGTGTCACATGAAGACCGTGCACCATTACCAGGGCTCGGCCTGGTCGACGAACCGGCACGCGGGCCCGCATGACAGCGATGCGCAGCCCGGCCTGCTCATGCATCAGCGTGACGGCTGCGAGGGCCTGGTTGATAGTGCCCGGTAGGGGCGCTGGGCCGGTGCTCATGCCGCATATAGCGCGCGTCCGGTCAGGCAGGATCTGGCCAGCGGTCGACCGGGACGTTCGCTGGGTTCATCGACGCGCACCGGGGCCCGGCGGCGATCTACAGGCCAGGTAAGCCGGGCCGAGTCGGTGGCGTATATCGGCTACGCCAGTAGAGGGCGTCACGCTGAGTGACGGCGGATGTCGGGGGAGAACGCTCGCCGATCCGCCGTTATCTTCAGGTCGAACGGCCCGCCCTCGAAGACGCGCACATCGGCGACGTGATACTCGACGTTGCCAGCGCCGGAATCCCTGGCATCCTGGCGAGCCAGCGCAACGACCTGCCGATCGAAGTCCACCCCAGTGACGAATCCGTCCGGGCCGGCGATGCGGGCTATGTCCAGCACGACGTCGCCGCGCCGCACCCCAGATCCAGGCACCGGTCGCCGCTGCGCAGCCCGGCCTGCTGCAGCAGCCGCAGCGTGGTGGGCTGCATGATCTCCGCGAGCAGGTTCAGCCGTTGCTTGCCCTGTTCACCACCGGTAATCGCGTAGGACCCGGGCGATGGATCTGTGCTAGTGGCCATGGCCGCTTCCTTCCTGTCCATGGGCCGCCCGCGGCCTGGGGGACGTGCCCAGTCCGGCTGGCTTGCGGCCCCAGATCAGGAAGGTCAGCGCGGACATGACGACCGTGCGAGGGTCGCCGATATGCGCACGGGCCGCTGCGTCCAGTGCGTCAAGCTCTTCCTCACTGGCCAGGCCCAGCTCCACGACCTTCGGGCGCATGCTGCGCACCAGATCCAGCTGGATCGTCCGCCGCGTGCTGCCCGGCGGGTAGGACGCGGCCCTGATCTCGACGGCGGTTGGCCAAGCCGGGCGGCTGGGTCGCCGCCCTCGAAGCCGACACCGAGCATGCGCTGTGCTACCCGCCGCATCCGGCCTTCGACCGGATCTGCGAGATCCACCCCGTCGTCTTCGCCCGCAACGGCGCCGACCCGATCGTCGGCCGCCGCGTGCCTGAACTATCGCTTAGGGAGACCACCCGGTGACGAGACCGCACAGAACCGGAGCATCTGCGCACTGTCCCACTCTGCGGCGCCCATACCGTCACCCGGAATATTCGGCCGGCTCCGGCGGCGGAGCACCGTCGATCACTTTATGTGTTCAGTTCTGGCCTCAGCGCGGTGCGCGCACCACTCCTATGCTTGATGACGTCGGCACAACGGACAACGCAGGTGCCTCGGGGATGGCGGTGATTCATGCCTGAGCGGGGCCGGGGCGGCCGGAACCAGGAAGTCATCGATGAGTTCCGGGCTAACGGCGGTCAGGTGGGCGGGTATTTCGCCGGCATGTCCTTGCTGCTGCTCACCACGACGGGCGCCAGGAGCGGCCAGCCGCACGCAACGCCACTCAGCTGCTTTACCGACGGCGACCGCTGCATCGTGTTCGCCGCAGCGGGCAGGGCTCCCGCCGATCCGGACTGGTATCACAACCTCCTCGCCGATCCCCGGGTGACCGTCGAGGCGGGTACCGAGGTGTTCGAGGCCACGGCCGCCGTCACGACCGGGGAAGAACGGGACGCCCTGTTCGACCGGTTCGCTGCCGTGCGTCCGCAGCTGCTTCAGTACCAAGACCGGACCACCCGGCAGATCCCGGTGGTCGCCCTCGCCCGGCGCTTCAGCGCGGGCGCGGGACGCCTATCGGGCGCTGGTGCCCGGTGTCAGGCACGAGCAGGCACGCCTTGTCCGTACAGTAGGCGAGGCCTACGATTGAGCCACACGCGGGCGCGGCAGGCCCGAGCCGCGCCGCTGGCTCCGGGGCGAGCTGAGCGCTACCGGCTGGCCACCTGGTGGCTGCCCGTGGCGCCTGGGTGGCTGTTCTGGCGCGCCCTGCCACGGCGGGAGTACGTATGAAATCGCGCACGGTGCTCATAGCGGCGGCCGGCAGCTGGCTGCGCGCACATGGGCTGATCCGGCGGGGGTGACGCACGTTAGGTGACGACATCAGGCCCGTGACCGCCGGGAACGGCCCGGCCAGCTTGCCGCCGGGCCCGGCCGTCCATAAGGACCGTCGTCAGCGCCGCCCGACCGGTGCGCCGCCGCCGCTGCCGCACCCTATCACCATCAGCACAACAGCGTGGCTGATCCTTGCGGCCGTGGCGCTCGCCGGCGCGTTCCTGGCGTCCCAGCACACGCCGTGGCTCCGGATCGATGACCGGGCAAGCACGTGGGTGCTGCGTCTCCTGGCCGGAATACGGACGCCGTGGCTGACCGATGTGGCCAACGGGATCAACGTGGCGGGCTCCGGCTGGGGGGCCACCGCGCTCGGCCTGTCGGTGGTCGCCCTCACGATGGCGTTCCGCCGCTGGCGGCACTTGCTGGTGTTCCTGGGAAGCGTGTTGTTCCTGGAGATTGCCGGGACGTCGATCTACTTCGGGCTGTCCAGGCCACGCCCGTACGGCGTGCCGATCATCGGCAGCTGGGGCGGGTACTCCGGGGTGTCGCCCCCGGTGGCGGTCGTCACGATCTTCTTGATGGGCATCGTCTACTGCCTGGCCGTGCCGGGCCGCGCCCGCTCCTGCGCCAAGGCGGCGGTGGCCGTCGTGGTCGCCGTGTTCTGTCTGGCCCGCCTGTACCTGGCCGTCGATCACGTGGATGACCTGCTCCTGGCCGTGGCACTCGGCGTGGCCATCCCGGTCACCGCGTTCCGTTTCTTCACCCCGAACGAGGCGTTCCCCGTCGCCTACCGGCGCGGCAACACCGCGCACGTGGATGTGACCGGCCGGCGGGGGCAGGCGATCCGCCAGGCCGTGCGCGACCAGCTCGGGCTCACGGTGACCGAGATCAAGCCGGTCGGCCTGGAGTCCTCCGCCGGCTCCACGCCGCTGCGGCTGCGAGTCGAAGGCGGCCCGGAGGAGTTCGTGTTCGCCAAGCTCTACACCAAGGGCCACGTCCGCGCCGACCGCTGGTACAAGCTGTGGCGGACCATCCTGTACGGCTCCCTGGAGGACGAGCACCCCTTCCAGACCGTGCGGCGCCTGGTCGAGTACGAGGACTATGCCCTGCGCCTGCTGCAGGACATCGGGGTCCGCACGGCCCGGCCGTACGGCATCGTGGAGATCACGCCCGAACGCGAGTACATGCTGGTCACCGAATTCCATACCGGCGCCGTCGAAATCGGCGAAGCCGACGTCGACGACACGGTGATCGACCAGGGACTGCAGCTGATCCGCACGCTGTGGGACGCCGGGATCGCCCACCGCGACATCAAACCAGGCAACCTGATGGTCCGCTCCGGGGAGCTGCTGCTGATCGACGTGGCCTTCGTCCAGGTGCGCCCGTCACCATGGCGGCAGGCGGTCGACCTGGGCAACATGATGCTCGTCCTGGCCGTGCGCACCGACCCGCAGCGGGTCTACCGGCGGGCGCTGGCGTACTTCACCGAAGCCGAGCTCGCCGAAGCATTCGCCGCCACCCGCGGGGTCGCCAGCCCGACCCAGCTGCGCGCCTTCATGAAACGGCACCCGCGCGACCTGCTCGGCGAATTCCGCGCCCTCGCCCCGCAGCGGCCGCCGATCGCGCTGCAACGCTGGAACATCCGGCGGGTCGCCCTGGCGGCCGCGATGCTCGCCATCATCACCGCCGCCGTGGGGGAAACGGGGAATGCCTTCTTCCCGGCGGCCCGGAATCTGGGCACCTACGCCCCCAGCTGCGGCACCGGCCACTCGATGATCCTCAGCGCCCAGGCAGTCCCGACCGCCGCGCTGCTGCCCTGCATCGCCGCGCTCCCGGCGGGCTGGAGTATCGGCGGCACGGACATCGCCAGCGGGAAAGCCAGCTTCTGGCTGGACTCCGATCGCGCAGGGCCGCGAGCGGTCACCGTAACCATCACTGCGACCTGCGACACCTCGGGCGCCCAGCAGATCCCCTCCGACCAGCCCGGCACGCGCCGGTTCGAGCATCCGCTGAGCCCGGCGCCGCAGTTCTCCGGCCTCCGCTTCTACACATTCCCCGGCGGCTGCGCCACCTACCGGTTCAGTTTCGCGCAAGGCACATCCCCCGCGCTGGCCGTCGCCGTCGATAACGCGCTGGCGTTCCAGTCCCGGTCAACCCTCGTCAACTACGTCCGGCACACCGAAGGTCTCATGCTCTGCGGGCGAGATGCCGCATGCCCGCGAT
>CAVZGW010000008.1:0-182048 GCA_963774825.1 uncultured Actinomycetes bacterium | reverse complement strand
GAAGTGAACACTACCTGCTACACGAACGCACCGGGCATCATGATGATCGCGGAGGAGTCCACCGCGTGGCCTGGCGTAACCAGGCCGCCGTACCTGGGCGGGCTCGGGTTCGGCCTGAAATGGAACCTCGGCTGGATGCACGACACCCTCAGCTACATGTCCCGCGACCCGGTGTTCCGGCATTATCACCAGAACGAGATGACGTTCTCGATGATGTACGCGTACTCGGAGAACTTCGTGCTGCCGCTCTCGCACGACGAGGTGGTCCACGGCAAGCGCTCCTTGCTGGGCAGGATGCCAGGTGACGACTGGCGACGGTTCGCCGGCCTGCGGGCCCTGTTCGCCTACATGTGGGCACATCCCGGTAAGCAGCTACTGTTCATGGGCTCGGAGTTCGGCCAGGTGACTGGATCGTTCCGAGCAGGCCGGACTTGACTGGCCGGAGCTAGGCGGCCAGCGGCACGCCGGCGTTCAGCGGCTGGTCGCCGACCTCAACCGGCTCTACGCGAGCAGCCCGGCGCTCTGGCGGCAGGACACCTCTCCGGACGGCTTCAGCTGGATAGACGCCAACGACGCGGCGGGCAACGTGCTGTCGTTCCTCCGCTTCGCCGGGGATGCCGGGGATGGCGGCGCGGACGGCGGCCAGGGCGCCAGCCCGTCCGGCCGTGGCGGGCCTGGCCAGATCGCCTGCATTGCCAACTTCTCCGGCGAACCGCACCTCAGCTACCGGATCGGCCTGCCCCGCGCTGGCCGCTGGCGCGAGATGGTCAACACCGACGCGGCGGTCTACGGCGGCAGCGGCGTCGGCAACCTGGGGATGATCGAGGCCATCGGGGAACCCCGCCGCGGGCAGGCCGGCCTCGGCTGTGATCACGCTGCCGCCGCTCGCGGTCCTGATGCTGGCGCCGGACGAATGAGCTCACGCTGGGGTGCCGCCGCGGCGCCTCATGTCCTGGCTCAGGTGACCGGGACGATACTGGCCTCGACCAGGCAGCCCGGCCTCGATCCGCAGCATCCCGATGGTGCCGTGCGGCTGCCGGCGCCGGTCGGTGGGCGAGCCCGGATTGAAGATGCGGACCCCCTCGGCCGCCTGATCGAGCGGAATGTGAGAGTGCCCGAACACCACCCCGCAGGCCCCGGGGAACAAGCGGCGCATCCGCCGCAACCTGTCTGCCGCGGCGCCGCTGTCGTGAATCATCGCCACCGGCAGGCCGTCCAGGCCGAGTTCGAGCGTCGGCGGTGCGCCCCAGGCCGCCACGTCCGGGCCGTCGTTGTTGCCGAGCACGGCCCGGACGGGCGCGTAAACCGCCAGCTCGTCGAGGACGCCTGCGGTGCAAACGTCCCCCGCGTGCAGGATGACGTCGGCCCGGCGCAGGTGCACGGCGACCCGCGGCGGGCAGGACTTCCACCGCCGCGGGGCATGCGTGTCCGCCAGCACCACCACTCGCACCTAGTCATCCTGCCCGGTCTGCCTGCCGCAGGACCAGCGGGTACTGTCCAGATGACCACGCAGCGGGACCTTCCCGGAGTCGGTCAGGAGCAGCAATGGACGAGGAGCTTGAGGCGCAGGCGCCTGAGCACGAGGCGGTGCCCGCCAACGCCGCCGAGCTAGTCGCCGAACGCGTCGCCACGGCAGTCGCGCCGGACCCAATGCCCCGGCTATCTACCTCGGCCACGGCGCGCCGCCCCTGGTCGATGACCCGCTGTGGGTGATCCAGCTAGAGGCTTGGGCCCGTGCCCTGCCGCGGCCCCGCGCCATCTTGATGGTGTCGGCGCACTGGGAGTCGGCTCCGCTGACGATCGGGGCGACCCGGGACGCCGCGCCGCTCGTCTATGACTTCGGCGGCCTCGATCGTTACTACCACGCCAGATACCCGTCCCCGGGCGCGCCGCAGCTGGCGGACCGGGTGCGGGCGACGCTATCGGGAATCGAGCCGGTGGCCGACCGGCCCGACCGCGGCCTGGACCATGGCGCTTACGTGCCGCTGACCGTGATGTACCCGGATGCGGACATCCCGGTCCTGCAGATCTCGATGCCCAGCCTGGATCCGCAGCGGCTGCTGCGGACCGGCGCGGCGCTCGCGCCACTGCGGGACGAGGGCGTACTGATCATCGGCAGCGGTTTCCTCACCCACGGGCTGCCGTTCCTGCGGGACTTCAGGTTCGACGCCTCGCCGCCTGGCTGGTCCGCCGAATTCGACGACTGGGCAGCCGCGGCGCTCGACTCAGGCGACGTGGATGCGCTGGCCGACTTCCGCCGGGCGCCTGGAGCGCGGTACGCGCACCCGTCCACCGAGCATTTCGCCCCGATCTTCGTCACGCTGGGTGCAGCCACCGGCGATCCGGCCCCGGTGACCACGATCACCGGATACTGGCTGGGCCTGGCCAAGCGCTCGGTCCAGCTGGCGTAACAGCCAGCTGGCGTAACAGCCAGCCCCGGCCGGGCCCCGTCAGAGCAGCCCGGCCACCAGCCGGGGCCGGTGACCGACGCGCCCGCCGACCTGCACCGGGCGCGCAGTTCCCGGTCGGCGGTGACCACCAGCCGCCACCCTGGCAACTCTCCTGCTAGGGCAGCGACCGTGTCGTCACCAGCACCAGCTGCGGCCACCACCCGCACCCGCCCCTCCGGCGGCGCTCCGGCAGCCATCCGCCGCGCCGCGCCCTCCACAACCAGGGCGTACCCGGGAAACCACAGCTCCAGCGCGGGCACCGCCAGCAACTGCGGCAACGCATCAAGGCCCCGGACGGCCAGCCCGGCCAGCTCCCCGCGCAACCGCGATGCGGCCCCAGCCCGGTCCCGCCACCACCCGTCCGGACGGGAGCCCATCACGTTGGCCGCGTCGACGATGATCGTCAGCGGCTGCAAGGTCTGGCTCAGGACCGGCCATTGCGACGCGAAACCGGGGTGCAAGGCAAGCCGGTCCACCTCCCCCGCCGCCACCCAGGCGACCTCGATGGTCTCCGCGCTCGCCGCATGCACGGCGAATGGCTCGGGAGCCGACCCGATCACTGTCCGGTAGCTCCAGGATCCGTGATCGTCGCCTATTATCCCGGTGACAGTGACCGCGTCTGCCGGAATGCCGCACTCCTCGGCGGCCTCGCGCAGCGCCGCATCGATCACGGGCTCGTGGCTGTCCATCGCGCCGCCAGGCAGCCCCCAGGTGCCGCCGTGGTGACTCCATTCGCTCCTGCGCTGCAGCAGCACGCTGGGCCCGCCAGGGCCGCCAGTGGTATAGGCAAGCAGGCCAGCGGCACCGTGCAGGCCCCAGTGCCGGTGGCCGTTGCCGCGCGTCGCCCACCCGTTACCGTCGCGAGATGCCATCCAGGCCGAAGATAGCCCACGGCGGCGGCGGTCGGGCCACATAAGCTGTGCCCATGGCGGAGTCGATGATTGCCGACCAGGTCGCCAAGCTGCGGCAGCGCAGGACCGCGCCGCTGATCCTGGAGCTGGACCTTTCCGACGGGCTGGGCGAGGAGCGGCCCGCCGATCCGGTCTCGGCGGTGCTGGCCCGGCGTCGGATGGTCCTGGCCGACGTCCTGGACGGGCTGCGCAGGGCCCGCAATGACCAGCGGGTCAAGGCACTCGTCGCGAACGTCGGCGGACGGCCGATCGGGCTCGCCACGGTCCAGGAACTCAGGCACGCCATCGAGGAGTTCCGTGACGCCGGCAAGCTGACGGTTGCCTGGGCGAGAGCTTCGGCGAGTTCTCCGCCGGGAACGTGCCGTACTACCTTGCCACCGCCTTCGAGACCATCTACCTGCAGCCATCCGGGGATCTCGGGCTTACCGGGATGGCGATCGAGCGCAGGTTCTTGCGGGGCGCGATCGACAAGCTCGGGGTCGACTTCCAGGTAGCCAAGCGGCATGAATACAAGAGCGCAGCCGAGCAGCTGACCGAGCGGGCTTCACCGGCCCCGCCAGGGAAGCGGCCGAGCGGATCACGGGCTCCGTCACCGGGCCGCTCGCCAGCGCGTCGCCGAGCGCAGGCGGATCGCCCCGGAGCGGGTCCGCGAGCTGATCGACACCGGCCCGTTCCTTGGCGTTCAGGCGCACCAGCGGGCCTAGTCGACGAGCTCGGCTACCGGGACGAGGTGTACGCCGCGTCGGAAGCAGATCGGCCAGGACGCCATCCTCCAGTACCTAGGCCGTTATCAGCGTGCCAACGTCTGGCCGAGCGGGCCCGCAAGCTGCCAGCGAAGCTTCCCGCCGCCCGCGAGCGGTCGGTCGCGCTGATCTACGCCACCGGCCCGATCCGCCGGGGCCGGAGCGGCCGCAGCCCGCTGTCCGGCGGCGCGATGGGCTCGGACACGATCGCGGCGTCGATCCGGTCGGCCGTCGCCGACGAGCAGGTCCGCGCCATCGTGCTGCGGGTCAACAGCCCGGGCGGCTCCTACGTCGCCTCCGACACGATCTGGCGCGAGGTAGTCAGGGCCCGCACCGCGGGCAAGCCTGTCGTGGTGTCCATGGGCGACGTCGCTGCCTCCGGCGGCTATTTCATCTCGATGGCCGCCGACGTGATCGTCGCACAGCCGGGCACGGTCACCGGCTCGATCGGCGTGCTTTCCGGCAAGGCCGTGGTCGGCCAGCTGCTCGAGCGGATCGGGGTGACGACCGACTCGGTCACCAAAGGCGCGCACTCGGCCATGTTCAG
The DNA here is from genome assembly GCA_963774825.1 of uncultured Actinomycetes bacterium. GTDB lineage: Bacteria > Actinomycetota > Actinomycetes > Streptosporangiales > Streptosporangiaceae > DATBGO01. The sequence continues at coordinate 177,397 of CAVZGW010000008.1, read as the reverse complement.
CCTAGCCGCCCGTTCAGCGAGGGCGAATGGGCGCTGGTCAACAACTGGCTCGACCACATTTACGCCGACTTCACCGGCAAGGTCACGGACGGCCGCGGGCTGCCCGACGACCGGGTGCACGAGCTGGCCAGGGGTCGGGTGTGGACCGGCGCCGACGCGCAGGAGCACGGGCTCATCGACGAGATCGGCGGCCTCGACCGGGCCGCTGCGATCGCCCGCAGCCGGGCGGGCCTGCCGGGTCAGCGCCGCTGCGCGGGTTCCCCGAGTCAGGCCGCTTGACCGGCTGCGCCAGCCATCCTCCAGCGCCAGCGAGGCCGGCGTCAGCCTTCCGGAGCGCTGCTCGCGGAAAGCTGGGGGCCGCTCTGGCGGCTGGCGGCCAGGCGGGCTGGCAGCCGTACGGCCCGCTGATCCTGCCCGGCAGCTGGATATTTGAGTGACCAAACGGTCTCCTGGTGCCGGCCACGGGCGCGATTCGCTGACGTGCTGACGGCAGTCGCCGCCAGCGTGACGCTGGTGACCCTCGCGGACGGGCGGGATGACATCGGGACGACGGTGAGCGCGTTCTGCCCGATGTCAAGCCAGCCGCCGCTGGTCGGCGTCTGCCTGCTGGGCGACTCGTATCCCGCCGAGGTCCTGGCCCGGCTGGACTGGTTCGCGGTTACCCTGCTCGCGGCCGACCAGCGGGCGCTGGCGGGCCGGTTCGCCGTGTCCGGCCGCCCGGGCGCCCGGCTGCTGCTCGACGGCGTTCCGCACCGGCGCGGTCCGCATTCGGGTGCGCTGATTCCGCCGGCGGGCTGGCCGCACTGGAATGCGAGGTCACCGAGCGGATCCCGGCCGGTGATCATCTGCTGGTGCTCGCCGGGTCCTTGACGTGCCTTACGTCGCTGAGTCCGGCGATCCGCTGATCCGGTTCCGCAGCCGCTACCGGCCGGTAGTCACGAGTTAAGGTCGCTAACCTGCAGGCTGGCCGCCGCTCACCAGCCGGCCCGCCTGCCAGACCGCGGCCACCAGGGGGGCGCCGGGCCGGTAAGCCAGGTAGGCGTGCGAGGGCGCGTTCAGGATGACCAGGTCAGCGCGGGCGCCGACACCGAGATGGCCGATGTCGGTCCGGCGCAGCGCGCGGGCGCCGCCCGCGGTCGCCGCCCAGACGGCCTGCTCGGTGGTCATCCGCATCTCCCGGACCGCCAGCGCCACGCAGAATTCCATGCTGGAGGTGAAACAGGAGCCCGGGTTGCAGTCGGTGGCGATCGCGACCGTGGCGCCCGCGTCGAGCAGGCGGCGCGCATCCGGGTAGGGCTGCCTGGTAGCGAACTCGACGCCGGGCAGCAGGGTCGCGACCGTGTCCGAGGACGCAAGGGCGTCAACGTCGGCGTCGCTCAGATACGTGCAGTGGTCCGCCGACGCGGCACCCGCCGCCACGGCCAGGCGCACGCCGGGCCCCTCGCCAAGCTGGTTGGCATGAACGCGGGGGTGCAGGCCCGCCGCGGCACCGGCGGCCAGCACGACGGCCGCCTCGTCCGGCCCGAAGGCGCCCCGCTCGCAGAACACGTCCACCCACCTGGCGTACGGCGCGCAGGCGGCCAGCATCTCGCCGCAGACCAGCTCCAGGTATCCGATCGGGTCGCCGGCGAATTCCGGCGCGACCACATGCGCGCCGAGATAGGTGACCTCCGAGGTGACCTCGGCGGCGAGCGCGACGCTGCGCTGCTCATCGACTGTGGTCAGCCCGTACCCTGACTTGCACTCGAATGTGGTCGTCCCCTGGGCGAGCATCTCCCTCGCCAGGCTCCGCAGGTTGGATCGGAGTTCCTGGTCGGTCGCGTTTCTGGTGGCGGCGACCGTCGTGCGGATGCCGCCGGCCAGGTACGGCCGCCCGGCCATCCGCGCGGCGAATTCGGCGCCGCGCTCGCCGGCGAAGACCAGGTGCGCGTGCGAGTCGACGAAGCCGGGCAAGACCGCGCGACCGCGCGCGTCCACGACCTCGTCGGCCGCCGGCCCGTGCGCGGCAGGCCCGGTCCATGCGACCCGGCCGTCCTCGATGACGAGCGCGGCGCCCTGGAGCGCGGCGAACGGTCCTGCTCCCGCCGGCCCTGCTCCTGCCGGCCCCGTCCCCCGCGATCCCGACCTGGGCGCGTTGGTGACCAGCTCCCCGATGTTCGTTATCAGCGTGCTCACGCCAGCCTCACCTGCGCATAGTCCCACCTGGCCCGAGGCTTCAGAGCACGAAGGTCCCGCGTTGCGGCACGGTGTCGACGAGCCCGCGTTCGCGCAGGACCTGGACCGCCTTACGCACCGACCCCCGGCTGAGCCCGAACTCTTGCTCTAGTGCCTTCTCGCTTGGCATCGTCCGGCCCGCTGGCAGCTCACCCGAGCGAATGCGGCCCGAGAGGATGTCAGCCAGCTGCAGATAGACAGGCAGCCGTCCGTGGTGATCGATCGTCACAAGATCAACATAGGTCTCTGCACGTCACCATTAACATTTCGATACGTCTATATGAACGTTCGCGTGAACGTTCCTATACGTATCGAGCCGGCCAGGCTGCTGCCGCACGGGCGGCAGCGGTGCCTGTTACTCGTACGCCTCCTTGACCGCGGTGCGCGGCAGGACGAGGGACAGCACGGCACAGGCCGCGAAGGCCCCGACCACGAGCGGCATCGCCAGCTCGAAGGCGGCGGTGAAACCGCCCGTGGCGACCCTGCCGAAGAACACCGACCCGACCACCGCGACGCCGACCGCGCCGCCGACCTGCTGGGCGGTGTTGAAGACGCCCGACGCGCCGCCGGCCAGCTCGGCCGGAACCGCCGCCAGCACCACGTTGATCAGCGGCACGACAAGGAAACCAAGCCCGGCGCCTGCCACGACAAGGCCAGGCACGAGCTGCCATGGATCCACTCCGGTGCTCGAGTGGTGTGCCGCGATGAGCACGCCGTACATCCCGCCGGCCATCAGCAGGCCGCCGAGGATCAGGATCGTCCGGCCGAGTTTCGCCGCCAGCTGGATCGACAGGCCGGCGGTGAGGAAGGCTCCCGCGCTGAACGCAACCGTGGTGACGCCAGCCCTGATCGGCGAGTAGTGCTGGCCAGATTGCAGCCACAATGCCAGGACCAGGGAGAATCCCTGCAGGCCGGCGGCAAAGGCCAGCTGGACGAACAGGCCGGCCGTGAATGCGGGCTTGCTCAGCAGGCCGGCCGGCAGCAGCGGGGCCACCCCGCTGCGGCGCTTCCGGCCGCCTGCGGCGCACAGCCAGGCGATGGCCAGTATGCCAGCGGCCAGGCAGCCGAAGCACCAGGCCGGCCAGCCGAGCGCACGGCCTTCGAGCAGCGGGTAGACGATGGCCACCAGGCCGCTCGCGGCGAGAGCCATCCCGGCGAGGTCCGGCCGGGCTGGCCGCTCCGACCGGGTCTCCGGCACCACGGCGGCGGCCGCGATCAAGGCGATGAAGGCCACGGGCACGTTCACGAAGAAGACCGTCCGCCACCCCCAGCCGAAGATGTTCGCACTTGTCAGGATCCCGCCGAGGAGCAGGCCGGCCGCTGTGGCGATGCCGCCCATCGCCCCGTAGATGCCGAAAACGGCGCCCCGCTCCTGGCCGGCAAAGACCGTCCGGAAGGTCGCGAGGACCTGGGGAAGCATGATCGCGGCCGCTGCGCCCGCCATGACGCGGGCGGCGATGAGCTCGTCCGGGCTGCGCGCGACGCCGCAGGCCAGGCTGGCCAGGCCGAACGTCGCCACGCCGGCCATGAACATGCGCTTGCGGCCGATGAGGTCGCCGATCCGGCCTGAGGTGATAAGCGCGGCCGCGAACGCGAGCAGGTAGGCGGAGACGACCCACTCGAGCGAAGTGCCGCTGGCGTGCAGGTCGCGCTTGATGGTCGGGAGCGCGACATTGACGATGGTGGCGTCGATGAGGTCCATCAGGGCAGCCGTCATCATCACGATCGCCGCCAGCCAGCGCCGCCGATAGGCAGCTGAAACCGGAGTTCCTGGGCTAAGAGTCCTAGTAGTCATACGTCTAGTTGTAACATGACTAGTGTGTGGCTGTCTAATAACTATGACTAGTAAGATCCTTGCTATGCCTGTCTCGCCGCGCCGCTCACCGCTCGCACTCGCCGTGCTGGCGCTGCTCTACGAAGCCCCGATGCACCCGTACCGCATGCAGCAGCTGATCAGGGAACGGGGGAAGGAGGAAGTGATCAATGTCAGGCAGCGGGCCAGCATCTACCAGACGATTGAACGCCTGCGGCGCGACGGCCTGATCTCAGTACGCGAGACCGAACGCGACGAGAACTGGCCGGAGCGGACCGTATACGAGATCACCCCGGCCGGGCGCGGGCTGATGCTGCAGTGGCTGCGCGAGATGCTGGCCGGGCCCTCGCGGGATTTTCCCGAATTCCCTGCCGCCCTCGCGTTCATGCTGCTGCTGGAACCTGCCGACGCGGCCGCTCAGCTCGAGGCGCGCGCGGCCGGCCTGGAAGCTGAGCTGGCCAGGCTCACCGGCGGGATGGCGGCGGCTGCCGACTTCCTGCCGCGCATCGTGCTGATCGAGGACGAGTACCGGATCGCGCTGCTGCGCGCCGAGCTGGCCTGGGTCCGCCAGGCCGCCGCCGAGCTGCGCGATGGGCGCCTGGCCTGGACCGAGGAGCAGCTCACAGAACTGGCGGCCAGGACCGCGGAGGTGGCTCCCGGCAACTGAGCCGTTCCTGGGCAGCCGCGAGGCTCTCGCGCAGGCAGACCTCGGGCGGTCGGCATATCGCTCAGCCCCGATCTCTGGTTAACTGATCAAGATGGTTTCCATAGTTGCGCAAGTCTGTAAGGTAAACAGCTGGGAGTGAAGTGTGGCCAGGGCCGTTGCCGACGGGGAGGAGGACCTGAGCCCAGAGCTACTCCAGAACGCGGCGGCCAGGTTCGGGCTGCTGGCATCGACGATGCGGCTGCACATCGTCTGGGTCCTTGCGCACGGGGAAAGGGATGTAGGAAGTCTCGCCGAGTCGGTGGGCGGGTCTGTGCAAGCGGTGAGCCAGCACCTGGCGAAGCTGAAACTTAGCGGGCTGGTCCGGTCGCGCCGCGAAGGCAGGCGTCACGTCTATCTGGTCGACGATCCGCATCTAGTGACCATCGTGCGGCTCGCGGTAGAGCAGCTTCGGCAGGTACCGCCCGGCGCGGAGCGACGCGGTGACCTCGGCGCCTGACCGGCTTTCCGGAACGGCCCTTCGGCCGCAGGAGCCGCCACACCGGCAAGCGGCCAGATCACAAGCACCCGGCCGGATGGCCGATTACGCCGCGGCATCGCCCTTGCAAGTAATGCGCGGGCTCGACTCCGGCTGGCACGGGCTTGACGAGACTGAGGCGCAGGACCGGCTGATCCGGCTTGGCGACAACACGTTGGCACTCGGCCGTCCGCCACACTGGAGCCGCCGGGTGCTCACGGCCGCGCGCAACCCGTTCGTCCTGATCCTGATATGCCTGACCGCGGTATCCGCCGCCACCGGTGACCTGGACGGCGCGGTGGTGATCACGACGATGGTCGTGATCAGCTGCGTGCTGCGAGTCCGCCAGGAGTACCGGTCCGGCGTTGCCGCCGCGGCGCTGCGGGCGATGGTGGCCACGACCGCGACCGTGGTCCGCCGCGCATCCGCCACCTCACGGCCACGTGCCCGCGAGGTGCCCGTAGACCAGCTTGTGCCCGGCGACATCGTGCAGCTGGCGCCCGGCGACATGGTGCCAGCCGACGTCCGGCTGCTGAAATCGGATGACCTGGCCGTGAACCAGGCCGTGCTGACCGGCGAGTCGCTTCCCGCCGCTAAGCGCGCGGCCGCTGTGATCACCCACGCAGCCAGGGACGGGGAAACGTGGCAGGCCAGCTCGCCCGCCGACCGGACCTCGGTCTTCGGCTCCCCGCGGCTGTGCTTTATGGGCACCACCGTCGTGAGCGGATCAGGTACGTCGATCGTGGTCTGCACCGGGACGTCGACCTATCTCGGTTCCAGCCACCAGGAGCAGCCGCACCGCAGTGCCGAGACATCCTTTGACCGCGGGGTGCGGAGCGTGACCCGGTTGCTCCTGGGCCTCATGCTCGTCTGCGTCCCGGTCGTCCTCGCGGTCAACGCGACGATCCGGGGCCGTCCGCTTGAGGCCTTCCTGTTCGCCGTCGCCGTTGCCGTCGGGCTGACCCCTGAGATGCTGCCCGTGGTGGTCACCGCCGCGCTGGCCCAGGGCGCGCGAGTCATGGCAGGGCGAGCTGCCATCGTCAAACGGCTCCCGGCGATCCACAACCTGGGCGCGATGGATGTGCTGTGCACCGACAAGACCGGAACCCTGACCGAAGACATGGTCTCGGTGGACTGCTTTCTTGATGCCGCGGGAGGCACCGACCTGGAGGTAATGCGGCTTGCCTGGCTGAACAGCTACTGGTCGACAGCCTATGCCGAGGCAGGCACCGCCGACTTGCTCGACCAGGCACTCCTTGACCGCGGGGAGAACCTCGGCATGACGGCGGAGGACTCCCCGGACGTGATCGGCATCATCCCGTTCGACTTCAGCCGCCGCCGCGTCACGGTGGTGACCCGCCACGGCTTCGGCAGCCACGAGCTGATTACGAAGGGAGCGGCCGAGGAGGTACTTGCTTGCTGCACGACCGTCCGCACCGACGCCAGGGATGTCCCGCTCGACGAAGAGCGTCTCGCCAGAGCACTCATGCTGATCGATAGCTATGCGCGCGACGGCCTGCGCCTCGTCGCCGTGGCAGTGGCCGTGAAGCAGGCCAAATCAGGCCGGTACCAGCCTGGTGATGAGGCAGATCTCGCACTGGCCGGTTTCGTCGGCTTCCGGGACCCGCCCAGAGCATCCGCGCCGCAGGCGATCACCGAGCTGGCCAGGAACGGGATCGCGGTCAAAGTGCTTACCGGCGACCACCCGCTAGTAGCGGCCCGGGTCTGTCGCGATGTCGGCGTCGATCCCGGTCATGTCCTCACCGGCTACGATGCAGCGCAGCTGGATGACGCGGAGCTGGTGACGGTCGCCGAGGCAACGACCGTATTCGCCCGGGTCGACCCGGCGCAGAAAGCAAGGATCGTCAGCGCACTTCAAGCGGGCGGTCGCACGGTCGGATTCCTCGGCGACGGCGTCAACGACGCCGCAGCACTGCGCGTCGCGGATGTGGGAATCTCCGTCGCCGGAGCCGTGGCCCTGGCCAGGGAGTGCGCGGACATCATCCTGCTGCGTAAGGAACTCCCTATGCTCGGCCAGGCCGTCATCGAGGGACGGCGCAGCGTCTGCAATATCGCCAAGTACCTCAAGATCACTGTTTCGTCGAACTTCGGCAACGTGCTCTCGATGCTGGCCGCCAGCGCCGCGCTGCCCTTCTTGCCGATGCTGCCACTGCAGGTGCTGGCGCAGAATCTATGCTTCGACGTCTGCCAGCTCTCGCTGGCCTTCGACAGTGTCGACGAGTCGTCGCTGGGCCGGCCATGCGCCTTCGACAGCCGGGATCTGGCGCGGTTCGTGCTGCGCTTCGGTCCCGTGAACACGCTGGCGGACCTGGCCATCTTCGTCTTCCTCTGGCGGCTCATGGGCACCCACGCCAGCGCTGCCGGCCAGGCACTTTTCCGTACGGGCTGGTTCGCGGAGAACCTGCTGACGCAAGCCGTCGCGGTTCATCTGCTGCGCAGCCCCTCGCTGCCCTCGCCACGCCGTCACGCTGCCCGCCCGGTGCTCCTGGCCACCCTGGTACTGGCGCTCACCGGCCTTTTCCTGCCGGTGACCCCGCTGGGCACCGCATTGCGGCTGCAGGTGCTGCCCGTCGCCTACTTTCCGGTGCTTGCCGTCGTGATCGTTGGCTATTGCGCTGCGACCATTGCGGCCAAGGCCCGTTACCTCAGGCGCACCGCCCGCTGGCTGTGAGCTAACGACTCGTGCGCGGTAATGCCGGGCACGGCGGCAGCCCGCGCTATGCTTGCAGCCTTGCGCAATAATGGAACTTATTTCCTGACTGCCACGTCGCCCGGCCGACCGGCCGGCTCGTGAGTGACCTCCTGGGAACTGCCAGGAAAGCCAGGGACGGGAGCATGAACGAACACTGGCAGGGACCCGCGGCAAACCGGCACGGACCCGATACCGGACGGCCAGCCAGGCGCGGACAGCCAGCCACGGGGGGACGGTCGTGGCGGGGCCGCTGGCGGAGCCTGAGCACCGGCCGGAAGATCGGCTATTGCACCGCAGCGGCGATTACGTCTCTGGCGGTACTGCTGAGCCTGGGCGCCTACGGCTTCTACGCGAAACTGGAAGGCAACCTCACGGTGATCAATCCGTTCGCCGGGCTGAACCACCGGCCTCCGGCCTCCGCATCGGGTGTGCTGAACATTCTCATCCTCGGTTCACAGACCCGCGACGGTCAGGGACCAGGCTTCGGCTACGACCCGGGTACTGACCTCTCGGACAACTTGATCCTGGTTCACCTGGACGCAGCGCACACCCACGCGACGATCGTTTCCATCCCGCGGGACACCATGGTCTACGAACCCGCCTGCAGATCCAGATCCAGCAACGCCATCGTGCCCGCCCAGCAGCAGGCGATCATCGACGGCGCGATGAATCTCGGCGGACCGGCCTGTGCCGTTGCCACCGTCGAGCACCTGACCAACATCCGGATGGATCATTTCGTTGAATTCGACTTCAACTCGTTCCGTTCGATGGTCGACACGCTTGGCGGCGTCGAAGTCTGCATCCCGCAGGCCTATGACGATCCCTGGAGCCATCTGCATCTCAGCGCTGGCAAGCATCTGATAACCGGTGACCAGGCGCTCGCCTTCGTGCGCACCAGGCACGGAGTGGGCACCGGCGGTGATCTCGGCCGGATCGAGCTGCAGCAGGAGTTCATCTCGTCGCTGATCCAGAAGCTTAAGAGCCAGGGCACGCTGGACAACCCGGTCAAGCTCTTCGACATCGCCGACGCGGCCACCAAGGCGGTCACCGTCGACCCCGGCCTTGGATCGATCGCCAAGCTACTCGGGCTGGCCACTACCCTGCGCAACCTGCATACCAATGACGTGACCTTCGTGACGATGCCCACGATCACGGACCCTGCGAACACCAACCGGCTGCTTCCTGATGAGCCGGACGATGACGTGCTCTGGCAGATGCTGCAGCACGGGCAGCTGTGGCGGGGGCACCTGGCCGCGCCGAAGGCCAGCCAGGTCTCGGTGCGGGTGCTCAATGGCACCGGAGTTCCCGGGCTCGCCCATCAGACGGCGGCCAAGCTGAGGAAGCTCGGTTTCAAGGTCGCTGCGATCGGCAACGCCCCGGCTACTGCGACCACAACGCTGAGCTATCCGGGCAGTGCCCAGGCGGGTGGTGCCTACACCCTGGCGCAGGCACTCGATCAGGCCCCGTCGGCTAACGGCAACGCCGGCGGCGGCCTCACGCTGACGATCGGCGCTGACTTCGCCGGCGTGCAGGCACCGCCGCATTCGGCGGCGAGGCACTCCCGCAGCCAACCGGCCGATCGCGCGCGGCAGGTCAGCTCGCCGCCGGACGGGACACAGCCCGCGGTCCAGACTCGCAACGCCGCCGCGAACATCTGCTCCGGCATGCCCGCCGCCAACCCTCAGGTAGGCGCGCCGCCGTGACGTGCACGCCGCAGCCGAGCCATGTCCTGACTTGGCTCACGATCAAGGATTCTTAGCTGGGACATCGCTGTGACCTGGTGGTTCCTGGTTTTTGGTGAGTGAATCTGTGCACTAATCCGGGGCCGTAGAGTGGCCGGGTGCCGTATGTGCGGACGGTGAAGACGGCCTCGGGCGCGACGGCGGTGCAGATCGTGTACTCCTCGCGGCGGGGGTCGCGGGACATCGAGCACATCGGGTCAGCGCATGACGATGGCGAACTGGAACTCCTGAAGGCCGTGGCGCGGCAGCGCCTGGCGGCCGGGCAGGGCGTCCTTGGCCTTGGCCCGGGCTTCGGCGGTGGCGAGGGCGGGCCGCTGCCGATCTCTTCGTCGCGGATGAGTCACCTGCTGGATGCGCTGGCCCGCGGCTATGAGGTGCTGGGGTTCGGGCGGGCCACGGGCGGGGACGAGGTGTTCGGTCAGCTGGTGCTCGCGCGGATCATCGAGCCGGCCAGCAAGCTGGATTCGCTGCGGGTGCTGGAGGAGGCCGGGGTAGCGCCGACGTCGTATGCAACGCTCAAGCGGCCCAGTGGCTGGCGCCTACATGGGCGCCCGGCGTCACGTCGGCGGATATGCGGGGAACAGGCGGCGCAGGTGGTAGTCGATGACCGCTTGGGCCTGCTCGGGCGAGGAGTGGCCGCCCAGGACGCTGGTGCCCAGGCCCGCGGACATGGTCAGCAGGCTGATGGCTTCCAGCTCCGGGTCAAGACCGGCGGGCATGTTGCCGTCGGCCTGGGCCGTGCGCAGCTGAGCGGCGACCACGTCGATCACGGCGTTTGAGTTCCGGACGAGGGGGTTGATCGCCAGTGCCGGGTCGGTCAGCGACAGCGCCAGGTAGGCAGTGTAGACGAGGGTGAAGGTGCGCCTCTCGTCGTCGGCGGGCAGCGCCTCGGTCAAGATGGCGGTAATAACATCGCGCGGGCTGGCCGGGCCGTCGCCCTGCCTGCTCAGCCTGATCCGGGCCATAGCCCGGTCGCTGAACTGGGCTGCCAGCTGCTGCATGGCGGCCAGCACGAGCTCTTCCTTGGTGCCGAAGTAGTACTGGACCAGCCGCAGGGACACGCCGGCCTCGGCTGCGACCTCGCGCATCCCGGTGGCGTGCAGCCCGCGCGTGGCGGCCGTCCGCACCAGCGCGTCCGAGATCTCCCGCCGCCGCTCCTCGTGATCGACCCGCTTCGGCACCCGCTCACCGTACCCCTCGGTATCCGTCCGCCATCTCTATGATACGCTCGTATAATAAAGATGGCTGGCTCAGCCGCGAGGAGGCGGGACATGCTCGGGATCAAGCGCATCACCGGCGCAGCAGGCTCGGCGCCTGAGGGTGAGCCGGGATCGTGGGTAAGCGATGCGGCGCGGGAGAAGTTCATGGCCGCCTACGAGCGGGTTTTCGCGCTGTGGCCGCAGCCCTGCGAGCAGTTCGATATCGAGACGGCGACCGCGACCACGCGGGTGCACGCCTACCGGCCGCATCCCGGCGGGGATCCGGTCGTGCTGCTCACCGGTGCCGGGGGCAACGCAGCGGCCTGGTTCCCGCACGTGGCGGCGCTCGCCGGGGACGGCCCGGTCTATGGGATAGATCTGCCCGGCGACGCGAACCCCAGCGTCCCGCGCGCCCTGATGACTCCCCCGGCGTCCTGCGCGGCCTGGCTGGACGAGCTTCTGGGCCAGCTCAGCGACCGCCCGGCGCACCTGGTGGGCTTCTCCTACGGCGGCTGGGTTGCCATGAACCAGGCGATCCGCGCACCCGGGCGGGTCGCGTCCATCACGCTGCTCGACCCCGCCGGGCTCACCAGGCTCGACGCCCGCTTCTGGTGGTGGCTGTCCATCAGCGGCCTGGCCAGCATGACCCCGATGCCGCTGCGCCGCCGCTTCGCCCGGTGGCTGGACAGCCCGGCCATGCTGCAGCCGGAGCTGATGACGCTCATGTGGGCAGCCATCCGCGGCTACCGGGCGGAACCGAAGTTCCCCGGCGTCCTCACCGACGACGAACTCCGCGCGATCACCGTGCCGGTCCTGCTGATCACCGGGGCGCGCAGCGCCATGCTCACCCCGGCGGAAGCCCGCGACCGGGGAAGCCTCATGCCGCACGCAGAGGTCGCCATCGTCCCCGGCAGCCACGGCGGCTTCAACCGCATCGATGAGCTGAACGACCGGATCGCCGCCTTCATCAAAGGCCAGGCCACGGACAAGCAGGCCGCTCTACCGGCACCTCCGCCAGCAACGAAACGGTAGGACCGACATGTTGACCGAACCCTGCGCTCGCGCACTCACCTGAGCCAGGGTCAGGACATCACCGCCACCGACCCCTGCCCGACGACCTACGCCCGGGCCATGGGCCGCAACCACGGCAGTTCAGCTGCGCACTAAATGAGCCAAGTCAGGTCAGGTAGGCGCGCCGCCGTGACGTGCACGCCACAGCCGAGCCATGTCACCGCGGCGGACGAGCCGACCTGGGGCGCCGTCCGCCGACCCGGGCCGGCCTGCCCGGCTGCCGCGGGGACTGCGGTCGGGTCAGCCCACCGCCACCGCGCCGATCGCCGAGGCGAGGGCGGCGGGCACATCGCCGACCAGCAGGTGCCTTCCGTCGCGGACCACGTCGCGGCCGCCGGCCACCACGGCGCGGACGTCGGCCGCCGATGCCGCGAAGATAACCGACTCCAGCGCGCTCGCCGCGGCCGTTCCGGCCAGCCTGGTCGAATCCAGCGACACCGTCACCAGGTCGGCGAGGGCGCCCGGGGTGATCTCCCCGGCGTCCGGCCAGCCCAGGCTGGCATGCCCGTCCAAGGTCGCCGCCCTGGCCAGCGCGTCCGCGGTGAAATGGCCGCGCTGGCCGGTCGCCAGGCGCTCGTACTGCTCGACCCGCCTGGCCTCTTCGAACAGGTCGATCACCGCCTGGCTGTCACTGCCGACGGTCAGCGGGCTGCCGGCCGCCGCCAGCTCGCCAGCCGGGCCGATCCCGTCGGCCAGGTCGGCCTCTGTGGTCGGGCACAGGCAGGCGAAAGCCCGGCTGCCGCCGAGCAGTTCGATGTCACGGACGGACAGGTGGGTCGCATGCACCAGGGTGGTCCGCGGGCCGAGCGCCCCAGCGTCGTAGCAGCACCTCGGCGGGCGTGCCGGCGGTAGGCAGCCAGGCACACCTCGTTCTCCGCCACCTGCTCGGACAGGTGCGCGTGCAGCGGCGCGCCGAGCCGGTGCGACCAGGCCACCACCGGGTGCATCTGCTGCGCAGGCACCGCGCGGACCGAGTGGATCGCGGCGCCGACCCGCGCCACCGGGCTCAGGCTGCCCCTGGGGTCGGCGCCAAGCGCGTCGGCTCTGGCCGCCCACGCCTCGCCATCGCCGTCGCCGAATCGCAGCTGCGGGCCTGCCAGCGGCTGCTGAGCGGCCATCGTCGGTCAGCCCGCCCGACAGGTAGCAGGTGTCGAGCAGGGTGATCCGGATGCCCGCCCGGCGCGGCCGCCTGCGAGCAGCGCCCGGCCCATCTCGTTGGGGTCGGCGTACCTGGCGCCGCCCGGGCCGTGATGCAGGTAGTGGAACTCGCCAACGCAGCTGACTCCCGCCAGCGCCATCTCGGCGTAGACCGCCGTGGCCAGGGCCAGGTAGCTGTCCGGATCGAGCCGCGCCGCCACCTCGTACATCCGCTCGCGCCACGTCCAGAACGTCCCCCGGTCCGCCTGGGTGATCCCGCGCAGCGGCGCGGTGGAAGGCGTGCGAATGCCCGTTGGCCAGGCCGGGCAGCGTCAGGCCCGGCAGCCTGATCACGTCGGCGGGCAGCTGGCCTGCCGCACCGCCGCAGTCACCGCGCTGAACCGGTCCCCGTCGGCCTCGATCAGCACGTCGGGGCGGACCCCGTCGCCGGGCAGCCAGGCCAGCTCGGCGTGCCAGCGCCTGATCATCGCGCCGCCTGGGCGCCGCTGCCCGGCCTGAGCCGCCGTCGCCCTGGTCGCCCTGGTCGCCCTGGTCGCCCCGATCGCCCCGGCCTGCCGAGGGCCTGGACGCGCCATAGGCGGCTGCGGACGGCTCGGCTCAGTCATCGGAAGGCCAGCTCTTCGAGCACCGCCGCGAGCGCCGTCACGCCGGCCTCGCAGTCGGCCAGGTCGGCATGCTCGCCCGGCGAGTGCGAGACGCCGGACGGGTTACGCACGAAGAGCATGGCGGTGGGCAGCCGGGCTGCCAGCACGCCCGCGTCATGGCCGGCACCGGTCGGCAGCACCGGCGCGATGATCCCGCGCGCCGCAAGCACCTCGGCCAGCCGGTCCCGCAGGTCGGCGTCGAACAGGACCGGCGGCGTGACCGACTCCCGGCTGACGCTGACCGCCACCTGCTGCCCGGCGCCGCTGCGGCCACGCCGCTGCCCAGCCACGCAGCCTGCCCAGCCACGCAGCCTGCCCGGCCACGCCAGCCTGCGCGGCCGCCACGACCTGCCGGTGACGCGCTCCAGCGTCGCCTCGTCCGGCGCCCGGGCATCTAGCCAGGCAGCGGACCGCCGAGCAGATCGCGTTGGCCGCCGCCCGGCTCGGCGATGACCTTCCCGATCGTCGCCAGTGCGCCGTGCTCGGCGGCCGCCCGCCTGGCCGCCAGCACGGTCGCCGCGAACGGCAGCATCGGATCCCGGCGGTCTGGCAGCCGGGTGGTGCCGGCGTGATCGGCCCGGCCGGTGAACTCGAGCCGCCACCGGCCGTGCGGCCAGATGCCCTCAGCGATGCCGACCGCCGCGCCAAGGCCGGCCAGCGCGCTGCCCTGCTCGATGTGCAGCTCGACGTAGGCCGCGATGCCGCCGAGCAGGTCGTCGTCGGGGCCGATGCGCTCCGGATCGAGCCCGGCCGCCGGACATTGCCTCGGCCAGGCTGACCCCGTCGCCATCGGTGCAGCCCCCGCGCGGCCGCCGGGTCGATCGCGCCGGTGAGCAGGCGGCTGCCCAGGCAGGCCACGCCGAACCTGGCCCCCTCCTCCTCGGTGAACGCGGCGACGCCGATCGGCCGGCCGGGAGCCAGGCCGCGGGCCCGAAGCTGATCGAGCGCGGCGAACGCGGACACGACGCCAAGCGGGCCGTCGAAGGCGCCGCCGTCGGGTACCGAGTCCAGGTGGCTGCCGGTGACGACCGCGCCCGAGGCCCGGTTCTCGCAGTCCCACCACGCCCACAGATTGCCGTTGCGGTCCTGCTCGGCGCGGAGCCCTCGGTGCGCAGCGGTTTTCACGAACCACTGGCGGCAGGCCGAGTCCGCCTCGGTGAACGAGTAACGCCGGTACCCGCCGGTGGGGCCGTGACGGCCGATCGGCAGCAGCGACTCCCACAGCTCAGCGAACCCCACCGGAGCGCCTCCTCATGATCGCACCCGGTGCGCCCGCCATGATCCCGGTTGATCGGTGGCGCGCGGGCCCCCCCTATCCACCATGATCATGAAGACTGGCGGGAGCCGGCGGCGGGCGGGACATCGGGACCCGGACGCCGCGCTCCGCGGCGACCTCGGTGGCCCGCTCGTAGCCTGCGTCGGCGTGCCTGATCACGCCCATGCCCGGGTCGTTGGTGAGCACCCGCTCCAGCTTCTGCGCGGCCAGCGCGGTGCCGTCGGCGACGCAGACCTGGCCAGCGTGGATCGACCGGCCGATGCCCACGCCGCCGCCGTGGTGAATGCTCACCCAGGACGCGCCGGACGCGGTGTTGACCATGGCGTTCAGCAGCGGCCAGTCGGCGATCGCGTCGCGAGCCGTCGGCCATCGCCTCCGTCTCGCGGTACGGCGAGGCGACCGAGCCGCAGTCCAGGTGATCGCGGCCGAGCACGATCGGCGCCTGGACCTCGCCGCGTTCGACAAGCTCGTTGAATCGCAGCCCGGCCAGGTGCCGCTCGCCGTAGCCGAGCCAGCAGATCCGCGCAGGCAGGCCCTGGAAGTGCACCTTCTCGCCGGCCATCCGGATCCACCTGGCCAGCGGCTCGTTGTCGGGGAACAGGTCGAGGATCGCGGCGTCGGTCGCGGCGATGTCGGCCGGGTCGCCGGACAGCGCCGCCCACCGGAACGGGCCCCTGCCCTCGCAGAACAGCGGCCTGATGTAGGCGGGCACGAAGCCGGGGAACGCGAACGCCCGGTCGTAGCCGGCCAGCTCGGCCTCGCCGCGGATCGAGTTGCCGTAGTCGAACACCTCCGCGCCGCGCGTCCTGGAACCCGACCATCGCCTCGACGTGCTCCGCCATCGACTCGCGGGCCCGGCGGGTGAAGCCGGCCGGGTCCTCGGCCCGCAGCGCGCGCCATGTCCTCGAACGGCACGCCGCGCGGCAGGTAGGTCAGCGGGTCGTGGGCCGAGGTCTGGTCGGTGACGATGTTGATCGGCGCGCCCATCCGCCAGCAGCTGCGGGCACCACGTCGGCGGCGTTGCCGAGCAGCCCGATCGACAGCGGCTGCCCGGCGTCGCGCGGCGGCCACCGCGCGCCTGATCGCGTCGTCGATGTCGTCGGCCTCGACGTCCAGGTACCCGTGCTCGATCCGGCGGGTGATCCGGGACGGGTCGCAGTCGATGCAGATGGCGACGCCGCCGTTCATCGTGACCGCCAGCGGCTGCGCGCCGCCCATGCCGCCCAGGCCCGCGGTCAGCGTGATCGTGCCGGCCAGCGAGCCGCCGAACCGCTTGGCCGCGATCGCGGCGAACGTCTCGTAGGTGCCCTGCAGGATGCCCTGGGTGCCGATGTAGATCCACGACCCCGCGGTCATCTGGCCGAACATGGTCAGCCCGAGCGCCTCGAGCCGTCGGAACTCCTCCCAGGTGGCCCACTGCGGCACCAGGTTGGAGTTGGCGATCAGCACCCGCGGCGCCCATTCGTGCGTGCGGAAGACGCCGACCGGCTTGCCCGACTGGACCAGCAGCGTCTCGTCGGCCTCGAGGTCGCGCAGCGAGGCGACGATGGCGTCGAAGGCGTCCCAGCTGCGCGCCGCCCGGCCCGATCCGCCGTAGACGATCAGCTGGTCGGGATGCTCGGCCACCTCGGGATCGAGGTTGTTCATCAGCATCCGCATGGCCGCCTCCTGCGGCCAGCCCTTGCAGCTCAGTCCGGTTCCCCGCGGGGCCCGCACCGGGCGCGGGCCCGCAGGCGCCGGGCGCGGCAGGTGCATGGCAGCCATAACCGCTCCTCGTCGAGTCGCCCACCGCACGTAACCCTACAGAGGCGCGGACTGGCGGTACCAGGACAGCCAGCGAACCCGAGCGGGATCGGGCCGGGCAGGCAAGAGCGGGTGGTGGCCCGCGCCGGAGCGCGGCCAGCCACCCGCCCGATGCCCGGGCCGGTACCGGCGGCGGGCCGGTACCAGCGGCGGACGCTAGCTCAGGACGGCAGGCCCACCGCCTTCAGCCAGCCGGTCGCGACCGTCGAGTAGTCCGCGTGGTCCAGGATGACGGCCTTGTCCATGGCCAGCAGGGCGGCCGTGGTCAGCTTGGCCGAGATGGCGTTGAGCGTGCTGGTGACCGTCGAGGTGACGCCCTTCTTGTAGACCAGCGGCACCACGTTCTGGGCGGCGAAGTTGTACTTCGGGTCGGCCAGCGCCACCAGGTGGTCGGTGATGATCTGCGGGGTGGTGGTGAACACGTCAGCTGCCTGGACCTTGCCGTCGGTCAGCGCGGCCAGCGTGATCGGGCCCGACTCGTCGAGCGGGTCGAAGTTCTTGAACATCAGGCCGTAGTTCTTCGCCAGGCCGGGCAGGCCGTCCGTGCGCGTCCTGAACTCCGGCGGCCCGCCGAAGACCATGGTCTTGGCGAGCGGGCCGAGCTGGGCGATCGACGTCAGGTGGTGCTCCGTGGCGAAGGCCTGGGTCACCGTCACCGAGTCCTTGTCCTGCGCCGAGGACGGGGTCAGGATCTCCATCGACGACGGCAGCTTGGCCTGCAGCGCCGCGTCCACCGTCGGCGGTGGTGGCGGCCGTGCTTGTGGTGTCCACCGAGGTGGTCAGCAGCGCGCCGTTGTACTCGGGGATGATCGTGATCGCGCCCTCTTGATCTCCGGGTAGTAGACCTCGCGGGCCCCGATGTTGAACTTGTCGGTGACCTTGACTCCCTTGGCCGCCAGCGCGAGTCGCGTAGATCTGGGCCAGCAGCTCGTTCTCCGGGAAGTTCGCCGACCCGACGATCACGGTGCCCTTGGACGCGGTCGGGGTGAGCGGATTGCTTGACGACTGCCGCTGCTGCCGCAGGCGGCGAGTGCGAGGCGCCGCCGCTCATGGCGACGCCTGCGGCCGCACCCCGCTTGAGTGCCGGGATAGTTGCGAATCATCACTGAATTTTCCTTCCATTTCAATAGGAAAAGATCTTATCAGGACTGAGTTGCTGCCTCCTGACGCAGGCCCGCGGGGACGACAAGACGGCGTATGCCCGACGAAACTGACCTGGACCGCGAGCGCCAGGGCGACCACGAGCACGGCGCCTCCCGCGACTTCCCCGTAGTTGTTGGTCGCGAGCCCGTCGATGATGTACCGGCCCAGGCCGCCGAGGCCGATCTCGGCCGCGATCGTGGCGGTGGCCACCACGAAGATCGCGGCGGTCCGCAGCCCGAGCAGGATCAGCGGCAGCGCGACCGGGATCTCCACCTTCAGCAGCACCTGGCGCGGGGTCATGCCCATCCCGCGGGCGGCGTCCTTGAGGCCGCGGTCGACCCCGAGGACGCCTTCGTAGGCGTTGACCAGGATCGGCGGGATGGCCAGGACCACCAGCGGGATCAGCCAGGTGGCCACCGAGAACGCCAGGATGATGACCATCAGCACCAGCAGGCCGAGGGTGGGGATCGCCCGCCAGACGTTGGCCAGGCTCACCACGGCCGTCCCGCCCCGGCCGGCATGCCCGATGAGCACCCCGAGCGGAAGCGCGATCAGCGCGGCGATCAGCAGCGAGAGGCCCGTGTACACCAGGTGCTGCACAAGACGGACCGGGATCCCGTTCGCGCCGTGCCACTGCTGCGACTGGCTCAGCCAGTCCCACGCGTAGCTGAAGAAGCTCATCTCGCACCGCCGGGGGTCAGCCGGGTCAGCACCCGCTCGGTAGCGACGTCCGCATCGCCGCCCCGCTGCCATCTGGTCAGCAGCCTGCGCACGCCCTGCAGGAGCAGATCGGCCGCGAAGGCGAGGATTATCACGCAGGCCATGCCGACCACGATCTCGGTCGGGAAGTCGCGCTGCAGGCCGTCGATGAAGAGGTAGCCCAGGCTGCTGATCCCGATCAGCTGCCCGACGCTGGCCAGGCTGATGCTCGATATGGTCGCTACCCGCAGCCCGGCGATCACGATCGGCGCCGCGATCGGCAGCTCGACCTGAACGAGCCGGCGCAGCGCGCCGAAGCCCATGGCGGTGGCGGCCTGCCGGACCGGCTCGGGGACCGAGCGCAGCCCGTCGACCACGGCGGGGACGAGCACGCACAGCGAGAACAGCGTGAGCGGGATGATCACCGTGGTGTCCGACAGGCCGGTGTACGGGATCAGCACCACGAACAAGGCGAGCGACGGGATCGCGTAGACAACGCTGGTGCCTGACAGCACGGGCGGGTACAGCCAGCCCCAGCGGACGCAGGCGATCCCGAGCGGCACGGAAATGATCAGGCCGAGCAACGGCGGCACCAGGCCGAGGTAGGCGTTCTCGAGGGTGAGCTGCCAGATCAGCCCCAGGTGGTCAGGAATCCAGGACCAGATCATGACGCTGGCCCGTCCGGCCTGTCTGGCCTATCCGGACCGTCTGGCCTATCCGGGCCGTCTGGCCTATCCGGCCCGTCCGGCCTGTCCGGCATGCTGTGCTGGCCCTGATCGGCTGCTTCCTGGGCGGCGTGGATCGCTTCCCGCAGCCGGTCGTAGGACGTCACGCCGACTACGTGGCCGGCCTCATCCACCGCGACCGCCCGGCCGGTAGGCGACAGCACGGTGGCGTCGAGCGCGGCCCGCAGGGAATGGGAATCCGGCCGGAAAGTGTGACCGTAGCTCACCAGCGGGACGTCGGCCAGCCTGGCCGATCCGGGAACCGACTCGAGGTTCGCGGCGGATGCCCAGCCCTTCGGCCTCCGCTGCGGGTCGACGACTAGCACCCAGGGCTCGCCGGCCCGCTTGGCCAGCGCAACCGCCTCAGCCGCCGAGGTGTCCTCCGGCAGCACGGCATCGAACTGCAGGTCCAGGCTCGCTGCCTCGAAGAAGGACAGGCGCCGGATGCCCCGGTCGAAGCCGACGAAACCCTCGACATAGTCATCGGTGGGCGCGCCAAGCAAGCGCTCCGGCGTGTCCAGCTGCGCCAGCAGCCCACCCGGACGGAACACCGCTACCAGGTCACCGACCTTGATCGCCTCCTCGACGTCGTGGGTGACCAGCACGACCGTTTTATGCAGCTCGCCCTGCAGCCTGATGAGCTCATCCTGCAGGCTGGCTCTGACAATCGGGTCGACAGCGCTGAATGGCTCATCCATGAGCAGCACCGGCGGATCAGCGGCCAGGGCACGTGCGACCCCGACGCGCTGCTGCTGCCCGCCGGACAGCTGATGCGGGTAACGGCGCGCCATCGCCTCTTCCAGGCCGACAAGCTGCATCAGCTCCTTCGCCCTGGACCGCGCCTTAGCCCGGCTCCAGCCATTCAAGAGCGGGACCGTGGCGATGTTGTCCTCAATGGTCCGATGCGGGAACAACCCTGTCTGCTGGATCACGTAGCCGATGCCACGGCGCAGCATGGACGGGTTGGCCTGGTGGATGTCCTTGCCATCCAGGAAGATCCGGCCCTCGGTCGGCTCGATGAGACGGTTGATCATCCGCAGCGAGGTGGTCTTGCCGCAGCCGCTCGGGCCGACAAGGACCACGGTCTTCCCGGCCGGGACCTCCAGGTCGAGCGAGTCAACGGCCAGCGTTCCACCAGCGTAGCGCTTGGTCACGTGATCAAAGGTGATCAAGGTGCGGCCTCTTCCGTGGCTCGGGGTTGGTGCTCCGTGGCTCAGATTCCGTGGTCTTTGCTCTGCTCCGCCATCTCGGTCCGGCACCGCTCCGTCATGTTCTTGGTCTGGCACCGTTTCTTGGTCTGGCACCGTTTCTTGGTCTGGCACCGTTTCTTGGTCTGGCACCGTTTCTTGGTCTGGCACCGTTTCTTGGTCTGGCACCGTTTCTTGGTCTGGCACCGCTCAGTCACGTTCACCGCGCGCGGTCCGCGCGTCAGCTGTCTGCCACGCGAAACTGCCGTCCTGCCGCAGACAAGCCAGATTAGCCTCTGCGCCCCGAGATTCGGCGTCCATCCTCTTGGCCCTGCGCGCCGCGGGCGATGCCGCGCACCGGTACCAGGGCGCCGCCCGGAGTAGGATTTCGGCGCAGGAGCATGACCCGGCGCGGCGGGTCGGGGCGCCGGAGCCGAGGAGGTCGCGTGTCGGTTGCCACTGTCACTCCTGACGGCGCAGGTGCTGATGAGCCCGGCCCGGCCGGTACCGGACTGAAGCAGGGCTGGGGCGTCAGCCCGGAGCGCCAGCGGGCAATTCTCGACACGCTCCACGGCCTGGTGCCGCGCGCAGGCCGCCTGTCACCTGCCCAGCTCAGGTCCGTCACGGTGGCGATTGCCGCGCGCCAGGAACTATGGGCGGACCTCGTCGTCCGCGACGTGGACGTCCGCTGGTACCTGCCGCTGCACCGGTCAAATGCCTGCGACGTCTGGCTGCTGGCCTGGGAGCGCGGCCAGGACACGGACTGGCATGATCATGGTGGCTCGTCGGGATCGCTCACGGTGGCCGAGGGCAGCCTGGTTGAGCAGTACCGGCTGCCAAGCGGCCGCAGGCTCAGCTCCAGGCGGCTTGGCACCGGCCAGGCGATCGCCTTCGGCCCCGGCCACGTCCACGATGTGGCACATGGCGGCGACCGGTCAGCGACCAGCATCCACGCTTACTCGCCGCCGCTGGTGGCGATGACCTACTACAAAGCGACCAGCTACGGCCTGATCGCCAGGGAAACCGTGACGATCGACGGCCCGGAAGGGGCCAGGGGGCGCGGCGGCGCGGAAACCGCGCTCGCCGATGCCACCGCGTCAGCGGCCAGGCTCACCTCCGACGTGCTGCCGGTCGGCGCGCCAGGCATCGACGACCTGCTGGCCGAGGCCCGCAGCGGCCTGCGGCGGCTACGGCCGGAGGCCGCACTGGCCGCGATCACCGATGGCGCCGCGCTGGTCGACATCAGGCCGCTGGAGCAGCGCATCGTCGAAGGCGAGGTCCCAGGGGCGATCATTATCGGCCGGAACGTGCTCGAGTGGCGGCTCGATCCGCGCAGCGAAGCCAGGATTCCGGCGCTGGCCAGGGCTGATGCCCGGGTTATCGTTATGTGCTCGGAGGGTTACGCATCAACGCTCGCGGCTGCCAGCCTGCGCAGGATCGGACTGCGCGAAGCAACCGACCTCGACGGCGGCTTCCGTGCCTGGCAGGCGGCGAACTTGCCGACCCGGCCGGCCCAATCGCTCGGCTGACCGGGCCGGGACCTGCCGGGCCGGGACCTGCCGGGCCGGAACATGCCGGGCCGGAACGAGAGCGAGCCGGAACAAGGCGAGCCGGAACAGAGCGAGCCGGAACAAGAGCGGACCTATTTTGCTTGGCCGTAAGCGATGACTGCTACTAACGAGCCGCGCGCTGAATCGCACGGCCACCAGCACCGGGATGTGTCCGGCGGGTGGCTGCGTCCGGCCGTCTTCGGCGCCATGGACGGGCTCGTCACCAACGTATCGCTGATCGCCGGAGTCGGCGGCGGCGGCGGAACGCCGCACACCCTTGTGCTGACCGGGCTGGCCGGCCTGGCCGCTGGCGCGTTCTCGATGGCAGCAGGCGAGTTTGTGTCGGTATCGTCGCAGAACGAGCTGGTCGCGGCCGAGGTCCGCAAGGAGAAGTTCGAGCTCGAGATGAACCCGGATGCCGAGCGCCACGAGCTTGCCGAGGTCTTCCGGCAACGGGGCGTGGACGCCGACCTCGCCGACCGGGTGGCCCTGCAGGTCTCGGCCCATCCGGAGGAGGCACTGAACCTGCACGTCCGCGAGGAACTGGGCGTTGACTACAATGAGCTGCCATCACCGGTGGTGGCAGCGGGCGCCTCGTTGCTGACCTTCGCGGCCGGGGCGCTGATCCCGCTGCTCCCCTACCTCATCGGCCAGGGCTCGCTCGCCGCTACGCTTGGGATCTCCGCCGTCGCGGCCTTTGCCGGGGGCGGCCTGGTCGGCCGGATCACCGACCGGCCGTTCCTTCGCGGCGCGATCCGCCAGCTCCTGCTTGCGGGCGCAGCCGCAGGCCTGACCTACGGGATCGGCACCCTGATCGGCGTGCTGGCGCCTTCCTGACCCGGCCCTGCGAGCCTGACCCCCACCCGCGGCGTGATGAGGCCATCGCGACGCCCGCGGCCAGCGTGACGCGGGCAGATAGCAGCAGGCCGGCGGCCGGGCCACCGTGGCGGCTACCAGGCGTCGGACCCGAATGAGTCCTCGGCATGCCGACCGGATGCCGACAGCAGTTCCAGGTCGGCCTCGACCATCATCGCGACGAGTTCCTCGAAGCCGATCTTGGGCTCCCAGCCGAGCTCATCCCTCGCCTTGGCCGGATTGGCGCAGAGCCGGTCCACCTCGGCCGGCCTGATAAACGCGGCGTCGGTCACGACGTGGTCGCGCCAGTCAAGCCCCGCCGCCCCGAACGCCAGTTCCACCAGCTCCCCCACGCCATGGGTGACCCCGGTCCCCACGACGTAGTCGGCAGGCTCGTCGCGATCCAGCATCAGGTGCATGGCCCGCACGTAGTCGCCCGCGTACCCCCAGTCCCTGCTGGCGCCCAGGTTGCCAAGCCGCAGCTGCCGCTCGAAGCCGAGCTTGATCTTAGCGACGCCGAGTGACACCTTGCGCGTGACGAACTCGGCGCCGCGCCGCGGTGACTCATGGTTGAACAGGATCCCGGAGACCGCGAACATCCCGTAGGACTCGCGGTAGTTCTGGGTGAGAAAGTGCCCATATGCCTTGGCCACGCCATACGGGCTGCGCGGATGAAACGGGGTCTGCTCGGCCTGCGGGGATTCCCGCACCATCCCGAACATCTCCGACGACGATGCCTGGTAGAACCTGATCTGGCCGTGGGCCGGGCTGCGGGATGCGCTGATCCCGCTGCACACCCTGATCGCCTCGAGCACGCGGAGCACCCCGAGCCCGGTCACCTCTCCGGTGAGCTCGGCCTGCTGCCAGGACATCGGCACGTAGGAGATCGCCGCCAGGTTGTAGACCTCGTCGGGCTGCACGCGCTCGACCGCCGAGATCAGGCTGCCCTGGTCAAGCAGGTCACCGCGGACCAGCCGGATGTCCCCGAGCAGCTGGCGGACCCGCCGGACCCGGGGGTTCGCCTGCCCCCGCACCAGCCCCCAGACCTCGTAGCCCAGGCCGAGCAGGTGCTCGGCAAGGTAGGACCCGTCCTGCCCGGTGATCCCGGTGACCAGCGCGCGCCTTGTCAGCGGAGCCTCCGCTCGTCGAGGATGACTTCCCAGTCGTTCAATGGGGTGAATGGCGCTCTGCTGCCAAGACATCGGCAGCAAAGTGCCAACCACACTATTGCTCCGCCGCACCTGGCAGTACACCGCCAGCGGGCGGGCCCGGACGGCAGCAGCCCACGGGGTCCGAGGGTGCCCGAGGTGCCGATGATAAGTTCGCTCCCTAGGGAGGTCAGCGGGTGGGCCTCGAAACTGCGCCGGGCGCCGGGCGCCGGGTCACCGGGCGCCAGCGGCCTGCTGGCGCACCGCGGAGGAGGCGGACCTGCGTGAGCTCTAGCGGCCGCCCGCTGCGGATCGCGCTGCTCTCCTACCGGAGCAAGCCGCATTGCGGCGGGCAAGGTATCTACCTGCGCCACCTGTCGCGTGAGCTGGCCGCACTCGGACATCACGTCGAGGTGTTCTCCGGGCAGCCCTATCCCGACCTCGAGCCAGGGCCGTTGCTGCGCACCGTACCGAGCCTGGATCTGTACCGTGAGGACCACCCGTTCCGCACGCCGTGGCCGCGCGAGTTCCGGGACTGGATCGACGTGCTCGAGGTGGCGATGATGTGGACCGCGGCGTTCCCCGAGCCGCTCACCTTCAGCCTCCGTGCGCGGCGCGTGCTGCGGGCCCGCCGGGCCGACTTCGACGTGGTGCACGACAACCAGGTCCTTGCCTACGGCATGCTAGGCATCGCCAGGCTGGGGCTGCCGCTGGTGACCAGCATTCATCACCCGATCTCGGTGGACCGGCGGATCGAGCTGGCCGCGGCGCGGCGCCTGTCCAGGCTGTCCAAGCGCCGCTGGTACTCGTTCGTGCGGATGCAGGGCCGGGTCGCCCGCCGGATAGGCCCGGTGCTGACCGGCTCGCAGTCATCGGCTGACGACATCTGCCGTGACTTCCGGGTGCCGTCGGGCAACGTGCACGTGATCCCGCTCGGAGTGGACACCCGGTTGTTCCACCCCAGGCCAGCGCCACGGGTGCCGGGCAGGATCGTCGCCGTCGCCAGCGCGGACTCGCCGCTCAAGGGCATCCTGACACTGCTACGGGCGTTCGGGAAATTCACTACAGAACGAGATGCGGTGCTGACTGTCATCGGCAAGGCGGCTCCCCGCGGGCCGACGGAGCGCCTGGTCGGCGAGCTTGCCCTCACCGACCGCGTGCAGTTCATCAGCGGGATGAGCGATGCGGCGCTGGCCGAGTTCATCGCCAGCGCGGAGATAGCCGTCGTTCCGTCCCTGTATGAGGGCTTCTCGCTGCCCGCCGTCGAGCATCTCGCGTCGGGCACGCCGCTGATAGCCAGCCGGACCGGCGCACTGCCCGAGGTGACGGCCGACGCCGCCGTGCTGGTCACGCCTGGTGACGCCGAGGAACTCGCGGTCGCGCTGGCCAAGCTCCATGACAGCGAGCAAGAGCGGGCCAGGCTGTCCGCGGCTGGACTGCGCCGGGTGCAGGAAAGGTTCGCCTGGCCTGCCGTTGCCCGCGCGACCGTCGCCGAATACGAGCGAGCCATTGCTGCCGCTGGTGCGCGGCGCGCGCTGCCACCGGGCGGCGGGACATGCTGACCGTGGACTTCGGCAGGTTCCCTGTCGGGCCAGGCGACCGGGTGCTCGATCTTGGCTGCGGCGCCGGGCGGCACGCGTTCGAGGTGCTGCGGCGCGGCGCCCGGGTTGTCGCGCTGGACACCGACGAGCAGGAGCTTGTCCAGGTGTCGGCGATGTTCACCGGGATGCGCGAGGCGGGCGAGGCCGGGCAGGGCGGAGCCGCGTGCACGGTGGCGGGCGACGCGACCGCGATGCCGTTTCCCGACGGTTCATTCGACCGGGTGATCGCCGCCGAGGTACTCGAGCACATCCCGTCCGATCAGGCCGCCATCAACGAGCTGGCCAGAGTACTCCGGCCCGGCGGGCTGGCGGCGATCACCGTGCCGAGCTGGCTGCCCGAGCGGATCTGCTGGCGGCTCTCCGGCGACTACCACAATGTCCCTGGCGGGCACGTGCGCATCTTCACCCGCGGCGAGCTCGAGACCAAGCTGGCTCGCGCTGGCCTGGCCGTGAGCAGCCACCACCACGCGCACGCGCTGCATTCGCCGTACTGGTGGCTGAAGTGCGCCGTCGGGGTGCACGACGACGATCATCCGCTGGCCCGCGCCTATCACCGGATCCTGGTCTGGGAGATCATGAAGCAGCCACGCATCATGCGGCTGGCCGACCGGGCGCTGAACCCGCTCATCGGCAAGAGCACAGTCGTCTACGCCGTCAGGCGGGCCGAGGGCCTGCCGGGGATCGCCCGCGATACCTACCTGAGTCGTGCGGCCTTAGGCGCCAGGAGGCGGGCCAATGCGGCGGCCTGAGGCCCCTGGCGGGGCCACAACCAACGGGAGCAACGTGCACTGGGGAACGACAGCGCGACATCGGCCGCCGGCCGTACCGGGCATCCTGACCGCTGACGAGGTCCTGGCCACGGGCCGGAGCATCGGCGCGGAGCAGCAGCCCGACGGCGCGGTTTGCTGGCCGGATGGCCACGTCGACGCGTGGAACCACGCCGAGTGCGCGATGGCGCTGAGCGCGTGCGGCCTGCGCGACGCCGCCAGGCGGGCATACGAGTGGCTGCGCACGGCACAGCGCGCCGACGGGTCCTGGCCGAGGCAGACGGCCCGCGGCGTGGTCACCGACCCGGCCGGCGAGAGCAACCATGCCGCCTACCCCGCCGTAGGGGTCTGGCATGAGTTTCTCGTCACCGGGGATACCGGCTTCACCGAGCGGATGTGGCCGGTGGTCCGTGCGGGAATCGAGTTCGCGCTTGGCCTTCAGCTGCCCCGCGGCGAGGTGATCTGGCAACGGAAGGCCGACGGCACCCCAGCCGATTACGCGCTGCTGACCGGCTGCTCCAGCATCCACCACAGCCTGCGCTGTGCCGTGGCACTCGCCGAGCACATCGGCGAGCCGCAGCCAGACTGGGAACTCGCGGCCGACCTGCTCAGCCACGCGGTCGCCTGCCACCCCGAGGCCTTCGCCGACAAGAACTGGTTCTCGATGGACTGGTACTACCCGGTTCTGGGCGGCCCGCTGCGCGGCACCGCGGCACTACGGTGCCTGCAGGCCGGCTGGGAGAGGTTCGTCGTGCCTGGCCTCGGGGTCCGGTGCGTCAGCGACGAGCCGTGGGTGACCGGGGCGGAGACCTGCGAGCTCCTGCTCGCGCTCGAGGCTACCGGCGACCGGCAGGGCGCGGTCGAGCTGTTCGGGCAGATCCAGCATCTGCGCGATGCCGATGGCGCGTACTGGACCGGCTGGCAGTTTGCCAACCAGGCCCACTTCCCGGACGAGCGGAGCAGCTGGACCTCGGCGGCGATGGTGCTGGCCGCCGACGCGCTCTGCGAGGCCACCGGCGGATCAGGGATCTTCCGGATGGCGTCCGCGCGGTGGGACAGCGCAGCGCCAGTCGACCCCTCGGCGTGCGGCTGCGATCCCTGGGATGCGTCAGCCGATCCCGTCGCCGGTGCGCTCCAGCACCCGGAGCGATCCCGCCACGGTCACCTCGGCAAACGCACCGGACTTTAGCGCACGCTGGTAGATCCGGTACGGCGGCTGACCGCCGTCGGCCGGATCGGGGAAGACGTCGTGAATGGCCAGCGCACCGCCCAGCGCGACCCACGGCGCCCAGCCCTCATAGTCGGTCGTGGCAGCCGCGTCGGTGTGGCCGCCATCGATGAACAGCATGCCGAGCGGCACCCGCCATAGCCTGGCCACCTCGGCGGACGCGCCCACGATCGCGATCACGGAGTCCTCGAGGCCGGCCGCCGCGAGCGTGGACCTGAAGTGCGGCAGGGTGTCGAGCCGCCCGGTACCCGGATCGACAAGCCGGGTGTCGTGATACTCCCAGCCGGGCTGGTTCTCCTCAGAGCCGTGATGGTGATCAACGGTGACCACCAGCTGCCCGGCCGCGCGGGCCGCCGCGGCCAGGTAGATCGTCGACTTTCCGCAGTAGGTGCCGATCTCGGCGATGGGGCCCGCTGGCGCATAGGCAGCAGCGGTACGGAACAGCGCCAGGCCCTCGGCAGGCGGCATGAAGCCCGTTGCCGCCTCGGCCGCCCGCCTGAGCTCGGTTTGCATGCCGTCGTTCATGAGCTCAGTCTGCCGCTAGCAGCCTTGCCCGCGCGCGGCAGGACGTGCTCTACTCCGATGACCGGAATGCCGGTGTCAGCGCGCCGCAGCCGAGTTCAGGGAGGCTGGCGGGTGAGGGTTAAAGTCGACAGTGAGGCTTGCGAGGCCAACGCGGTCTGCGCGGGACTTGTGCCAGAGGTGTTCGCCGTGGACGACGACGACAATCTGCGGATCCTGGTGGCCGAGGTGCCGGCCTGGCCGACGCGGTCCAGCATGCGGTGCGGTCGTGCCCGAAGGCAGCCCTGGCACTTGACCAGCCTTGACCAGCCTTGGCCAGTGAGGAGACGACGCCGTTGCGAGCCGCGCTGTTGCACGCGACCGGCCCACAAGCGGGGGTGGACCTCCGGGACGACATCACAGCAGTCGGGCCGGGTCCCGGCGAGGTGCGGGTACGGATCCGCGCCACTGGCGTCTGCCATTCTGACCTGTCTGTGCTCACCGGCGCGATCCCGTGCGGGCTGCCGACCGTGCTCGGACACGAGGGCGCAGGCGAGGTCGTCGCGGCTGGCGACCGGGTAACCGGGCTCTCCCCAGGCCAGCACGTCGTGATCTCCTGGACGCCGGCCTGCGGCGACTGCCCGGAGTGCCGCCGGGGACAGCCGTTTCTCTGCCTCACCTACGTAGTCAAGGGATTCAAGACCCCGCAGTTCCGGCTCGGCGATGGCACCGACGCGTTCGGCATGGCGGGCTGCGGCACCTGGGCCGAGGAGCTGGTGGTGCCCTGGCAGGCGGTCATCCCGATCGAGCACGACATTCCGTTCGAGTACGCCGCGCTGCTCGGCTGCGGCATCCCGACCGGCGTGGGAGCGGCGGTCAACACTGCAAGGGTGGTACCTGGTTCCTCAGTGGCGGTGGTCGGCTGCGGCGGTGTCGGCCTGGCAGCCGTCCAGGGAGCCAGGATTGCCGGGGCAGCCACGATCCTGGCCGTCGATCCGTTGCCGGCGAAGCACGACCTGGCCAGGGCGCTCGGCGCGACCCGCGCGGTAACGCCGGATGAAGCGGAGCAGGCACGGAAGGAGCTCACCGGCGGCCGCGGCTTCGACTACGCGTTCGAGGTGGTCGGCGTCTCCGCCACAATCCGGAGTGCGTGGCGGCTGGCCAGGCGCGGCGGCGATGTGATCGTGGTGGGCGCAGGGGACCGCGCGGACAGCGTCCCGTTCAGCGCGTTCGAGCTGCTGTTCGATGGGAAGCGGCTGATCAGCTCGTTGTACGGCGGGTGCGACCTGCGCCGCGATGTGCCCCGGTTCGTCAGCATGTGGCGCGCTGGCATGCTGGATATCGAGAGCCTGATCAGCAGGCGCATTGCGTTCGACGACCTGAACGACGCCATCGCCGCGCTACGCAGGGGCGACGTAATCAGGCAGGTCGTGACCTTCGGCTGACGCCTGCTGCTAACGGCTGACGCCTGCTGTTAACCGAGAGTCCCCGCGGCGATGGCCACGCCCACCGAGATCAGGATGACTCCGCCGATCTGCTCGCTGCGCGGGCCTGACCACTTGCCTATTCTCGCGCCGAGCTCCAGCCCTGCCAGCGACATGCCCACGCTGATCAGGCCGATCACGACCGCGCCGGTCAGGATGGCCACCTGGTAGGCGCCGAGCGCGAATCCGATCACCAGGTTGTCGATGCTCAACGCGAAACCGCTGATGAGCAGCCGAAACCCGGTCGCGGACCGGACCTGCCTTGCTTCGCTGTCGCCAGCCGAGCGGATCGATTTGACCAGCCCGTACAAGCCCAGGGCGATCAGGAGGGCACCGCCGACCCAGTGGGTTGCCCTGCCGAGCGCGCTGGCGAACTGCTGGCCAGCCAAGAGCCCGGCGACCGGCATGCCCGCCTCGAACAAGCCGAAGATAAGCCCGACCCGAAGCCGCGTCCTGTTGTCGACTCCGCCGGTGCCGATGCCGATCGCCGCCGCGAAGTTGGACAGGCCGACGGAGACCGCGACAAGCAGGAGCGCGACCATGCCGACACGTTAGCGGCCTTCCTGATCAGGTGCGCTGCGGCGCCTCATCAACAGCTGCCGCGGCCCGTTGGTTCACGTCCGGATGGGATGCTTTACGCTGCCGCTATGCGGGTCGCGCTCTGCCAGATACCGGTCAGCTCCGATCCATCCGCCAACCTCGCCAGGGTACAAGCCGCCGTCGCCAGCGCCGCCCGCCAGGGCGCCAGGCTCGCGGTGTTTCCCGAAGGGACCCAGGCCCGGTTCGGGACTGACCTGAGAGCAGCGGCAGCGCCGCTCGACGGCACGTTCTGCACTGGTTTGCTTGAAGCCGCGCGCCGCCACGGAGTCGCGGTAGTGGCAGGGGTCTTCGAGCCGGCGCCCGGCGGCCGCGTGTACAACACCGCAGTCGCCTTCGACGAGACCGGGCGGCTGGTGGCCAGGTACCGGAAGATCCACCTCTTCGACGCGCTCGGCCAGCGCGAGTCCGATGTGGTCGCGCCAGGCGCCGAGCCGGTCATCGCAGAGCTCGCTGGACTCCGTGTCGGCTTCCTCACCTGTTACGACGTCAGATTTCCCGAACAGGCCCGGGCGCTGGCAGCAGACGGGGCGCAGGTACTCGTCATTCCGGCCGCCTGGGCAGCGGGGCTATTCAAGGAAGAGCACTGGGTGACCCTGGTGCGAGCAAGGGCAATCGAGAACACCATCTGGGTTGCGGCGGCCGGCCAGGTGCCGGACCCCACCGAGCCGGTCACCGGCGCGCCTACCGGAATCGGCCGCAGCATGCTCGTCGATCCGATGGGCACGGCGCGGATCGATCTCGGCTCGGCCGAGTGCATCGGGGTGGGCGAGCTGGACATCGGGATGACCGCAAGAGTCCGTGCTGTCCTGCCGTCCCTGGATAACCGGAGGACTGACGTGTTCGGCGGGGCAGGCGCCCTGGCCCGTTAGACAGGTCGGCTGAACCGGCCGGCGGCCCGTCCGGCCTGAACCGCGCAGAGGTGCCAAAGCTCCGGTCCGAGCCGGGGCCCGGCCGTAGCGGCGGCCTTGCCCAGCGTTCCCTGCCCGCGCAGCCGGTACAGCACGGGCACTCCTGCGCAGCCAGGTAGCCTGGTGCGCGGAAATGACAGGCAACCCAGTTGCGGAAGAGGGCGATGTCCGCCGTGTCTTCTGAGTCCCCGCGGTCATCCGCGGATCTCACCGATCAAGCAGCCGGCCGATCCGGCGCCGATCCGGCCTCGCCGGCGGGCAATGACGGCGAGAGCCACGAGCCGCGGGCGGCGGCCAACCGGGGCGGCACCGACTTCGGACCGAACGAATGGCTTGTCGACGAGCTATATCAGCGATACCAGGCGGACCCGAGCTCGGTCGACCGGGCGTGGTGGAACTTCTTCGCCGACTACCGTCCGCTGCCGCCTGAGCCGCCTCGCGCGGCGTCCCCACCATCCGACAGCGGCCAGCCCGGCGGTGGCCAGCCCGGCGGTGGCCAGCCCGGCGGCGGCCAGCCCGGCGGCGGCGCCAGGCTGACAGGCGATCGGACGGGCGGCGCTGCTCGGCCGGGCACGCAGCAGGCACCCGGCCGGGCATCAGGATCCGCCGCCGCGGATGGCGGGGACAATGAAGGCCAGGCGGCCCGGGGCGCACCAGGGAGCGGTGGCAAGGCCACCGGTGCTATGGCCCAGGCCGGCGCGGCAGGAGCCAGCCCGGGTCCAGGCGGAACCGCCCCGGGCAGGACGGGACCAGGCGGAACCGCACCGGGCAGGACGAGCCCAGGCGGAACCGCCCCGGGCAGGACGAGCCCAGGCGGAACCGCCCCGGGCAGGACGAGTCGAGGCGGAACCGCACCGGGCAGGACAAGCCCGGACGGAACCGCCCCGGCCGGAACGGGCCACGGCGGGACCGTTCCCGGCAGAACGGGCCCAGGCGGAAACGCCCCAGGCGGCACGCCGCCGGGCGGCGCGCCGCGAGGCGGAACGACCGCGGGCCGGACTGACGCGGCCGGAACTGACGCTGGCAGCGCCGATTCGGCCGTTGCCGCCGCTAGCGAGATCCGGCTCCGCGGAGCCGCAGCCAGGACAGCGGCGAACATGACGGCCAGCATCGCGGTGCCGACAGCCACCAGCGTGCGCGGGATACCCGCCAAGCTCCTGATCGACAACCGGATCGTGATCAACAATCACCTGGCGCGCGGCCGGGGCGGCAAGGTCTCCTTCACCCACCTCATCGGCTATGCCATCGTCAAGGCGCTAGGCGTGGCAGGCGAGATGAACGAGTCCTTCGCCGAGCTTGACGGCAAGCCGGGGCTCGTGCGGCCCGAGGACGTCAACCTGGGCCTGGCGATCGACGTTCGCAAGGATGACGGGACCCGGCAGCTGCTGGTACCCAACATCAAGTCGGCCGAGCAGATGGACTTCCGCCAGTTCTGGATGGCTTATGAGGATGTCGTGCGGAAGGCCCGCACCGGCAAACTGGCGATCGAGGACTTCGCGGGCACTACCATCACCTTGACCAACCCGGGCACGATCGGCACCGAGCACTCGGTGCCCCGGCTGATGCAGGGCCAGGGATGCATCGTGGGCGTGGGTGCGATGGAATACCCCGCGGCCTACCAGGGTGCCTCAGCGGAGACCATTGCACGGATGGCCATCAGCAAGACCGTCACGCTGACATCTACCTACGACCATCGGATCATCCAGGGCGCGCAGTCGGGTGAGTTCCTGCGGATTATCCACGGGCTGCTCCTCGGCGAGCAGGGCTTTTACGACGAGGTCTTCCAGGCGCTGCGGATTCCGTACGAGCCGATCCGCTGGGTGCGGGACATCCCGGCGGCCCACGAGGACGACATCAACAAGGCGGCGCGGGTCCACGAGCTGATCCATGCCTACCGGGTGCGCGGTCACCTGATGGCCGACACCGATCCGCTGGAATACCGCCAGCGTAAGCACCCTGACCTCGACATCAACCAGCATGGCCTGACCCTCTGGGACCTGGAGCGGGAGTTCGCCACCGGCGGGTTCGGCGGCAAGCCGCGCATGCAGCTGCGGATGATCATGGGCGTCCTGCGAGACTCCTACTGCCGCACGGTCGGCGTCGAGTACATGCACATGCAGAACCCAGACGAGCGCGCCTGGCTGCAGGCCCGGGTGGAGCGGCCGCACGGCCGGGCCGATCATGGCGAGCAGATCCGGATTCTGTCCAGGCTGAACGTCGCCGAGGCGTTCGAGATGTTCCTGCAGACGAAGTTCGTCGGCCAGCGCAGGTTCTCCCTCGAAGGCGCCGAATCGCTGATCCCGCTGCTCGACGCGGTGCTGACCGAGGCAGCCAGCCAGCACCTGGATGAGGCCGTCATCGGCATGACCCACCGGGGCAGGCTGAACGTGCTCGCCAACATCGTCGGCAAGTCCTATGCGCAGATCTTCCAGGAGTTCGAGGGGAATCTGGATCCGTCGACCACGCACGGGTCCGGTGACGTCAAGTACCACCTTGGCGCTGAGGGCAAATACCGGACCGGGGACGGATCCGTCATCCGGACCTCGCTGGTGGCCAACCCCAGCCACCTGGAGGCGGTCGACCCGGTGCTGGAAGGCGTGGTCCGGGCCAAGCAGGACATCATCGACATGGGCGAGCCGGGATTCACGGTGCTGCCGGTGCTCATCCATGGCGACGCGGCCTTCGCCGGCCAGGGCGTCGTGGCTGAGACGCTTGAGCTGTCGCAGCTGCGCGGCTACCGGACGGGCGGCACGGTGCACATCGTGGTCAACAATCAGGTGGGCTTCACCACGGCGCCTGAGTACTCGCGGTCGAGCGTGTACTCCACCGACGTGGCCAGGACGATCCAGGCGCCGATCTTCCATGTCAACGGGGACGACCCGGAGGCCGTCGCGCGGATCGGCAGGCTGGCTTTCGCATACCGGCAGGAGTTCAGGAAAGACGTCGTCATCGACATGATCTGCTACCGCAGGCGCGGTCACAACGAGGCGGACAACCCGTCGTTCACGCAGCCGCGGATGTATGACCTGATCGATTCAAAGCGGTCGACCAGGAAGCTCTACACCGAATCGCTGATCGGCCGCGGCGACATCACCCTTGAGGAGGCGGAGCAGGCGCTCCGCGACTACCAGCAGGAGCTTGAGCGCGCCTTCACCGAGACCAAGGATGCGGCAGGACGGCAGGCTGAGCCAGGCGCGGTGGTGCGGCGGGCGCCGGCCTCGCCGCATCCGCCGGACCAGGAGGCGACCCCGACCGCGATCACCGAGGAAACCATCAAGCGGATCATCGACACCCAGTTGAACCTTCCCGACGGCTTCACCCCGCACCCGAGGCTGCAACCGCAGCTACAGCGGCGTGCCGTCATGATCGAGCGGGACGAGATCGACTGGGCAACCGGCGAGATGCTCGCCTTCGGGTCGGTACTCATCGACGGCCACACGGTGCGCCTGGTCGGGCAGGACACCCGCCGGGGCACGTTCGGCCAGCGGCACGCGGTCCTCGTTGACCGGCATACCGGCGAGGAATACACGCCGCTGCGGCGGTTCAATACCGCCACCGCGAGGTTCCACGCTTACGACTCGCTGCTGTCGGAGTTCGCTGCAGTGGGATTCGAGTACGGCTACTCCGTCGCCAGGCCTGACGCCCTGGTCTGCTGGGAAGCGCAGTTCGGCGATTTCGTCAACGGCGCCCAGACGATCGTGGATGAGTTCATCAGCTCCGGCGAGCAGAAGTGGGGGCAGTTGTCCGGCGTCGTGCTGCTGCTGCCGCACGGGTATGAGGGCCAGGGGCCCGATCATTCGTCAGCGCGGATAGAGCGCTTCCTCACGCTTTGCGCGCAGGACAACATGACCGTTGCAGCGCCGTCCACTCCGGCCAGCTACTTTCATCTGCTGCGCTGGCAGGCGCTGTCTCCGCAGGTGAAGCCGCTCATCGTGTTCACCCCCAAGTCGATGCTCCGGCTGAAGACGGCATCCTCGTCCGTCGCTGAGTTCACCAACGGCA
The DNA here is from genome assembly GCA_963774825.1 of uncultured Actinomycetes bacterium. Lineage (GTDB taxonomy): Bacteria > Actinomycetota > Actinomycetes > Streptosporangiales > Streptosporangiaceae > DATBGO01. The sequence goes on along the minus strand of CAVZGW010000008.1, from coordinate 142,185 downwards.
CGTTCCGCCCGGTGCTCGGCGAGCCGGACGTGGTCAACACCGACGCCGTGCGGCGGGTGCTGCTGTGCACCGGCAAGGTCTACTACGACCTGGCAAGGAAGCGGCAGGAGGCGAACATCGACGGCTGCGCGATCGTGCGCGCTGAGCGCCTCTACCCGTTGCCAGGCAGTCAGATCTCGGCCGAGCTGGCCAGGTTCCCTAACGCGGAGGAGGTGGTCTGGGTGCAGGAAGAGCCCGCCAACATGGGTGCCTGGCCTTACATCGCCCTGAACCTGCCGGGAGCGATCGGCGGGCCAGTTGCCGTGGTGTCGCTGCCGCCAAGCTCGGCGCCGGCGGGCGGCTCCGCCAAGGCGCATACCGCTGAGCATGCCGCGCTCATGGAGACGGCACTTCGGCTGGACGGCTAGCCGTGTACTTCACCGACCGAGGTCTCGAGGAACTCGCCGAGCGGCGCGGCGCAGATCAGGTGACGCTGGCCTGGCTCGCCGAGCGGCTGGGCGAGTTCGTCGACCTGAATCCGGACGCGGAGTCGCTGGTCGATCGCCTGGCCACCTGGCTCGCCCGGCTGGATGATGAGGACTAGGCGAGCTACCCGCCGTCGGATACACCCGGCGAGCAGCCCCGGGCTACCAGGCTGCGGAGCCGCCCTCTAACGCGATACATCGTGACCATGCTTGGTCACGATATATCGTATGCAGTGACAGGCCATGGCGCCGCACCGAGGCATCGGCCGCGCCGCGGCCGGGAGGGAACGGACAGGATGCCACGCTGGACCATCGATGGCCCTGCCACTGTCGAGCTTGGCGACTTCGCCGCGTTGCGCGTGCGGCTCGTCTCCGGATCGCTCGCCATCCTGGCCACCGACGATGCGCCGGCCCTCGATGTGGCCGCCCTCAGCGGCCAGCCGCTGCTGGTGACGCACGAGGCAGGAATCCTGACCATTACCTACGAGGATCTGCGCTTGGACGGCCTGCTCGGCTGGCTCCGCCCGCAACGGCATGCGGCGGACATCACGCTCACCGTTCCCGCGGGCTGCCCGATGCGGATCGGCGTGGTGAACGCCACGGCCACAGTGGCGGGGGTCGCCGCGAACATTTCCGCCAACAGCGTCTCAGGCGACCTGACGCTGGACGGGGTGACCGGCAAGGTGGACGCGAAGACCGTGTCGGGGAACCTGGAGGCTCGCGGCCTCGACGGCCAGCTCGCCTTCAGCTCGGTCACCGGCGGCCTGACCCTGGCCGACAGCTCGGTCAGGCAGCTCACGGCGAAGACTGTCAGCGGCCAGGTGACTGCCGATATTGACGTGCCTGACGGCGGTGGCGTCCGGATAGGCACCGTCTCCGGGGAGGTCGCGGTGCGCCTGCCCGTATGTTCCAGCGTCCAAGTCGACCTCAAGTCCACCTCCGGCCGGGTGCAATGTACCTTCGACGGGATGCGGTCCAGCGACGGCCACGGGCCCGCCAGCGTGACGGGAACCCTGGGGTCGGGCTCGGCGAGCCTGTCGGTGGCCAGCATGACCGGCGATGTGACGCTGCTGGCCCGGGCTGAGCCCGCTTCCCCAGGGCAGCCAGCCGAGCCGGCTGCGAAGCGACAGGGTGGTACCTCATGAGCCCGGTATTCAGGCACGGCAGGCTTCGTCTTTACCTGCTCAAGCTTCTCGATGAGGCGCCGCGGCACGGCTATGAGGTGATCCGCCTGCTCCAGGACCGCTTCCTCGGTGTCTATGCGCCCTCGCCAGGCACCATTTATCCGCGCCTGGCGAGGCTGGAGGAAGAAGGCCTGGTCACCCATGACGAGGTCGACGGCAAGAAGGTGTACCGGATCACCGACAAGGGACGCGAGGAGATCCGGGCCAGGCTTGATGATCTGGCGGAGCTCGAGGAGGAGATCACCGACTCAGTGCGCGATATTGCCCGCGAGGTAACCCAGGACGTCAGGGACACGGTTCGCAACCTGCGCGAGGAACTGACCTGGGCGGCGCGCGATGTCCGCAGGGAGGGCCGCGAGCAAGCCCGGGACGCCGCGGCGCATTCTCCGCAGCAGGAGGAGGAAACGCCGGCGGGCGGACCCGCGCAGGCCCGCGACACCGCGGGGAGCGCCCGCGACGCAGCCGCGCAGGCCCGCGACACCGCGGGGGCCGCCCGCGACGCAGCCGCGCAGGCCCGCGACACCGCGGGGACCGCCCGCGACGCAGCCGCGCAGGCCCGCGACACCGCCGGGAGCGCCCGCGGACGGCCCGGCGGTCAGCAGCGTGGTGGCCCCCCCAGGGAACGGCCGGACTGGGCTGCGTTCCAGGACTGGCAGAGCTGGGCAGGCTGGCGTGAACGGCCAGGCAAGCATGGCTGGCCCGGTTTCGGCGGCTTCCCGGGCTCAGCGGCACCGGGCTCAGCGGCACCGGGCTCAGCGGCACCGGGCTCAGCGGCACCGGGCTCAGATGCACGCGGATCGGAGGCTCCCGGGCCGAAGGTTGCGGGACCCTGGCCCAGGCCCAAGCGCGGCGGTGCGGCGAAGCCCGATGCTGGCCTGTTCCGGGACCTCGAACGGCTGGCCGTCGAATTCGCCAGAGAACTGCGCTCTGCTGCCTTTCATACTGAGTCCGTTGGCGAGAACGCGCTCGGCGACCTGCGGGCGATCCTCGAGGAAACCCTGACCAAGGTCAGGGATGAGGTCTTCGGCGGAGCTGCGGCCGGGTCAGCGGGCACCACAGCGGAGACCAGGCCTGCTGACGGCGCCGAAACACCCGGGGCTGACCCGGCCGGCGCGGCCGATACCGGGCCGGCCGGCGACGGTGGCGACGACCCTAAGGCGTGAACACGATCTTGCCGAACACGTCACCGGAGATCAGGGCCGCGAAGCCGTCCCGGGCCTCGGCGAGCGGCATGGTGCGGTCGATCAGTGGCCGCACGCCAGTCTGCTCGCAGAACCTGAGCAGGCGGCCGAGCTGGTCACGGCTGCCCATCGTCGATCCGATCACCGACAGCTGGAGGAAAAAGACCCGGGCCAGGTCAGCGGACGGCGCAGGCCCGCTGGTCGCCCCGGAGACCACGATCGTGCCGCCAGGCTTGAGCGCGCGCAGCGAATGTGCCCAGGTGGCCTCGCCGACGGTCTCCATGGCGGCGTCGACACGTTCCGGCAGCCGGGCTCCGGCCGGAAACGCCTGATCTGCGCCGAGCTGAAGGGCGCGCTCGCGCTTGGCCGCGCTCCTGCTCGTCACCCAGATCCGGTGGCCGACCGCATGCCCGAGCAGGATCAGGGCCGTCGCGACTCCGCCGCCCGCGCCCTGGACAAGTATTGTCGCGCCAGGCTCAAGCGCCGCCTTGCCGAACAGCATCCGGTAGGCGGTGAGATAGGCGGTCGGCAGGCAAGCAGCCTCGGCAAAGGAGAGCGCGGCTGGCTTGGGCAGCAGGTTCCGCCTGGGCACCGCGACCCGGTCCGCGAACGTACCTGGGTACCGCTCCGACAGCAGGGAGCGGGACGGGTCAAGCGTATCGTCAGATCCTCCGTAGCCAGGGTCACTGACGACCGCGTGCACCACGACCTCGTTGCCGTCCGCGTCGACTCCGGCTGCGTCGCAGCCGAGCACCATGGGCAGCCGGTCGGCCGAGATCCCCACCCCGCGCAGGGTCCAGACATCGTGCTGATTCAGCGAGGCGGCCCGGACCGACACGGTGGTCCAGCCGTCCGGTGGCGTGGGCTCTGGGCGCTCGCCGAGTTCGAGGCCGGCCAGCGGATCGTCGGTGCACAAGCGCGCCGCAGTGACAGCAAACATGCTCAGGACACTAGCGCCCCAGTCACGCCCCAGCACTCCCAGGGCAGCGGGCAAGTGCGGGGCAGGGAGCGGGCAAAGCGGGCAGGGAGCGGCGCGGGCGTTACCACGGCGCCCGCCCGACTAGTGGTGCAAATCCCCCATATTATGACAGCGTATCCGAGTCATCTGGTGCCAATATGTGATGAACGCCCTCTGAAGTCCTCCCGGATAACGGCTACATGTGCCATACTGCCGTCCGGGAAGTTACCCACGACACCCTCGCAGTTTAAGGACCGGTGTGGACGTTACGTCCTACGCCGAGCTCGCAGTGCGTCTCGTCAACACCGCTGCTCGTGCTGACGGCGACCCGGACTGGCTCGGCAGCCCGCAGGCGTTCCGTGCGTTCGTGGCGGACCGCCCGCATCTTGCTGGCCCGGTTACCTTCCATGACCTGGACGCGCTCCGGCTGCTGCGCGAGGATCTCGCCGCGATCTTCACCTTCGCGGCTGAAGGAAACGATGCGGCCGCGGCGGACCGGCTGAATGCGCTGCTTGCCCAGCACCCGGTCCATCCTGTCGTGGTCCGTCACGATGGCCTGCCCTGGCATCTGCACCTGGCCGACGGCGGCTCGGTGGCCGACAGGTACGCGGCGGGTGCGACCTCCGGCCTGGCAACAGTGGTCGTGCAGTTCGGTGCCAACCGGCTGGGCATCTGCGCCATTGCGTCGTGCCAAGGTGCCTTCATCGATGCAAGCACCAACCGGTCCAGGCGCTATTGCTCGGATCACTGCAGCACCCGGGCCACCGTGACCGCCTTCCGGGCCCGTGAGGGCACCCAGTCCAGCCCGCCCACCACTGCCGCAGGCTAGCCGCCACCGGGGGCCGTCCGGGCCTGCCCGGCCACGCCGCGCAGGCCCGGCGGCCAGCAGGGGACCTGGGTCATCCCTCGGCGATGGACGTCTAGCTGCGAAGACGCCCCTGGACACCGGTCGCGCTGGTTAAGATCGCATTGCGAGACGGCGGCCTACGTTACCAAAAAGACACCAAGGGCTGCTTCTCACGTCCCAAGTCGATCATTAGCATGAGGCCTACTCACGGCCGTATGGCCCACGTAAGCGGACCCGAAAGAAGGTTCGAACATGGCATCTGAGTCCGTAGCCACGGCTACCAGACCGGCGGACGTCGGCCTCAAGCGAGAGATGGGGCTGATCGGCGCCACCTGGGCGTCGGAGACCTCGATCATCGGCTCCGGCTGGCTGTTCGGCTCGTACTTCGCCGCGCAAGCGGTCGGGTCTGCTGCCCTGATCTGCTGGATCATCGCTGGAGTAGCGGTCATCATCCTGGCCCTCGTCCACGCCGAGCTGGGCGGGATGTACCCGGTCTCCGGCGGGACCGCGAGATTCCCGCACTTCGCGTTCGGCAGCATCGCCGGCATCTCGTTCGGTTTCTTCTCCTGGCTGCAGGCGGTCACGGTGGCGCCGATCGAGTGCTTCGCGGTGATGCAGTACGGGTCGCACTACTGGCACGGGCTCTATGACCCCACGACGAAGAACGTCACTACGCTCGGCTTCGTGATGACTATCGTCCTGATGGCCATCTTCACCGCGATCAACTTCCTCGCCATGCGGATGTTCTCCCGGGTCAACGCCGGCATCACCTGGTGGAAGGTCGCGATCCCGATCCTCGCCATCATCGTGCTGCTGTTCAAGTTCCACCCCAGCAACTTCAGCGCCGGCGGGGGCTTCATTCCCAAGGGCGTCACCTGGCAGGACATCTTCGCGGCGATTCCCGGGGCGGGCATCGTGTTCGCCTACCTCGGCTTCGAGCAGGCCGACCAGCTGGCCGGGGAGGTCAAGAACCCGCAGCGCAACCTGCCGCGGGCGATCATCATCGCGATCCTGCTCGGGACCGCGATCTATGTCCTGCTGCAGGTGGTCTTCATCGGCGCGATGAAGCCCAGCATTCTCGCCGCGCATGGTGGCTTCCTGGGCATCGTCTGCCCGACGACAGGGCCCTGCAACTCCACGATCTCGACCATCGTTTCCGGGCCGTTCGCCGGCCTGGCTGGCCTGATCGGGCTCGGCTGGCTGGCCACCATCCTGTACATCGACGCGTTCATCTCCCCGTTCGGCACCGGCCTGGTGTACGAGACCTCGACCTCGCGCGTCGGCTACGGCCTGGCCCGCAACCGCTACTTCCCGCAGGTCTTCCAGAAGGTGGATGCCAATGGCGTGCCCTGGATCAGCCTGATCCTCGCGTTCCTCTTCGGCCTGGTGTTCCTGCTGCCGTTCCCGAGCTGGCACTCGCTGGTCGGCCTCGTCACCTCGGCGAGCGTGCTCATGTACGCGGGAGCGCCGCTGTCCATGGGCGCGTTCCGCAAGCAGGTCCCCGACGCCGACCGCCCGTACCGGATGCCGGCCGCCGCCGTCATGGGCCCGATCGCGTTCATCATTGCCAACCTGATCATCTACTGGTCGGGCTTCCTGGTGCTCCTGAAGCTCGGCGTCGCGGTCGTGATCGGCTACGTGGTGATCGGCGTCTTCATGGCGTTCGACAAGCAGCGGCCGCCGCTGGACTGGAAGAACGCACAGTGGCTGCCCGTCTACCTGATCGGCATGGGCGTCATCTCCTGGCAGGGCCAGTTCAGCGGTACTGCCGCTCCGCCGCCGACGCCGTTGCCGCCGACCAACACCTTCAACATCCCGTTCTGGTGGGACATGCTGATCGTCGCCGCATTCAGCCTGGCAATCTACTACTGGGCACAGTACTCCCGGCTGCCCAAGGCTGAGATGCTCGATCTTGTCGGCAGGCAGTCCGGGGTTGAGGAGCCGCCGGGGCCGGCGCTCTCGCACTGACGCCAGGACCCCGCCGGCCGTCTAGGTCAGGTTGCTGCGAGGGGCCCCGTCCCGCCATGGGCGGGACGGGGCCCCTCGTTCCGGCGGACGAAGCGCCGCTGAAGCGCTGCGGGATATTAGCCAAGGCGGGATCGCCCGGCCTTGGGTCAGGAACCGCGCTGCCGCACCGGCCAGTAACGCAGCAACACCCTGCCCTCGATCAGCCGGTCAGGAACGGGGCCGAAGGCCCGGCTGTCGACAGCTCCGGCACCGGGGTTGTCGGATTCCAGCCACCAGCCCGCCGGCTCGCGCCTGACGGCGCGCTTGACGAGCAACATGCCAGGCCGCCCTGGATGGTGCGCGATCACCAGCTGGCCGGGCCTGACCGCAGCCGTGCGGCCGGCCAGGAGCCGGCGCCGGACCAGCAGCCAGTCTCCGGGCCGCAGCGCCGGTTCCATGGACTGCTCCGCCACCGCGACACGCCACAACGGCCAACGCATGCGGCCCTCCCTGAATGCAATCAAGCTGGCGGGGTACTGTCGGAATCCGGTACCCATGATCTGACACGAGAGAAGGACATCAATGAGGCTGCTCGTACGTCTGGCCGAGCCGAGGGTCACCGCGCACGCTCACTGTGACCTCCCCTGCGGCGTCTACGACCCGGCGCAGGCCAGGATCGAGGCCGAGTCCGTCCGCGCAATCTGCGAGAAGTACCAGCAGAATGCCGACCCGGAGTTCCGTACCCGCGCGCTGCAGATCAAGGAGGAACGGTCGGAACTGGTCAAGCACCATCTGTGGGTGCTGTGGACCGACTACTTCAAGCCCCCGCACTTCGAGAAGTACCCGCAGCTGAACCAACTGTTCAACGAGGCCACCAAGCTCGCGGGCGCGGCCGGCACGAAAGGCAGCACCGAGGTTGCAAAGGCCGACGAGTTGCTCGGCAAGATCGAGGAGATCGGAAAGATCTTCGCGGCGACAAAGCAGGCCTGACCTGGCAGAGGTTCGGAAGTCTGACAGTTGGGGCCGCGCGGCCACAGTGCGCGCGGCCCTTCGCCGTACTCGGGCGCGCACTGGCCGCGCGGCGTGTCAGCGCAGCGGCGCGCGCACGGTAGGTTGCAGACAGGAACCGGCCGGCCGCCGCGCGGCGACCGTGCCCGGAGGCTGCAGGAGGGGCAGACGTGACCGAGAAGACGACCGCACCGGCGATCAGGCCAGCCGCCAGCCCGGCGGCGCCCGGGGATGGCGGCGCCACGCTAGCCGGCCATCCGGGCCCGGCTACCGCCGTCCGCGGCTATCCTGGCGAGCTTCCCGACGCGCAGGACAGGGTGACGGTTCGGCTGCCGGCCGAGGGCGCGTATCTGTCAGTGCTCCGCACCGCGACAGCTGGCCTGGCGGCACGGCTGGATTTCACGCTCGACGAGATCGAGGACCTGCGTATTGCGGTCGACGAGGCATGCGCCATGCTGCTGAGCCAGGCGCGGCCTGGCAGCAGCCTTGAGTGTGTCTTCTCGCTCGACCGCGACATGATGACTATCTCGGTGTCGGCTGAGTGCCTGGCGCCACAGCCGCCCGCAAGCGACACCTTCGCCTGGACCGTGCTGTCCGCGCTGGCGGGGAGCGTCGAGGCGCACGTCGGGCCCGGCGGTCTGCTGACCATCGTGATGCGCAAGACCCGCGAGACATCGGGATCAGTATGACGGGGGAGATAGAGGTCAGCTTGACCGAGGAGTTCGAGAGCACGGTGATCGCGCGTGCCGGGGACGGGGCGGCGAGCGGAGAGACTGATCTCGCCGGTGCCGCGGTGATCGATTTCCGGGATGCAGATGAGGAGCCCGCCGAGGGCGTGGCCGCTGACGAGGCCCTGGCGCCTGCCAAGATCCAGCACGCGCCGCGCGAGCGGGGACGGGCACGAGACCTGTTCGAGCAGCTGGCGGTGCTGCCAGCAGGAAATGAAGAGCGGCTGCGCATCCGCGGCGAGCTGGTCGAACTGCACCTTCCGCTGGTCGAGTACCTGGCGCGCCGGTTCCGCAACAGAGGCGAATGGCTCGACGATCTCACCCAGGTGGCCACCATCGGCCTCATCAAGTCCATCGACCGGTTTGATCTCAGCCGCGGCGTGGAGTTCTCCACCTACGCGACGCCCACCATTGTCGGCGAGATCAAACGGCACTTCCGGGACAAAGGATGGGCCGTCCGGGTGCCCCGGCGGCTGCAGGAACTCAAGCTGGCGCTGACCAAGGCCATCAGTGACCTGGCCCAGCGGCTTGGCCGGGCGCCTACCGTGGCAGAGCTCGCCGCCCATCTGCAGATGAGCGAGGAGGAGGTGCTCGAGGGCCTGGAGTCGGCCAACGCCTACTCCACTGTCTCGCTGGATGCGCCGGACTCGGGCGACGACGACGCGCCTGCGGTGGCCGAGTCGCTGGGGATGCTTGACGATGCCCTGGAGGGGGTCGAGTACCGGGAATCGCTCAAGCCCCTTCTGGAACGGCTCCCGCCGCGGGAGAAGCGCATCCTGCTGTTGCGGTTCTTCGGGAACATGACCCAGTCTCAGATCGCCATCGAGCTCGGTATCTCGCAAATGCACGTATCACGCCTGCTGGCCCGGACGCTCGCCCAGCTTCGTGAGGGGCTCACCACCGACGACTAGCTGCCGCCCGAGCGCGGCCCGTCCCGACGGCCGGTGCCCGATGCGGCCGGATCGCCGGCCAGCGCGCGCCAGCTGGGCCGAACGAGTAGCGCCGCGAATCCGATGACGGCGAGCGCGATGCCGGGCACGCCCCAGTCATAGCGATGGCCCTGGACCAGGTAGATGCCGACGATGCCGACGAACAGCTGGGTGAGGATGGCCGGAGTGCGGCTCCAGCGACGTGCTCCGGCGAGCCCGGCCGCGACACCCGCCAGCGCCACTGCCGTTGCCACCCCGATCAGTGTCAGCGCGATGCCGCTGTCAGCGTGATAGGACTTCCCAGCTCCGGCGTCGATCCCGGCCAGGATCGATGCGGCGAGCACCCCGGCCGCTTCAGCCGCCTGCACTACCGCTGCGACAGTCACGGTCGCCGGGCGCCGCGGCATTTCGGAATTTCCGGACTCGCTAACCTGAGCGCGTGCGCGCGCTCCTGATCGTGAATCCACAGGCCACCTCCACGACGCGGCTTCGCCGCGACGTCATCGTGCGCGCGCTCGCCTCCGCTGTCGACCTTGAAGTCGTCCAGACACGTTACCGGGGCGACGCTACCGGCCTGGCTGGCGAGGCACGATCTGCCGGTTTCGGCCTGGTGCTCACGCTCGGCGGGGATGGGACCGTGAATGAGACGGTTAACGGAATCCTCGGTACGCCGGGCCCCGGCACCACTGCGGCCGAGCTGCCTGCCCTCGCGCCATTGCCGGGCGGCAGCGCCAACGTCTTTACCCGGGCGCTCGGGCTGCCGCCTGATCCGGTCGACGCGGCCGGATGGATCCTGCAGGCACTCACCGACGGCAGGCACCGCGACATCGGCGTTGGCCTGGCCGGGAGCAGGTACTTTACCTTCAATGCCGGGCTCGGCTTCGATGCGGAGGTGGTGCGGGCGGTCGACGGACAGCGCGCACACGGCCGCCTGGTCACCCCGGCGCTGTACGCGAGGACGGCGGTTCGCCAGTTTTATCTGCAGACCGACCGGGGCCATCCCGCGCTGACGCTGGAACGTGACGGTCATCCGCCTGCCGGCCCGTTCTTTCTCGGCATCATTTCCAACACCGCGCCATGGACTTACCTCGGCCGGCGTCCCGTCAACACTAACCCGAAAGCCGCATTCGATCGCGGGCTGGATGTGTTCGCGCTTCGCAGCCTGCATACGGGCGCTACGCTGCGGACCCTGCGCCAGGTGCTGTCCACGGCGGGTCCCGCCGCACGCCGGCGGAGCGTGCTTTCCGCACACGATGAGGCAGCGCTGGCCTTTACCGCCAGCTGGCCAGTGGCCTTCCAGATTGACGGGGAGTACATGGGCGAACGCGAACATGTCAGTTTCGTGTCAATCCCGAACGCGCTGCGTGTCATAGTATGAAGGGTTGAGTCACTAGAATAAAGGGGGTGATACCCTTATAAAGGTGGCAAATCGCGGCCAAGCGAGCCCATCGCAGCATCTGGAGTGCGAGCCTGGTGGTGCCCCATGCCCGCATTGTGACTCATCTGACACCGAAATCCGCCCGAACCTTTGCCAAAGCCTCTTGCGGTTGATCGCCGCGCTTGAGAGGGTTGTAACGCTCCCGGGTGAGCGGCGCGCTAGGCACGCGTCCCGGCTGGGTGCGGGCAAGGTCGTCGTGGCCGTGTTCGGGAGCCGATCGGGGTGTGAGTCCCGTGATTTTAGGACCTTCACGGCTCGGGAACTATGAAGTCCTGGCATATGTTAAAGCTCGTGAAATCATTCACAAGCGCGACCGACGTGACGGGCTCAGGCCGCGGCACCGTCCTTAGAAGGAGTGACCTCATGGACTGGCGTCACCACGCCGGCTGCCGTGACGTAGACCCGGAGCTGTTCTTCCCGATCGGCAACACAGGGCCCGCGTTGCTCCAGATCGACGAGGCCAAGCAGGTGTGCCAACGTTGCCCGGTGCAAGAAGCGTGCCTGCAATGGGCACTCGAGAGCGGCCAGGATTCCGGGGTCTGGGGCGGCCTCAGCGAAGATGAACGGCGCGCGCTCAAGCGCCGCGCAGCCAGAGTCCGGGCTGGCGCCAGCGCCTGACCGGCAGCGCCCGGTCGGCAGCGCCTGACCGGCAGCGCCTGACCGGCAGCGCGCCGGCAGCACCCAACCGGTGGCCCGGCCAGGGCTGGCTGCCGCTGCTATTGGTGCACGCGCGGCGCCACGGGCGCTTGGCCGCCATTGGCGGTCGCGGCGAGTTGCGCGTCCACCGGAAGATCCACGATCACCTTCGTGCCGCCCGTGGCCTGCGGTGAAATTTCCAATCGGCCGTTAAGCTCCGCGATCACCAGGGTACGCACGATCTGCAGCCCGAGGCTGGCAGTGGAGTCGAGATCGAAATCTGCTGGCAGCCCGACCCCGTTGTCAGCTACCGTGACCGTCAGCCGGTGCTGACTTCTGGCCGCGTTCACCTCAAGAATCCCGCCGAGCGCAGCACCGCTCGGACGGGTCAGGCCATGCTGCAGCGCGTTCTGCAGCAATTCGGTCAGGACCAGGGCAAGCGGGGTAGCCAGGGACGCCGGCAGCAGCCCGAATTTTCCCGACAACTCGGGCGAGACCCGTGACTCGGGCGCGGACACCTCCCCCGCCATCATCGCGACCCGCCGCGCGATGTCGTCGAAATCCACGATCTCTTCGGGCGTGCGGGAGAGGGTCTCGTGAACGATGGCGATAGAGCCGACCCGGCGCACGGCTTCCTCGAGCGCCGCCCGAGCCTCCGGCGCCTTGAGCCTGCGGGCCTGGAGCCGCAGCAGCGCGGCCACGGTCTGCAGATTGTTCTTGACCCGGTGATGGATCTCCTTGATCGTCGCGTCCTTGGTCATGAGCTCACGCTCCCGGTGCCGAAGCTCGGTGACGTCACGGACCAGGACAAGCGCGCCCGATCTCGCCCCTGCCACGACGAGCGGTATCGTGCGCAGCTGCACGACGGAGCCGTTCCCCTCGACCTCGGTCTCCATATGCGCTCGGCCGCTCGCCGTCAGTATCAGCGAGTCGTCACGGGGTGCTGAGGTCCTGCACAGCTGTGCCGTGAGCGGTCCGAGTTCCGCCCCGACCAGATCGGCGGTGAGCCCGAGCCTGCGGTAGGCCGACAGCGCATTCGGGCTCGCGTACGTCACCCTTCCCGACCGGCTGAGCCGCAGCAGACCGTCGCCCACCCGCGGCGACCTGACCAGTGCGGGCTCGTTGCCGGTGCGGGGAAACATGCCCGCCGCCACCATCTGGGCAAGATCATCTGCGGCTCGCAGGTACGCGATGTCCATCCGGCTGGGGGTACGCGCTGCGCTGAGGTTGGTGGATCGCTCGATCACGGCGATGACCTTGCCATCGTGGGCCACCGGGATCGTCTCGTGCCTGACCGGCACCCCGCTGGTCCATTCCGGATCTCCCTCCCGGCAAATCCGCCGGTCACGCCTCGCCGCCTCGAGGAACGGCCGGTCGGCGGCAGACCTGACCGAGCCGACGACATCGTCGGGAAAGGCGGTCGGCCCCGTTGTCGGCCGCATCTGAGCGAGCGCCACCCATCCGGATCCGTCCTGGAGCGGTGCCCAGAGCACCAGATCGGCAAATGAGAGATCAGCCAGCAGCTGCCAGTCGGACACCAGCGTGTGCAGCCATTCCACGTCAGATTCGGCCAGCCCCGCCTGGCGGAGGGCAAGGTTGGTCATCGTAGGCACCCCGTCATCATCGCATCTGCCGGGTCAGGCGGCCCGACCTGAGAGACCATGTCCGGGTGACTGCCAAGCAGCCGGATATTTCCCCGACGTCACCGGATGTCAGTGATCTTCATGCTGAAGCCGCGGGCGCCCGGCTTCCCAAGTACTACGGCGTGAAACGCGGCCTGCTGGCGCTCACGAGCTCGATGGCCGCCGGTTCTCCCGTTCCGGGTGAACGCGAGCTGGCGCAGCGGTATGGCACTTCGCGCACCACTATCCGGCAGGCGCTCGCCGAGCTTGTCATCGAGGGCAGGCTGGTGCGCAGGCAGGGCAAGGGCACGTTCGTGGCCCCGCCGAAGGTCGCCCAGCTGCTCGAACTCGCGGGCTACACCGAAGAGATGCGCGCCCACGGGCTGAATCCGCAGACCCAGATCCTGGATACCGGATACCGGGCGGCCGACGAAGAGCTCGCCGTGCTGCTTGGCATCAGACCAGGCGGCCGCGTGCTGCGCATCCACCGGCTCAGGCTGGCTGACGGCGAGCCGATGGCGATCGCGGCCTCCTACCTGCCCGCGCGCCGGTTCCCCGGGCTGCGAAGGAAGGTGGACTCGGCATCTTCGCTCTATGAGACGCTCGCGTCCGGGTACGGAGTGGAACTCACGCAGGCGGAGGAGACGATCGAGACCGTGCTCGCAAGCCCGGCAGACGCCCGGCTGCTCGGCGTGGACGCCGGGCTGCCGCTGCTGCTGCTCAGCAGGCGCGCGTTCGACGCATCGGGCAGCCCGGTGGAATGGTCGCAGTCGTGGTATCGCGGCGATAGGTACAAATTTGTCACCCGGACCCGGCGCCCCGCGCACCCGGCACAGGGCCCTGCTACCAGCTGGTAACCTCCCCCCATGGGCGGCAGCGAACGGGACGAGGTCCAGGCCAGCGGAGCGCCGCCGCATACTGGCCAGGCGCCTGATCACGGCGGCGCGCATGCCGTCGCCGGAGCGCAGCGGCATGGCGTCGCGACCATGTTCACGCTCTCCGGCGGGCACGTCTTCCCGATGTACGACGGCGCGGTGAAAGCCGATCCGCCGATGCGCATCGTGGACGTCAGGCACGAGCAGACGGCGGTGTTCGCCGCCGAGGCCACCGGCCGGCTCACCCGCAGCCCCGGCCTCGCCGTGCTGACCGCCGGCCCGGGGGTCACCAACGGCGTGAGCGCGATAACAACTGCGCACTTCAACGGCGCGCCCCTGGTCGTCATCGGCGGCCGGGCTCCCGACTACCGCTGGGGGTCGGGCAGTCTCCAGGAGATCGATCATCCGGTGCTGCTGAGCGCGATCACGAAACGGGCCTGGACCGAGCACGAAAGCGGCGGGGTCGGCGCGGCGGTCGATGCGGCGTTCGCGCTTGCCGGGACGCGTCACCGCGGCCCGGTCTTCCTTGACGTCAGCCTGGAGGCCCTGTTCGGCAGCGCCGACTCAAGTCCAGCGGCGCATGCCCACGCGGCGGCCAGACCGGCGGCGGCCGGACCGGCGGCGGGAGACGCGGCTGCCCCCGGCGGCGGGCCCGATCCAGAGGCAGTCGCGCATATCGCCCGGCTGCTCGCCCAGGCCAGCCGTCCGGTGCTTGTCCTCGGCTCGGATGTGTGGCTGGACGGCGCGGCGGACGCCTCGCGGGCGGCCGCCGAGCAGCTCGCCCTGCCGGTGATCCCGAACGGCCAGGGTCGCGGGATCCTGCCCGCCGGGCACGAGCTGCTCGTGTCCAGGGCACGGCCGGTCGCCCTCGGCGAGGCCGACCTGGTGATCGTGGCCGGAACGGCGCTGGATTTCCGGCTCGGCTACGGTGACTACGGCGGCAAGAACGGGACGCCCCCCGCCTTGGTCGTGCACGTCGTCGACGCGGCGGAGCGCGCCGCGCGGCACCATGAGCTGGCCGGCCGCGCATCAGGCGACCTGGCCGCGTTCTTCGCGGAGCTGGCGGCCGTCGCCCCGGAGGTACCGGGCGCTGCACCGCCCCGCTGGAGCCGATCCTGGCTGCCCAGGCTCCAGGCCGCGGCCAAGGCCGCCATCGCCGCCGACGCGCAGCTGCTGAGCAGCGACGCCGAGCCGATTCATCCGCTGCGGATCTACGGCGAGCTCACCAGGATGCTGGACAGCGACGCCGTGGTGATCGGCGACGGCGGCGACTTCGTCTCGTACGCGGGAAAGTACCTCGAACCGCAGCGTCCCGGCTGCTGGCTGGACCCAGGCCCGTACGGATGCCTCGGCACCGGCCTCGGGTACGCCATCGGCGCGCGGATCACCCGGCCGTCGGCACAGGTGGTACTGCTGCTCGGGGACGGTGCCGCCGGGTTCTCGCTGATGGATGTCGACACCGCCGTCAGGCACCGGCTGCCCATGGTAATGATCTGCGGCAATAACGGCATCTGGGGGCTGGAGAAGTACCCGATGCAGCAGCTCTACGGCTACGACGTCGCGGCCGACCTGCAGCCGAATTGCCGCTACGACAGGGTGGTCAGCGCGCTAGGCGGGGCCGGGGAAATCGTCACGGCGCCGGGCCAGATCGGGCCGGCCCTGCGCCGGGCCTTCGACTCGGACGTGCCGTACCTCGTCAACATCATCACGGACCCGAAGATCTCCTACCCGCGCTCCACCACGGGGGTCTGAGCAGCTGGGTCACGAAGCGGCTGACGCCGGCCGGGCGTGTGCCACGAAGCGCTCCCGGTCGACCACGACCCGTTCCATGCTGCCCGCGCCGACCACCAGATCCGCAGCGGGATTCCAGACCCGGGCGATGAAGCTGAACACCAGCCGTGCCCCGGCCACCTCGGTGAGCTCAGCCTCGACGACGAGTTCCTCGGTCAGCGGGCTGGCACGCTTGTGCTCCAGGCTGGCCGCGGTGCCTACCGAAGTGGACGCTTCGTCCAGGTACGGGCTTATCGCCGCGATCGCGGCCGCCTCGGCGAGTGCGAGCAGCCGTGGCGTCGCGAGCACGGGGACGTCTCCGCTGCCCATCGCCATGGCCGTGTCGTCCTCGGTGACGACCGCGCGTACGTTAGCCCGCAGCCCGACCGAAAGGGCCGCGCTCGTGCCCGGCTTCATTCGATGACCGCGATCATGTCGCCTTCCTGGACCACGTCGCCCTCCGCCACCGCGAGCTTCGTGATCGTGCCCGATTCCTCGGCCAGGACCGGGATTTCCATTTTCATCGATTCGAGGATGACGACCGTGTCACCGTCGGCCACCGCCGTGCCCTCGGCTGCCACGACCTTCCACACGTTCGCGACCATCTCGGCGCGGACTTCGATCACGCGCACCTCCTCGCGTCATGCCCGGCGATCGATGCCAGGCTGCGCTACCACCATTGTCTGCGATCAGCGTCATCATCGCAGCCGGGCAACGACTGACGTATCGTATCGGCCGCTGGCGAACTCCGCGCTGCCGAGCAATTCCCGTGGAACTCCAGGTTGGTCTCGCCGAGATTGGCGATCAGGACCGATTCGAGCACGTCCGGCAGCCTACAGGCGGCTGGCCAGCCGCCGTCCCGCGACCTCGCTGAGCGCTCCGACGACCCCCGCGTCGTACTCGGCGGCGGTATCGAGCCGCAGCCGCTCCAGCGCCGCCGCGGTGCGGTCCCGGTCGGCTGACCCGCCGACGAGGTCATCGAATGCGTTGGCGGCCCGGATGATCCTGCTGCCCACGGGCGGCTCGGGGTCATGCCCGTGGGCCGGCCAGTTCTGGCAGCGGACCAGTTCCGCCACCTTGTCAAGAACTCCCGCCTGCCGGATCACGTCCGAGCCGAGCTCGGCTATGCGCCGCTGGTCAGCCGGGGAGACAAGCACGGTGGCCCCGCCGGGAATCGGGTCAGAAAGCGCGAGCTGGCCGATGTCATGCATCAGCGCCGCGTACTCCAGATCGAGCAGGTCGTGCTCCGGCATGCCGAGTTCCTGCCCGACCGCCACCGCGAGCCTGCTGACCCGCCTGGAATGTCCGCTTTCGACGTAGCCGCCGACCTCGGTGACCCTGGCCAGGGCGCGGACTGTCTGCAGGTACGTCGCGCGGATCCCGGCATACCTGCGGAACGCGACCTGCGTGACAAGCAGCGGCCCGATGAAGACAGCGAGCTCGGAAAGTCCCATGATCTCGGCGGCGAAGACGGTGATCACGGCGGAGGCCCCGACCGCCGCGCCGAGCGGCAGCAGCACCCGCATCTCGTCCCACAGCGCGACCGAGAACCTGGCACCCAGGTCGTCCGCCCTGATCAGGGCCCCGATGACCGCCTCGACCAGCCAGCCGGCCGAGGTCGAGACCGCCATCGCGGCCAGGGCGATCCACCAGTTCCGGTGGGCGTTAAGAACCTGGCTGGTCGCGAACGGCCGGAAGATGAACGCGACGCAGCCGACAGCGACCAGCCTGGACGCCATCCCGGTCAGGCCCGCCGGCGGCCGGCCGCGATGTGCGGCAGCGCGCCGAGGGTCATGCCGACCGCGGTGACCGCGATCACCTGCAGCGCCGGGACGTGCGCCGGCACGTTCCCGTCCTGCTTGGCGACGTGCAGCAGCAGCGCATAGGCCAGCGCGCCGGTCGTCGCGATGGGCGCGGCTTCCCTGTTGCCAGGCAGGCTCAGCCTGAGCAGCTCGCCGAACGCGATCAGGCAGCCAAAGGCAAGCGCGGTAGCGGGCTGCTGGACCTTGACGGCAGCGGTCTGCGCGAGCCCGGCCACGACCAGCATGCCGGCGGCGGCGAGCAGCAGGAGCCTGCCCGAATCCAGGGCCTGCCAGGACGCCCACCGCTCGGCCGGCTGGCGTGTTGTCATGGCAGCTCCCCCGGCGTCAGAAGGTCTCGACGACCCGTAGCGGGGCGGTCGGGTCGTCGTGGTCCTGCGCCGTCACCATCTCGCGGTCGAGCGGCTCAGGCGGCGGGACGGGCAGCTGCCAGCCATCCCGCCGCAGCGCTGCGACGAAGGCGTCCACCAGCGCCGGATCGAACTGGGTGCCCGAGCCCTTGCGGAGCTCGTCAACCGCATCGTCGATCCGGCGCGCCTGGCGGTAGGACCTGGTCGACGTCATCGAGTCGAAGGCATCGGCTACCGCGATGATGCGCGCGAACTCGGGGATCTCGTCGCCGGCGAAACCCATCGGGTAGCCCCGGCCGTCGATCCGCTCGTGGTGATGCATGATGCCGGTGAGCGCCTCGTTCAGGAAGCCGATCTCCCTGACGATCTCCAGGCCGCGCATCGGGTGCAGCTGGATGGCCGCGTACTCCTCTTCGGTCAGCACGCCGGTCTTCTGCAGCACCTTGGTCGGCACGCCCAGCTTGCCGACGTCGTGCAGCATGCCAGCGAACCTGATGGCCTCCGCCCGGTCGGCCCGCATGCCGATCTGGCGGGCGATCATCCCGGACCCGCGCGACACCCGGTCGCCATGGCCGCGGGTATAGAAGTCCTTGGTCTCAACGGCCTGGCACAGCGCGGCCATGGTGGCCGCGTAGGCCCGCTGCTGCTCGGCGAACTGCCCCATCGCCCAGCGCGCCACGAACAGCGGGACCAGCACCAGGGCGGCCGCGAACTCACCCATCACCGACCACAGCGCGGCGATGACCAGGCCGAGCGCCGCGTAGCCCAGGTCGGACACGAGCAGCAGCGGAAGGCTGGATTCAAGCCGGATCCGGCGCCGCGGCCTGGCCTCGCCGCTGATCAGCTGCAGCATGCCCCACAGCAGCCCCTGATTGGCCAGTACGTGCACGACAGCGGCCACCGTGAACGGCCACAGGAGATGCGGGAATTCGGCGATCGTCGGCTGCCCTACCGCGCCGTGCAGAGCCACGAACGCCCATCCGGCAAGGTAGCCCGACAGCGCGTACATCGCGCCGTTGAAAACCCGTTCGGCCAGCAGCGGCTTGCGCCGCGGGCTCGCCACCGACACGCCGCCCACCAGGGCCGCACCGACCGGGCCGAGCAGCACGACGGCGGCCAGCGTGGCGGACGAACTCGGCGACCAGGCGGACTGCCGCGCCGCCAGCTGCGCCGGGGTCGAGTCGCAGACCAGGAAGAGGGCCATGAGCACGCCAAGCGTGATCCACCAGCTGGCGTGCATAGCGCCGGGCAGCCTGGGCACGACGAGGGCCGCCACCGCAACAGCCACCGCCGTTATGTACAGCCAGGCCGCTCGGGAGACCCTGCTCATGACCCCTCGCATGTCGGCTTTGTGCGAATGGAGCGCGCCGGGGTCATCGCCCCCGCCCGGGCGCCGCTCCGTTGCCGCCACTTAGAGTAACGCGATCAAGCAGGTTCGCGTGGCCGTCCGCCGCATCCCCCTGCGGACGCCAGATCAGCTAACGGGACATTTTGTGAAACGGAAGACGTCAGCCAGTCTGGCTACTCGACGTGCAGCTCGACCTCGAGCTCGACACGGACCGCCTGGATCCGGGCCAGCACCTTGGTGCGCAGCTCGCGCGGCACATCCTCGTAGCCGCAGTGCCGTTGCACCAGCCGTTTCACGGCCTCTTCCAGGCCGTACTCCCGCAGGCACGGGCCGCACTCGTCGAGGTGCTGACGGATCTGAGCGCATCCGGCGTCCCCGATCTCGCCGTCCAGATAGGAGTACACGCGCGCGAGCACCTCGCTACAGGGCACGTCGTGCGGTTTACCGCAGCTCATTACGCGTCCTTCCCAGGCGCATCGCCCGCTGACGGCGCCTCGGCGGGGGCGGTCGACACAGCCCTGACCAGGCCCTGATCGGCCGCATAGTCCTGGAGCATCTCGCGGAGCTGCCTGCGCCCGCGGTGCAGCCGGCTCATCACGGTCCCGATCGGGGTTCCCATGATGTCCGCGATCTCCTTGTAAGCGAAGCCTTCCACGTCGGCCAGGTAGACCGCGATGCGGAATTCCTCCGGCAGCGCCTGCAGCGCCGCCTTGACGTCAGAGTCGGGTAGCCGCTCAAGCGCCTCGGCCTCAGCGGACTTCAGGCCCCCTGAGGTGTGCGAGGCGGCCCTGGCCAGCTGCCAGTCCTCGATCTCCTCCGTGCCTGACCGCTGCGGCTCACGCTGCCGCTTGCGGTAGGAGTTGATGAACGTGTTGGTGAGGATCCGGAACAGCCAGGCCTTCAGGTTGGTGCCCACCTGGAACTGATGAAAGGACGCATACGCCTTGGCGAAGGTCTCCTGCACCAGGTCCTCGGCATCGGCGGGATTGCGGGTCATCCGCATCGCTGCCGCATACAGCTGATCCAAGTACGGCAGGACATCGCGGGAGAAGCGCTCGCTGCGCTCCTGCAGTGTCTCAGGGACCGGACCCACCTCCTCCGCGAACGCCCGCTGCGGCTGGCCGAAATGCCAACTGCCTCGGCCGGAGGATACAACGCCAGAGCCAGCCTTCTCTCGCGTCATGACCACGGGGACGGCATCAACCTGGCAGCTGGCTACGGGCACGGGTGGTGTAACACCCGCCGGCCTGCCTTCATTCCTTGATCGGTGGCTACCGGCGGTGCCGGTCCCGCCTGGCCTGGCAGGCAACGCAGCGGGCCGCCTCCGGCTTGGCCTCCAGCCGCCCCTCAGGGACGGCTGAGCCACAGTCCGTGCAGGTACCGTAGGTCCCCTTGGCCAGCCGGAGCAGGGCGTCGATCACCTCCGAGCGCTGCTGCCTGGCGAGCGCGAGTACCGCCTCGGTGCGTTCGGTCTCGGCGAGGTTGGCGCCCGCGTCGGCCGGATCCTGGGGGTACTCAGGCACCCACTCGTCCTCGTGCTCGCCGGTCAGCACCAGGATCGACCTGTCGAGCCCGTCACGAATCTGCTCCAGGCGCTCGCGAGCAGCGGCCGTGTCCATCAGGTCGTTACCTCCTATCCGCAGGCTCGATCGGCTCGATCAGCCCCGGGCCGTTGTGCCGTACCGAGTTGACCTCGGTCGAGACCGGATGCCAGTCGAGGCCGCCTGCTGCCGCGGGCGCCAGCAGGGCGCGCAGGTCGGCTGGATCGCCGCTGGCCGGATCGAGCCAGTCCGCCCAGCTGTTCGCATCGATGATCATCGGCATCCGGTCATGGATCCGGCCGAGTTCGTCGGGCGCGCTTGTCGTGATGATCGCAGCGGTCCACAGCCACCCGCGCTCATGATCGTCGGGGAGCGACCGGTCCCGCCACAGCTCGTAGATCCCGGCCATGGCCAGCGGGCCGCCATCCCGGCGGCAGATGAAGTACGGCTGCTTGACGAAGCGGCCCGCCGGCCTGGAGCGGCTGCCATTCGTAATAGCCGTCTGCGGGCAGCAGGCAGCGCCGTCTGGCGAACGCTTTGCGGAACGCCGGCTTCTGATCGACGGTCTCGGCCCGCGCGTTGATCAGGCGGCCGCCGATCGACGGATCCTTGGCCCACGAAGGCACCAGGCCCCAGCGGACCACCCGCAGTTCACGGGCCTGGGCATCCGCCTCCGCCCGGCCCGGGCTCCGCAGTCCCCGGCGCGCGGGTGAGGACGGCATAGACAGGCTTTGTCGGCGCGACGTTGTAGTCGGGATCGAGCGGCTCGGTGACGCGGTCACGCTCAATACGGAACTCCTCAAGGAGCTCTATGCGCTTGCGCGCGGAGGCATACCGGCCACACATGTCCTCACCTTGACCAGAGCATCATAGGGCTGGGGGAAGCTCAGATTGAGCGAGTTCATAGCCAAGTTCGGAGTTTGCCAAACCTCGGCAGCGGTGCTTCGCCGAACCAGGCCGCGCCCGGCTGGCCGCTGGCGGCGCAACCGGTAGCCTCGAAGGCGGCGAGGCGCCAGACGCCAGACGAGGCAGCAGCGCATGGACCGGGCAGCGATCAGACCGGGCAGCACCCGGACTACGCAGCGGCCGTGACAGCGGGCCGTCCGCCGACTGGGCCGCGCCGCCGCGACGGGCCGGTGCAGGCGCTGCTCGCAGTGCCGGGCTCCAAGTCCATGACCAACCGCGCGCTGGTGCTGGCCGCGCTCGCGGACAGCCCGACGCTGATCACCGGCCCGCTGATGGCCAGGGACACCCAGCTGATGGCCGGCGGGCTGCGCGCGCTCGGCTGCCTGATCGAGGCGGCGGACAGCCCGCCGTGCCAGCTGGCGGGTGACGCCCGGGCAGCGCGCGGGCAGCGTGACCGTCGATGTCGGCAACGCCGGCACCGTGCTCCGCTTCATGCCCCCGGTAGCCTCGCTGACCAGCGCGACCGTGACGTTCACCGGAGACAGCCGGGTCGCGGAGCGGCCGGTCGGCGCAGCTGCTGACCGCGCTGCGCGAGCTCGGCGCGCGTGATCAGCGACGAGGGCCGCGGCG
This sequence comes from uncultured Actinomycetes bacterium, assembly GCA_963774825.1. GTDB lineage: Bacteria > Actinomycetota > Actinomycetes > Streptosporangiales > Streptosporangiaceae > DATBGO01. The sequence continues at coordinate 120,003 of CAVZGW010000008.1, read as the reverse complement.
CGATACCTTTCACGGTCCGCGGCCGGGGCGCCATCCCCGGCGGCACCGTCACCCTCGACGCCTCCGGGTCGTCCCAGCTGGTCTCCGGCCTGCTGCTGGCCGCGCCGCGGTACGGCAAGGGGGCGGAGATCAGGCACGAGGGCCCCCGGGTTCCGTCGGCGCCGCACATCGCGATGACCGTGCAGATGCTGCGCGATGCGGGGCGCTGACGTGGAGACCGGGAGCCCGGGCAGGGACGGCGGTCAGCCCGCGTCATCCGTTATAGGAAATATCTGGCGGGTGCACCCTGGCTCGCTTCGGCCGGCATTGATCGCCGTGGAGCCTGATTTGTCCGGCGCCGCCCCGTTCCTCGCCGCGGCGCTGGTCACCAGCGGGTCCGTGACGATCCGAGACTGGCCTTCGCGGACCTCGCAGCCCGCCGGGCAGATCCTTGACCTGCTCGCGGCGATGGGCGCCGCCAGCACCACGGACCGGCGCTGGCATGCGGGTCACCGGCACTGGCCGGATCCGCGGCGTCACCGCGGACCTTGGCGACGTCGGCGAGCTCGTGCCGGTGCTGACCGCGCTGGCCGCGCTGGCCGACTCGCCGTCGGTGTTCACCGGCGTCGGCCACCTGCGCAGGCACGAGAGTGACCGGCTCGCGGCGCTGGCCGCGGAGATCGGCGCGCTCGGCGGCGAGGTCACCGAGCTGCGGCGACGGCCTGGAGATCCGGCCGCGGCCGCTGCGCGCAGCGGGCGCCCCGTTCGACAGTCATGACGATCACCGGCTGGTCATGGCCGCGGCCGTGCTCGGGCTCGCCGTGCCCGGGCTGCGCGTGCGTAACGCGGCGACGGTCGGCAAGACCTTCCCCGCCTTCACCGCGGCCTGGGCGGCGATGCTGGAGCAGTCCCCCTGAGCCGAGCGCGAGCACGGCCCGGCACAGCGAGCTGGACGAGGATGACGTGCGGGTCGGCCGGGCCGGGGCTCGCGGCCCCGCACCAGGCGCAGGCCCGCCCACTCCGAGCGCGGCCGAGGCCTTCGTGGCTGGCCGTCGACCGCGGCCGGTACCACTGCGTGATCGGCGATCAGAGCGTCACCGCGATGAAGGCGCGCGAGCTCGGGCGTCGGCGGGTCGTGGTCGGCGACATGGTCAGCCTGGCCGGCGACGCCTCGGGCGCGGCCGGCACGCTCGCCCGGGTCGTCCGGGTCGCGCCGCGCACCTCGGTGCTGCGCCGCTCGGCCGACGACTCCGACCCGGTCGAGCGGGTGATCGTCGCCAACGCCGACCAGCTGGTGATCGTCTGCGCGCTCGCCGACCCGCCGCCGAGGCCGCGGCTGATCGACCGGTTCCTGGTCGCGGCCTACGACGCCGGGCATCGATCCGCTGCTCTGCCTGACCAAGGCCGACCTGGCCAGCTCCCGACGACCTCCTCGCCGCCTACGCGCCGCTCGGCACCGAGCACGTGGTACTCGGACGGCCGCTGACCGAGGAGATGCTGGACGCGGTTCGCGTGAAACTGGCCGGCCGGCTCAGCGTGCTCGTCGGGCATTCGGGCGTCGGCAAGTCCACGCTGGTCAACGCGCTGATCCCGGACGCCGGACCGGGCCGTCGGCAGGGTCAGCGAGGTGACCGGGCGCGGCCGGCACACCTCGTCATCCGCGGTCGCGCTGCGGCTGCCGGGCGGCGGCTGGCTCATCGACACCCCCGGGCTGCGCAGCTTCGGGCTCGGCCACATCGCCGCCGGACCGGGTGGTGCAGGCGTTTGGCGACCTCGCCGAGGGCACGGCCGGGTGCCCGCCGGGCTGTACGCACTTGGAGCCAGACTGCGCGCTCGACGCCTGGGTAGCCGCCCGCGGCGGCGGCCCGCTTGCGGTCAGGCTGGACTCGCTGCGCCGCCTGCTGCGCAGCCTGGAAGGCCTCGAGCCCCGACGCTTCAGGCTCCTGACCGGCCCGTCGCCGCGCAACACCGCCGAGACCAGGCACCCGACTGTCAGCCTGCTGGACGACGCTGGGTCTACGATCGAGGACATCTCGGCGCTGGTCCGGCACAAGAAGTCGCAGGTGACGAGGATTGTCTACCGGCACAGAAGTAACGCGCCAGCCGCCCGCACGGCTGCCGCCAAGGACGCGATATACCTCGCAGCCAGCGGGGGACACCATGACCAATCCCGCAGGCTCCCAGGTTAGGATCCCGGACCTATGCCACAGCGCACTGACCAGGGGAAAGACTGGTCCGACGACCTGCGTTTCGCCCATGTCCTCGCCGACGCGGCGGACGACATCACCATGCGCCGGTTCCGTGCTCTCGACCTGCGCGTGGAGTCCAAGCCCGACCTCACCCCGGTCACCGACGCGGACCTGGCCACCGAGGAATCGCTGGCAACGTGCTGAGCCGGGCCAGGCCGCGGGATGCGATCCTCGGCGAGGAGTACGGCAGGACAGGGGTCGGCCAGCGCTGCTGGGTGATCGACCCGATCGACGGCACCAAGAACTACGTCCGTGGCGTTCCGGTCTGGGCGACCCTGATCGGGCTGATGCTGGACGGCGAAGTCGTGGTCGGGGTAGCCACGGCGCCCGCCCTGGGGCGCAGCTGGTGGGCGGCGCGCAGCGGCGGCGCATGGACCGGGCGCAGCCTCACGAAGGCGTCCGCCTGCCGGGTCTCGGCGGTCGATAACCTGCGGGACGCCTCGCTGTCCTACTGCGGACCTCCCGAGCTGGGAACAGCACGGCCGGATGACCGGCTTCCTCGAGCTGGCCAGGTCGGTCTGGCGGACCCGTGCCTACGGGGATTTCTGGTCGCACGTCCTGGTCGCTGAGGGCGCTGTCGACATCTCCGCCGAGCCGGAGGTGTCGCTGTGGGATCTGGCCGCGCTGCAGGTCATCGTGGAGGAGGCAGGCGGCGTCTTCACTGACCTGTCGGGCAAGGCGACGCCCGACGGCGGCAGCGCCGTGTGCACCAACGGGCGGCTGCATGACGAGGTGCTCGGCCTGCTTGGCCCCCGCTGACCGGCGGAGCTCGGGCCGCGCAGCCAGGGCTGACTGGCCCGCTGACCTGCGGGCGCGTCCCGGCCGAGCCCGCGCGGCCACGGCGAGGTTCGCCCTGCTGCGCGCCGATGACGGATGCTGGAGGTAACTTAGCCCTCGCGCACCGCGACAAGCTCGACGGCCGCCCTGGCATTCGCAGCGCACCGGTCTGCGGCAGGGCCCACGGATGCAGATCACTGGGGGAGTGATCCGGATCATGAAGGTTCGAGACGGGATGACCCGTGTGGTCCTGACCGTCGGCCCTGCGCACACCCTGCGCGAGGCATCCCGCCTGATGTCCGCGCACCGGGTCGGTGCCGCGGTGGTGACCGACCATGATCATTCCGGCATCGGCATCCTGACCGAGCGTGACATTCTCGACTCGCTCGGTGCCGGGCGAGGATCCCGACACCGAGGTGTCGCCGATCACCGCACCGGGGACGTCGTCTTCGCCTCGCCCGACTGGACCCTGGAGCAGGCCGCCTCCGCCATGGTGCGCGGCAATTTCCGGCACCTGATCGTCATCGACGACGGCGAGGTGACCGGCCTGCTGTCCATGCGCGACATCGTCCGCGGCTGGGCCGCACAGGGGGCGACGGCACTCGGGAGCCGCGCGACCGCACGGGCCTGACGCACGGGCCTGACGCACGGGCCTGACGCACGGGCCTGACGCACGGGCCTGACGCACGGGCCTGACGCACGGGCCCGTTGGGTGCAGCATGTCGGGGTTTGGACGGCCAGGTCCAGTTAGGCGGCCGAGCAGCAGCGGGTCACAGCCAGTCCGCCCAGCCGTCGAGCCACCGAGCGCCCCGCACAGCGAGCTTCGTCACATCTAGCGCATCCGCCGCATGGATCACGAAGCATGCTCGGTAACCCTCCGGCGGCTATTCCCGCATATCTTGCGGCACAGAAGGACTGATTCAGGTGAATCTAGCGGAAACCCGGCGGGCTGGCTGCGTCCGATCGCGACGTGCGCGTAGCGGCTGCCCTTCGCCGCCGAACCCCATCATGATTCCCAAATCATCCTAAACCAGCACGTCAGCGGCTCGCCCGCCGACGCTGTGCAGGCCGCCATTTTCGCAAAAGCCCTAAGAACCCGCATCAGGACGCGTCAACCAACGAACCAGCCCGCACGTCTAATTTTTGCATGCAGGAGCTAAGCCGCACTGCGCGTCGAACCACCGCAAGCGGCGCGAATAGCCGATGCGGCACCTCTGGGGACCTTTGGTAAAGGGGAGTCAACGTGACTGGTCGAGTCGGTGCCTTCAGCTGCTGTGCTGGCGGCCTTCTCGCGCTACGAGTTGCCAGCTGCCTGGCCACCCTGGCTGCTGGCCGGCTGCGGCGGGCGGCGGTGGCTGACGTTGGCTAGCTGCACCGTCGCGGCGACGCCGGAGCACGGTGTTGCTGGCGTAGATGTCGCGTGGCTGGTGCAGCGCGCTGCCGACGGGGATTTGTGGGCGTGGGAGCGCCTGGTCGACCAGTACGCCAAGCTCATCTGGGCCATGACCCGCGACTTCAAGCTGGCGGACAGCGACGCCGCTGACGTTGCCCAGGCGACGTGGCTGCGCCTGCTCGAGCACATCGATCGGCTTGAGTACCCAGCCCGCGTAGGGCTCCTGGCTAGCGACCACCGCGCGGCACGAGTGCCTGCGAAGCTTGGCGGCCCGGAAGAAGATCGTGCTGGTCCACGATGACACCGCGCTCCAGGGTGTCGTCGCGCATGGGCCGGACATTGACGAGCGTCTGCTCGCCGACGAACGCGCCCAGACGGTTCGCGAGGCCCTCGCCCGCCTTCCCTGGCGGTGGCAGCGGCTACTTGAGCTGCTGATGGCTGATCCGCCAGTTTCCTATGCCGATATATCCGACGAGCTTGGACTCCCGGTTGGCAGCATCGGCCCTACCCGCGGCCGCTGCCTGGCCAGGCTGCGCGTCCTGCTGGCAGGCCTCCTGAGCGCGAGCTTCTCACCGGGACAAATAACTCTTACAGCGCGTTCCAGGCGGATGACGGTTTTGCCCGGTATACGGATAGGCGAGTGCGTGCCGGCAAAAGCTCCTATTTCCGGTAGTGATTGCTATGCCTGAGCAGCCACTAACGCGGTCAACCTCCCGGTATGGCTGCGCGTCTTTCCTTCGCCGGGTAAACGGGGACGGCTGCCGGCCGGGGCGCATCGCGCTCCCTGGGCTATCGGCTGTGCCGCTGAGGGATCGGTACGAGTGGTCAGCGATGAGGTAGGGCGAGGCGTAGTGGCTGATCAGACATCTGTCGCCGAGTCGGAGGCGCATAGACCGTGCGGCCGTGCGCCTGGCCGGGCGAAGCTCTGCCTTGTGGACGAGTTCATACCTGCGCAAAGCCATAGCTATCGATACATGCTGTGCGCTCGCCGCCGGACTGGTGGCATTCGAGGCCCGTTTCGGTGCTGTCGGCTACGGTCCGTCATCCTATCTTCTGTTCAGCCTTGCGCTGCCACTGATCTGGGTTGCCGCAGTAGGACTCGCCGGCGGTTATGATTCCCGGTTCATCGGCGTGGGCTCCGACGAGTTCCGCCGTGTGCTCAACGCGGGAGTGGGCCTGACGGCTGCCGTTGCGGTCGCCGCTTACGCCAGCAACGTCGGCGTGGCTCGCGGTTACGTGGTCCTGGCGCTGCCGACCGTTACGGTGTTCGACCTGGCGGCCAGACTCGCATTGCGCAAGCGTCTCCACACCTTCCGCAGCCTTGGCAGATGCATGCGCAAGGTCGTCATCGTAGGGCATCGCGACGTCGCAGCGGACCTAGCTGCTGCGCTGCACCGTCAGACTTATCACGGCTTGTCGGTCGTCGCAGCCTGCGTGACGGGACCCGGCCAGCACCGCGACATCGAGGGCATACGTCGTCGCGGCCTGCGTGACGGGACCTGGCCAGCACCGCGACATCGACCGGATACCGGTCGTCGCAGGGCTCGGCACGGTCATCGATGTGGTCCAGAAGTATGGCGCCGATACGGTTGCGGTGCTTGCGTGCCCAGAAATGAGCGGCGTAGCCCTTCGGGAACTCGCCTGGGATCTTGAGAGAACCGGGACCGACCTTTGCGTCGCGCCCGCGCTACTGGACGTCGCCGGGCCGCGCACCACCATCAGGCCGGTGGCCGGGCTGCCGCTGCTGCACATGGATCACCCGGAGTTCAACGGATGGCGGCGGGTCATTAAGGCGGCCTTCGATCGCATGGCCGCGGTTGCGGCGTTGCTGCTGCTGAGTCCGCTGCTCGTGACCGTCGGCGCAATCATCCGCATACATGACGGCGGGCCCGCGCTGTTCCGGCAGGTCCGGGTCGGCCAGGACGGCCGCGACGTTCACGCTGTACAAGTTCCGCACGATGGTGGTCGACGCGGAGGCGCAGCGGCCGCAACTCGAGGCGTCCAACGAGTCGACCGGCCTACTCTTCAAGATGCGCAGGGACCCGCGGGTAACGCCCGTCGGCGCATGGCTGCGGCGCTGGTCGCTGGACGAACTGCCGCAGCTGATCAACGTGATGCTGGCCGACATGTCACTGGTCGGGCCACGTCCCGCGCTCCCCAGCGAGACAGACAATTACGGTGATCACGTACGCCGCCGCCTGGCCGTGAAACCTGGTCTAACCGGCTTGTGGCAGGTCAGCGGCCGCTCGGACCTGTCATGGGACGAGTCTGTCCGCCTCGACCTGCGCTACGTGGAGAACTGGTCGTTCATGCTGGACATGCAGATCCTCTGGAAGACCTGGTCAGCGGTTACGCGAGGCTCGGGCGCATATTAAAGCCCTCGGCTCCGGCCGCAAACCGGCCGCTACTGGGAAAAGCGGCACGAACCCCTGTCAGCAGATCCTTGTGCGGCCAGACTTTGACCCTCGGCCTGCAACTGTAGCGTACGCCTTCGCGCGTCTTGCCCAGGCGACCCAGAGCCCGCCTGAACGGTTGTAAGTGTCGGTAGCGCTCGGTCGGCCGGGCGTAGCCAGAAACGGTCACGTCCCGGCGGTGAGGTACTGGCCGGATGATGACACTTTGTAAATGACATATGACTATACGGCGGTTCCCATTCGATCCGCCAGGTTCACGGCCGAGGGCATTTGTCGTATCACGGCAACCTGCTTGGCGCTCTTATGCACGCGACGCTGAAGGTCTCTCCTGCGCGAGCGACCCAAGTGAGGAGACGCGATGCAGATTGTAGTGGCCGCGCCTGGCCACGACGGCGCGGTGATGTCAGCCGGCCCCGGCGAGGTTCGCTTGGACATGTCGCCGGGCGGTGAGAGCCGACCGACGCCAAGGCACCGAGTCCGTGTTCGCGTCCCGGCATCCTGCTCGATCGCGACGGCACGATCATCGTTGACCACGGCTACGTGGGCTCGGTCGACCGGGTCGAATTCATCGACGGGGCCGCCGGAGGCGATCGCCAGATTCAACCGGGCCGGCATCCCGGTCGCGGTGGTGACGAACCAGGCCGGTGTCGCGCGGGGCCTGTACGGGATCGACGACGTCGCCCGGGTGCACCAGCACATCGCAGAGCACCTGGCTGAGCACGGCGCGCACATCGACCTGTTCCTGTACTGTCCCTATCACCCCGACGGCGTCGTCGAGGCCTTTGCCCGCACGAGCGAGGACCGCAAGCCCAGGCCGGGCATGGCGAAGGCGGCGGAGGCCGCGCTGAACCTCGACCTGACCGCCTCGTGGGTCGTGGGCGACCGGCCCGAGGACATCGGCCTGGCGGAGGCGGTCGGAGCCTCGGCGATCTACCTGGGACCGGACGCACTGCGAGCGCCCGGGGGTCTGGTCGTTCCCGAGCCTGGCTGCCGCGGCCCCGTTCATCCTGGAGCGCATCGCGGTATGAGTACCGTCTACGATCTGCAGACTCTGGCGCCGTCGGCCGACGGCAGCCCGGCGAAGTTCCCGGCCGCGCCGTACGCGAGCGCGGCGTCGTACTTCGGCGCCTACGCGGAGGAGATCGCCCGGGCGGCAAGCTCGATCGAACCCGCTGCGCTCGATCGGGCGGCGGCGATCCTCCTGGACGCCTACACGCGCGGCGCACGGTGTTCTCCTGCGGCAACGGCGGCTCGGCCGTCGATCGCCAACCACCTGCAGTGCGACCACCTGAAGGGCATCCGGACGACGACCGACCTCGCCCCGCGTGTCTGAGCCTGAGCACCAACGTCGAGCTGCTCACCGCGATCGCTAACGACCTGGGCTACGAGAACGTCTTCGTCTACCAGCTGCAGTCCCAGTCGCGCCCCGGCGACGTGCTCATCGCCGTCTCCTCGTCGGGCCGCTCGCCCAACATCGTGCACGCGCTCACCTGGGCACGCGACCACGGCCTGCGCACGATCGCGCTCACCGGCTTCGACGGCGGCGAGGCCGGACGGTCGCCGAGGTCGCCATCCACGTCGACAGCACGAACTACGGCGTCGTCGAGGACCTGCACCAGGCCGTCATGCACGCCCTGGCCCAGTACATCCGGCAGTCGCGGATGACCGCGGACGCGATCGCCTCGAGGGTGTTCTGAATCATGGCAGCCACTCGAAGCCCGGATGTGACACGAAAGCAGGCGCCTCCGGAGTGCCGAGAACCGGCAGGTACGCATGCGCGTGGCCATCAACCTCCTGACCGAGAACCCGGAGAACCCTTCGGGCGCCCACTGGTTCTGGACCCGGGTGATCCCCGAGATGGCCAAGCGGCTCGAGTCCGGCGAGGAACTGCACCTGCTGGTGAGCCCGAAGTCGCGGCACCTTCACCAGGGCTACGGGCCGGACGTCCACTACATCACCTACCCGTGGTCGAACGAGCGGCGCAACCTGCGCACGCTGTCGCGAGCACCTCTACTCGCCCGCTGCGGCTGCCGCTCAGCCGCATCGACGTCTTCAACACCCTGATGGCGCCCCTGGTGAACACCCCCTGGTCGCTGGTCATCCACATGAAGACGATGCACGCGTTCACCGCGCCCGACTCGATCGCGCCGCTGGCCCGCGCCTACCGCCGGATGAACTACCCGCGCTCGGCCCGGGTCGCGGAGGCGATCATCATCAACTCCGAGAGCCTGCGCGCGGAGATCCAGCAGTACCTGGAGGTCGACGACGCGCAAGCTCAAGCTGATCTACGAGGCGGTCGACCACGACCTGTTCCAGCCGGGCGACGCCGAGGCGGCCCGGGCCGCAGGTCGCGCTCCTACGGCGTCACGAAGCCGTTCGTGCTGTTCGTGTCGTCGCTGTGGCCCTACAAGAACTGCGACGGCCTGCTGCGGGCCTGGGCGCTGGCCCGCGCCGAGCTCGGCGGACCGCCAGCTGGCGATCGTCGGCGCCGGGCCGGGACGAGAAGTACGGCGCCGCGCTGCACTCGCTCGCGGCCGAGCTCGGCATCTCGGCGACGACGTGGTCTTCGTCGGCGGGGTGCCGCTCGAGGAGACCGTCCACTTCTACCGGGCCGCGGACGTGTTCGTGTATCCGTCGCTCAACGAGACCTTCGGGCTGCCGATCCTGGAGGCCATGGCCTGCGGCTGCCCGGTCGTGACCTCGGACACCAGCGCCATGCCGGAGACCGCGGGCGGGCCGCGGTGCTGGCCGACCCCAAGGACCCGGCGTCGATCGCCCGGGCCATCCTCGAGGCAGCAGGGCCGGGACGGGACCGGCTGCGCGACGCGGGCCTGCGCCGGGCCGGCCAGTTCACCTGGGGCGCGACGGCCGCGGCCACCCTGGACGTCTACCGCGAGGCCGCCGAGCGGCGGCGCGAGCGACAGACATGAGGATCCTCGTCACCGGCGGGCGCGGGGTTCATCGGCTCGCACACCTGCGACCGGCTGCTCGCCCTCGGGCACGAGGTCGTGGTCCTCGACGCGCTGACCCCCCCGGTCCACCGGGACGGGCAGCCCGCCATACCTGAGCCCCGGGGCCGACTTCTACCAGGGCGACGTCCGCAACCGGGATCTGCTCGCCAACCTGCTGCGGCGGGTCGACGCCGTCTACCACTTCGCCGCCTACCAGGACTACCTGCCGGACTTCTCCCGGTTCTCCGACGTGAACGTGGTCTCCACCGCGCTGCTCTACGAGATCATCGTGGCCGAGCGCCTCGACCTGGCCCGGGTGGTGGTGGCGTCGTCGCAGTCGGCGATGGGCGAGGGGCTCTACCGCTGCCCGGCCGACGGCGAGCAGCTACCGGGATGCGCCCGGAGAGCGCCCTGGCCGCGGGCCAGTGGGACATCCCCTGCCCGGTGTGCGGCGGCCCGCTGGAGATGCAGGCCACGCCGGAGCGGGTCTCCAACCCGCAGAACGCGTACGGCATGTCCAAGCTCGGCGAGGAGATGGTCGCCGTCAACCTCGGCCGCCGGTACGGCATCCCCACCGTGGCCCTGCGCTACAGCATCGTCCAGGGCCCGCGGCAGTCGGTCTACAACGCCTACTCCGGCGCGTGCCGCATCTTCTGCCTGAGCTACCTGCAGGGCATGGCGCCCACCCTGTACGAGGACGGCGGGGCCATCCGCGACTACGTCAACATCGACGACGTGGTGGACGCCAACGTGCTCGTGCTGGAGGACGACCGCGCCGTCGGGCCGGGTCTTCAACGTCGGCGGCGGCAAGGCGGTCACCACCAGGGAATTCGCCGAGATCGTCAGGCGCCAGTACGGCTCCGACCGAGCCGGCCGTGGTGACCGGCGAGTACCGGTTCGGCGACACCCGCCACATCCTCTCCGACATCAGCGCGCTGCGGGCGCTGGGCTGGGAGCCGCAGCGTACGCCGGCCGACTCGGTCGCGGCGTACGCCGACTGGCTCAAGGGCATGGACGGCCTCGACGGCGTGCTGGCCGAGGCGAACGCGAGGATGCGCGCCCTGGGCGTGGTGCGGAAGGCGGGAGCGATGAAGGCCTTCCTGCTCGCCGCGGGAGTCGGCAGCCGGCTGCGGCCGATCACCGACACCATCCCGAAGTGCATGGTGACCATCGGCGGCCAGCCCCTGCTCGACATCTGGCTCGACGCGTTCGACCGGGCGGGCGTCGACGAGGTCCTGGTCAACCTGCACCACCTGCCCGACGTGGTACGCGCGCCATCTGGCCGCGCGGACCGCGCCGCCAGCGGTCCGCACGGTCTTCGAGCCAGAACTGCTGGGCAGCGCCGGCACGCTCGCTCGCCAACCGGGACTGGGTCGACGGGGAAGAGTTCTTCCTGGCCTGCTACGCCGACAACCTCACGGATTTCGACCTGCGGTCCCTGATCGACGCCCACCGGGACCACGACGCGATCGCGACGCTGACGGTGTTCCACTCGCGAACGCCGTCGGCCGGCGGTGTCGTCGAGATCGACGCCGCCGGCCGGGTCACCGGGTTCGCGGAGAAGCCGGCCGAGCCGGTCTCCGACCTGACCAATGCCGGCATGTACGCCTTCAATCCCGAGCGTGCTGGACGAGATCGACGGCATGCCGCCCAATGACATCGGCTACGACCTGCTGCCGCGGCTGGTCGGCCGGGCCCGGGCCGTGCCGGTGGAGGGGTACTTCCGCGACATCGGCACGCCCGACGCCTACCGGCGAGCCAGGGAGGAGTGGCCCGCGCGGGCCTTGCGATGATCATCACCCAGACCCCACTGCGCATCGGCCTGGTCGGCGGCGGCACCGACCTGCCCGGTTACTACCGCGAGCACGGCGGCCGGGTCCTCAACTGCGCGCTCGACAAGTACGTCTACGTCATCGTCAAGCAGCGGTTCGACGACGACATCTACGTCAACTACTCCAAGAAGGAGATCGTCTCGAGCGTCGAGGACCTCGAGCACGAGCTGGTCCGCGAGGCCATGCTCATGACCGGCGTGACGCAGCGGGGTCGAGATCACCACGCTGGCCGACATCCCCTCCGCCGGGCTCTGGGCTGGGGTCCTCCTCGGCGGTCACCGTCGGCCTGCTGCACGCGCTGTTCGCGTACCAGGGCCGGCAGGTCTCGGCGGAGGAGCTCGCCGAGCGGGCCTGCACGATCGAGATCGACCGCTGCGGGAAGCCCATCGGCAAGCAGGACCAGTACATCGCCGCGCTTCGGCGGGATCCGCGACATCCGGTTCGGGCCCGGCGATGAGGTCGTGGCCGAGGAGCTCGGGCTCTCCGCGGCCGACCGGCGGGCGCTCCAGCAGCAGATCATGCTCTTCTACACCGGCATCACCCGGAGCGCGGACCCGATCCTGGCCGAGCAGAACGCGAACGTCGCGGCCACCCGCCCCCAGCTGACCTGCTGCGCGACCTGGCCGGGCTTCGCCGCCGAGCGGCTGCGCGAGCGGCGACGTGGACGCGCTCGGCCCCGCGATGCGGGAGAGCTGGGAGGCCAAGCGAAAGCTCGCGTCCGGGGTGTCGAACGACCAGATCGACGCAGGCGGTCACCCGGGCGCTCGACGCGGGCGCGTCCGGCGCCAAGCTGACCGGCGCCGGCGGCGGCGGCTTCCTGCTGGTCATCTGCCCCCCCGAGCAGCAGCGCGCCGTGCGCGAGAGCCTGCGACCTGCGGGAGTTCCCGGTCAGGCTGGACCGCCTGGGCTCGCGTGTGGTGCTCAACGTCCTGCGCGACATCTGGAGCTGAGCGGGTATGAAGGTGCTCTGGCGCGACGCCTGGATCGAGGCCCCCGGTTTCGAGGTGCCGGAGAGCGGAATCCCGATCGAGGTATCGGCCGCGATACCGCTGGCCGAGGTCGAGAACGCGTCCGGGCGGCGGCAGCGGCGGCCTGGGCGAAAGGTCGCGGTGTTCCTGCTGACCGACGGCCCGCACAGCACGCTGCGCAAGGCCCGGACCAAGCGGGACGAGCCCCGGTTCACCGGCGACTACCGCACCATGGTGGTCCTCGGCGCAGGCCACCGGGTCCGGCCGGCGGGTGGTGGCGCTGGCCCCGCGGGTGCCGCCCGCGGCCCAGCAGCTGGTGGTCCACCGTGACCTGGTCCAGGCCGGTACCGGACGCCTTCTCCGCCGGCGACCTCCGCCGGGTCGCCGCCCGGCTGTCCGCCCGGGCCGACCTGCTCAGCCGCCTGGCCCGGCAGAGCTTCCTCTACTCCGGCATGGCGCCGCCGGCCGAGCTGTCAGCTGCGCTCAGGACGCGCTGGCGCCCGGCGAGGCGCTGCCGGGCCCGGTCGCCGAGGTGATCACCCCGGCCCAGGGCGACGGCCGGGAGGCCGACACCGTGCTGCGGCTGACGCCCGCTGCTGACCCGCCGGGGACTGCGGCCTGCGCGGGAATGCCAGTCGCCGTTCTCGGCGCCGGGGACTACACCCGGTCCGAGATCATCCCCGCCCTGCGGCGCGCCCGGCTGTCGCTGTACGCGGTGGCCAACCGCGAGCCGCAGATCGCCGCCCTCGTCGGCCGGGAATACGGCTTCGCGCTCGCCACCACGGACTCGGAGCGGGCCATCGCCGAGACCCCCGCCCCCGGCCTGTGGTCGTCGCCACCGCGCACGACTCGCACACCCACCTGGCCTGCGCCGCGCTGAAGGCCGGGCACCGCGTCTTCGTCGAGAAGCCGCCGACCGTGACCGAGGAGGACGTGCACCGGCTGGCCGCCGCGATGCGTGCCCACCCGGGGGCCGTCGAGATCGGCTTCAACCGCCGGTACCACCCGCTGGTGCGCCGGGCCCGCGCGCGGCTCCGCCAGGAGTCCGGACCCGTCTCCATCTCCTGCCTGGTCAAAGAGCTGACCTTCGAGGCCGACCACTGGTACTTCTGGCCCAATCAGGCGACCCGGATCACCGGGAACCTCTGCCACTGGATCGACCTGGCGGTCTTCTTCCTGGAGGACAAGCCGACGCCCGTGTCGCTGACGCTGTCCCCGCGGATGCCCGGGCACGAGACCCGACAGCGACGAAGAGCGGGTGCTCACCGTCACCTTCGACGACGGGTCCCTGCTGACAGTGCTGGGCACGACCCGGGGCGACGACATCCGCGGCGTGCAGGAGCAGATCGACATCCGCCGGGGCAAGACCACGATCACGATCGACGACCTGTGGAAGATGCGGGTCCGGTCCGATGGGATCGAGCACTATTCGAGAACGCTGTTCCGCGACAAGGCCCACACCGTCATGTACCGCGAAGCGCTCGGTCGGATCGTGGCGGGCAGGCCGTCCGTGTACCCTGTCAGGGACCTGGTCGTCGTCTCGGCCATCCAGATCGCTGCGAGTAACCTGGCCCGCACGGATGGGCGGACAGCCGAGCTGCCGGACTGGCTCTCGCTGGCCGATCAGGAACTCCTATGACGATAGGTTTGCCGGCCCATGATCGCGACAGTCGCCGGCCTTCGGCCTCGCCCCTACGGTCGCTGGCACCGGCCAAGGCCAGTGAACCCAGACTGGAGCGCAAGATCGCCATCGCGTGAGGGCTGATGGTCCTGAACGTCGAACGACCAGATCGACTGGGCGGTCACCAGAGCGCTCGACGCGGGCGCCTCAGGGGCCAAGCTGACCGGCGCCGGGGTGGCGGCTTCCCTGCTCGTCATCTGTCCCATGGAGCGGCAGAGCGCAGTGCGCAGTGCGCGAGAGCCTGGTACACGTGCGGGGTTGCCCGTGAAGTTGGACCCCCTCGGCTGGCGCGTCGGGCTCAACGTGCTCCGCGATATCTGGGCTGAACCGCTGTCCCCCGTTCACGGCAAGAAAACCCGCGGTCCGAAGCTATAGGGCCGACATTAGCGCCGAAACCACGCGCTCCTGCTGCGCCGCGGTGATCTCGGGGAAGATCGGCAGGCTCAGCAGATCTCGCGCGGTCCGCTCGGCCACAGGGAAGGCGCCCTCTGCGTATCCCAGCCCGGCGAACGCAGAGGTGAGATGAATAGGTACGGGGTAATGGATCCCGGCGCCGATACCCGCCGCATGCAGTTCCTTGAGCACCCGATCCCGGTCCGGTACGCGTACTACGTACAAATGCCAAACGTGCTCGTTGCTGTCCAGGACGCACGGCCTGATGACTTCCTCGACTCGGGACAGCAGCGCGTCGTAGCGTTGCGCCGCAGCCTGCCGCAACGCGTTCCATCTGGCGAGTCGGCGTAGCTTCGCCGACAGCACGACAGCCTGCAAAGTGTCGAGCCTGCTGTTGAGGCCGATCACCTCGTGTTCGTACTTATGCCGCGAACCGTGATCCCGGATCATCCGCATTCGTGCCACTAGCTCATCGGAATCAGTGAGCACTGCCCCAGCATCGCCATATGCGCCCAGGTTCTTTCCTGGGTAGAAGCTGGTGGCAGCCGCGTGGCCGAGCGCGCCCGCACTCCTGGCCCCCCGTCGGGCGCCCTGCGACTGTGCCGCATCTTCCACCACCCAGGCGCCGATGTTCCCGGCCAGCGGGAGCAGTCGCTCCACCGGAGCCGCCTGGCCATATAGATGTACCGGAATGATCGCCCGGGTGCGCGGCGTCACCGCCTCTTCGACATTATTGGTGTCGATCAGGTACGTCCCGTCATTAGCGCAATCGACCAGTACCGGCGTTGCGCCGGCCCGGCAGACAGCCTCGGCAGTCGCGATGAACGTGTTAGCCGGAATAATGCACTCGTCGCCCGGGCCGATACCGAGCGAACGCAGGGCGATCTCGATCGCGTCAGTCCCGTTCGCCGTCCCGACACAATGCCGCGTCCCGATGGATGCGGCGTACTCGGATTCGAACGCAGCGACCTCGGGCCCCCCGATGAATGAGGTCCTGGCCAGCACCTGCTGCCAGCCCTCCGCGATCTCCTCGGCCACCGCCGCATGCGGGGCGGCAAGGTCCACAAGCGGTATCGATGTCACGTCTCCCACCCATCCTTCCCGAATTCGCGCTCAGCTGGCATCGTCATGGGACGGACATTCCGGATGCCGACTTCGTCAGCGCGGATGTCACGACGGAAACCACATGTTCCTGCTGTGACTCTGTCATCTGATGGAAGAGCGGGAGGATCAGCGAGCGCTCGGTCAGCCGCTCGGTCACGGGCAGGGATGACTTGGCGTCCGCGTAGGCAGGCTCCAGATGGGCAGCCATGATGCCGCGCCGCGCAGATATGCCGGCTTCGGCGAACAGCCCAAGGAGCTCGTCGCGGCCGACCGCGGACTCCTCGGGGAGCAGCATCCAGAAGGACTGGTAGTTGGTTTCGCCGAACGGCGGGTCATCGGCCGTCAGCAGACCAGGGATACCGGATAGCAGATCTTGATACCGCCGGGCGAGAACGCGGCGACGGGCCGACGATCGGCGGCAAGCTTCGCAGCTGTACCAGGCCGATGGCGGCCTGGATGTCGGTCATCCGGAAATTGAAGCCGACCTCAGTGTAATGCTCGATGACCGGTTGCCGGCTGCGATGCCGGTCGGCCGCGCTGACATCCATGCCATGCTCGCGAAGTCGGCGGAGCCTGGCGGCGATAGACCCGTCGGCGGTGGTCACCATACCTCCTTCGCCTGAGGTAATGGGCATGCGCGGGTGAAACGAAAACGCCGCCAAGGCGGCGCCGGCGCCGACCGGGACGGACCCGGTACGTGGATCCAGCAGCGCAGGCGGCATCCTCGATCACGGTTACCTGGAGCGGGTCGCACAGTGCACGCATCGCATCCAGGTCAGCAGGCACTCCCGCCTGGTCGACCACGATGACGGCGCGGGTCCGGCCGGTCAGATGCGGCTCCACGGTCTCCGGAATGAGATTTTGCGTGGCCAGGTCCACGTCGGCGAAAACCGGCTGAGCGCCGACGTAGCGTACGGCGTTCGCGGTGGCGATAAATGACAGCGACGGGAGGATGACCTCATCTCCTGGCCCGATCCCGGCGACGATCAGTGCCAGGTGAAGCGCGGTAGTGCAGGAGGACACGGCGACTGCGTGCGGGGTGCCGATGGCCGCGGCGAATGCCTCCTCGAACTGCTGGACCCGTGGCCCCTGCGCGACCCAGCCGGATGCCACCGCCTCGGCGGCTGCCTCGGCCTCCTCCTTGCCGAGCCACGGCCTCATGACGGGGATCATCCGGCACCGCCTCATCCACAGGGGCTCGCTCGGCGCGCCACCAGGCGGCCAGCCGCCGCAGGCCTTCATCCAGGTCAACCTCTGGTTTCCAGCCCAAGCGCTGGCGGGCGCGGGAGATGTCGGCCAGACGGCGTGTGACGGCGTTGACGCCGCGTGGCGGCCCGAACTCGAGCGGCCCGGTCCGGCCCATGGCTCGCTGGAGCGCCTCGGCGAGCTCGACCAGGCTGGTCTCGGTTCCGTTGCCGATATTGAAGACCTCATCGGTTGCGTCACTTGCCGCCGCGAGCAGGTTGGCGCGCGCGATGTCCTCGGTAAAGACGAAATCCATGGTCTGCCGGCCGTCGCCGAGGATGAGCGGGGGCTGCCCGGCCTCGATCCGCTCCATCCACCGGATCAGCACCTCGGTGTAGAGGCCGTAGATATCCATGCGCGGCCCGTACACGTTGAAGTACCGCAGCATCACGTAGTCCAGGCCGCGCATCGTGTGAAAGCTCCGCAGCAGGCCTTCGTTAAATGCCTTCGCCGCACCGTACAAGGTGTCATTGGCGTAAGGATGGTGGCGCTCGGGAGTTGGGAAGTCCTCGGCGAGGCCGTAGACCGATGCCGAGGACGCGGCGACCACCTTGCGGACATCGGCGTCAGCTGCAGCCTCAACGACCTCGTAGGTCCCGTTGACGAGTACCTCCAGAGCCAGCCGCGGCTCCGTAGTGCACTGGGTGATCCTGATAGCGGCCTGGTGGAACACGACGTCGATGCCGGACATGAGCGACCGGACCAGTTCCCGGTCCCGGATATCGCCCTCGATCACCCGGACTTTCCCGGTCCGGAGCGCGACGGCCAGGTTCTCCGGCTTGCCGCGGACGAAGTTGTCGAGTACCACGATCTCGCGGGCGCCTGCGGCCGCAAGCTGATCGACAATCGTCGACCCGATCGTGCCAGCCCCGCCCGTCACCAGGAAGCGGCGGTCGGCGATCACGCAGCCACTCCATTCAGGGGTACCCGCACGCCACCGTTGTCCACGCTCCGCGATGCCGCTTCCAGCAGCCTGAGCACCCTAAGACCCGCCTGCGCGTCGGTGAGGGGTGGCCGGCCTTTCGCTGATCGCCGCGCTGAACTCGGCCATGACTGACATCAGCGCCTCCCGCTCAGGCAGCGCGGGGATGAGAGTGTCCCCGGTCCGGTACGAGATGAGCGCTTGGCGGCGCTCGTCCTCAGGCATGGTGCCGGCCTCCAGCATGTCCACCCCGCGGTCGTGGACGGCCAGCCGTCTGGCCGGGTTGGTGTCGTCCCAGACAATGGTGCGGCGAGAGCCGCCGAAGACCGTTGTCCGGATCTTGGTAGGGCTCAGCCAGTTCACATGAACATGTGCGAGAGCACCGTTTGACAGCCAGATCGAGAGATAGGCCACACAGGCCCGCAAGGCTCCTATCGGGTCGCTGGTGTGTGCGGCCACCGCCACCGGAATGACATCCTCAGGAAGCACGAAATCGAGGATCGACAGGTCATGCGGGCCGAGATCCCATAGGACATCGACGTCCGGCTGGACCAGGCCAAGGTTGATCCGGACCGAGTCAACGAACTGGACCTCGCCGATCTCCCCGCCGCGGATCAGCTCCCGGATCCGCCGCACGGCCGGGGTAAAGCAGTACGTGTGGTCGCACATGAGCGCAAGCCCCGACCGGTGAGCCAGCGCGGCCAGTTTCTCTCCCTCTGCCGCCGACGGCGTCAGCGGCTTTTCCACCATCACGTGCTTGCCCGCATCCAGCGCGGACCGTACGAGGTCGAAGTGGGTGGACGCGGGTGTCGCGATAGCGACAGCTGTGACCCCCGGGTCCGCGAGGATCTCGTCGTATGAGGTTGTGGCCCGCACGGTCGTATACGGGCCGAGGACGGACTTGGCCCGTTCGATCTGGAGATCACAGAGCCAATCGAGCCGGAACGCGGGCGTGGCCAGTGCCGTGCGGACGAGATTCGGTCCCCAATAGCCAGCACCAATCACTGCCAGTCCCATCGGCATGCGAAATTCCCCCCTGTTAGCGATCCGCCGGACGTTGACACATCTCCTGGGTGACTAGCAGAACGCATGTCACCCTATATGTTGACGTACGTGCGAGCGATTTAGAGCACAGGATGAGCCGGGTTTCTGGTGGCTTAATGTCAGGTCGCGGGCCGCAGGGCCGCATGGCTGGCTCCAAGCTGACCGGACCGTTCCGGCCGGTCACTTCAAACACTGGTGCCAATCTCGGCGATGAGGATCGCGGCGGCGGCGATCGCGTGGATCCGGGTCGGCATCTTAGCGCCGCGACACGACCACGGTAGTGACCGTGCGGCGCTTGACGGCGTGGCCAGCTGGCACCGATGTGACGATCACCGAGCCGGATGCGACCTGGACGTCGTCGCCGAGCTCGACATGAGGCTCCATGTGGATGCCGGTGCCAAGCCGGACGCGGTCGCCCAGCACGACGAGGCCGGAGGTCGTACACGCCGGACCGGTCGAGATGTCCGAGCCGAGCCGGTTGTGATGGTCGTAGGAGTTGAAGGCCGACAGGAAGTTGTTGTCGCCCACGACGGTGCCGGCGCCGAAGTGGCAGAAGGCGCAGACGATGTTGCCCGTGCCGAACGTCACGCCAGCAGCGATCCGCGCCGTCGGATCAATCGCGTTGGCCAGCGGGATGCCGTTGGCCGCGAGCGCCTCGCGCAGCCTCGCCCGGGCTGAAATCGAGGTCGAGATAGCGATGATCGCGGCATCGAAGGCGCCCTTGCCGAATAGCGTCACGAGCCGCTCGAAGCCGCCCACGACGGGCACGCCCATCACCTCGCCCGCCCAGCGCGACACGTCATCGTCGGCGATCGCCACGGCGGCGCCGCTCTCGGCGGCTTGCAGGATGTCGATCACCTGCGTCGCGCCGAGTCCGGCCCCGATCAGCACGATCCGGGGCAGTGCCGCTGCGCCGGGTAGCGGGTCAGGCAGCTCGATCGTCGCCGTAGCGGCCGCCGCGGCGGCAGCCTCGACCATTCCGACGGTGATCAGCGAGGTGCTGCCGATCGAGGCCAGATCTACCCCAAGCTCCTCGGCTCTTCGGCGCGCGGGCTCGGTGGCGCGCGGGCCGGCCTCGGCGGCCCCGGCGGGCCGGGCCTGCTCCTTCTCGGCATACGCCGCCAAGGCGGCGGCGTCGGCGAACAGGCGCGCGACCGGCTCGGTCAGGCGCACCTCGGCGCCCTCGCGCGCGGCGTGCAGGAGGAAGCCCGCCTCCGGCGCCGGCACGTCGATGATCGCCTTGCTCGTCTCGATCTCGGCGATCGTCTCGCCCGCCTCGACCTCGCTGCGGTCGCCGACATGCCAGGCCAGCAGCAGGCCGGTCTCGCTGTTGACGTCGGTCGTCGCAACTAGGACCGGCTTCATGCGACCACCTGGCGGATCGCTTGCTCGACGCGCTCGGAGGTCATCAGCATCTCGGCCTCGAGCGCCTTCGAGCTCGGGATTACGGTGGGGTCGCTCGCCGCGGTGACGACTGGACAGCGCAGCTCCCCGAAGAAGCGCGAGGATATCCGCGCGGCCACCTCGCTGCCCCAGGTGAAACCGTCGACGCCCTCTTCGATCACGAGCAGGCAGTGCGTGGCGTTGACGGAGGCGTGGATCGGCTCCCATTCGAGCGGTGAGATCTGGCTGGGGACGACGAGCTCGCCGAAGATCTCTTCTTCGACCGCGAGCCGCGAGAGCACGCGCCGCGCCAGCTCAGCGTGGTAGCCGTAGGCCAGCACGGTGAACGAGCAGTCCTCGCGTGACACCGGCCGGATCGACACCGTCGGCAGGCCGTCTGCCGAGAGGTGGATCTCCGCGATGTCTCCCTCGATCCGCCCGCCAGCGGGCAGCATCAGGTGTAGCGGATAGAGCAGCTTGTGCTCGATGAGCAGAACAGGGCTGTCCTGTGCCAGCAGCGCGCGCAGGATGGCCGCAGGGTCATGGACAAGCGAGCTGGCGATGACGCGCAGGTGCGGCACGCCCAAGAAGTGCTTCTCAAGACTCTGGCTGTGCGTCGGACCGTAGCCGCGGCCGCCGCCTGAGGGCGTGCGGATGATCACTGGGCAGGTCACCTTACCGTTGTACATCGCCTCGTACTTGGCAATATGGTTCACGATCTGGTCGAAGCACAGCGTTAGGAAGTCCCCGAACATGATCTCGGCAATCGGCCGGTAGCCCGAGAGCGCGAGTCCGGCGGACAGGCCGACGATGGCTCCTTCGCTGACCGGCGTCGAGCGGACCCGGCCGGGGAAGTCGGTGCTCAGCCCGCGGGACACCTTAAAGGCCCCGCCGTAGGGGTCGACAAGGTCCTCGCCGAGCAGAAGCACGCGGGAGTCCTCCTCGAGGGCCGCACGCAGTGCGTCACCCATCGCGCGGGCGGCGATCATAGCGACAGGGCCCGGTCGATGACGTCCTGCAGCGCCGACTCCACCTCGGTGTCGATCGCCGCCCGCGCGGACAGGTCGAGCCGACGGCCCTGGATCTTGATCGGATCGAGCTCCCAGCGGGCCGCGACCTCGTCGGCGGGACGGTTGTCGTCGTTCTTGGAGTGGTGGCACAGGCGGTACGTATGGATCACGATCGAGACCGGCCCCGCCTGGGTGCGCGCCTGCGCCAGTGCGCCCCCGGTGACGGCGTCGAGCTCCTCGACATCGGTCGAGTCGATCTCGAACACCGGGAGCCCGAAGGCGGCGAAGCGGTCGCGCATGCTGCCCGCCAAGTTCGCGCTGGAGGGCGTGCTCTGCGACCACCCGTTGTCCTCGAGCACGACGACGAGCGGCAGCTTCCACAGCGACGCCAGGTTGAGTGCCTCGTAGGTGGCGCCCTCGCCCAGCGTACCGTCGCCGATGAAGACGACGCTCACGCCGGCGCTGCCGTCGAGCTGCTTCGCGAGCGCGATGCCAGCCGCGTTAGGGACGATGCCGCCCTGGATGCCGTTCGACATGAAGCCCGGGGCACACAAGTGCTGGCTGCCGCCGATACCCCCGCACACCCCCTCCGGCTTGCCCATAATCTCGGCCATCAGCCCCACAGCATCGCCGGTGCGGGCGAGGAAGTGCCCGTGGCAGCGATGGTTGGAGAACACATGGTCGTCTACGTCGAGGTGCTCCATGATTGCGACCGCGTCGGCCTCCTGGCCGATGCATGCGTGCGTAGTGCCGTTGAGCAGGCCGCGTTCGAACAGGTCGAGCAGGCTCTCCTCGAAGCGGCGGATAAAGCGCATCCGGCGGTACAGGCGTTCTGCGCGCGGCTCGTCGGGCGCGCCCACCAGGCGAGCGTCCGCCCCGCCCACGATCGGGGCGGCAGCGTTCGGGTCCGCTGCCACCTGCCGACCTAGCTCCCGGACGTGGGCGTGAAGGCCCGTGCTGCTGTCCTCTAGGAGGCTTGTCATGCCTACCGGTGGTAGCGAAACAGCACCCCGCAACCTGCCGCCCACGTTAGGCACTCCAGCCATCATCGTTGGGTCTCACGTCTATACGAGCTTTCATACCGCTTGCCTGATACGCCGTTTGGACTCCCCTGGATCCTCGGGTCAGTGACCTCCACTGGGTCAGTTCATTGGGCGGCGGTTTGCTTCAGCTCGGCGGTCAGTTGATGCTCGATCTCCGGCACGGTCTCCATCGCCACTCGAACGCTCGATGCAGAGTGCGTATTGGCTGCTGCGGCAGTCACGTGCATCAGCAGGACTTCCCAGTACCCTCTCGGGTCAGCGCAAGCGGGAACCGGATGGTGGGCCCCCCAGGAGACAGCCGACCTGGTCTTCTTCAGCGTGGCCGTCAGCATCTGAGTGTCCCCGGCCGTTTCTGCTGAGCTGACGGCATCGAGGGTGGCGATGAGACCCTTCCCTTGCCCGTGGTGCCAGGTGTTGTACTGGTGGCTGCAGCTGACCGGCACGCGGACGCTCGCTATGGTTTGTAGGCGCTGCGGCGGGCGAGGCGCTGTTCCGCTACAGGCCGCCAGCCCGACGACAGCGGCACCCGCCGCGGCGAGAATGATGCGCTTCAATTCATGCTCCGTTCTCAGCGTGGCGCCTTATCAGGGCGAGTAGACCACGTCGACCCAGTAGTTGGTCGCGTTGTAGGTGTTCGACGGGAAGGTGTTCGACGAGCCGTAGGCGTAGACCCCGCCGCCGGCCAGCGCGGTCAGCGGCCCGTTGGTCACCGCCGACGCCAGCCCGCCGCTGGTGGACGCGTAATGCCCGGTACTGGTGAAATACGACGCCACGTACGTGGTCCCCGCGGTCACCGCCACCGGGGAGGAGAAGTCCAGCTCCTGCCACCCGCTGCCGGTCTCGTTGGTGAACGTCCCGCTCGCCAGCAACGTGCCGGTCGATCACCACAAGCTGCCGGTATGCGCGCCGGTGTCGTCGGACTCCTTGTAGAACCGCACCCCGGTGATGAACCCGCTGCTGGCGGCCTGGAACTGCACGCCCAGCGTTACGCGCTGGTATCGTCGGACTCGAACGAGCCGGTCGGCGTCCCGTCCTGCCAGATGCTGCACGGGCACTGGGCCACCGCGCCGGTAGTGAAGCTCCAGGAGAAGGGGCTGCCCATCGGCGTGCCGGAGGCGTTCTGCGCCCCCGACACCGTCGCGGTGTAGGTGGTGCTGCCGGCCAGCGAGCTGGACGGCGTGAACGTCGCCACCGTGTCGGCGCCGTTGAAGCTCACCGTCCCGGCCACCGGTGTTCCCGCCGGAATCCTTCACCGTGAACGACACCGTGCCCGGCGTCACCGGCTGCGAGAACGTCGCCGCCGGCGCGGCCGACACCGCGTCGCCGGTCGACCCCGCGCCCGGCGTCACCGTCGACACCACCGGCGGCGTGGCGCCCGCCGACGGCGAATACACCACGTCCACCCAGTAGTTGTTGCGTTGTAGGTGCTGGTCGGGAAGGTGTTCGACGACCCGTAGGCGTAGACCCCGCCGCCGGCCAGCGCGGTCAGCGGCCCGTTGGTCACCGCCGACGCCAGCCCCCGTTGGTCGCCGCGTGATGCCCGGTACTGGTGAAATACGACGCCACATACGTCGTCCCCGCGGCCACCGCCACCGGGGCGGAGAAGTCCAGCTCCTGCCACCCGCTGGCGGTCTCGCTGGTGAACGTCCCCGTCGCCAGCAGCGTCCCGGTAGCGGACTCCACAAGCTGCCGATATGCGTGCCGGTGTCGTCGGACTCCTTGTAGAACCGGACCCCGGCGATGTACCCGCTGCTGCTCGCCTGGAACTTCACGCCCGACGTACCGCGCTGGTTCGGCATCGTTGGACTGAACGCGCCGTCGGCGTGCCGTCCTGCCAGATGCTGCACGGGCACAACGGCCCGGCAGTGGTGAAACTCCACGAGAACGGGCCGCTCATCGGCGTCCCCGAGGCATCCTGCGCCCCCGACACCGTCGCGGTATACGTGACGCTGGCCGCCAGCGGGTTGGTAGGCGTGAACGTCGCCACCGTGTTCCCGGCGCTGAAGCCGACGGTACCCGCAACCGTGTTCCCGCCCGAATCCACCATCGTGAACGACGCCGTGCCCGGCGTCACCGCCTCCGAGAACGTCGCCGACGGCGCCACCGACACCGCAACGCCGCGTCGCCCCCGAAGCTCGGCGTCACCGCCGTCACCGTCGGCGGCACCGCCGGAGTCACCGCATTCGACGACGACGACGCCGGCCCGGTGCCGACCGCATTGACCGCCGACACAGTGAAGGTATAGCCAGTCCCGTTGGTCAGCCCGGTCACCGTCGTCGAGGTAGCCGGCGGGCTCCCGGTCACCGTCACCGGCGTCTGCGCGGCCGACCCGACATACGGCGTCACCGTATAACTGGTGATCGCGCTGCCGCCGCTGCCCGGCGCCGTCCAGCTCACCGTCGCCGACCCGTTACCCCCGGTCGCCGACACCCCCGTCGGCGCCCCCGGCGCCGTGGCGCCCGACGACTGCGAGTAGACCACGTCGACCCAGTAGTTGTTGTTGTTGTAGGTGTTCGCGGGGAACGTGTTCGACGAGCCGTAGGCGTAGACCCCGCCGCCGGCCAGCGCGGTCAGCGGCCCGTTGGTCACCGCCGACGCCAGCCCCTGCGGGTCGACGCGTAGTACCCGGTACTGGTGAAATACGACGCCACGTACGTGGTCCCCGCGGTCACCGCCACCGGGCAGGAGAAGTCCAGCTCCTGCCACCCCGCCGCGGTCTCGTTGGTGAACGTCCCCCTGGCTAGCAGCGTCCCGGTCGAACTCCACAAGCTGCCGATATGCGTGCCGGTGTTGTCGGACTCCTTGTAGAACCGCACCCCGGTGATGAACCCGCTGCTGGCGGCCTGGAACTGCACCCCCAGCTTCTCCGGGCTGGTATCGGCAGACGTCCAACGAGCCGGTCGGCGTCCCGTCCTGCCAGATGCTGCACGGGCACTGCGCCACCGCGCCGGTAGTGAAGCTCCACGAGAAGGGGCTGCCCATCGGCGTCCCGGAGGCGTTCTGCGCCCCCGACACCGTCGCGGTGTAGGTGGTGCTCCCGGCCAGCGAGCTGGTCGGCGTGAACGTCGCCACCGTGTCCGCGCCGTTGAAGCTCACCGTCCCGGCCACCGTGTTCCCGCCGGAGTCCTTCACCGTGAACGACACCGTGCCCGGCGTCACCGGCTGCGAGAACGTCGCCGCCGGCGCGGCCGACACCGCGTCGCCCGTCGACCCCGCGCCCGGCGACACCGTCGACACCACCGGCGGCGTGGCGCCCGCCGACTGCGAATACACCACGTCGACCCAGTAGTTGCCGGCGTTGTAGGTGCTGGTCGGGAAGGTGTTCGACGAGCCGTAGGCGTAGACCCCGCCGCCGGCCAGCGCGGTCAGCGGCCCGTTGGTCACCGCCGACGCCAGCCCGCCGTTGGTGGCCGCGTAATGCCCGGTGCTGGTGAAATACGACGCCACGTACGTCGTCCCCGCGGTCACCGCCACCGGGGAGGAGAAGTCCAGCTCCTGCCACCCGCTGGCGGTCTCGTTGGTGAACGTCCCCGTCGCCAGCAACGTCCCGGTAGCGGACTCCACAAGCTGCCGATATGCGTGCCGGTGTTGTCGGACTCCTTGTAGAACCGGACCCCGGCGATGTACCCGCTGCTGCCGCCGGAACTTCACCCCCAGGTTGCGCGCTGGTATCGTTGCGACGTCCGACGAACCCGTCGGCGTCCCGTCCTGCCAGATGCTGCACGGGCACGGCGGCCCGGCAGTCGTGAAACTCCACGAGAACGGGCCGCTCATCGGCGTCCCCGAGGCATTCTGCGCCCCCGACACCGTCGCGGTATAGTGACGCCCGCCGCCAGCGGGTTGGTAGGCGTGAACGTCGCCACCGTGTTCCCGGCGCTGAAGGCGACGGTACCCGCAACCGTGTTCCCGCTGGAATCCACCATCGTGAACGACGCCGTGCCCGGCGTCACCGCCTCCGAGAACGTCGCCGACGGCGCCACCGACACCGCAACGCCGCTCGCCCCCGAAGCTCGGCGTCACCGCCGTCACCGTCGGCGGCACCGCCGGAGTCACCGCATTCGACGACGACGAAGCCGGCCCGGTGCCCACCGCATTGATCGCCGACACCGTGAACGTATAGGCTAGTCCCGTTGGTCAGCCCCGTCACCGTCGTCGAGGTAGCCGGCGGGCTGCCGGACACCGTCACCGGCGTCTGCGCGGCCGACCCGACATACGGCGTCACCGTATAACTCGTGATCGCGCTGCCGCCACTGCCCGGCGCCGTCCAGCTCACCGACGCCGACCCGTTACCCCCCGTCGCCGACACCCCCGACGGCGCCCCCGGGACCGTCGGTGCGATGGGGGTCACGGCGTTGGAGGGCGACGAGGCCTGCCCGGTACCGACCGCGTTAGTCGCCGACACCGTGAAGGTATAACTAGTCCCGTTGGTCAGCCCCGTCACCGTCGCCGTGGTCGCCGGCGGGCTGCCGGACACCGTCACCGGCGTCTGCGCCGCCGCGCCGATATACGGCGTCACCGTGTAGCTGGTGATCGCGCTGCCGCCACTGCCCGGCGCCGTCCAGCTCACCGGCGCCGACCCGTTACCCGCCGTCGCCGACACCCCCGTCGGCGCCCCCGGCGCCGTGGCGCCCGACGTCTGCGAGTAGACCACGTCGACCCAGTAGTTGATGCCTGGTAGGTGTTCGCGGGGAAGGTGTTCGGCCGAGCCGTAGGCGTAGACCCCGCCGCCGGCCAGCGCGGTCAGCGGCCCGTTGGTCACCGCCGACGCCAGCCCGCCGCTGGTCGCCGCGTAATGCCCGGTACTGGTGAAATACGACGCCACATAGGTGGTCCCCGCGGTGACCGCCACCGGGGAGGAGAAGTCCAGCTCCTGCCACCCGCTGCCGGTCTCGTTGGTGAACGTCCCCGTCGCCAGCAACGTCCCGGTCGATGCCACAGGCTGCCGGTATGCGTGCCGGTGTTATCGGACTCCTTGTAGAACCGGACCCCGGTGATGAACCCGCTGCTGCTGGGCTGGAATTGCAGCCCCAGGTTGACCGCGCTGGTGTCGGCAGCATCCACCGAACCGGTCGGCGTCCCGTCCTGCCAGATGCTGCACGGGCACTGGGGCTGGGGCGTTGTCGCGGTGGCGGAGCTGGACTGCGTGCTGACCATCCCGGCCGCGTCATAGGCCTGGACGGTATAGGTGTACCCCGTGTTGCTGGCGAGGCCGCTGTCGGTGTAGGAGGGGGTCGTCGAGGTGCCGATCTGGACGTAGTTGGTCGAGCCCTGCGGCGCCCGGAAGATGTTGTAACCGGTCACGCCGATGTTGTCGGTCGATGCCGTCCATGACAGGTTCACCGACGAGGGGCTGGTGGCCGTCGCCGTGAGTCCGCTCGGCGCGGATGGCGGCGTGTCTTCTTGGTACGACGCGGGCAGGTCCACCCACGATGCGACCGAAGGCACCCCATCGCTGTTGACGATGAACAGCATGTAGTTGCCTGGCGGTGCGTCGCCGCCGCTGGCGGGAGCTTGCACGTTCAGCACGCCGTTGGACGCGGTGAACGACAGCGAGACGCGCCGGGTGCTTTGGTCGAAGGAGTGAGTCACCGCCGCGGTGCGTATCAGCGACACGCTGGTGATCGAGGCGGCATCCGGCGTGCTGACCTGGAAGTTGCTGCCGTACTGCACCACAGAGGGGCTGCTGGTGATGGTCGGCCGGGGCCCTTTGAACAGGTACGGGGGCGAGAAGATCTGGTAGTTGCACTCGTCTTGGACGCCCGGCTGGTCGCCGCTGCCCGCGACGAAGCACGGTCCCGTCGGGCATCAGCATGGCGATCGAATGGTACAGGCGCGAGACCGCCTCGAGGCCCAGGTCGTCCATTGCCCGGTGGCGGGGTTCCAGTCCTCGGCCGGCAGCACCCCGTCGCTTAGTGTTGCCGGCTTCTTCGTGGTTCCGCCTCCGGTGGCCAGCACGGTGCCGTCGGGTAGCGGCGTCAGGTCGAGGAGCTGCGTGGGTAGGCCATGGACCCGGTCTGCGTCCACGTCGGCGTCGCCTGGCTGAGATCGGTGATGTAGGCGGTAGCTGCCGACGGGGTGTCAATACCCACGGGGTTGTTGCCGTAGGAACTGCCCGCCTTGATCACCTTGCCCGTGTCGTACATCGCCGACGATCCGCCGTCGACCACGTTCGGATCGCTGGTGGTCCAGGTCTCCGCAGTGGGGTTATAGATCATCAGCGGCTCCGGCACCTCCGTGGCACCGGTCACCGCCACGGTGCCGTCGGGCCGGACGTAGCTGAACGGGTACATCGGCAGCAGCGTCGGGTTTTGGCTCAGCGTGGTCCACTGGTCGGCGGCCGGCGAGTACTCCTCGGGGACCTGGGGGTTGACGTTGTTCTCGCCGCCCACCCCGCCGAGGCGGAGGAGGTTGCCGTTGGCGAGCACCGTCGTCGAGGCATACCAGGTCGGGAAGGCGTTGCTCGCGAGCTGCCCCCAGGTCTGGTTCGGCTCTTGGTATCCGGTGACGTTGGTATTCTCGTCGGTGGGGGTTATGCCTCCGCCGCCGACGGTGATGATGCGGCCGTCGGGCAGTGCGTTATCGCCGCCGCATGACGGGTTGGCGAACGGGTCCGGAATGCTCGTGGTGGTGTTCGTCGCCGGATCCCACACGACAGCCGTATCATGGTAGCCTTCGGCGCTATCTCCCCAGGTCAAAACGTTGCCGTCGGGCAGCAAGTCCCCGTGCATCGCGACGATGGGATAGGGCATCAGGCTGCCCCACTGGCCGGTCTGATCAGGGCCGTCGTCGGACGTAGCGGCAGTGACGTTGCTCGACCGCGCGCTCACGTCGTTGGCTGTGACGGCCGGCCTTGGTTTCGCCGGGCTGCCACTGTCGGCGACGGCCCGGGTCGCGATCGTCGTCGTCGTGGGACCGCCATGAGCAATCCACGAATAGACCACCAGGAAGAGCAGGGCGAGCAGACCGGCAGACCCAGCGAGGCCGAGGCCGATGACCAGTCGGGGCAGCCACGCCCGGCGTGCCTGCAGCCCCATGTCTGACATGTCGACCCCAACGGGAAGTTGCCCCACCAGTCATTGCTATAGAGACGCGCAACCAGCCGGCAGCGGATGACAAGCGGTAGGTAACGAAATGGCAACGGCATCGCGGCCGCCGTCACCAGTTCGTGACCTCGCTTGCGCCATCCAACAGGACCATCCATGCGTCTGTATCTTTGGGACAGCCATCGACTTTTCGTCCGCGGGGGCCGATATGTCAGTTACCGGGCTGCGTGCACGCCGGGTGTCGGCGCCACGTCGCCGCACGCGAACCCGCCGAGCCCGGGACGCGGGAGGACGCGCAGCCACTCTGGGCGGGCTGAGGAAGGAGCGGATTCGGTGCCCGGCATGAATTCAGGCCTGAGTCCGTCCGACCCGACGCTGGTCGCCGCCTTCAGGTCTGCGCTGCTGCACCAGGGCGCGATCGCCCTGATTCTCATCGCGTTCCTCGGGCTGGCCTGGGCCACGGCCCGGGTCTGGCGGCGCACCGCCCCCGGCACCAAGCCGGACGCAGGCAACCGGACCGCTGGCCCGGCGGTCCGGCGCTGGCGGATCGGCGGATCGGCGGAGCCGGCGGCCCGTCGGCTGCTGCGGGTCGGGTTCGGGCTGCTCTGGATCCTGGACGGGATCTTGCAGGTCCAGCCGAAGATGGCGGCCGGGCTGGCCTCGCAGGTCATCAGGCCCACCGCAGCGGCATCGCCGCCCTGGGTCCAGCACCTGGTCAACTGGGGCGGGACCATCTGGTCTTACCACCCCATCCAGTCCGGCGCGGCCACGGTGTGGATCCAGGTCGGTATCGGCGCCTGGCTCATCACCGCGGCGCACGGGCCGTGGTCCAGGCTGGCCGGGCTGGCCAGCGCGGCCTGGGGGCTTATCGTGTGGGTGTTCGGGGAGTCGTTCGGCGGGATCTTCGCGCCCGGCCTGAGCTGGCTGACCGGGGCGCCCGGGGGCGTCCTGCTCTACGTGGTCGCCGGGGCGCTCATCGCGCTGCCCGAAGGCGCCTGGCGGAGCCCGAGGCTCGGGCGGCGGCTGCTGAGCGGCATCGGGCTCTTCTTCATCGGCATGGCGGTGCTGCAGGCCTGGCCTGGCCGCGGCTACTGGCAGGGCAGCATCGCAGGCCGGCCGGGAACCCTGGCCGGCATGGTCCAGACGATGTCGGCGACCCCCCAGCCGCGCTTCCTGTCGTCCCTGCTGTCCGGCTTCGAGTCGGTCACGGCCAGCAATGGCTTCGCGGTCAACCTGGTGGTCGTGATCGTGCTCGCCGGGATGGGCGCGATCTTCCTGACCGGGCGGCCCCGGCTGGTCCGGTACGCGGTGTGGTTCGGCATCGTATTCGGCCTGGCCGTCTGGGTGCTGGTGCAGGACCTCGGCTTCCTCGGCGGGCTCGGCACCGACCCGAACAGCATGATCCCCTTGATCCTGCTGTACTCAGCTGGCTACCTCGCCCTCACCCCGGCGCCGCACGAGGCACCGGCGACCGAGGCGGCCCAGGTTGCCGCCGGCGCGCAGGAGGCGGGCGGAGGGAGCGAGGCGGAACCCGAGCGCGAGACGGATAGCGGCAGCGAGCGGGGCCGGCGGTTGAAGCCGCTGGCGCCGAAGGCGCTGGGGGGCATGCTCGCGACCGCTAGCGCCCGGTCGGTCGCCGCGGTCGCCGCGGTGGCCCTAATCCTGCTCGGGGCCGCCCCGATGGCCGCGGCGGCGGTCAACCGGACCGCGGATCCGATCCTGGCCCTGGCCATCGCGGGAAGCGGCACCCCGGAGGACACCCCGGCGCCGGGTTTCCAGCTCACGGACCAGAACGGCCAGCGGGTCTCGCTGGCCAGCCTGCGCGGCAAGGTCGTGCTGATGACCTTCCTCGACCCGGTGTGCAGCACGGACTGCCCGCTCATCGGGCAGGAGTTCAGGGAGGCGGGAGTCCTGCTCGGGTCCGCGGACTCCAAGGTCGAGCTGGTGGCCGTCGTGGCCAACCCGATCTACCGGGCCGTGACCTTCACCCGGGCATTCGACCGGGACGAAGGGCTCAACACCGTGCCGAACTGGCTGTACCTGACCGGGTCCGCCAGCCAGCTGGGCCAGGTCTGGCAGCAGTACGGGCTCCCCGTGTCGATCCTGCCCGCGGGTTCGATGATCGCGCACAACGATGTGGCGGTGATCATCGACCGGTCCGGCAACATCCGCGAGGAAATGAGCGCCGATCCCGGGCCCGGCACCGCGAGCACCAAGTCCTCGTTCTCCGTGCTGCTCAGTCAGTACGCCCGCCAGGCGCTGGCCAGCCCGTGATCCGGCGTGCCGTTCTCGCCGGGCTGCTGACCGCCCTGGTGGCCGGCTGCGGGTCGCAGGCCGCTCCGGTCGCCCTGCCGAGCATCGTGGTCCACACCGCGCCGCTGGCCACCTCGGTGGTCACCCCGCAGGGCGCCTGGGCGATCGCGGTCATGGGCAGGCCAGCCGACTCGCGGAACAACTTCTGGCAGCTGTTCGTGCGTCCCGCGGGCGCCGGCATCTGGTCGCTGGTCACCCCGCCGGGCGTGGCCGACAACGGCGGGCTCGTCGCGGCGGGCGGCGCCGGGGGGACGTCACTGCTGGTCGGGGTGCGCCCGAGCCAGTACCTGGCCTTCTCTCCCCTGGCGATAAGCAGCGACGCGGGGAGGAACTGGACACCCGGGCTGCTCGACGCGGACCTGGCCGACGTCCCGGACGCGATAGCGGTCGGGACGTCGGGCCGGGCCCTCGCGCTGCTGCGCGACGGCACCATCGAGGTGGCGCCGACCGCCTCCGCGGCGACCGCCGGTGACTGGTCGCAGCTGACCACGCTGGACGCGCTGGCGGCATCAGCCCCGGGCCGAGGTTGCGGGCTGGCGGCGGTGAACGCGGTTTCGTTCGGCCACAATGACACACCGATGGCGGCGGGAAGCTGCCGGCGGCGGGGCACGGCCGGGATATTCGCCGCCAGCGGCGGGACGTGGCAGGCGGCGGGGCCGGCGCTGCCCGCGGGGTTCGGCGGGGATCAGGTGCAGGTCCTCGGGCTCGCCCGGACCTCTGGCGGCGACGCGGCGCTGCTGCTGGCCGGGCCTGACCTGCTGGCGGCGTGGTGGGACGGAGCGCGCTGGACGGTGTCGGCTCCGGTCTCGGCGGCCGGGGGCGTCTCCGCGTCGGGGTTCGGGCCGGGCGGGGGCATCTGGGTACTGCTCGGGGGCGGCCGGGCGGCGGCCGTGGCCGGGGCGGGGGGATCCTGGCGGACGCTGCAGCCCGTTCCGGCGGGAACCGCTACGCTCGCGCCCGGGACCGGTGGCGGGTACGACGCGTTGGCAGTCTCGGGGTCGAGGCTCACGGTGTGGCGGCTGGGCGCGGCGGCCTGGGCTAAGGTCCAGGTGATCAACGTGCCGATCGTGTACGGTTCCTCAGGCTAGGGCGTGGACTGCTCGCTGTAACGCTGGTCCTCTACCTGCGGCTCTCGGCCGTCTCGGCGTCACGCTGATGACGCGTCTGTTCCCTTTCCCTGGAAGGACCTGGGTGACTGCTCCGGCTGGCGGTTAGCTCCCGAGCCACGCCGAGATTGCGGCGCACGTCTCGTGTCAAAGCGTGATCGTTGCCCAGCACCCGGGTACAGCGTACGAGAGTTCGGTCGTAGAGCGGGATCGCTTCGGCCGGGCGTCCCGCTTCGCAGTAGGCACCAGCGAGGTAACTGCTCGAGCGCAGCGTGCTGGGATGGCCGGAGCCGAGCAGCCGCTCCCGGTCAGCGAGGGTCCGCTCGTAGAGGCGGATCGCTTCGGCCAGGCGTCCCGCTTCGCGGTAAGCCGAGGCGAGGTAGTTGCTCGCCCGCAGGGTCCTGGGGTGATCGGAGCCGAGCATGCGCCCCCAGCCGGCATGGGTTCGCTCGTAGAGGGGGATCGCTTTCGCCATCCAGCCTGCCTGGCCGTAAACGTAGGCGAGATTCGCGCGCGAGGCCAGCGTGTGGGGATGATCAGGGCCAAGCGTCCGCTCCTGGTCGGCGAGGACACGTTCAAGCAACGCAACCGCCTGGGCCAGCCAGCCTCCTTGGCGGTTGGCATTCGTGAGGTCGGCGCCCGAGGCCAGGTCCTCGGGGCGATCGGCGCCCGAAGGCTTCGCCCGGCCGCGAGCCGGTAGGCCCACCAGCCGGGCGGCGGAGCTGTAGAAGCGCAGCACGCGCTCAGGAGCCTGTCCCCGCCCGAGCACGGCTGCAGCCTGCTGCCCGGCGCAAATGAGATAGATCAGCCCACCCGCCGCCAGCCCGGCCATTAGCTCGGCGAGCGGGGCGTTGAACTGGGAGGCCACGCCACGAGCCGCAAGAGCCGCCACTGACGAAGCCAGGAGCGCAGGGAGGACGGCCTTACCTAGCGCTATGAAGCGGACGCCCGTTACACGCTTCAAGGCTAGCAGGTAACTTGGCAAGACGATAGGAACAATTACCGCTACATGAGCGTATGCCGCACCTACGATGCCATCCTTGTGCACGCCCAGCGTCATGGCGGGAACCAGGACGCTAATCCAGATTAGCTGAAGGACGAGAAGCAATTTAGTCCGGCCGAAGCTGGTGAGTATGTTTGCGAATAGAAGGCATACGACGAAGACCGCGCCATAGAGTGAGAGAACGACGAGGACATTAGCGGCCGCTGCCCATTTTTCACCGTACAGCGTCAGTATGAGCGGACGAGCGAGCGCCGCGGTCAAGGCACACATCGGCATTACTATCAGTGAGACTGTGCGCAGCGTGGCGGCCAGCGCATTCTTCAGCAGGGCGGGGTCGTGCTTAACCCTGGAGAATGCGGGCATCGACACATTGTTGATCACTGCGCCCAGAACGCTGTATGGCGCGGACGCCAGCGTATAAGCCAGCATATACACGCCGAGGGCGGCGGCGCCCAGGAGGTGGCCGACGAATGCGTAATCGACGTTCAAGAGTATATAGTTCACAAAGTTGGCGCAGGCGAGCGGTATTCCGAACCTGAGTACCACGGATAGGGCGCTGCGCGTGAGACCGGGCCGGTAGTGCCGCGGCGCCGCGGCGATCAGCACGCAGCCCAAGAGGAACTGTCCCACCACCCTGGACCACGCGAAGGCCGTGGCGCCACCTCCGGCTTCTGCCAGGATGATGAGCAGGGCGGTGGAGGGAACGAAGCTGATGGCATTGGCCAGGAAGACCTTGTCCTGCCTGAAGTCCCTGATCAGCTGGGCGTTCGGAACGGCGAAAACACCCGCGAAAAGTACGGACAACGCCATGATCCTGATCGGGCCGACGGCCGCTGCCGAGCCAAGCGCAACCGCGATCGCCCTAGCAAAGGCTACCATTGCGCCAGCTAGTATCGCGCTCGATACCAATGCGATGGTTGCTACAGTCGGCGCCAGGCTGTCAATATCAAGGTCGGCACGAAACAAGCAGGATGAGACGCCGGCGTCAGCGATGCTGCCTACGATGACGTATGCGGTCAGGGCCACAGCGAAAACGCCAAAGTCGTGCGGGGAAAGAATATGCGCCACGACGGCCGTGAGCAAGACGTTGGCTAGGCGCAGCAAGATGTTGCTCGCTACGACCCAGAGAGCCCCCCTCCGCACGCTCGCAGAAAGCGAACGTGAATCGCTCGCTGCAGGTGGGCCATCGGAAACGTCGCCACGCGCCGGATCGGATGTGCTCGTCATCGCAAGCCAGGTGTCTCAGGCGGGGTCCAGCAGCCTGCAGCACCTTCACCTGCGCAGAGGCGACACACCGGCCACGACAGATAGTGAATCATGATCCGCCGCTCAGACCTGTCGTGGGAGCCGATTTGCCCGACACCTCCTCACCCGGTACCCCTTAAAGTATCGATGACGGCCCTTCACTTGCGTCAAGCCTGTGCCGTCTGGCTCGGGAGCGGCGTCGCGGCTCATCTGCATCTCCGCGAATCTCTCCTGCCGATTTCCAGCCCGCAGACATGAACTCCGTACCTCAAGCGTTCCGGACGTGCCAGCGGCGCGCCGACCCGGGTAGAGCCCGTCGCATCACCTCACCGGTTCTGTGGCGGGGCACCCCGGGCTTGTACACATATGAGCACCGAGAGGGTGACCGTGATACGGGAGGTCAGGCCGGGGTTTAAGGGCTTGATCGAGTGATCACGTTATTTGTGATTCAAGTTAGAGATAGTGAGTGGATTTGTGGCCGAGGGCGCGGGCAAGGCGGCGAGGCCGGACTGGCGGGCGAGGTCGTCAATCGCAGTGTCGTAGGCGCGGGCGGCGGCGCGGAGCCGGGAGGGGATGGGTGGTTCAGGCTGCGCGAGCTGGGCTAGGCCGGTGATGAGCAGCCGGCGAGTGAGGCGGGTGAGGAACGTTGCCTGGCGGCAGCGGGCGGGGGTGGCCTGGTAGCGGAAGGTGCCGGGATGCGTTCGATGACGCCGTGGATGCGCAGCCGTCGCATGTCGTAGCTGATCTGCCCGCTGGTCATGTCCTCGGCGGTGAGCCCCAGCGGGCCGCGAGGTGGGTGAGGAGGTCGCGGTTGGTGAAACGTGGGGCCGGAGCCGGAAGGCGCAGATGGCGGTGAGCAGGGCTTGCACGAGGGTGCTGGTGACCGGCGTCCCCGGCGGTGCGGGTGCCGGCCGGGCTGTCCAGCACCTGGGTGAGGGAGACTCGGCCTGCAGGACCGACAGCTCATAGGTGTATCCGGCAGCGGTGTCGGCGCCGGTGAACGGGTGCGGCAGCAGGCGCGGCGGCCAGGGCGGCCAGCGCCCCGATCGTGGCCGCATCCAGCCCGTCGCAGATCGCCTGGACCGCGGCCACGTCGTCGACGGCGGCGAAGGCGTTGTCCAGCGGGACGAAGCCGATGCCCGGCCTTGGCGGCCTGCCCCTGGGCGTACTTGTTGCCGTTGAGGATCAGCAGGCCCGCGTAGGGGAAGTAGCCGGAGAACTTAACGCACACCGGCCCGAAGTCCTCATCGACGCAGTAGAAGTAGTACTGGTCGATCACCCCCGTGGCCGGGACCGGCCTAGGCAAGGCAGCCCAGGTGACCGGGTTGCGGCGCTTGACGGTGCGGAACACCCGCTGCTTTTCCTGCGCTACCACGACATACATGACCTGCGCGGGCACCAACCCGCGGTCATCGCGTCCGGCGCGCCGCAGGTAGTCGTGGGTGACGTCGTCCCCGCGCTGCCCAGCCCTTTTCACCCACGTCAGCCCGCAACCAGCAGGAATCCTCGGGCTGGGGCGAAGCCCCGTCAGAGGTCGACCTCGCGCATCTCCCCGCGGCTGGATGTATCAGGACGGCGCCGAGGCTGGTCTTGTGTGAGTAGGGGCGGTCGTCTGGCCGCTGTAGCCGAATCGTCTTCCGGGGAGTCTGAGGGCTTGAGATGAGGGTCTTGGGTGCGGGTGATAGTGGCCGCGCCGGGGCTGATCTGGTGATGTTGCTGCGTGCCGGCCGAGTGTCAGGTCGGCGGGCAGAACGTGGCCCCAGACGGCGACGGCGGCATCGGCATCGAGGGTTTGAACCCTTGACTGTCGGCTTCATACGCGGGAGTGGGCCAGGCATACTACCGTCTGCATGAGCAGAACATGACTAAGGCCGTTAGGGCACTATAGGTATCAGGATCGGGTCGTCGGGATCCTGTCGTGGGTGGTCGCCTGGCAACCTGGTGACATGGAGGTATCTAGCTTCAGGTAATGCGCGATACTTCCGTCGACTCCGTATAGGGTCTGGTACGCACTGTAACCGCACTCGGAAAAGGATAGGGAACGAGTCCCTCAACTAAGATGAGAACCTACTTCATAAAAATTCTTCGGGCAATCCGGAAGCCCCTTCGAGCAATGTTTCCCAAATTCATGCATGCTCGCGCCCAGGCAAAAATGAAGCATTGGACGGAGGTGGAACAGGATCTGCTGCCGGTCGTCGTTCACCGACAACGTGATGCAGTCGATGTCGGGGCTTACATCGGTAGCTACACCCTGCTTCTGGCAAAGCTCACGCGCACAGTCTATGCGTTCGAACCGGACGTTGAGATGGCAACTATGCTGCGGCGTGTTGCGCCCCCCAACGTTCGAGTTTTCAACAATGCGGTGTCCAATCGGGAAGGGACGAGCGAATTTCACGTCCCGTCATTGAAGGGCCATCGCGCAGTCACTTGCGGGTCACTCGTCGCCCCGCGGGGACGGGATTATGACATTCGGCTCGTGAAAACGACGACGTTGGACGCTGCCTTGGCCAACTCCGACGTTGGGTTCATCAAGATCGATGTGGAAGGCGCCGAGCAGTCGGTTCTCGTCGGTGCTCAGCAGTTGATCGCACGGTGTCACCCTGTAATCCTTGTTGAGGCCAACACCCCCGAGGCAGTCGCGGCAGTATCTGCATTCTTTGAACCCCTGGAATATGCCGGTTTTTTCGTTCACAAGGGGAGGACGTTCGGCTTGCTTGAATTCGAAACCGACATGCAGAACCCGCGGCTGTGGAGCGAACATGCGCCACGGCAGCAAATGCGCTTCGTTAACAACTTCTTTTTCGTGCCGCATGAAGCAGAAGCCGAGCTAAGGGCCGAAATGGACAGGCTCCTGGCCCGTGAGGCCGGTGTGTCTGTTAGGTAGGCCCCATATCCATGCGAACTGGAGAGCCCGCGATGTGTTCAGTCAGCGTCGTCATCCCATGCTACAAATACGGTCACTTCCTAGAGGAAGCCGTCACTAGCGTGCTGGATGACCAGGAAGGCGTCGATGTACGGGTGCTCATTATCGACGATGCCTCGCCTGATGACAGTGCCGATGTGGCGATGAAGATCGCGGCTCGCGACCCTCGCGTGGAGGTTGCCGTCCATTCAGCCAATAAAGGGAATATAGCGACATTCAACGAGGGCTTGCTCGAGTGGGCCGACGGTGATTACTGCATTCTGATGTCGGCCGATGATCGGCTCACCCCCGGCGCCCTGCGGCGCGCCGGGGACCTGCTCGACGCCAACCCGGAGGTCGGTTTCGTTTATGGGCGCTCACTGTGGATCATGGATGGCGCGCCATTGCCGGCAGCCCGCATGAGAGTGCGGGGCTGGTCGGTGTGGCCTGGCCAGCGTTGGCTCGAGCACGTGTTCCGTCAGGCGGAGAACCCAGTTACTGCGCCGACGCTCGTCGTGCGCACATGGCTGCAGAAGCGCGTGGGCGGATATGACCCGCAACTGCCACAAGCTGCCGATATGGAGATGTATATGCGGCTGGCGGCGAACGCCGACGTCGGCTTCATACGCGGGGTGGACCAAGCATACTACCGTCTGCATGAGCAGAACATGAGTAAGGGCGTTAGCGCACTGATGGATCTGCGCCAGCGGCGATCGGTCTTCGAGGTAGTGCTCGACCGCTATGGCGCGAGGCTGCCAGACGCCAACCGCCTGTCTGGCATGGTGTACCGCCAACTGGCCCGCGAGGCCCTCTGGTCTGCCGGACGTGTGTACGACCGGGGACGCGTGCGGCAGACTGAACTCGCCCGGCGCTTCCTGGGGGGGGGTACGGCAACGATCGAAGAAGAACAGGACGTCGACGAACTCGTAATCTTCGCCGTGGACTGCTGGCCGGGGGTGAGCAGACTACCCCTGTACCGCACTCTGCAGTCGCACAAGAGCATCGGACCACGCTCGATACGCTACATTTTGGTCCATAAGGGGCAGTGGTGGCTCCGCCGTCGGTCATGGCAGTACCGAGGGTTGTAAGAGCCCCTTCAAAGCCCAGCTCATCGAGTAGCTGGCGGGCTGCCTGTCATACCCGTCGTCCAGAAGGCAGGCGCGAGCGACCGCCCGGCGCCGAGACAGTCCCGCGACGTTTCACTCAGTCAGTTTGAGTTGCCCCGTCAGGAATTCGAGCAGCGCGTTGGCGCTGGCCATTGGCGAGAGTGCCTCGACCCGCTCTTGACCTAGCTTCGAGTAATCTGCGCGTACATCTGCCTGCAACATGTGCCCCATGGCCTCGACGAGCTTCTCCTGATCTCCTCGGGGAACAAGAAGACCGTATTTACCGTCATCCGTTACGAAACGAGGACCGCCCCCCTGCGCATCTGCGGTGATGACCGGGCAGCCAACACTCATCGCCTCGGTTAGCACCTGCGCAAAGCCCTCTTCATCTGAGGGGAGCACGAACGCCCAGGCGCGGGCTGCGAATTGCAGGACGGTCGTCGACCCAGCCGACTGTCTCCGCGTAGGCGCTGAGCCCGAGTTGCCGGATCTGCTCAGCGGCCTGAGCGCGCCCCGGCCCCTCACCTACGATGAGCAACCGGGCGTCATGGTTGCCGACGCAGCTCGGCGAAAGCTTCTATGAGCAGGTCCAGGCGCTTCCAGTACGTCATGTTCGAAGTGTGTAGGAACACCGGACGCTCGCCATCGCGTAGCCATGGGTGGGGAGGGGAACCCAGAGTCCCAGAGATATCTTGGGATTGGGTTTGCGACTAGCGCCACCGCCGAGGGATCCAGCCCACACCATCTGATGATGTCCTCCCGTACGGTCGGGGAGGGGGCGATTAGTCCATCAGCAAAACGATAGCCAACTTTGGCTATCCACTTGTTGTCTATCCAATTGGCTCGCGTGTGACAATTCGACAGGATGATCCTGGACGAGAATGAGCTTTCCTTTCCAGCGGCGTAGCGTGCGAGCAATCCACGTCGCCGCCAAGCCCACGAAATTCGCATGCACTTGACGAGTGATCAACACGTCAGGCTGCTGCGCGCGCAAGTAACGGACAAGGCCTGGGAGCGAACGCGACGCCCTATCGGCACCGAGGCGATGTATGTGCACCGCGGCTGGCAGCCACAGCGGCGGCGGGTCGGCACTATAACACAGCAGTGTCGCCTCAATCCTGCCGGTCTCGACTAGGCCAAGAGCGAGTCGACTGGCCGCGTTGCCATGCGCCCGCCTGCTCGGACTGTCGACTAGTAGGGTCACGCGGATTGTCATATCTACCTACATCCCAGTGTATCTCTCCAGCACCAATCTCACTACCTAGTTATTGGGACGCCCCAAGGCCCCATAGCGAGGCCGTGGCTGCAACATCCGGAGACAACGGAAACGAACCAGCCGAGCTGGTCACGGTTGAGCGGGTCCAAGTCGTAGATGATGAAGTTGGTGGTCTCGCGGCCTATGCACTAGCCAATCGACCGATCGTCCGATGATGTGCGTGTCGTAACGCGCCACAATCATGCGTACGCAACGGAAATGCTGCGCCCCGGGCAATAGGTGAGGCTGGCGAGGCGACGTCGAAGTTTCGGCTGCATTACGGTGGCTCCCCGCTAGGAACTGTGGTGCTTGCGTTCGGACTCATACTAGTTTGGCAGGCTGTTAGTCAGAACGTTCGGGCTCACTGCGACAGGCGGCATTATCAACGACGCGGCCAGGGTGAGTTCGAGCAGGTACGTCGAGGCGTCGTGAACCCGACCTCGGTGAACGAGGCCACCAGGCAGTACGTCACGAGGAACAGGGCCAGCGCGCGCTGCACGCCGGGTGGCTGGAAGAAGGCAGTCACGAACAGGAACAGCAGGATCATCGCGCAGACGACCACCCCGAAAGCCCTTGCTGCATGTAGGCGGCCAGCCAGTTACTGTCGATGGGGAGGCCGTTGATGCTCCGTTGGACAAGCCGAAGCCGAAGATCTCCTGGAATTTGGTCGCGCGGGCATGCTGAGCACGAGGGCCCAGAAGTTCGTCCGGCCGGTCAGGGTCGGTCAGCTCCTTGCTGCGTTCTCGCCGCGCGCCAGCCAGGTGGTTGACAACGCCGGAGAGTGTCATGACCGCGATCGCGCGCACGACGCCCGCGGCGAACAACTTCCGCACCCGGGCGTTGGCTGATGAACAGGCTCAGGCCAGCGACCAGGATGCCCGCCACCATGGCCGACCAGGGCGGTTCTCGTGTGCGTCAGGAGAGAGGATGACCACGGCGACGACGACGAGACAGGGTGACCCGCCCGCTCAGCAGGCCGCAGAGCCAGAGCACGACCGTCAGCCCGGCCGCAACCGCCGCGTACTGCGCGACCTGCGTGGGCAGCATAGGCCAGATCACGCCGATGAGCCTGCCGCTGAACGAAGGCATGACCGGGGGCTATCAGCAGGCCGAGGAGCACCGAGCCGAGCACCACGGAGAGCCAGCGAGATGGCACCGGACAAGCAGCAGGTCGCGCCGGCCCCACCACGGCGTCAGCAGCCAGAGCGCGGCCACGAACTCGGCGAGCCGGAAGGTCCGGTACACGGTGCCGAATGCTGTGGCTCGCATGCTCGTGATGACCGCCTCGACGACGAGCAGGCTCACCAGGCAGAGGAACACGTTCAGGCGCAACTTGATCCTGCGGTTTACGGTCAGCACCACCAGGATCGCCACCGGCAGGGCCCCCTGCGCGAGGCCCTTGCCGACGCCGACGGGGATATGAAGGGCAGGATCCCGGTAGTAAGTCAGGGCGTTGAGGACCAGCAGGCCCCACGCGAGGCCGACCCTGCGCCGGACCGAGCGCTCCGTGCCTCCGCGGGTTCTAGCGCGGACCCCGCGCGGAGGAGGCGGAATGCGACGACGGACGAACTCATCGGCCTCATGCCCGACGGCAAGCCACGTCCCCGGGCCGGACCGATCTGCGACCAGGATACGGACGCGGTCGTCGGACGGCCGGCGACCCGGACTCGCCGGACGAAAGAGGCTTCCGCATCAGAATGCGGGCCCCTGTCAGGACGGCACTCACGATCGGCTTCCGGCGTGGATCCACGCCGAGGCTCTCGTCGGTCTTGTCCGCCCCGACGAGCACGCCGGAGATCAGCGCATTCCGGCCAGCCGTATCATCTCGCCGACGGCATGGATCCGCGTCGCGACGACCGCCCCGCGGTCACCACGGCGACGGCGCCGGCCGCCCATCGCGAGGTGCTCCCCGCCGAGCGAGGGATCGAGGGCCGCCAGGGTGAGCAGCAGGTCAGCCGAGGCACAGGCGGCAGCCAGCTCATCGGCGCGGCAGGCCTGGGCCCAGTGCGGCGTGGGCCGGCAGCGGGCCGACGGGCACCACTCGTCACGGTCGGGGACCGCAACGACCAGGCGTGCGCCGTCCGCGCTCACCGTCGCGGACCCCGGGGTCCCTAGCGCCCAGGAGCCGCGCCGCGGGAGCACCGCTGCACAGGTCGGCCACGACGACCTGCATGCCCGCCTGCGCGCAGGACACGGCCAGTGACACCAGGACAGCGCCGCGACCTGCACGTCGTCGACCGGAACGACGGCCAGAGCAGCGGCGCCGCGGGGCCTGCCGGCACCGCGTCGCGCAGGTACGCGACGATCCGCTGGATGTCCGGCCCGGCGGCGGCCGCCCGCGCCGGCCCGGCAGCCAGCGCTCGCGCGCACAGTGCCGACGCTGAGCTTGACCGGAGCGCCGAGTGCGTGCGCGACGTCGTCACGCCGGCGCAGCCGGTCGGACAGCGAGCGCCCGAACGATGACGATGCCCATGCCCAGCGACGAGGCCCACGATGAGCCCGAGCGACCGCGTAGAGATGAGGAGCTTCTAGCGCGAGTGCGGCGGAGCGGGGTGGCCGGGTCGAGCACCTGGCTGCCGCCGATCATCGTGGCGGTGATCACGCTGGCGTGCTCGCCTGGTTCTGGCTTGCGGCCTGCTCGAGCACGGTCAGCGCGCGTCGCCTGGCTGCGCTCGTCCTGCAGAGTCGCTGAGCTTGGCCTGCTGCGCGGGTGACGCGGGCTGCGCCGACACCTGGCTGATCTGCGTGTTGATCGACTTGACGTGCTGCTGGGCCTGGCTGATCTGCTGGTCGAGCGCAGCGAGCATCGAGTTTCTGCTCGGCCTTCAGCTGGCTGGCCCGGAACTGGAGGAACTCCGTGGCCAGGGCGTTCGCCCGGCTCACCGCTTCGTTGCTCGATGGCGCGCTGACCGTGATGAGGAGCACCCGGTCGGTGACGACGGTGACCGTGTACGTCGCTGAGGAAGCTGCCGACGCTTTGCCTGCAGCCCCAGCTTGTGCAGGGCGAGCCCGGCCACCGCCTGGCTCTGCGCAATGGCCTGGTCGTCTAGATCGCCGTGCCGGGGCTCGCCGTCGGGACCTGTGCGTGAGCAGGAGCGACGTCGAGGCCTTGTAGGCAGGGGGCAGACTCCACGTACGAG
Organism: uncultured Actinomycetes bacterium; assembly: GCA_963774825.1. Lineage (GTDB taxonomy): Bacteria > Actinomycetota > Actinomycetes > Streptosporangiales > Streptosporangiaceae > DATBGO01. Next base: position 76,502 of record CAVZGW010000008.1, on the reverse strand, counting down.
CCGAAGCCGATCAGCAACCCAGCCACGGCGATGGCGCACCAGAACCACGCGCTGCGCCGCAGGGCCGCCGTGATGAATCCCAGGCTGACGAGGCCCGCGGCGGGATCGGCGGGCTGATCGTCGACGTCGGTGAAATCGTCGTAGCCCAGAGGCGCTCGGGCCACCGTCATCACGGGCACCCCTAGGTCTGTGTCGTTCATCGTCTGGTCTCCGTCGTCGTCCCGGTCAGGCGCGTCGGCGTTCTCCGGTGCGCCGGCCGCGCCAGCTGCGGAAGACGGCCGGTCGTGTGGTCGGCCGGGTCCGGGTCCGCGACGAGGATTCCGGCGATGTCGCGGCCGTCGGCGGCGGCGCTGGCCGCGACGCGGGCCAGTTGCTCGGCGGTCACCGCGCCTGCCGAGACCCCCAGCACCGTCGCGGTGGTGCGCATCGTGTCAGCGACCTGCGGGGTCCTGGCCGTCGACGACGGCGACGACGACGGTCAGCGCGGCGTCCGGCTGCCGATCGGTGTCTGTCGTGATCGCTCGACGATGACCTGCAGCTGGCCCGATCGTCCCGACGGTCGCGGCGCTGAGCGCACGCGGCCCGCAGCGTCGCCGCGGTGTTCGTGTCCTGCTGGGGGCCGATGACCAGCGCCGTGGGGATCCCCAGGGAGGCGGCGAAGACGGCCAGCTGAGGGCCGAGGGCGAGCGCCCCCGGGTCGGAGGAAAGCGAGAGGACGGCGAGGAGGCGAACCGCTGCCGCCGCTGGAACCGTCTAGATCACGTCGGCCAGACCCAGATAGTGCAGGGCGTTGCGCAGGCGCCACGCATCGACGGCTCCGGGCTCGTAGTCCTCGAGCAGCCTGGTCCAGCCGGCGGCGCCGGATGGGTGACGCGACACGAGATCGACGCCAGGACGGGAACCCCGATGGCATCCGCTATCTCGTCGCGCTCCCGCAGGCGCCGGTCGCTGCGGCCGATCGCGAGCACGACGATGGCTCCGATCAGCGCACCGAGCAGGGCACCGAGCACTCCGGTAACGAGCAGGCGAGCGGGCAGCGACGTCCCCGTGGCGTTCGTCGCAGGCTCCAGGACCTGCGCCTGCACTTGCCCGCCCGGGCTGTTCGCGGGAGCCGACGTAGGCGACTAGCTGTCGGCGACCGCGTTCGCGGTGTCCTCGGCCTGGGCGGCGGTCCTGCCCTGGGCGCTGATCGAGAGGATGTCGGAGGTCAGGCGTCGTGACCTGGACGCGGCTGCGCAGGGTCTGCAGCGACATCGCGGGTGAACGTTCCGCAGCGCACTCGCGCAGGACGGGGTCGCTGCCCGCGATCACGACCTGGGTCGCGGCGCGCGTGTTCGACGCTGGGGCCTCGACGCGCTACGGCAGCACGACGACGAGCGCCTCGCTCGCGAGCATCGGCGGGTTGAGCACGGTGTAAGCCGCACGCCCGCGAGGAGGCCCAGCGCGGCGATACTGCCGACGACGATCCTGTGCCGCCGCACGATCTGCAGGGACCTTCTCAGGTCCAGCGCCTGCTCGCTCATCCGGCCTCCGCTTGGATCCCCGGCCTCTGTCACCCACGGGCATCGGACTGCGCATCATGATATGGCTGGCCGCGTAAAGGCGGATGTCTGGTCGCTATGCCGGCTTCGAGGAACTCCAGCCGCGTGATGAGGGGCTCATCGGGCGCGCAGCGCCCGCGGCCGAGGAGCGTGAAGGCGGGAATGCGCCGCCCCAGGCCGCGTGGAGTACCAGCCGAGGATGGGGTCGGTCTCGCCCCGGTGCAGGCTCCACCGCAGCGGCTGCGGCAGTTCCAGCCGCGCCGCGCCGGGTGCGGACGCGCCGGGCCAGCGCAGGACGGCGCATGCCCCGTCGAGTTCCGCCTCGAACATCCGGGCCGAGGTGGAAGGCGAGGCGGACGTCGTGACTGCCGCCGCTGATCTCGTCGACGATGTCGACGCTGCGCGAGGCCCGGTCCAGCCGGACCGTAGCGGCGGTGCCGGGCCGGCGGGCTGAAGCGCCAGGTAGCCGTCGTGCTCTGCGGTCCATTCGGCGGCGTCGCCGATGTCCTGGACGTCGATCTCCCTGGCGTTCGCGTGGCGCAGCCACAGGAACGGGCCGCCGTCGGCGGACTGGCTCTGGCCGTCGAGCTCGACGGTGTTGTGCGCGATCGTGGAGCGGAAGTACGAGCGCCACTCGGGCTCGCCGTGGTAGCAGTAGGTGCCCGGATCGGCGAGGACGTCGACGCCGCCGTAGCGGACCTCGACCGACAGCGCGTCGGCATGGGCGTGCGCGGCGATGCTGAGGTATCCGTGCGGGCCGCCGTCGCAGCGGCACCAGATCTCCGGCTCCCGGTCACCGGTCGTGCGCAGCAGGGTCGTCCCGGCGTCCGCGAATTGCCACGGCCGCCGCGCGGGCCTGCCGGCTGACCTCGCGGGCTGCCCCGGGCATGGCGCCGATGATCGTGCTGCCCGCGTCCGCCGCGGTACGTCGGCCACCAGTCGAGCCGGCCGAACAGCGCGGCCCCCAGCGCCAGCAGCGACGGCCAGCGGTTGGGCGTCGGGCGCGTCGAGCAGCAGCGCCCGTCCCTCGTCGCCGTCACCCTGCCGGGGCGGGCGCAGCCGCTCGTCGAGCAGGGCCGCGCCGCTGTCGACCATCGCGCACAGCCGCTGCCAGGCGGCTGCGCTCAGCGGGTGGCCGGCGGCCTCGGCCTCGACCGCGGCCAGCAAGCCGAGCTCCGCGACGAAGCACTGGTAGTCCGTGGCGAGCTCGCGGCCGATACCGGACGGGAAGGTGTTGCGGACCAGCTCGCGCTCGAGAAGCCGGGCGGACGCCCGCCGCCAGCGGTCGCTCTCGGCGAACCACGGGAAGGCGCAGCTGGCCACGAGCTGCCCGGCCGCCTCCGCGATGACGTGGTTGTTGGCCGACGAGCCCCGGCTCCGGAAGGCCGAGAGGTACTGCTGGTGCCAGCGGATCTGCCGCACCGCGAGCTCGTCGTTCTCGAAATGGTCGGCGACTTCGGGCCATTCGTCCAGCAGCCGCCTGATCCAGGCCAGGCTGATCAGGCGGATGCCGATCTCGATGCCGCTGGTCCAGTGCACACCGGACAGGAACGGGTTCTCCCGCCACCAGGAGCGCAGCTGGTCGGCCACCCGCTGCGCATACGCCTCGTCGCGGCTGAGGAACCAGGCCGTGGCCAGCAGCGTCAGGTGCTGCAGGCGAGAGATCTCCCAGACCTGCTTGACGTTCCCGGTCTGCGCCTCCGAGCGGTGGTTGATCCGGAACGCGTAGCGGTCCGCGGGGGCCCGGCGGCCGGTCACGGGGTCGCGGAACCAGTCAGGCTGCACCATGTCGGTCCTGACGACGCCCAGCACCTCCCACTCGCCCCGCAGCAGCTGGTCCGCGGCCGCCAGCACGGCCGCCTTGGCCTCCGCCGGCACCCGCGTCGGCGGTCTGCGGCGGCAGGACCGCGGTGAACCGGCGCTCGCCCGGCGGGTACCGCATGCGCCGGCGCGCAATCTGCTCGCGGCTCACCTGCCGGCGCGACCATGCCGCCTGGAGCGCCTGGTCGCGAGCGCGCCAGGCCACCTCGGCCGGCGACATCCGGGCCACCCTGCGCGCGTACCAGCCGAGCCGCGAGGCGCCGGCTGCTCACACCCGCTCCGGCTTCCCGCTCGCCAGGCTCTCGCCCACGGCGAGGGTCGCCCGGGTGGTGGCCACCAGGGAGTCGAGCGAGATGGGCATCGGCGCGCCGGTCCGGCACGGCCTCGACGAACTGCGCGACCTGGCTGCCGCTGGCCCTTGTCCTGGCCGCCGCGCGACCGCGTGGTGTTCCTGCGCCGTCCGGCCCAGACCGTGGCCTCGCGTGAAGTTGTCGAGCCGGGCGCTCCGGCCGCCGGCCGCGGCGTCCAGCGTCTCCTTCGGATAGCGGGCATTGCCGCCGGTGACGTAGGTGATCGTGCCGCTGGAGCCGTTCTGGAACCGGACGGTCGCCTGCAGGTCGTCGTGCTCCGGGCCGGGCACGGCGTAGACCTCCTCGGGCAGGCTGTCCAGCCCACCAGCTGAGCGTGTCGATGAAGTGGCCGCCCTCGCCGGCGAAGCGCGACCCCTCCAGCTCCTCGTTGCGGTACCAGCTGTCGGCGTCCAGCGGCCCGGCGTTCACCAGGTAACGGGCCACCGAGCTGGTGCCCGGCTGGCCGAACCGCGACTTGCAGCTGCGCGAGCAGCGGCGCGAAACGACGGTTGAAGCCCACCATGAGCCGGTCGTTGCCGGTGCTGATCGACGGTGTCGATGATCCGCTGCAGCTCGTCGCGGGTCAGCGCGAGCGGCTTCTCGACGAAGACCGCCTTCCCCGTCTCCAGGGCCCGGCAGACCAGGTCGGCGTGCGTGTGATGGCGCGTCACGATGAAGATCGCGTCCAGCGACTCGTCGTCGAGCACCGCGTCCGCGGTGGTCGAGGCGGTCGTGAAGCCGAAGCGCCGCTGCGCGTTGACCGCGGACAGCGACCGGGTGGTCGCGACGTGGGCCAGCCGGACGGTCTCGAGCCGGGCCAGGTGCGGCAGCAGCATCGACGAGGCGTAGTTGCCCGGCGCCGATGAACCCGATCGCCAGCTGCCGCTCGGCCGTGCCGCGCGGCGCGGCCTGGCCGCCCGGGACCAGGCGGCTCGCCGCCGGCGGCTGGCTGTCCGCCGGCGCGCGCCGGGATACTCGAGCAGGACCCCCACGGCGGCCAGCGAGCCGGAAGCCAGGTCGCTGTAGACGTCGGTCGCGCGCTCCAGCGGGAAGACGCCGGAGACGAGCGACTCGACCTCGATGTCCTTGCGCGCGATGAGGTCGAGGAAGCACTCGAGGTTGCGCCGCTCGGTCCAGCGGACGTAGCCCGCCGGGTAGTCGATGCCCTCGAGCTCGTAGCGGTCGTCGTACCGGCCCGGCCCGTAGGAGCGCGAGAAGCGGACGTCGAGTTCCTTGTCGTAGTAGGCGTTCCACGGCAGATCCAGGCGGGTCTTGCCGATGTCGACCACGCGGGCGCGGTCCCGGGCCAGCCTGGCCGCGGCCTCGACCGGCCCGTTGGACGATCCGCCCGCGGCCAGCAGCACGTGGTCGGCCCCGCGCCCGTCGGTGATCTCGGCGAGCGCCTGCTCGACCGCCGCCATGCCCTCGTCGGTGGGCGCGCGCGCACAGCACCGCGCCGGCCTTCTCGGCCAGCCGGCAGCGTTCCTCGATCGACGTCCAGCCCGACGACGCGGACCCCGGCGGCGATCAGCAGCCGGACCGCCAGCTGGCCGACGAGGCCGAGCCCGATGACGCACGCGGTGTCGCCCAGCTGGACCTCGGCGCGCCGCACGCCGTGCATGGCGATCGCCCCGACGGTGGCGAAGGCGGCATGCTCGGGCGAGACGCCCCGCGGGACGGGGACGCACAGGTTGACCGGGATCCAGTTGTACTCGGCGTGCAGGGCGTACTCATTGCCCGCCGCCGCGACGAGCTGGCCGACCCGGAACTCCTCGGCGCCGCGCCCCACCTCGGTCACCACGCCGCACAGCGAGTAGCCCAGCGGCGTGTAGGAGTCGAGCCGGTTCATGACCTTCTTGTAGGTGGTGACCGCGCCCTGCTGCGCGACCGAGTCGAGGACCTTGCGCACCTGATCCGGCCGCGCCCGCGCCTTGCCGACCATCGACATCTTGGCCTCGGTCACCTTCATCATCTCCGTACCGGTGGAGATGAGCGAGAACAGCGACCGCACCAGGACGCCGCCCGGCCGGCACACGGGAGCGGGCACGTCGAGGACGGCTGAGCTCCCCGGACTTGTAGTTCTGCGCTATCTGCTTCATCACGTTCCCTGGTCGACTAGGCGGCTGTGACGTGCGGCAGGTGTCCTGCTTCGTACTTCAGCCACCGGCCCTTTCGAGGACCTTGCCGTCACCGAGAAGCCGCCGGTAGACGTCGAGATAGGCGCGCGCCTGATGGCTCCAGGCCAGCTTCTGCTCCACGCGGGCCCGGCCCAGCTTCCCCAGCCGCGACGCGCCTGGGCTCGTCGTCCATGAGGTCCACGATCGCCGCGGCATAGTCGGCGATGTCGTTGGGCTTGACGTACACCGCGGCGTCGCCGGCCGAGACGCGTGTCTCATGCAGGTCGAAAGCGACGACGGGAAGCTCGAAGGCCATGTACTCCATCGTCTTGTTCATCGTGGACACGTCGTTGAGCGGGTTCTTGGGGTCCGGCGACAGGCCCACGTCCGCGGTGGACAGGATCCGCGCGACGAGCTCGATCCGGCGCCCGCCCGGTGAACTCGACGTGGCCGGCCAGGCCCAGCTCGTCCCGCAATGCCACCAGGTCCTCGAAGCAGTCACCCGAGCCGATCAGCGTGAAGGCGATGTCGTCGCGGCGGAGTTGTGCACCACGACGTCGGCGGCCCGCAGGACGATGTCGACGCCGTCCTGCGGCCCCATGACGCCGATGTACGCGGCGAGGAACCGGCGGCCCCGGCGCAGCTCGGGGTAGGCCGGGCCGCGCCGCAGCACGCTCCGGGTCCGGGCCCGTGCGTACCACGGTGACGTCGGCTGGCGACTTGCCGCTCCGCGTCATCGCGATGTCCCGGTAGGAGTCGTTGGTGGAGATCACGTGGTCCGCCGTCCGGTGCGTCCTGCGCTCCAGCGCCCGCAGCGCCCTGTAGGGCAGCCTCGGGCCGTCCGGGAAGCGGGACTGGTAGAGCTCGGGACACAGGTCGTGGTGGTCGAACACGAACCGGGTGCCGTCGACGGCGCGGAGGGCCAGGGCGATCGGCCAGAAGATGTCGGGCGGGTTGCAGGCCTGGATGCACCGCGAACCGGCCCGGACCGTCGTGGCCTTGAGCGTCAGCCACGCTGTTGCGAGGAAGGAGTAGACGTACTCGGTGACGAAGCCGACCTTGCTGCCGCCGGGCGCATACGGCCGGTACTTGTACAGCTCCACCGTGTCGACGACCTCGTAAGCCGGGTCACCTTTGCCCTTGGGGCACACGACCGCGACCTGATAGCCGGCTGCGACGAGCGCCTGGCACTCGAGCCATACCCGCCGGTCGAAGGGCACCGGAAGATTCTGGACGATGATGAGGATGCGGGTCACCAGCCGATCCCCTCGTAGCCGTGGAGTGATTCCAGTTCGCTGCCCAGCCGCCCGGTCAGGTCGATCAGGTGCCGCGGCGGGCTTTTGAGCAGGGCGTCCAGGACCCCAGCGTCGGTTGACGCGACGATCGCGACCTCTGCTCCGCGCAGTGCCTCGCCGGGCTCGTCTGCGAGCAGCCGCCCCAGATGGGGCAGCTTGGCCTCAACGTGGCGGCGGTTGGCGCCGATCAGGCGAGCCGGATTAACGATCGGGTCGTAGATCTGGACGTCGAACCCCTTGCCGATCAGTCGCTCGGCGAGCTCGACGTTCGGGCTCTCCCGCAGGTCATCGGTGTTCATCTTGAAGCTCAAGCCGAGCAGGGCCACGGTGCGGGCGTCGCACTCGATGACGCGCTCCAAGGCTTGGTTGATCACCAGTTCGTTCGTGGCCAGCGCGCCGGCGAGCAGCGGCAGGTCCGCCCCGTTCACGCGGGCCAGATGCAGCAGGGACCTGAGGTCTTTGGGCAGGCAGGACCCGCCGAAGGCGAAGCCGGGTCGCAGATACGCCGGTGAGACGTTGAGGACAAGATCCTCGCAGAACAAGGACATGACCTCGCGGGAATCGACACCCAGGAGCCGGAACAGGCGCGACACCTCGTTGGTGAAGGAGACTTTGGTCGCGTGGAACGCGTTGCAGGCGTACTTGAGTGCCTCAGCGACGCGGACGTCGACCACCCGCACCGGATGATCGAGGAAGCTGAGCAGTTTGCTGACCGTCTCGGCGACGCGATGGTCGGTGGTCCCGACGACAGCGAAGGGCGAGGCGTAGAAGTCCGCGATCCCGGAGCCCTCCCGGAGGAACTCCGGGCACATCCCGGTTCCGACCGCGATGTCGGTGCCGGCGAGTCCGCCTGCGAGCGCCGTGTCCACCATGCCTTCGACCGTCCCGGGGGGCACGGTGCTCCGGATGACCACGCTATGGTGCCGGGACGCCGGCGGCCTCGCGCCGCGGATCCCCGCCACGATGTCGTCCACCGCGCGCCGGATATAGGACAAGTCCGTGCCGCCGCGTGCCATGGATGGCGTGCCGACACACACCAGCGACACATCGGTCCGGTCGAGAGCATCGGCGCAGGACGTCGTCGCGTGCAGTGCGCCGTCCCCCACCGCCTGCGCGACGAGCGCATCGAGGCCCGGCTCGGCCACCGGGCTACGCCCGGCTCGGATCTCATCGACCTTGGCGTCGTCGACGTCGACCCCCCAGACGTCATGACCGTTCGCGGCCACGCAGGCCGCTGTCACCGTGCCGACATAACCAAGGCCGACTACTGCAACCTTCATTGCATCCCCTGACCGGATTCGCCGCCTGACCCGTTCGCGCCAGTGAACCTATGCGCATATGAACGCCGAGGGGATGGCCGTGATACTGCAATTGCCCAGTTAAGGTTCGGATCTCGGCAAACAACAGATGACGTCACGTAAGGTGACAATCTGAGTGCCAAGAGTCACGAACTAAGCGGTCCGGCCTGAAGAAATTCGCCCTGGCCTGTATCACGACCGGGGGGTGGCGGATCCTGTGGAGGGGAACCTTATGGCTGGACCCGGGCGCGCCGACGTCGGCCGGCTCTTATCCGCCTTTGCGCGGAGGAGGAGTTAGTAGGCGAAGCCGCCTATTGCATCGGGCTTAGTAGCGCAGCCGCAGTTAGTGCAGTAATAGCCCGCAGGAATTAGTCGCGGCTTCGTGACTTATTCAACCGATAACCCCGGCAGGCCTCGGGCAGCGAAAATTCCCGACTTCGCGCCCCGATGAAACCTGGCCCGGTCCGCGGAAGTTCACCGGACGGCTTGCCCTCGGCTACCTCCGGTCCCGCTTCGGAACCAGGCCTGTTGCCCGGGCCCGCCGCGGGCTGCCCGGGTCACCGGCAGCCACGGGGGTTTGCGTTTTGCATGCGCCTGCCCGCATCGGGTACAGGTGAAAACGGCTATGACGAAGTTCTGCGGAAGACATGCTGTCACGGGCGCCGGGCGAGGCGGCCCGGTTGCCGGGCATGGTGATTGCCGGGTGCGCACCTGATGCGGCGGCTGCCGCGTCAGCTGTCATTGCTGCTGGCCAGCGTGGCCGGGCTGGCTGCCGTGGCGGCTGTCGCGATCGTGGTAGCGCTCCTCGTCACCCCGATGCAGACCGTGACGGTCGCCGGCCAGATCATTAAGGTAGGCACGACTGCGCCCAGGCTGAGCGCATCGGGCCCCGGCGAGGTGGACCTGTTCGGCCAGAGCCTGCCGACAGTCATGCGCTTCACCGGCCCGGTCCGGCCCAGGCTGGAACTCGCGCAGATCACTATCGACAGCGAGCTGGCCAACTTTGCGCAGGGCACCGGCCCGCACAGCGCCACGCACCTGCTTGGCGCACGGCTCAGCGACGGGTGGACACGTTATTTCGGCTGGGAGGCAGCGATAGCGGGGCTGACCGCGCTGGCCATCACCGGCGCCGTCGCCGGCTGGCGCAGGCTCCCGGCTGGCGCGACAGTGCGGCTTCTGGTCGGCCTGCCTCGTCACTCAGCTCGCCAACCTCGGCGCGATCGTGCTCGCCGCCCATGGCGCGCAGAAGGCACTGCGCCAGGCCCGTTCGCTGAGCCAGCTTGTGGGCAGCGAGCCGGCCCCGCCAGCGGTCAGCACGGACGGACCGCCACTGCCAGGCATCCAGGCGGTGGTGATAGGAGATTCCACGGCGGCCGGAGCGGGACTTCCGCTCATCACCGACCCGTCCACCATCGATCGTGCCTGCGGTCGCAGCTCCGAGTCCTACGCCGAGGACCTGGCGAGGGCCGATGACTGGAAGGTCATGAACCTCGCGTGCAGCGGCGCGACCATCCCGCACGGCCTGCTTGGCCCGCAGCACCATTACGGGTACGGGCTGACCGTCCCGGCGCAGCTGGACACCACGCTGCGGGCGCAAGGCGCAACCGTCGTGATCGTCAGCGTGGGCGCCGATGATCTGCAATGGTCGACGCTAGTCACGTACTGCGCGGCCGCGCCGCACTGCGACGACCGCGCGTCGGCCGCCTACTTCCAGCAGAAGCTCGCCGCATTCAGCAGGAACTACTTCCAGCTGCTCACCCAGCTGACCGCCTTGCACGGCAGGCCGCATGTGATCATCAACAGCTACTACGATCCATTCGGCAATGACCTCAGCTGCATCGCGGGGCGCGGGCTCACCGCGGCCAAGGTCCGCACGTTAAGCTCGTGGCTCACGACGATGAACAAGGTACTGTCGACCGGGGCCGCGGAGTTCGGCTACTCGTCGGTGCAGCCGAGTTTCGCTGGGCATCAGCTGTGCTCAGCGCAGCCGTATGTGCAGGGACCTGGCGACCAGGCGCCGCTGCACCCGACGGCACTCGGGCAGTTCGCGATCGCACTCGCCGATCAGGTCGCGCTGGCCGGCCAGACCGGCGCCGCGGCAGCGGGTCAATCCGCCAGCCGAGGCGATGCCGGCCCCTGGCAGGCTGGCCGACGGCGCCTACCTCCCGCCGTGGCTGCGGTTCGCATTGGCGTTGGCGGTCGCAGCCCGGTGCTGCACGCTGGCCTGGGCGCGGCGTGCATCTCCGCCTCGGCTGTCATGATCAAGCTTGCTGACACAGGTACCGCCACTGCCGCGTTCTACCGCTGCTTGCTCGCCATTCCGGCGCTTACGGCGCTGGCCGTCATCGAGCAGCGGCGACATGGACGGCGTCAGCTGGCCGCCCGCCGCGGTGCGGCCGCGGCCGGGCTGTTCCTTGCCGTCGATCTCGTGCTGTGGAATCACGCGATCGCCGAGGTAGGTGCCGGTATCGCGACGGTGCTCGGGAACCTGCAGGTGCTTTTTGTCGCGGCTGCGGCGTGGGCGCTGTTCCGCGAGCGTCCCGGACGAAGGTTCGTGGCCGCCCTGCCGGTCGTCCTGACTGGCGTCGTGCTGGTATCGGGCCTGACCGGCGGCTCGGTGCGCGGCGCCCACCCGCTCGCGGGGATCGGCTACGGGTTAGCCACATCGGTCGCCTACGCGGGCTTCCTGCTCATCCTGCGCCGTACCTCGACCGGCACGCCGCACATCGCGGGACCGCTCGCGGACGTCACGGCGGGCGCCGCGGCTGGCGCATTGCTGCTCGGCCTGGTCTTCGGCGGCCTGCAGCTGGCAGTTCCGTGGCCGACCTTCGGATGGCTGCTGCTGCTCTCGGTGACCAGCCAGACGCTCGGCTGGCTGCTGATCACCTCGTCCCTGCCCAAGCTGCCCGCAGCTATCTCCTCGCTCACGCTGCTCCTGCAGCCTGCAGCCGCTTTGCTGCTGGCGGCCGCCGTGCTCGGGGAGATGCCCAGCGCCGTTCAGCTGACCGGAGCGGCGCTGGTCTGCTGCGGCGTGCTGGCGGGCAGCTGGGCTGCCGCCCCGAGATCAGCTGCACCTCCGGTTACATCGAGCTGTTCCGCCCGCCCGCGGCTCGCCCTGGCCCGCAACGCCGTAACCGGCGGCCTCCGGACGCTTTCCTGGCGATCAGGTCCGGGAGGTTCGACGGATGGACCTGCTCATGCGCGATCCTGCCTGGTTCAGGAAGTGGGTGGCCCGGTTGAGGTCGTCGTGGCAGCGCTGCAGCCAGGCTTCGCCCCAGAAGAAGTTGCAGCTGGTCTCGGCCCGGAGGACCCGCCAGTGGGCTTCCTCGAGTAGCCGGTACACGCTCGGGGTCGCGGACCGAGATGCCGATGGCGTTGCGGCGGGCGGCGTAGGATGGCCTGGCTGATCTCGTCGAGGCGGGTCAGGGCCTCCTGCTGGGCCGGCGAGCCGATCCACTGGGTAAAGCCGGAGCCATCGTGCCAGCCGGTGTTCCACGCGCCCGGGCGCACGGTGACCTCGCCGTGGGAACCGTGGCGGTCGAGGTAGTCGTCGATGAAGCAGGGACGGATGCCGTCGCTTCGGTTGTCCCGTGCCCGCTGCAGCAGGTCCTGGTAGAAGACGGGCCAGAAGTTGGCTTCCGGCGAGGTGTTGCGGAACCAGCCGCCGTTCTCCCCATCGGTGCAGGTGGTCACGAGGGGCGGGAAGTGGCAGTGCCTGGTCCGCTGGGACACCTCGTGAATGAACCAGCCGGGCTCCATCCCTGCCTCCTGGGCGTTGGAGAGCTCCCGGTCCCGTACCACGACGATGATTTCCTCGCCCCCGAACCGTGCGACGTGCGGGCGGTAGCGGAGTTCGTCCCAGCCCATGGGGGTGACCGCCTCGACGTGCTCGCTGTCGACGAGCACGTAGCGGTAGCCCTGGCGTTTGAGGGTGGGGATGAGCTCCATGCAAAAACCCATCTCCGGGAGGCCAGAACCCGGGGAAGCTGGTTCGCGCAAAAAGGTGCTGGCCGATCCCCTGCCAGCGCTCGATCTGCTCGTCCCAGTCCGCCCGGGGAATGAGGGGGAGGACGGGATGGTAGTAGCCGGTGCCCAGGATCTGGATGATCTTGGTGTTCTGCAGGTACCACAGCAGCGATCCGCAGTCGACGATGCCGTAGACCCGGCGCTGGAAGTCGGGACTGGCCAGGGTCTCGAGCAGGGTGCCAGAAAGCGACAGGTGCACCCGGCCGACATCCTCGTAGGCCCACAGCGACCGGGGGATCCGGTCCATGGCCCACAGGATCTCCCTGGCCTCCCACTCGTGCCGCTCGAGGAGGTCCTCAAGGTTGTGAGCGGGCTGATGCAAGTTGAGGACCAGGGCGAAGGCCACGTCAGCCATCGGGGGCTCCTTGGCGGTTACAGGTCGTGGGTCACGATGTCGATGGTGCGCCGGGCCAGTTCGGCGCCGTAGTCGGTCCAGATGCCCTCGCCCCAGTAGCGGTAGCAGCTGGTCTCGGCGGTGAGCAGGTGGAACAGGGCGTTGCGGTAGCGGGGGTCGTCGGTGGGGACGGCTTTGGCCAGGACCCGCTCGTGGAACAGCGAGCTGGCTTCGTCCATCGGGGCCAGCACCCGGTCGTAGCCGCGTACCCAGGAGATGTTGTTGGTCCAGCTGCCGCCTTCCATGCTGAAGCGCCCATCCTCGCCCTGCAGCTGCTCGATCACCCCGGCCAGCCGGTCCGGCCCGTCGCCGGGGGCCATTCGGCCCCAGATCCTGGACTGGAAGAGAGGCTGGACGCACGGGCAGATCATCGGGGCCTGACGCCGGCCGAGTGGAGCCGTTCAAGGTACTCGGTGACGTTCATGGCCGGAGTCTGGGTACCCGAGCACTCCCGGATCACGTCGAAATACTTGGGCGGGAATTCGTTCATCATCACCCCGCCGTTTTCCCCGTCGGCGATCTGGGTAACCAGCGGCGGCACGCGGCTGCCGCCAAGTTCCCAGCGCGAAAGGCCCTTGGCCTCGTAGTAGGGCTGCATCTGGGCGACCAGCTTGGTGTCGCTGCCCTGGGTCTTGACCACAGCGGTGATGCTGGCGACGTCGCCCCTGGAACTGGTGCAGACCAGGCGGCGAGGCAGGTGCGGCTGCTGGAGCCCGCCCCCATCGGGTTCTTCGACCGTGTGTTCCTGGACCAGGACCCACTGGTAGCCGCAGTCGGTGAGGGTCTTTACGAACTCGTAGGCGACATCCGGGTGGTTGGGCAGGGCCATCTCCGCGGGGAGAAGCCGCGGACCCGGCTGAGGGCGTCCAGGCCGAAAAGAGCGGCGAAATGGTGCTGCCAGGCCCGCACGTGCAGCCGGAAGTCCTGGACCGGGGTGGAGGGCGCCACGGCATGCCCCCACGGACAGCCCAGCCACTCCACCGCCTGCCGGTTGCGTGCGTCGGCCGTGATGCCGGCCAGGGCGTCGAGCACGTCGTGGGCGCCCATCTGGCGCAGGCCGTGCAGCAACGTACCCGAGTACTCGAGCATGACCCGCGGCGCGAGCCCCTCGTCGAGCAGCCGGGGAATGAACTCCCCCATCCGTTTGTAGCAGCTCAGGAAAACCGGGGCGTTGTGGTTGTCACCGATGCTGGGGTTGTCCATCATCCATTGCAAGTTGCTGATGATCGGAGCCGTGCGCAGATCAGTCCCGCCTGCCGGAATGAGCGGCTGGTGCATGTGCAATGCGATAGCGAAAGCACTGGCCGTGTCGGCGAACCCGGTGGCCCCAGGCGGCAGGAAGACGGGATCAGTGGCCCTGGCCCGGATCGCCTCCTCGACGCGCTGCTCCGAGCCGCAGATATTGGGAAGGCCATCGATGTATTCAGGAAGCTCGCCCATTGCTCCGGCTCCATTGTCTGACAGGTGTGCGGGCACTATTTGTTGCGGATATGGTCATAGATGTTCACGTAGTCCTGACCGGGCCCGGCCCAGGAGTGATCCTCGCGCATTCCGTTCAGCATAAGCTGCCGGAAGTCGCCCGGGTACGAGAACCAAAGCCCGATGGCCCGCAGCATCGCGGACTCCAGCGCCAGGTTGTCGAGCTGGTGGAACACGTAGCCGTTCCGGTCGTCGGGGTGACGTGCGGAGTAATCGCGATCGAAGACCGTATCCACCAGGCCGCCGACGGCCCGCACGATGGGGACGGTGCCGTACTTGAAGGCCATCATCTGGCTCAGGCCGCACGGCTCGAACAGGCTGGGCATCACCATCATGTCGGCACCGGCGTAGATCAGATGGGCCAGGCCCTCGTCGAACCCGATTTCCAGGTGACAGTCAGGGCTGTCATTCAGGTAATGCTTTAACCGCCAGAAGTCAGCATTGACGGCCGGGTCGGGGCAAGAACCTAGCAAGACGAATTGCGCACCCTGGGCCAGGGCGTAGAAAATGGCGTGATGGATGAGATGGACACCTTTCTGGCGGTCGATGCGACCGATGTAGGCGATGATCGGCTTGTAGTCTTTCCGCAACAGCAGCCGGTCACGCAGAGCATCTTTGTTCGCATATTTTCGCGCTACCGTGTCTGCCTTGTAGTTCGACGGTATCAGGATATCGATCTCCGGGTTCCAGACATTGTAGTCGATGCCGTTGAGGACACCGCCGAACTTCTCCCGGTGGATGTGGAGCGTGTGTCCCAGCCCCATCCCCTGATCGGCGTAGGTCGCCTCCCACGCATGCTGCGGTGACACCGTGGTGACGAAGTTCGAGTAAACAATGCCGCCTTTCATCAGGTTAATCGCTCTGTGGTTGAAGTTATCGCGGAGCCGATCGTACTCGAAAAAGTGCGCCGGGCGAGTGAGGCCCGTCGCCCACAGGACGTACTCACCGCAGATACCCTGATGCGCGAAATTGTGGATGGTATAGCAAATACGCTGATTGTGCATGCCCATGTGCTGGTAGATCTCGTAGAGCAGCACCGGCACGAGCGCCGTCTGCCAGTCGTGACAGTGGATCACTTCGGGCCGCTTGTCGGCCTTCCACATGAACTCCAGGGCCGCCTTCGAGAAGAAGGCAAATCTGGTCACATCGTCGGCAGAACCGTACAGGTGACCCCGGTTGAAGAAGTGGTCCTCGGAGTGCGGCTCGATGAAGAAGCACCGCCTGCCGTGAACGAACCCGAACCACACCGTGCAGTGCACGAACCCGCTGTACCAGGGCACCCACAGATCCTGGAAGGCGATCGAGAGCCCGAAGATCTGGTCGTAGCGCATGCAATCGTATTTCGGCATGATTATCTCGACGGCGTGGCCCCGCAGCTCCAGCTCGCGGCTCAGCCCGAAGACGACCTCTCCCAGCCCGCCAGCCTGCGCCACCGGCGCGCATTCCGTCGCAATCATCACCACGAACACGAAAGTCTCACCGTTCCTGTCACGTATCGTGCCGCCCGCCGGCAGGCCCGCGCCAGACCGCCGCTGTCACGGCGAACTGATCCATGGGCGAGGTGCGCCGAGGATCGATCCAGGACACCTCGAGTCCTCCGTCCAGGTGGCCACGCGCGGTGGGTGCTGGAACCCGAATTGGGAGCCGACCAGCATCAGGCGCCCAAAGGAGGACCACTCGGTCCATAAATACCACGAGTCCAAGGGTAAACACTCATCCGCGGGCGGGCTGACTAACCGGGGGTCGCGCGGCCAGGCCCCGCAGCCACCGCATGCCGCCGCTCCGCGGGTGCGCTGGCCTCGCCGATCCGCTGCCGTACCCGGGCGCGGACCCCGTCCCTGGCGCCTGCCCGGCCCGGTCGTCGGTCAGGGCAGGGGTGCCAAGGTCTCACCGGTTTTGGCACGTCCCGTCCCGGCCGCGTCGGAGGGTGCGGCTTTGCTGTGGTGCACTTAGCTTTGGGGTGATAACGGAACGGAGCCCGCCAATGGCCGAAACAACACCGGAAGCCGTCACATGCGCGTATCCCGGCTGCGATAACGAGCCGCTGCCTGAGGAGGTGGAGGCGGGAGCGAAACCGACGTACTGCGGCCTGCAGGACCCGGTGAGCGGGAAGCCGCACACCGCCCTGACGGCGTTCCAGCGGCGCCAGGAGCTGGCCCGGCAGGGCAGCGGCGTGGCCGGGCCGGAGGATCCGGGCGGCCCAGTGGCTGCGCTGCGGCATCCTGGACGACATCGCCGCGCTGCCCGGCAGCGCCGCCAGCAGGCCGAGGCTGACGCCGAGGAGGCGCGCCGCGCGGCGGTTGAGGCCGGTGCACGGCTGACGGCGGCGCTCGCCGCGACCGCCACCGCAGAGCAGGCGGCCGTCGCCGCCCAGGAAGCCGAGCAGGCGGCCGTAGCCGCCCAGGAAGCCGCGCAGGCACAGGTCGCCGAGGCCGGCCGGGCCGCTGCGGAGCAGGTGCTCGCAGCGCAGCAGGAGCGGGACCATGCGGTAACCAGCGCACGGCGCCGGGCCGACGAAGCCGAATCTCGCGCCCGGGCTGCGGAGCAGGAGACGGCCCAGGCGCGCCAGGCCGCCGGGTCGGCCCAAGCGGAGCTAGACCAGGCCCGCGCGGCCGCGGACCGGCAGGTGGCCCAGATCCGCGAGGACGCAGCGCGGGACCAGGCCGAGCTGCGTGCGGCGCTCGACGCCCAGGTCGCGGCGGCGGAGAAGGCCGGCGCCGAACTTCAGGCCCGCGCCGAGCAAGCCGAGGCTGACGCTGCGGAGGCGCGCGGCGCGGCAGTTGAGGCAGGTGCACGGCTGACGGCGGCGCTCGCTGCTGCCGCCACCGCCGAGCAAGCGGCCGTCGCCGCCCAGGAAGCGGAGCGGGTGGCCGTGGCCGCCCAGGAAGCCGCCCAGGAAGCCGAGCGCGCGGCTATCGCCGCCCAGGAAGCCGAGCGCGCGGCCGTCGCCGCCCAGGAAGCCGAGCGCGCGGCCGTCGCCGCCCAGGAAGCCGAGCGCGCGGCCGTCGCCGCCCAGGAAGCCGCAGCAGGCGGCCGTCGCCGCCCAGGAAGCCGAGCAGGCGGCCGTGGCCGCCCAGGAAGCCGCGCAGGCACAGGTCGCCGAGGCCGGCCGGGCCGCTGCGGAGCAGGTGCTCGCAGCGCAGCAGGAGCGGGACCATGCGGTAACCAGCGCACGGCGCCGGGCCGACGAAGCCGAATCTCGCGCCCGGGCTGCGGAGCAGGAGACGGCCCAGGCGCGCCAGGCCGCCGCGTCGGCCCAAGCGGAGCTAGACCAGGCCCGCGCGGCCGCCGACCGTCACGTGGCCCAGATCCGCGAGGACGCAGCGCGGGACCAGGCCGAGCTGCGAGCGGCGCTCGACGCCCAGGTCGCGGCGGCGGAGAAGGCCAGCGCCGAACTTCAGGCCCGCGCCGAGCACACCGAGGCTGAGCTGGAGCGTGCCCGCGCCGAGCGCGACCCGGCGCCGGGGCAAGCCCCCGGACGCGCCACCGGCGGCGCCGCGCGCCGCAGGCGGCGCTCCGCAGGAGGCCGCCAGGACCCGCGGAAGCAGGCCAACCCGCCAGAACCGCCAGGACAGCCGATTAAGTGAGAACGGTCCCCATAACGGCAGGATGCTGCCAGCGGGTGGCCGGGAAACCTGCAGAGGGCGCCGCGGATCACCACGACCAGCTACACCGCCAGCGGCATCGGGCGCTCAGGAAATCGGGCGGGTAACCTCCGAGTCGGCCTCGACGTGCGGAGGTACGGGCACCGGCCCGGCGTGCCAGATGTCGCGGCAGTAGCCGCGGACTGTCCGGTCGGAGGACAAATATCCCGAGCGCGCCGTATTCAAGATCGACATTTGGCTCCACCGGTCCTGATCGGCCCAGGCCGACCCGGCCCGATCATGGCAGTCGACGTAGGCCCGGTAGTCGGCAAGTACCAGGTACTCGTCCGAATTGAGGAGCGAGGCGATGACCGGCTCGAGGGCTTCGCTGTCCCCGTCGGTGAAGGCACCTGAGGCAAGGGCATCGATGGCTGCCTCGAGCTCGGCGTCGTCACGGTAATAGCTGTAAGGGGAATACCCGCTTTGCCTGAGGCCGGTGACCTCGTCGGCCGTGAGGCCGAAGAGGAAAAAGTTGTCGGCTCCGACCCGGTCACGGATCTCGATGTTGGCGCCGTCGAGTGTGCCAACGGTAACGGCCCCGTTGAGGGCCAGTTTCATATTGCCCGTGCCGGATGCCTCCTTACCGGCGAGCGAGATCTGCTCCGAGATATTGCCGGCAGGCACGACAAGTTCGCTGATCGAGACGTTGTAGTCCGGGATAAAGACGACCTTGATCCGGCCCTGGACGTCGGGGTCCGCGTTGACCACGGATGCGATCGAGTTGATCAGCTTGATGATGCGCTTGGCCAGCTGATAGTTGGGCGCCGCCTTCGCGCCGAAGATGACCGTGTAAGGCGTCAGGACGACGGCCGGATCCGCCTTGATCCGGTTGTACAGGGTAACGACGTGGAGCAGCTTGAGAAGCTGGCGCTTGTACTCGTGGAGGCGCTTGACCATCACGTCAAAAACTGAGCTCGGATCGATGGTGACGCCGGTAGCGGCGAGGGCATGGGCGGCCAGGTCGAGCTTGTTCAGCCGCTTCACCTCGCGCCACTGCTCCCGGAACTCGGCATCGTCGACGAAAGCCTCGAGTTCGCGCAACCGCTCCAGGTCGGTCAGCCATCGTTCGTCTCCCAGCCGGGCTGTGATCAGGCCGCACAGACGCGGGTTGGCGAGACGCAGGAACCTGCGCGGACTGACGCCGTTGGTCTCGTTCAGGAACTTTCCGGGCCACAGGTCCGCGAAGTCCCGCAACGTCGTCTCGGCGAGCAGGCGCGACTGCAGCTCTGCGACGCCGTTGACAGCGAAGCTGCCAATGACCGCCAGGTTGGCCATCCGCACCCGGCGCTCGGGGCCCTCCTGGATCAACGACACCCTGGCGATGCGCTCGTCGTCGCCAGGGCGGCGGGCACGCACGTCCTCAAGGAAGAACTGATTGAGCGCGTAGATGATCTCCATGTGGCGGGGTAGGAGCCGCTCGAACATCGGGACCGACCATGTCTCGAGAGCTTCGGGCAGCAGGGTGTGACAGGTGTAGGCGAAGGTACGGCGGGTGATGGACCATGCCTGGTCCCAGCCGACCCCGTTTTCGTCAACGAGCAGGCGCATCAGCTCGGGTACGGCCAGCACCGGGTGGGTGTCGTTGAGCTGGATCACGACCTTGTCGGGAAAGGCCTCCCAGTCGCTGTTGCGAAACCGGAACCGGCGGATAATGTCCCGAAGCGAGCAAGCGACCATGAAGTACTGCTGCTTGAGCCGCAGCTCCCGGCCGGCCTCCGTGCTGTCACTGGGGTACAGGACCTTGGTCAGGTTCTCCGAGCGCATCCGCGCCTCGACGGCCTCCGCGTACTGGCCGGCGTTGAACAGGGCCAGGTCGAATGACTCCCGGCCGGCGCGGGCCTGCCACAGGCGGATGATGTTGACCGCCTCGGTGCCATATCCGGGGACCAGCATGTGGCTGGGTTCGCCGCGCACTGTTTCGCCCGGCACCCAGCGGGCCCGCAGCCCCCCTTGATCGTGGTCCACCGCCTCGGTGTGGCCGTAGAACCCGACGACCTGACCGTCGTCGGGTGCGGGGAACTCCCACGGGTTGCCGTAGAAGGCCCAGTCGTCGGGGCGCTCGACCTGATGGCCATCCTCGAAGGCCTGCTTGAAGATCCCGAACTCGTAACGGATGCCATAGCCCACAGCCGGTATGTCGAGGGTGGCCAGCGAGTCGAGCAGGCAGGCGGCCAGCCGGCCGAGGCCACCGGTGCCCAGTCCCGGCTCCACATCGAGTGCCTCGAGGTCCTCGATGGAAACGCCGATGCTGGCAAACGCCCGGCGAGCAAGGTCGGCGGTGCCGGTGTATATCGCGTTCTGGCGGAGCTGGCGCCCCAGCATGTACTCCGCCGACAGGTAGTAGACGAACTTCGGGTTGGTCGCGTAGTGCGCCTCGGCCGTCCTGGCCCGGCGATTTGCCAGCCGGTCGCGGATGGTGACGGCCAGGGTCCAGTAGGCGTCGCGGGCGCTCGCCGACTCGACAGTCGTCCCCCGCTCGTAACACAGATTGTCAGCAAGGTCTCGCTCGAAATCGGTTACCGTACTGCCCGCCCACCGCGGCTGCGGGCTGTGTCTTATCGGCGTCATGCACCGAATTTAGCCTCCGCCTCAACGGCGCTCACCTGCCGGTGCGGCGGTCCGCTGGGTGGCTCGGCGCCGGATACGGCCACGGTGAGCAGCTCGTCACCGTGTGCTGACATGAGCTGCGTCGGCTGACCGGCTCATCAGGATCACGACCGCCATCGCCGTGGCCACCGTCGCTGCGATCGCGGCGTTCATCTCCTACCGCCGCGCGTGGTCGGGCGGCGCGGTCACCTGCACCGCGCCGGCGCTGGTCAGCCCCGCCCGGCTCTGGTGAGAGCCGTTACGGACCACCAGGCGGCGGCCGCTCTAGGCGATCCGGCGCAGCCGGGTGATGGTCAGGCCATGATCGTCGAGCAGGTCGCCCATGATGGCCGAGAAGTGCTGAAGGTGAGGAGCGTTCAGGTGCGCGTCAAGATCCTCGGCCGACTCCCAGTTCTCGTAAAAGAAGAACACTGCCGGATCCTCGACGCCCTGGTGCAGGTAGTAGTTCACGCACCCGCGCTCTTCGCTGGTCGGCTTGATGAGCGCCTCCAGGGCTTCCCGTAGTCCGCTCTCCTTACCCGGCTTGGCGTGCATGTACGCGATCACGGTCAGCAGGTCACGGCGTTCGTCGGTCGTTGTGGGCATCGGCGCTCCCAGATCTGCACGGTTAACCCATCGACTGTAAGTCGCCACAGACCGTCCGGTACAGGGTGGTACCTGAGCTCGGCCGCTCCGCTCCCGGCCATTCTTCCGACGGGCGCGATCATGTGCTGGGCAAGATCACAGGCCAGAGATGATCAGCGGCGCGAAGAGGCGCCGTCAGAAACTGCGCAGGCACGAGACAGCGCGCGCCGCCTCCGCGAGCCGGTCGCCTGGACGCTGCTCGTCCTCACGGCAATCGGCCTGCTCATCAGCGGGTGGCGGGAAGCGCCGCAGCGGCACCGCCTTGATCCTTGCTACGGCCTATCTCGGCAACGCGGGGCACCCCAGATTCCCGAGCCTGGAGGACTCGGACTACTGGCGACGCCGGGCATGCCGCCGCATGGCGTCGACCTTGGCCGCGAATGCTGCTGGACCGATGATCGGGGTACCGCGCCATGGGGACATCGAGAGCAGGTCGCTGTCGTTCGAGACCATGATCAGCGCCCCAACCTCCGCAGCCAGGTCGAGGATCAGGTTGTCCTCATAATCTGGACAATCGTGAACCGTTCGCGGCACTTCAGCCAGCACGCCGCCGCCGCTGTGCTCGGCCGCCCCGACGACCGCCTCCAGGTAAGCGTCCACCTCGGGCTCACCCCACTTGAACAAGTCAGTCAGGATCCGGTTGACGTTCGTGGTGATGTGCGGGGATAGCCAGAGGGCGAACTCGGCGGCGTCCACGATGACGCCCAGGCAGTCGGCTGAGGGATTGCCGGAGACGGGCGGTGGAGACGGCCAGGAGCGGAATGGGCTGTTGCCGCTTGCCGCAGCCGTCACTAGGACGTTGATGTCATAAACAACCGCCGAGGGGACCGGCGCGAGGCGATTCACTCGCCCTTCTCCGGACGACTCTCCTTCATGAACTTCTGGATCCGAGCCGGCACGTCAGCTGGATCGATGCCTAGTTCCGCGGTGCGCTGCTGACCATACGCCTGCGCTTCCCGCAGTTGATTTGCGATCATGACCGACTTCATCACCTTGAGGGTCGCCCGCAGGTAGGCAGACCTGTTGCCATCGCCGAAGTAGGCAACCAGTTCGTCTAGCACCGGTCGGTCCTCGGGCTGGACTGCGAACCCCAACGTTTGCGCGCTCATAGTCTGATTGTAGACGCCTCGCCTCCCGGAGGCAATTAATTGCATATGAAGCAGCACTGCTCACGCCGGTCAGCAGATCTTGTGTCATCAGGGACTTCGCGAAGGCCAACGGGTACGGGTCGGGCACGCGCCTTGGCGTGAAGACAGTTCGGGCACTGGCCTTGCCGTGCTGACCTGCGACTTGAGGGCGCCCCGACCGCGACTCGAACGCGGGACCTACTGCTTAGGAGGCAGTCGCTCTATCCACTGAGCTATCGGGGCTGGCGTCACCTTGCCGCTCGGCGCGTTCCGGTGAACCCGCCGGTGCCGAGCCGACGCCAGCAGGCCCATCAAGCGTAGCCGGTCCTCAGCCGATCCCGTGTCAGCACCGCGTCTGGGTTCGGGGTCGTCGCTGGCAACCCGTCGGCGTCGCTCGGCCTAGGGTGGGACTTGCCCGGCAGCCCACAGCACATCAGTCAGGAACAGCGCAGTCAGGAACAGTGCGATGCAGGTTCAGGATGTCATGACCCAGGCGACTGTGACGGAATCCGCCGCAGACAGCCTCCGCAGTGCGGCAGAACGCATGTGGCGGCAGCAGACGGGCTCGCTGCTGGTCACCGATGGCGGGCGGCTCATCGGCATCATCACGGAGCGGGACGTGCTCAGGGCGGTGGCGCTCGGCGCGGATCCGGACCGCAGCTCGGTGGACGAGGTCATGACCGCCGAGGTGTTCACTGTGCGCCCGGACATGCCGCTGCAGGAAGCTGCCAGGGAAATGGCCTCCCGGTGGATCCGGCACCTGCCTGTTGCGCAGGACGGCCGGGTGCTCGGCGTGGTCAGCATGCGCGATGTGACGGGAATCTTCGCCGCGCTGTCGCCGGGCAAGGTGAGCGTTGAGCACGAGTTCGACCAGCTGGTGCGAAAACGCCGTCTCGCCAGGATCGAGCACGGCGACCTCGACTAGCCGGGAGCTGACTTTGCATCGCCGGCGAATCCGGCCACTGCGACAAGGGCCGGTGGCTCGGGAGCGCGACGGGGGCCGGATGATGGGCCGGTCAGGGCAGGTCTATCGGCAGTGGCAGCCCGTCGAGAGCGTGCGGGCACGGACAGTCGCGTTCTGCGGGCAGGCCCTCGATGACTTTCATGAGCAGGTCCCGCAGCCGCGGCAGGTTCCCGGCGAACGCGCGGAAAACCTCTGTGTGCGTGACCCCTTCCCCTTCCTCGACGCCCGCATCGGTGTCTGTCACCAGCGCGATGGTCGTGTAACAGAGCGCCAGCTCGCGCGCGAGCACCGCCTCAGGGTGACCGGTCATGCCGACCAGAGTCCAGCCCTGCAGCGCATACCAGCGCGATTCGGCCCTGGTGGAGAACCGCGGGCCGTCGATGACCACCAGCGTCCCGAACTCGGCAGGGCGCCAGCCCGCTGCCCGTGCTGTCGCGATCGCAACCGAACGGCCAACCGGGCAGTAGGGGTCCGCGAACTGGACATGGACCGCCGCGCCCTCGTCGTAATAGGTCTGTGCCCGGCCGCCGGTCCGGTCCACGAGCTGATCGGGGATGGCCAGTGTGCCCGGCCCGTAGGCGGAGGTCAGGGAGCCGACAGCGCTCGGGGCGAGCACCTGGCGGACGCCGACGGAGCGAAGCGCCCATAGGTTGGCGCGATAGGGAATGCGATGCGGCGGGAAACGGTGATCACGGCCGTGCCGCGGCAGGAACGCCACCCGCCGCCCGGCTACTCCGCCGATCACCAGCGGGTCGCTCGGCAACCCGAACGGCGTCTCGACCGTCAGCTCGTCGGCGGAGTCCAGGAACTCATAGAGGCCCGACCCGCCGATAACGCCGATGCTCGCCAGACCGGCCGTTCCCGCCAGCTCGGCCGCGCCGGCCACGGTAGTTCAGGCGACCTTCGAACCGGACGACGAGCCCGCGGAGGACCCGCCGGACGACGATGATCCCGAGGAGGACGAGCCAGACGAAGACGATGAGCCAGCAGCGGACGATGTGTCAGCCGATCCCTTGCCAGCGGGCTTGCTGCCGTTCTTGTCGCCCGGCGAAGACTTGCCGTCGCCAGAACCCGGCCCGCCGGACCCGCCCGCTTCCGACTTCGACCCGCCGGAGCCGTTGGCGGCGGCCTTGCCGGCGTCGGCGTCGGCCCGACCCTTGCGGCTGTCCGTGCGGTAGAAGCCGGAGCCCTTGAAGACGATGCCTACCGGCGAGAAGACCTTTCGGAGCCTGCCGCCGCACGACGAGCAAACCGATAGCGGCTCGTCGGTAAAGCTCTGCACCACCTCAAGCCGCTCTGCGCAATCGGTGCAGGCGTACTGGTAGGTCGGCACTGTTCCTCCTCGCGGCGTTAGCACTCGCCACCGTCAACTGCTAAATGTAGCAACCGCTACGACAGCCTGATGATTCCTCTGGCCGGCTGCGCGACAAGCCGAACCGGCTGGTCGTGCTGGCTTGCCGGGATCTCATCGAGCAACTCGCCATCGTAGAGCAGCGCGATCGTCGGCACCGGGCCGCCAACTCGGGCCAGGGCACGATCGTAGGAACCGCCGCCCCTGCCGAGCCGGTGACCGCGCCGGTCGGCGGCGAGCGCCGGGACGATCACCAGGTCAGCGCTGGCGATCGCGGCAGTGCCGCGCGGCGGTTCAGTCGGCTCGAGCAGCCCGCGGCGCCCTGCGGCAACCGAGTCCGGGCCCTCGTAGGACGCCCAGTCCAGGTCGCTGTCCGGCCGCAGCAGCGGAAGCAGCACATATGCGCCGCGCTTCCAGAGCGCGTACACGAGGCGGCGGGTTTCTGGCTCGGTACCGACCGACAGGTATGCCGCAACCGTGCCGGCCATCTGCGTCTCGGGAAGGGACAGCACGGCGTCGCGCAGCAGCCGGCCGGCCTGCGACCGCTGCTCATCGCGCAGCGCCGCCCGCCCGGCGACCATGCTCGTGCGGAGCGCAGCCTTCGCGGATTGCAGCTCGGCTTCGGCGCGGCCCTCGGCAGGCATAGCAGCGTGCACCTCCCCGGCAGAGAGTAGCGCCGCGCGTTAGCGGCGCGTAACTGGCCAGAGACTGGGTAGCTGGCCGTAAGAGGCACTAGGCCGGGCAGCCAGCCGTAAGGACATAAGACGCTGTCGCGTTGGCGGAACGCAGCCGCCAGTGGACGCACCGTGTCCGGCTGGATGGCATACTCAAGGTTTCGCCGGGTTCATGGCACCGGCGGAGCAAGGGCGGAATGGGCAAGATCAGCGGCATTTAACCGGGCAGGTGGACTTTTCGGCATGGCTAACTCCAACGTGGCTCACCCCAGAGCGGTCTCCAAGGCGGTTATCCCCGCCGCGGGCCTCGGTACCAGGTTCCTGCCCGCGACCAAGGCGACTCCCAAGGAGATGCTGCCCATCCTCGACACTCCGGCCATCCAGTACGTCGTCGAGGAGGCGGTCGCCGCCGGGCTACGCGACGTGCTGATGATCACCGGCCGCGGCAAGCGCCAGATCGAGGATCATTTCGACCGCAACTATGAGCTCGAGGACGCCCTGACCGCAAAGGGCAACAATGACGCCCTCGCCGAGGTGCAGGCCTCCAACCAGCTGGCCTTCATGCACTACGTGCGCCAGGGCGCGCCGAAGGGTCTGGGCCACGCGGTGCTGTGCGCGGCCGAGCATGTCGGCGACGCGCCGTTCGCAGTGCTGCTCGGCGACGATCTCATCGACGCCCGCGACCCGCTGTTGCAGCGCATGATCGAGGTCAGGCAGCGCTGCGGCGGCAGCATTGTCGCGCTGATGGAGGTCGAGCCCAGCCAGGTATCGCATTACGGCTGCGTGGCGATGAAACCCACCGACGAGGCCGACGTCGTCGTTGTAACCGACATGGTCGAGAAACCAGACCCAAGCGAGGCACCGTCCAACTGGATCATCATCGGCCGCTACGTTTGCGACCCGGCGATCTTCGGCGTGCTGGCCGACACCCCGCCAGGCAAGGGGGGCGAGATTCAGCTGACCGACGCGCTGCGGAGCCTGGCCAAGGCTGACCGCGGGTCCGGCATCGACGGTGGCGGCGTGCACGGAGTGCTGTTCCGCGGCCGCCGCTACGATACCGGCAACATGCTCGACTACCTGCAGACTCTCGTGCAGTTCGCGTGCGACAGGAAAGACGTTGCCGACGAGTTCGTGCCCTGGCTCCGCAACTACCTGGACACCCTGCAGTGAGCCCGGACGTCATGCGCCCGGCCAGCCCCGGCGCGTGAGTTACCGGCCCCGATGACGACCGCAGCGCCCAGCGGCCAGGCCGCCTTGGAATCCGTCGACAGCTACCTTGAAGCTGTACTATCGGCGATCCGTCCGCTCGCCGCGCGCACGCTCAGCCTCGCCGATGCCGACGGAGCCGTGCTGACCAGCGACGTCATCGCCGAATGGCCGCTGCCGCCGTTCGACAACTCGGCGATGGACGGGTACGCGGTGCTCGCCGCTGATGTGGCAGCCGCCAGCCGGGATGCCCCGGTGTCGCTGCCGGTCCTTGATGCGGTGCCGGCCGGTGACACCAGAGCGCACCAGCTTGTCCCAGGCAGCTGTCTGCGGATCATGACCGGCGCGCTGCTGCCCGCTGGCGCGGACGCGGTGGTGCCGGTGGAATGGACCGACGGCGGCACCGGCCGGGTAGCGATCCGCCAGCCTGCCGTCCCCGGCAACGCGGTCAAGCGGGCCGGCGACGACGCGGTCCCCGGCGACGTGCTGCTGGCCGCCGGCACCCGGCTCGGCCCGGCCGCGATCGGCCTGCTCGCGGCGGCCGGCCACGGCACTGCGCTGGGCCGCCCGCGGCCGCGGATCACCGTGATCTCGACGGGAAACGAGCTCGCGGAGCCTGGCGCCCCGGTCGTGCCCGGCCAGATCTGGGAGTCCAACAGCGTCATGCTGGCGGCAGCCGCCCGCCAGCTCGGCTGCCCGGCCCGCCGCCATCCGATAGTGCCGGACGACACCGACGCGGTGCTCGCCGCGATCGAGGACGCAGTCGCGACCGCCGACCTGCTGGTGACCAGCGGGGGCGTCAGCATGGGCGGTGAGCACGACGTGGTCAAGGCGGCCCTGCAGCGACTGGGCACGGTGCGGTTCACGAAGGTGGCGATGCAGCCCGGGATGCCGCAGGGTTTCGGCATGATCGGCGAGAACGCCGTCCCGCTGTTCACGCTGCCGGGAAATCCGGTCAGCGCGTTTGTCTCGTTTCAGCTGTTTGTCCGCCCCGCGGCTGATGCGCTGCAAGACCGGGAGCCTAAACGGTTGCCCGGCGCCCGTGCCGTTCTCACCCGGCCGGTCCGCTCCCCGGCAGGCAAGCGTTCCTTCCTGCGCGGGATCCTGGATGCCGAAAGCGGGACGGTCACGCCGGTCCTCGGCCAGGCCTCGCACCAGCTTGCCTCCCTGGCCAAGGCCAACGCCCTTATCATCGTTAAAGAGCGGTCTACCGAGATGGCCGAGGGCGATATCGCTGACGTGCTGGAGCTGCCGTGACCGAGGCCGCTGACCAGGCCAGGCAGCTGACGCACCTCGATGCGGCCGGCCGGGCCCTGATGGTGGATGTCTCGGGCAAAGCGGTGACGAGCCGTCAGGCTCGGGCGTCGGGGCGGGTACTGCTCTCCCCCGCGGCGGTCGCCGCGCTGCGCGACGGCACCGTGCCCAAGGGCGACGCGCTCGCGGTCGCGCGGATCGCCGGGATCCAGGGCGCCAAGCACACGCCTGACCTGGTGCCGCTCTGCCATCCGATCGGGCTGCACGCGGTGAGCGTCGAGGCGGAGGTACACGACGACGGCGTCCGGATCGTGGCCACGACGCGCACCGCCGACCGTACCGGCGTCGAGATGGAGGCGCTGACCGCGGTCGCCGTCGGCGCCCTCGCCCTGGTCGACATGGTCAAGGCGATCGACCCGGCGGCAGTGATCAGCGACATCAGGGTCGAGGAGAAGTCCGGCGGCAAGACAGGAACCTGGACGAGGCCGTGATCAGGGCGCTGGCCATCACCATCTCCAACCGGGCAGCCGCCGGTGTCTACGCCGACCGGTCTGGCCCGGTGCTTGCCGGGTTGCTGCGCGAGGCCGGATGCGCGGTGGCGGGGCCGGTGGTGATTCCGGACGGTGACGCAGTCGAGGTGGCGCTGCGGGACGCGGTCGCGGGGGGTTATGACGTAGTGGTGACCACTGGCGGGACCGGGCTGACGCCGGGCGACCTAACCCCGGAGATGACCAGGAAGGTCATCGACAGGGAGATCCCCGGGGTCGCCGAGGCGATCAGGGCGGCAGCTGCGGCGGCCGGGGTACCTGCGGCGATGTTGTCCCGCGGGCTGGCCGGGCTGGCCGGCACGACCCTCATCGTCAACCTGCCGGGCTCGACAGGCGGGGTCAGGGACGGCATGAAGGTGCTGTCCGCGGTGCTGTCGCACGCGGTCGATCAGGCCGCGGGCGGCGACCATGCCAGGCCGGGGAAAGCAAGCGGAGCATTTGATCCACATTCATAATCCGACCGAATAGCGCACCGGCCGGTTACCAGGGAATGATGGTGCCGTGGGACGCATGCGGGGATGGCCGACCACCCTGACAGAGCCAGGTCTTCTGGACGCGCCCGTGGGGCTGCGCCCGGTCCGGGTCAAGGACGCCTCGATCTGGCGCGAGACCCGGGTGCGGAACTCCGCCTGGCTGCGGCCTTGGGAGCCGACCAACCCCGAGACTCCGCTGTACCGCTCCAGCCTTGGCCCGTATGTCGCGATGGCGCGCACGATGCGCAAGGAGGCCAGGCAGGGCCTGACCCTGCCCTGGGTGGTGACCTACGGGGGGCAGTTCGCCGGGCAGCTGACCGTCGGCAGCATCGTCTGGGGCTCGGCCAGGTCCGGGCAGGTCGGGTACTGGATCGACGAGGCCTACGCCGGCCGGGGCGTCACTCCGACGGCGCTAGCGATGGCGCTGGACCATTGCTTCTTCGTCGTGGGGCTGCACCGGGTCGAGGCGACCATCAGGCCGGAGAACCACGCGAGCCGCCGGGTGGTCGAGAAGCTCGGCTTCCGCGACGAGGGCCTGCGCCACAGGAGCCTGCATATCGATGGCTCATGGCGCGACCATGTGTGCTATGCGCTGACCGCTGAGGACGCGCAGAACGGGCTGCTGGCCCGCTGGCGGAGCACCCTGTTGGCGACCCGCTCCGGGGCCGGCTGACGGGCCGGGGCCGGCTGACGGACCGGACCGGACCGGGCCGGGGCCGGCTGACCGGACCGGACCGGACCGGGCCGGGGCCGGCGGACCGGACCGGACTGGGCGGTCAGCGGCCAGGCGGTGCCCGGAACCTGAGCGAGTAGGTGAAATTGATCGCCACAATCGCGACCCAGACGATTAGCAGGCCCGCGATTCCCGCTGGCCTTGACCCCACCGCCAGCACGATCGCGGTGAGCGGGATGCCCAGCACCATCGAGACGATCGCGAGCGCCAAGCTCTGCGGATGCTTGGGCGCTGCGGCCGGCCTTGCCCGTACACCCTGCCCGAGCCGCGCATCAACTCGGGCGTCGATCTCCCTACCGACCTTGTCGAGGAAGGACTCGATGACCGCTTCCTGGTAGTCGGGCCCGAGCTCCCGGTGCGTCTCGGCGGCCGCACGGATCTCGTCACGGGAGAATGATGAGCTGCTCACAAAAACAAGCTATAACGTAATCGGGGTCAGTTTAGCCGCCGCATTCGGGCCGCCCGAGACGGCTTCAGATGAGTGATCTCGCGACACACCGGGCCGAATGCTCGTCAACGCGGACCGGGGGCCTTACGGTGCGTGACGTGAGGACGCTCGCCGCCCCAGCCGGCCCGCAGCGATTCATGCTGCCTACCCGGCCCTCGCGTGATCGCGGGGTGGCCCCTTGAGCAGCGCAATCCTCTATCTCGCGATCATCGCCATCTGGGCCTGCGTGCTCGTTCCGCGGTTGATCCACAAGCCGCATCGCGCCCAGCGGACGCAAGATGACCTTACCGGCAGCCCATATTCGGCCCAGGCACGCCGCTCCGCTGTCGGCCTGGTTCCCGACCCGGTCGCCGACCCAGTTCCCCACCTGGGGAACGAGGCCGCCGATGCCTGGGACGAGCGGGCAGCTGCCGCGATACAGTTGCCGCCGACCGCCGAGCAGGGCATCGCGTGGCACCGCGTCGCCCAGCGGCGCAGTGTTCATACCGAGTATCCGGAACACCAGGAGCATCCCGCCCCCGGTCGGTCTCACATCCTGCAGGCCCGGCGCCGATTGCTGACCATGCTGGTCACGCTCATGATCACAGCGCTGGCCTGTACGGGCGCCAAGCTCGCGCCTTCGTGGATACTGGTGCCGCCAATCGGCATGCTCGGCATGTATCTCCTGCTCCTGCGTGAGGCTGCGGTTGCCGATGCGGAACAGGAGCACTGGCGGGCAGCGGAACAGGCGGCCGAGGCCGATGCGGCACAGGCGGCCCAGGCCGATGCAGCACAGGCCGCCCGGGCCGACGCGGCACGGGCGCGCGCCCGCCGAGCCTGGGAAGCCAGCCAGCCCCAGCTCACAGCGGAGCCCACCGCGGAGATCATCGATATCTCGGCCCGGGTTACCGACCAGCTCTACGATCAGTACGCCGACACCGCCATACGGGCTGTGGGCGACTGACCGCCGCGACGCCGGGGGCGTTAATTTGCTACGCTGACTGCCGGTCCTGGGGCTGTAGCGCAGTCCGGTAGCGCACCTCGTTCGCATCGAGGGGGTCAGGGGTTCAAATCCCCTCAGCTCCACCCATAACCGCAGGTCAGAGCAACATTAAGGACTGCTGCCGACACTGACGAAGATCGTTTGTCACGCAGATGTCACCCGGATCGAGCGGGACCGGGTGACATCGTGCGTACCTGAACGAACTTCGTGAATCGTCTTGGCACCTGGCCTCCACCCTGCTGCTGGCCAAATCGGCCTGCTGAGTCGAGGGCGCTTCCTAACCATGGACATGAGCGAGGCCAGAGCGCTCGCCCTGCAACTCGGAGGAAGGCACATGGAGATCAGGTCGCTGGAGGAGCTCCGTCGCGTCGACGAGCGCACGCCGCGATTCGCTCCGCTTGGCCTCGCGACCGGCGGCAAGCTACGCCCTGAGGATGCGGCGGTGTACCAGCAGGAAGTCATCAGCCATGCCGAACTAGTCCCAGCGGTCGCTGAGGGCACGCGGACCGCCTTCGGGCGGCTGCGTTCGCTGCACGCCTACGGAGTGCTGTCCTATGACATCTTCACCGTCGCCGACGACCTAGCGCATCTGGTCATCGAGCAAGCGCTGCGTGACCGGTTCGTAGAATTCCACGAGGGCGTTGTGCCGTTTAAGGACGCTCGCGGCATGGTGCACGAGGTGACTGCAGCATCGTTCGACGCCCTGTACCGCGAGATCCACAAGGAGAGCCGACTCCGCAAACCAGAGCGATGGCGGCTGCGGCTGCGCAGTACTGGCGAACTGATCTACTTCGACGGCATGCTGGACTCGCTGCTACGGTGGGCGCGCGGCGAGGGTTTGCTCCGCGGGCAGCGTAACCGCTGGCGGGAGCCCGCGCTGAAGAGACTCAGAGACTTCGTGGCGCACGGATCCGGCGGACACCTTGTCACGCCGGTGGACTCGGCACTCACCATCAGCGACGCCGCTGAGATCATCAATCATCTCTGGGGTTCGGCTACGCCCGGCGGCCGTCTATATCCCGCACCGATCCAGCGCGAGATCCAGGTGGTCGCATGGAGCCCCGGCGGTTCGGTGATGAGCGGCCTGGCCAGCAGCTATATGCCAGACCCGCAATTCTCGGGATGGACCTACGTTCTGGTGCGGGCAGTGCTCCATGACGCCGGGCTGCGTCGCCTGGATGCCTTGTACGAGACGACCACCTATCCGTGCGACCTGCTCTGGGGACCTGGAACGTGGGAGGATGCCTCTGCCTGGCTGCACGAGGAGCGGCCGACAAATGACGAGGTAGAGGTTCTGGATCGGCTGTTCCTATTCCAGCGTCATACTGGCCGCCTTTACCTGCCGCGCAGTCCCGATGTTGCAGCTGGCCTGGCCGAAGAAGAACGGCAGGGAACGTGGTACCTCGTACGAGCAGACTTTCCTGCCGACGCGGTTACGCACGCCCGGAATGTCATCGCTGGCCAGTGCTCCTCGGATCGGGGATCATGCGGCCAGTGCGCCGCCGAGGCGGTGGGCACGGGCACTTGGCAGGAGATGATTGATATCGCCGTCAGCACAGGGATCACGATCAACCCACGGCAGCCGTTGGACGCGAAGGTGCCCTCGATAATGGGCTGGCCGCGCTACTTCGAGGTTCCCGGCGACAGTTAGGCCACCTCCCGAGGATGGCCCTGCGTCTCAATCCTTCGGCAGCGCAGCCGACACAGGTGTCGTGCTGGGGCTTGGACGCTTCACGAAACCATCTGGCTTGAAACGTTTTGGATCTAAAACTCTCACCCGACCGATCGATGCTTATGGCGTCAATCGCACATCCCGGTATCGGGTGGAGCGCTACGCTTCTTCATTGGGAAAGCACCAGTGGCATTCCCCCGGAGCGTAGAAGCCGGGAGCGCTCCGCAAACCATCCGGACAGTCTGCAGAACCGCACGCAAGATAGCCTGTCAGTGTTCAATGGGGACATCGTGATTATTGACCATATAGCGGTTCGTAATTTCCGCAATCTTGGCAACATCGACCTGCACCTGCTACCCGGCACTGTGCTCGTCGGCGAGAACCGATCGGGCAAGAGCAACCTCGTTCACGCAGTACGGCTGGTGCTCGACCCGACTCTCTCCGGCGCAGACAGGCAGCTCAGCCGGGACGATTTCTGGGACGGGTTGTCAGACGGCACCAACGACTGGGACCCGATGGCGGCCCGTGAGGTCATCGAGGTATCCGTAGACATCATCGACTTTGTCGACGAGCCTGCAACCCTTACCGCGCTCTGCGATGCACTCGTCACCGAGGAACCGCCGCGAGCACGCCTGACCTATCGGTTCGCCCCTGTTGACGATGAAGAGCCATCCAGCGGCACGCCAAAGTACCGGGGCCGCATCTTCGGCGGGGACAACGAAGACCTGCCCATACCAAGCGATCTGCGCGGCTATCTCTACGTCGTTTTCCTCCATGCCCTGCGCAACGTCGAACAGGACATCAGCAACTGGCGCCGCTCACCGCTCCGCAGATTGCTCGAAGCAGCGGCCGCCGCGGTACCGGACGAGGAACTGGCCGGTGTCCGGCAGGCTATGCAGGATGCCAACACGAAGCTCAATGATCTTGAGGTCATCCAGGAGCTCGGCGGCAACATCAGCACGCGCCTCCTCGACATGATCGGCGCGAACCAGGCGCTAGAGACCGAACTGGCCGTGGCGCCCGATGACCCACTCCGAGCTATCCGCAACATGCGACTCTACGTCGACGGCCCCGCACGCCGCACCCTGGGTAGCTCCAGCCTGGGTACCCTTAACGTCCTCTACCTGGCCCTCCTTCAGTTGGGTCTCGACCAGCGGCTAGCAGGAGCAGATATCGCGCATGTGGTCATGGCGATCGAGGAGCCCGAGGCACATCTTCACCCGCATCTCCAGCGACTCATCTTCAGGCAGCTGCTCGACACCCAGTCGACAGCGCGTACGACGATCGTCACGACCCAGTCCCCGCATATCGCCAGCGTCGCATCACCGAAAAGCCTGGTTGTCCTGCGTACCGTCAACGGCGAGACCAAGGCCGCAGCCGCCCACCGAGCTAGCCTCAGCTATACGGAATGGGACGACATCGCCCGGTACCTCGATGCGACGCGCGCGGAACTCGTCTTCGCCCGCCGCGTCCTTCTGGTCGAGGGTTACGCCGAACAAGTGCTCATCCCCGTACTCGCGAAAACCCGTGGGCTCGACCTCGACAAGCTCGGTGTCAGCGTCTGCGCCATCCACGGCACGCACTTCGACTCATACGCCCGCTTCTGCGACGCGCTGGAGATCCCGTGGGCGGTGACAACTGACTGCGATAAGGCCGATGAGGACGGCGTCTCAGACGGACAAAAGCGGGCTCAGCGCGTCATGGACCGACTAGGGCTGACCGGACCTCCCGAAGATCATGGCATCTTCATCGGCGACTCGACGTTCGAGTACGACCTGTTGTGCGCCGACGCATCCAACATCGCGGCCTGTTTCGACACGCTCATCGAACTCGGCAGTAACCAGATGAAGTCAAGGGTCGATGCCTGGAACGGCGCCGCCCCAGCATACGAGGATCTCATAAGGGAGATCGAGAACGCGGGCGGCAAGGGCCGCTTCGCCCAGCGTTTGTCGCTTCAGGCCCTGCAGCCGCCGACCTACATCGCTGCTGGCTCGACTACCTGGCACATGATGAGCAACCTGACTGAGTCCATAGCCGCTATTCGCCAGAACACGAGGCAGTGGAAAGCGTTCCAGGTACAAGGACACTGTGTAGTACTCGCAGCGCCAGGCAGCGGCAAGACCAAGCTGCTCACGACCCGCTTTGCCTCTGATTTGCTAACCAAGATCCCGCGACCGCACGGCGCAGCCTGCATCACGCTGACCAATCCCGCGACCGATGAACTGCGGCGCCGCCTCCAAGACCTGGGTGTCGAGCCCAGATCCACTTTGTTCGTCGGGACTGTGCACAGCTTCGCGTTGCGCCGCATCGTCTTGCCGTTCGCGCGTATCGCCGGACGCCCCGAGCTAGCCGACCTGCGTATCGCGAGCAAACAGCAGCAGAACGCGGCATTCAACCAGGCGATCAGCGGAGTCTTCGCACGTAACGAGCAGCGGTTCGTGCGATCGACGATTGAGATCAATCGTCGGCGCCTCGCTGACGATACCGAATGGGCGAGGTTCGGAGACCGGATACGAGAAGCCGCCCGCCGCTACGAGGCTCTGCTCCGCAGCCAAGGGCTCATCGACTTCGATGATGTCGTGACGGCTGCCGTCCATTTTGTCGAGCAGCATCAGATCATCCGCCGAGCCCTCACCGCTGAGTACCCGTACCTCTACATCGACGAGTATCAGGACCTTGCGCCCGGCCTCGACCGCCTCGTCCGGGCCTTGTGCTTCGATTACGCGGTGAACGCCGAACTGTTCGCGGTCGGCGACCCGGACCAAGCCGTGTTTGGATTCACCGGCAGCCGTCCGGAACTGCTCATCGAACTCGCCAACCGGACTGGCGTTACCCCCGTCCAGCTTGATCACAACTACCGCTGCGCCGCGGAGATCATCCGCATCGCCAACCGGATGCTCCCCGGCCACCGCGAGGTCCGCGGTCAACGGGACGGCGGCAGCGTGAAAGCTATGCACTGCCCAGAGGGCTTTGAGCAGCAATGCCAAGCTGCCGCCGACGTAGCACGCCAAGCTCAGGCCTGCGGTGTTCCCCTGCACGAAATCGTCGCTATCTGCCCGACGAACGAGCAGTGCCAACAACTTGCAGATATGTTCCGCCGGCGCGGCCTGCCCGCTTCTGTCCGCGGAGCCGAATACCGGTTCACCCAGGCGACCTCGTTCGTCGAAGGTTGTGCCGCGTGGGCAGTACACGGACACGAAGTCAGTAACTACCGGCTGTCAACGCTGCTCGGTCAGTGGCGCTCGCTGCTTGGTCCACGGTGGGAGCGTCAGGCCGATACGGCGCTGACGGCACTGCTCCTCGGTTATGCTGACAAGGGAACCGCTCCAGCCCGCCAGTTGCTCGGAGACCTGCTCGACCTAGGCATGAGGCGCGCGCTTGCCGCTCCGGCTCTTGCCGATGACGCAGGCGAGATAACTCAGATGCAGCAAGCGTTTACCAGAGGGGCACTGGCACAGCTCACCGTCCACGGCTTGGCGGAACGAGCACTCAGGACCGACCGCGTCGAAGTTACTACCATGACCTCCAGCAAGGGCCTGGAGTTCGACATGGTGCTGATACTTGGCATGGAAGAGAACGCCGTCCCTCACTTTGGTGCTAAGAACGACCTGGAGCAACTCCAAGAAGAACGGCGCAAATTCTACGTTTCCATGACCCGGGCCCGGGATGAGGTGAAGATCTTCTTCTCAGGGTTCACCCTATGGCCAAGCGGCGACTTTAATTTTGGTGGGCCGAGCAGGTTCTTGAAGGAGATCGGCTTGATCGCATGAGTGGAGACAGGTCTTCCGGGGGAAATCCATTCCTGGCAGCCTGAATCGGAACAGCGCCTCAACACCATCCAACCGATAGCCGTAGTCGGCCGCATCACCGGGTCGTCCGGCTCTACCCGCCAAACCAGCCTCCAAGGCCGAGGCCCGCTGCCGTCTCTCGGCGAGTAACCAGCTGCCTTCTGCCACTCGCACGAGATCCGCCGTTATGCGCGCCTGCCTCTGGCTGGACGGCGACCCGATTTTGCTGCATGACTGTTCGATCTGTTGCCCTGAAGCGCGTTTAGCCCGATTTCAGTTGCGACATGCTGCGCTAGCCGTCCGACTAGGTGCCGGGCACGGGCCGCGATGTGCTGGGCCAATCATCGCCACCCTTAACATGACGGGCCACTCGTCAAAGTCGTCTCGCGCCTTAGCTAGGATCTCGCCCTACCCTATGACCACGGCCGAGAGTCCAGGCAGCCTAATGCTGTCAGCGTAAGCGTCGGATCGATAGGCAACTAGATTGAGTGCACTCCTAGTCGCCATTTTCCGGCTCGTCGGGTGAAGGCTGGTACTCGGAGTGGCTAACGGTAACGCCAAGGGACAGTCGGTCCTTGCCCACGGTGCTTTCGAGAATCTCGTACAGATCAGGGCGAAGGAGCAGGTCTGAACCGTGGATGGCTGGTTCGAGCGGGCTGTAATTGCCGTCATGGATGAGGAAGCCGCGCCACAGTCGGCCGACGAGCGCTGGGCCGTTGTCGTCGATGAGGACGTGTCGTAGTGCTGGTGTTTCTGGGCGTAGTGCGAGGAGGGCGATGACTTCGAGCCTGGGGACGAGTGCGAACGGCTGCAGCCCGGTCCCGCGGTCTCGGGCGGGGGCACCTGGCTGGAGTTCGTAGTCGATGATCGCGGCGAGCGGGCCTCGGGTCGTTTCCAGGGTGGTTCGGGCCTGTTCGGCGTCGAGGCCTGCCACGAGGTGGTCGTGAGCCTCGGCCCACGCGTTGGGCGGGCCGCTGGAGAGAGGCAAGCTATCCACAGGGGGCGGTCCGTCGCAAGCTTCGAGTCCAGTTGCGATGAGTATCTGCCGGGCCGGGATAGCGGGGTAGCGGGTGGCGAGTGTCCGTTGGCGTTCGAACATCCCGAGCTGCACCCACCCCGCGTACGGCTCCTCAGCAACGTGCGGCGGTTCGCCTTCTGCCCCGGTGAGCTGTCGGACCCTGTCGAGGGCGACGGCGCCGGCGGGCGGCCATCCGGTTTCGTTCTCCACCCACGGGATGGGCGCCAGCGACCAGTCAAGCACACTGGCTCGTGTCGAGGGCCGCGGAACTCGGGATGCTTCACCCCGCAGCGACCACCGTGCGTTCGCAGCTAGGCGTTGCGCGAGGTCGTGTTCAAACTTGCGCGGATCTGACGGAACTCCTTCGAGCGCCCGCGCGGTCCGGATGCCGGCAGCCGCTGTCTGAAGCTCGTTCTCGATGACTTCCTCGTCCGCAAGGTACGCGTCGGGGATGCGCCGACTGGACGGTGACCGGAGCTGGCCGATCTGCTGCCCGCCCCGTTGCCCGATGTCGTTGGCCCGCCCAGTGATCCGGTCGATGACCGCTTTACGCAGTCCCGGGGGCTCATTCGCGTCTTGAAGGCGGTCGTCGAGGAACATGTTCACGAGCCCTTCAGCCCGCTCCTCGGGAGTTCCCCGGGTCATTCGTACTCTTTCAACAATTCGTGGAATGCGGCACGAACCTCCCGCGCGGGTTCGGTCGCCGGCGGGTGCGGAACCGGCCGTCCATGCGCGTCCAGGATTCGGGCGGCGAGCACGCGCACCGACAGCCAGTCCGTTCCGGCGAGGTGGGTGAGCTCCGCCGCCATCGCCTCGGTCAGCTCACCGGCCGGGAGGCATACGCGGAGGATGTCGAGAAGCCATGTGGCGCGGCCCGCATCCAGCCCGCCTCCAGCACGTGAGCGAGCGCTGCCTGGCCGATGGCGGGTCGGCACGTCACCAACAGCGTGGTGGCGACGAGCGTCTGACGCAGGTCGGCTCGCATCGGCTGAGCTATCGTCGCGATCGCGAGCGTCGCCAAGGCGATGTCCAGGGACTCCTGGGCGTCGGGGCTGGCGGTGGGCCGGTACGTGTGGCCGTGACGTTCAGCCGTCCCCGGGAGCCGATGCTGGATGACAGGGTAGGCAGCCTCCCAGCAGCCGATCGCGGTTCCGCCAGGGGTGCCGGTCGGCCTCGCGGCGAACGCCGCAACAACAGCCTGCGTGACGCCGTAGGTGAGCCGTGCGTCAGCTTCGACGGCCCCGGCCACCGCTGCCGCGAGGGTCCGTTCCGCGGTCGCGGGGTCGAGGTCGTACGCTGCGGCCCATAGGTGAGCACGTCCCCTGCCGGCGAACGTGCGCCCCCTCCCCCGCCGCGGATGCGAGTGTAGGCGAGGGTCAGGCAGTGGCTCGCGACCGTCTTCAGGGCGTCAGAAGCGCCGTCGCAGCGAACGGCGAGACCCTCACCAATGACGGCGAACATTTCGTTGTTGCTGGAGTACGAGGACACTTCGCGGGCGACCTCGTCGATGAGTTGGATGCCGGCCTGCGCGCTATCGTTGCTGGTGGCTTCGATGATGCGCCACCCGATGGCGTTGGCGAGCGCGTCGATGTCCCACCGAGGTGCATCGGCGTCGTCGCGGTACTGCTTGAGCTCGTAGTCGCGTGCCGCGGCCACCGCACCCGCCCGGCCTTCGGGGATGACCGGGCGCTGGTCGTTGACGAGACGCCGCAGAGTCTCGGTCGGGTCGTCCTTGGGGTCGGAGTCCCAAGAACGGCCCTGTTCCTTTTCGACCCGCGGCGTCCGAACGCTGAACTCCGCGCCGCCGAGCCGAACGACTGCGCCGACCAGTTCGGGTGTCACCACCGACGTGGGCTGCTCGCGGGAGTACATCATCGCCTGGTCGTCGTAGGACGCTGCGATGTTGTTCGCCACGATGGCGAGCACCGCGTCGGTCTGAGGACTGGCGCCGGCCTCACCGTGGAGGCGGGTAAGCAGCTCCAGGTCGGTGCTCGGGCGGCGCCAGTCAGTCCCGACAGTCAGTCGGAGCGCCGCAAGAACGACAGGGTCGGCGGTCGTGACCTGGTTCTCCAGGAGGTGCGTGTGTGCGGTGTGGACTCGGGCATCTTCGAACCCGAGCTCTGCTAGGAGGGTGTCGGCGCCGTCGATGGCTGCTGCGGTCGGGTCGATGGTTGCGGCCTTTTCCCACCACCGAGTTCACGAAGTGCGAGGTGTCGCGTCCGTCGGTGTGCTGGCGAACCAGGTAGGTGAGGTCGGCGAGCTTCGCGAGGCATGCGCGTGCGGCATCGATGTCGACGGCGGCGAGGTCCTCGATGCTGTCGATGATTTCGGAGATGGTCGGGTCTTTGTGTCCGCCGTAGCTGGCGAGCAGCAGGCACGCGCGCCTCCAGCATTCGTCGGCTTCGTCCTTTGGCTCCGGCGGCGCAGCAGATGCGGGCGGTCGCGAGTTCGAAGCCGGCGGTGATGCTGTACTGAGTGTTGGTGTCGTGGCGGCGTTCGCGGATGATCTTCATCAGGGCAAGGATCGCAGCGGCCCCGATGCGGTCGGAGACGCGGGACAGGATTTCGAGGAGGTCGTTGGTCGCGAGCGGCCCGTTCTCGGGCAGCCCGAAATTGGTGGTCGTGGTGGTGCCGTCGCCGATGGCGATGAGGTGGCCGAGAACGGCGTCGAGATCGCCGGGCTGTACGACGGTGAGGGAGTTCTCGATGGTTTCGTGGATGAGCGGAAGGATGAAGTACAGGTCGCACGCCCGAGGGCTACCGGTGAAGGGCTTCGCTTCCGCGGCCAGCTCTGCGAGCGCGACGAGGACGGCGGTGGATGCGGCGTCGGGTGTGATGAGGCCTGTGGCGACGTCGTCTGCAATGCCGATGGTGGCGACGGTGTAGCGCATCCAGGCGCGGAAGAAGCCGACACCTGTGAGTCGGCCCGCCAGCCTGATCGGGATAGTCCGGTCGATTGAGTGCGCGAGCGTGAGGAGCCCGAGCCAACCTTGGATGACGCCTTTGTCAGCGGTGGATCCCGCGAGCACCCTGTCGGTGACGGCCCGGAGGTCTGATTCGAGGTCCGTGGTTCCGAGGCCGGCGAGGACATCGCTGGCGGGGACGCCGTGGCGCAGGTAGCCGGTGATGTCGAGCGCTGGGGCACGGATCCACGCTTCCCGGGCGAGTTCGGTCCGGTCCGGCAGTCCGGGTGTCCCGGCGGCTGCAAGGTCGGCGAGCGCCAGGTACACCTGTGCCGCCTTGCCTGGGTCGGTCATTGCTGCGGCGACGGCCGGCATGAGGCCGGCTGGGAGGCCGGCGGTAAACACTCCGACGAGGTCGCCCAGGGAAGCGTCGTGGTCCTGTTCGAGGTTTTCGGCGACCTGTTCGGCCATGTCCGGCGGGATGTCGCCGCGCTGGCTGCGCAGCCTGAGCGCTCCGAGTTGGATGGCGAGGTGGAGGGTGCCGTCGCGGTCTGAGCTGTAAGTAGAGCGTTCGCGCTCAGCTTCGAAGTCCCGGGCTTCGATGTACGCCTTCCACGGGGCCGCTGCGCCGGCCCGGTCAACGGCCTGGCAGATGCGCAGCCCCCATCGTGATGGGAAGGTGGGCCGTCCTTCATACATGAGCCGCTCAGCGACGACGTCGGCGCCGAGGATGGACACCACGACGTCCGCGTACTGGATGATCGAGTCGGTCAGCGATTCGGTCTCGTAGGTGTCGATCGCCTTGCGGGTCTCGACGCACCTGATGAGGGCCGGCCAGTCGAGCCGAGTTTCACTTTCGCGGGCCACGACCCCGACCACCCGCAGGAGCGCCTCTGGCGGCTGGAACGCGCGAATGCCTTCAGCCACGAACCCCGGCCGGATGAGGTCCGTCAGCTCGTCATAGCGGTCCAGCTGAGCGAGAAGGTCCGGTAGATGCCGGAACGCCCGCGCGTCGGTGAAGAAGCCGCGGGCTGCCAGCCACGCGACTGCGCTCTCGCGGATAGATGCGACCCACTGCTCGTCCTTGTCGCGAAGGATGTGCCGGCTGAAGCTTTCGTGATGGATGCGCAGGCCGCCGAGGGCGGGTTGCGAGTTCAGCACCGGCGCGAGTGTTATAAGCGCGGGCGACAGGAGCGGCTTCACCTGGGGCAGCATTTCGCCGAGCTCGTCCGCGGACACGGCGAAGTCGCATAGGGCGAGGATGCCGATGGCGAACTGCTGGTCGGCGGTCATCGCGCCGAGCAGGTACGCGTAGTAAGCGTCG
Organism: uncultured Actinomycetes bacterium; assembly: GCA_963774825.1. GTDB lineage: Bacteria > Actinomycetota > Actinomycetes > Streptosporangiales > Streptosporangiaceae > DATBGO01. The sequence continues at coordinate 34,841 of CAVZGW010000008.1, read as the reverse complement.
ACGTCGGTGGCCGTGTCGGGGACGAGGCCGAGTCTGCGAACGATGTCGCTGACGGTGACTGGAGCCGTGTCGTCGGCGTCCAGCGGCGAGATACGCGCCGCGTACCGGCACAAATAGGTGGCATAGAGCGCGTTGCCGCCAGAGCGGCCGTGGACAAGGTCGACGACGGCACGCTCATCGTCGGCATCGAGCGCCTCGCCCGCCGCGCTGAATAGCCCGTGCTTCTGCGCCAGGATGCGCACTTCATCCCACGACATGCGGGCCATCTGTATCGGCGCGCCCGTCGCCGGGGCAGCTTTATCGAGGTGTGGGCCCGGCTGGCTGGCGATCAGCATGCAGGCACCGGGCGGGAGGTCGATGGCGGCAAGCTCGTCAACCAGCAGACAGGAGGGGTCCTTCTGCTGGTTTGTGCGCCGGCCCAGCACTCGGTCGACATGGTCCAGGCCGTCGATGATGAGGAGCACGTTGCGCTGGGCGTGCCTGTCGCGGCAGGCCCGGACCGCGGCGGCAAGCGCTTCCGAGGTGGCCGCGAACCTCGGCCGCAGGTCGATGGTCGCTTCGGGCACGATCTGTTCAAGCTGGCGCAGGAGACTTCCGACGACGACGCCGGTAAGGACGCGTTCGCCACGGTTGATGTCGGTGGCTCCGAGGCAGCAGTGGTGGCGGGCAACAATCCAGCCTGCATTCCGGTAGGTGTCGGCGAGTTCTTCACACAGCCAGGACTTCCCGATCCCGGGTTCGCCGGCGACGACAACGCGGCCACCAGCGGGCGCGACGGCGTCGACGTGCTTGCGCACTTCGGCGGCGGCACCGACGCGGGGCACGGCGACGGCCGCTTCGATGGGGTGTCCTTCGGCGACAGCACCGAAGTCGGTGGTGAGTCCGACCTGGGGTGAGACGCTTTCCCGGGCGACGTTCCCGTCAAGGGCACGGGCACCCGTGGCTGCGTGCGCGAGGGCGAGCGCTGCATGTTCGGGTGCGATGTGGACGTTAGGGATGCGGCCGGCGCCGAGCTCTTCGCTGACGCGACGCAGGAGTGCGCGCTCGGCCGGACCCGGGCTCGTGAAGTCGAGCGATGACGCCGGGGCGTTGGTGTCGACCGTGAGATGCTCGCAAGCAGTCCGCACCTGCATGTCGGCGAGTCCGGCGACGAGCTTCCTCCAGGGATCTGCCTCTCGGAGGGCCTGCGGATCGAACTTGAACCTGCGAGTGGTGACGCCGGGTAGAGGGTCGCCAGGATCATGGGCCGGGTCGACGGGCTTGAGCACCGCAGCGAGGCCGTTATCGGGACTGCCATCTCGGACCAGGACCCGGTACATCGAACCGGGGTGCTGGTGCAGGTCAGATAGGAGAGCACTGAACAATAGGTCGAGCCGGAGGCTTCTCGCGTCTGCGGAGAAACTGTCCTTCGAAAGCTCGCGGTCCTTGCTGGTGTGCTTGATCTGGATTCGGAGCCGTCGACCGGTCCGGTAGGCGATGGTCAAGTCATCGAACGGGTCGCCCGTGAATCCTTTGGTATCGACCGTGATGGTTTTGGCGGTGCCGAGCATCAGGTCGACGAGAGCGATGCCGGTGATGAGGTCCTGGTACGCGTAGCCGTGGTGCGTCGCCCTCAGATTCATTCGCGTCCTCCTGACGGGTCGAGACCCGGAGGCGGGCATGAGTGATGCCCCAGATGAGTCAATCGCACACAGGTTCGACACATTTACTTCACCACATCTATGGCAAGCCAGGCCGCGAGCCCAGCGCCGAGGAGGGACTGCCGGGCTGCTGTAGCGACGATGCGCAGGTCTCTTCGGTGTCCACGCCATCTGGCAGATGGTCAAGCGGCGCGACGGCTGACGGGATGGGTGTGCGGCTGGTACCCGCACCGGTTCCGGCGCCACCTCAACCATACCGGGCTCAACCGTTGCGGTGCGGAAGGCGACGTGCTGCAGCTCCGTCCGTGGCGAGGGTGGAAAGACCTGCGCCATCGGAGCGTGCTGCCACCAGTACCCAGGACGCCGGACAGTCCAGGCCGCCCGCGACACACTCCGCTCCGCGCTCAGCCACGCCACCACCGACGGGCTCGTGCCAAGGAATGTCGCGGCGTACGCCACCGTGCGGAGCCCGCGCCGGTGCCGCCCCCCAGGCCCGGCGTGGAGCGCTGCCGCGGCGAGCCGCTTCCTGGCATCGGCCGGCGCCGACGGCGACCCTTTCTTCGCCGCCTACATCCTGGTCCTGGTCAGCGCGCTCAGCAAAGCCGAGGTCCTGGGGCTGACCTGGTCCAGCACGGACCTGGCCAGGGAGGAACTCGTCGTCACCTGGCAGCTCCGGCGCGTCGGCAAGCAGCTGATCCACAAGAAGCGGGACGCGACTGAGGGCCGCGATGCCGACCGTGTGCTGCCGATGCCGGACCTGTGCTCGGCCGCGCTCCGGCTGCGGGCCGGCAAGCAGAACGCCGCCCGCGAGCAAGCAGGCGCCCGATGGCAGGACAGCGACCTGGTGTTCACCACCTGGCGGGGTACCCCGATCGAGCCGCGCAATTTCGACCGCTGTTTCGACGCCCGCTGCGCCAAGGCGGGAGTCCCGCGCATCCCGGTACGCGACACCCGCCGCACCTGCGCCTGGTCCTCGCAGCCCTCGACGTTCGCCCCGAGATGGCGGTCCGGATCCTAGGACGCGCAAAGATCACTATGACAACGAAGGCGTGCGCGCATGTCTCCGACGAGGTCACTCGCGCAGCACTGAAGAAGATTCGCGCCAGCCTCGACAGTCGCCCGCATGCCGGACAGAACCTGCCATGACCGCCCCGCCGAACGGCGCTGCCCAACTGCCGGGCCAGGCGCAGGCTCTTCCACACGCCGCCGCAGCCGTGAGCAGGCAGACCACGGGATCGCTACCGGGAACGGGCCCGCAATCATCATCTGAAACCGGCGGCCGACAGCCGAGGCCGTGCGGCAATCAGCCGGCGGGCAACGCCGGCCGCCCGCCCGAGTCCAGGGTGGCGTCCTGCTCGCCGCGGCGTCCTGCCTGCTGTTGCTGCTCGCCGCCGCTCAGGGATACGTGAGCTTCCGCGCTCAGTACGCCTTCGTCGACCACGCCAAACGCGCCCGCGTTCCGTCGGTCCTGGAGGCTCTCGGACTCGACACCGGCGCGGTCATCTTCGCGTTGCTCGCACTCTCGCTGGCGCGGCACGGCAGGCGCGGGACCGTTGAACGGGTGCTGAACGTGGCCTGTGCGCTCGGCTCGCTCACCATGAACCTCCTCGCCGCGAACCTCGCCTCGCCGCGGTCGATCACGGTATGGGTTCTGCCCAGCGTCCTGTACGCGCTGGCGTCCGACCGGCTCATCGGCGTTTCTCTCGGGCTCGTGATCTTGAGGGTTCGTGTTTCTGCTGGCCAGCAGGTGTTTTGTGGCTCTGTTTGGTGCGCGACAGGTGTCGGGCACGGGCACTGGTGCTGGGCTACGGCTGGCCGGTGGTTTCAGCGGTGGTGGTTGAGTTCGGCCATCATCCGCCGGTTGGCTTCCCGGGCGGCGGCGAGTTCCTCCTCGCGTTCTTCCAGGGTTCTGCGCAGGTCGAGGGCCTGCTGGCGGAGGGTGTCGGCCTGCTCGCGAAGGGCGGTGAGGTCGGCGGGCGGGCCGAGCCCGGTGCGCTGGCTGATCTGGGTGCCGAGCAGTTCGGACAGGCGCTGCTCGAGTGCGTGGGCGTGGTGTTCGAGACGCCGGTTGCGTTCGCGCAGATTGGCGTTGTCGGCCAGCAGCGAGCGGCGGCTGACGGTGGCGGCCCGGGCGGGGCTGCTGGCGGGTGGGTCTTCGGCGGCGGCGATGACGGCGGCGCGCAGGTCGTGGTGGCGGTGGATGAAGGACCGGTGCACCCGGGCGCGGGCGGCGACCGAGGAGATGGTGATCTGGTCAGCCTGGGCGCGCATCTCGGCGAGGGCCTGGCGGACCCGCTGGCGGCGGTGGTCCACGTCGCGGCGGCGGGCTTCGGCCAGTGCCTGGCTGGCGGTCACCGGCTGCTCATCCGCTGGTGGCGGGCCGGACGCGGGGCATGCCGAGCATGACGTTCTGGCGGGTGGCGCGGATGGTGGCGACAGCGTTTTCGATGCGGGCCCGGTCGGCGTCGCTGAGGGTGTCCAGGTCGGTTTCGATCCGGCGGATCAGCTCCCGGACCTGGCTGATCTGCTCGCCGGGCGGGGCGGCGTGCGCGCGTGCCCAGGGCTGCAGATCGGCGGCGGCGTGCAGGCGTTCGGCGTCGGCCAGCAGCTGCTGCAGGTAGGACTTCAGCTCGGGCAGGTAGGACGGGTCGCTGCGAAAATGCCCGCAGCCGGTGCAGACATATTTGTAGGGGCAGGCGCCACCGCCGGCTTTGACGTTGGATGGCTCGGTGCACATCCCGAACGGGACCGCGACCTGCCCGATCCGCATCCGGGCGTGCTCGTCGGCGAGCAGGCCGGTGATGTCATGGAAGACTCGCCGCCCGGCGGCGTCGAACTGGTGGCGGGCGACCCGGTCGATCGCGGCCCGGATCCTGGTTTCGGTGATCCGGTAGTCGCCGGCCGTGGTGTGCATGGACCGATGACCCATCAGCTCGCGCAGCACATCGGGCGCCACCCCGGCGTCGGCGTGCCGCTGGGCGTAGCTGTGCCGGTAGGCATAGGGCACCGCCAGGCCCGGGTCGACCTGCTGGCCGTCGGCGTCGGTCAGCAGGTGCGCGATGGCGTCGGCGAAGATCCGGTGGGCGTGGCCGTAGGTGCTGCCGAGGATGGGCTTAGTGCCGTCCCGGTTGCCCTTGTCGCGGGGAAACAGCACCAGGTCACCCGCGGGGGTGTCCGGGAAGCGGCCGCGAACGTAACCCTTCTGCGCGGTGATGACCGCGGCGGTGGCTCCGCTGACCGGCAGCCGCAGGCCGGGCCGGTTGTTTTTGGCGTCGGTATAGATCAGCACCGGGTTGCCGGAGCCGTCGCGCTCCAGGCAGTCCCACGCCAGGGCGCAGATCTCATCGGGCCGCCGGCCGGTGTCGATGAGCAGTTCGGTGATCCGCCGCTCGGACACCCCGCACCGCTTCTCGAATATGCGCAGGTTCGCCGCGATGGCCTGCAGCACGGCCGGCGGCAGGCTGCGCGGGCGGGTCTCCCGGCCGGGGTCTTTGGGGATGTCGTCGCGGCGCAGCGCGAACGCCGCCGGCAGCCCGGCGGCGGGCTGGCCGGGCCCGGTCATGCCCAGCACGTGCACGTCGGCCAGGAACCGGAACACCCGGCGGGTCAGGCGCAGCCGGGTACGGAAGGTCATCTGCCCGGTGCGCTGCTGATGCGCCAGCCGGTTGGTGAACGCGACGATGCCGTCCCGGCCCAGCATGGCGGGATCGTCGCCGCGGTCGTCGCGGGAGTGGCGCAGGCACTCCGACAGCGCGGCCAGGGCGTTGATGGTGTCCCGGGCCGTCGAGGCGGCTCGCTGGCCGCGGCGCAGCGGCAGGTCTTCCGCGGCCCAGCGCTTGGCGGTCTCGCGCAGCCACCGCTGGGTGAGGGCGGTGAAGTCCAGCGTGCCGGGAAGCCCGAGCACCGCCAGCTGCCACACGTCTTTGGCCTGTTCGCGGCCCGGGTCCGACAGCGCGCAGTGCAGCTCGGCCAGCAGCGACCGCAGCAGCGCCCCGGTGTGGTGGCGCAGGGAGGTGCTCGGCACGGCGGCCAGGTCGAGCACGCTGGCGGCGCGCCGGGCGTGCAGCAGATTCACCAGGCCGCGGAGCGAGTCCGGCCGGGTCCGCAGCCCCGCGTCGGTGCGCCGCTGCACCCCCGCCAGCAGCTCGGCGATGACCCGGTCGGGCAGCCCGCGCAGCACCACGGTGTGCGCGGCGGCGCTGGCCGGGCTGGCGTGCCGCGCCCAGACGGCCAGGGCGGCGCCGGGGTGGCTGAGGCGCCGCCGGTACCACGCCGCGTAATGCGCGTGGCACAGCCCTTCCCGGAAGCCCGCTGCTGCCGCGCACGACGCCACGATGCAGATGCCGAACGAGGGCAGCGGCGTCACGTCGCTGCGAGCCAGCCACTGCCCGAGCGGGAGGCCGCGGTGGCGTTCCCGCTGGCCCTGATGGGTGCGGCACAGCCTGTCCGCCGACCCGCCCGGGCGCGGGCACCCCGGCACCTGGCAGGGCCGGTCACCGCGGGGCCTGCGCAGGCGCGGCCGGGCCACGAACTCCTCCCGCCCCAGGTCGCTGTCCTTCCACCGAGCCAGGCATACCTGGCACAGGCCTGCCGAGACGCGCGCCGCGCGGGCACCGCAGCCGGGCACCGCGCATTCGCTCAGGCCGAGCAGCGGGTCGCCGCGCGCCGGCGTGAGGATCATCGCGGCCGGCTCCAGCCGGCCCGGGCCAGGAAATCCGGGCGCAGCGCCGCCCGCAGCACCGCCAGGTCATCCCCGGCTGCCCCGGCTGGCCGCGGTGTGACCGCAAGCTGCGCGGTCACCGCAGGTCCTCGTGAACGCCGCCGCGGGGCACCGGCACCCGGGCGACCGCCTCCCGCAGCCGACCCGGGCTGGGATGCAGGTAGACCTCGCTGGCCGTGAACGACGCATGCCCGAGCAGGTCCTTGATCTCATCCAGGGTGGCGCCCGAGGCGGCCACGTTGGCGGCGAACGCGTGCCGGGCCAGGTGCGGGCGGGCCTGCCGGGCCAGCCCGGCCCGGCGCGACAGCGCCGCCAGCAGGTCGTTGACCGCCCCGGGCAGCATCGGCGCCCCGGCCTGCCCGCGGTAGAGGTTGACCAGCAAGAAATCGCACGACCGGGCGGCGGTGCAGGCGTCCCGGTCGCTCATGTACTGGTCGTAGGCCTGCACCACCAGCCAGTCCGCGGGCACCGCCCGGTCCCGCCGCGACTTGGCCGCGGCCCCATTCGGGTTATCCCGGCGGCGCACGTGCAGGTGCGGGCCCTTCACCCCGCAGCCCAGCCGGGCCGCGTCCGGCACGAAATGCACGTCCTCGCCGCGCAGCCCGGTCAGCTCCCCCCGGCGCAGCCCCATCCGCCACAGCGCCAGCACGATGAACCGATCCCGGCCGTTGCCGCACGCCCGCAGCAAGCTGAGCACCTCCTCATGGGCCAGCCCATCGACGGTGCGCTCCGGTTCGCGCAGCCGGTGCCGGGGCCGCAGCCGCGACCGGACCATGCCCTCGCCACGGGCCTCCGCCGGCAGGCTCCGGTCATCGGCCACCTCGAACAACGCCCGCAGCGCGCCCGGCTCCACCAGGCCCTCCGCGGCCGCGTGCCGGAAAAACTCGCGCACCGCGGCCAGCACGCAGTTGACCCGACGCTCGCCACGCACCGGCCGGGAAAAGTCCGGCACCCCGGTCCGCGCCGGGTCATGAAACCGCAGCCAGTGCACGAACCGGCCCAGCGCCCGCGGAGCCTGCGGCCACGCCAGCCCCGCCCCCTCACACCAGTCCAGGAACAGCGCCAGCGAAATCGCATACGCCTTCGTGCTGGACTCGGCCAGGTCCCGTCCCAGGCGCATGTGCAGCAAGAACCCGTCCGCCGGCTCAGCGACCCGCCAGCCCGCATCCAGCACCGTCCAGTACCGGACCCCCGACGGCAGCCGCACCGGGAACGCGCGATACCCGCCCACCCCGCCTCCCCCCGCGGCCGGCAACAGATGACACGCAAAGCTACAACTCAGCCACCCAACGTCATGCCCGACACACCGAGCCACGGTGTCGCGCACGGTCTGGCGATGCGCATCACGCGACAGTCCCCGACGCCGCAACGAGGCCGAGGAAACGCCGTCGTCCGGCGCTGGGTGCAAGCCAGCGACCCGGCTGCACAGATCGGGCAGGAAGGCTCGGCGTGGCGGGCGTTCGGCGGACTGGCGCTCTGGATGCTGCGCCTGATCTTCGACGCGCGGGGCACAGTGACCGGGTTCCGTCGCTGGGTGCTGGTCGCGGCACCAGTCGCTCCAGGCACCCGGGCCATGACGCCGCCATTGCCGATCGGCCCCCGCCGCTCCTCGCCGAGCGAGAACCAGCGTGACGCCGGAGCGGACCGCCGCATTGAACCGAGTTCCGCACATGCCAGCGACCCAGCCCGACCCGGAAGCCCAAACCCAGCGACCTGAGCACGACGCGCTCGCTCATCAACGACCTAGCCCCAGGCGAAACGAAACGCGCAGCGCTGATCCGCCTGTACGAGCAATCCGGCCAGAGCGGCGACGCCCGCTACGGCAACCGGGCCAAGACGGCAGCTCTCGCCGGCGAGATCGCAGCCCGGATTGGCTACCATCCCGGTACCGCCCGCCGCGAGCTAGCCAAATACCTGGCGAGCCGACCGCCGGCCGGTCCGCGGCCCGTGCCCGCGACCGACGCGGAGGCGGTGGCCTGATGCATCGCCACCACCCGGCCCAGCTGCCGATTCGCCACGCGGCCGAATTCCTGATTCACCATCGGATCGAACTGCTGATCGCGCTCGGCGTGCTGCTGATCATCGCCGTGATAGTCCGGCTCATCATCGGCAACCCCCGAGCGGCCCGTCACCGCGTCCGGATCCTCCGCTGGCGGATCCGCCTGTACCTGCGGCCCGGCCCCGGCTACGCGAACATCCTCGAGCTGGTGGTGCGCTGGTCCCGGCTTCGAGCGGTACTCATCGGCCGCCGATCCCGGCCCTCGCTGCCCTGGTGGGCGCAGGCTGCTGCTGCCCGTGACCTGCTACGCGGTCCGCCTGGGCCGGGCGCACCTGGGACGCCGCGTCATCGCCGGGATGGAAGACCAGGCGCTGGTCCTCGCGGCTCCGCGCACCGGCAAGTCAGGCTGGCTGGCCGACCGGATCATCGACCACCCAGGCGCGGCCATGACCACCACGACCCGCACCGACCTGTACGTCAACACCGCCCCGCTGCGCGGCCGGAATGGCGTGCTGCACGTGTTCAACCCCGAAGGGATCGGCGGCCTGCCATCGACGTTCCGGTGGAATCCGGTACGAGGCTGCGAACAGCCTGCCGTAGCACTGCAGCGCGCCGCTTCGTTCACCGCCGCCACCGAATCCCGCGGCCTGCACGACATGGCGTTCTGGATCGGCAAGGCCTCCGCCGTGCTCGCCAGCCTGCTGCACGCCGCCGCGCTGGACGGCCGCACCATGAACGACGTCTACCAGTGGGCGCACGGCATCGACGACTCCCGTCCGGAGCAGATCCTCGCCGCCCACCCCGCCGCAGCCGAAGGCTGGCTCGGCCCGATCCGGGAGATCCGCACACCAGGCAGGACAGCCGACTCCATCCGCATGACCGTCACCCGTGCGCTGTCCTGGTACGCCGACCCCGCCGTCGCCGCAGCGACCTCACCCGGCCCGGACGAGGGATTCGATGTCGCCGAGTTCGTCTCCGGCGCGAACACCCTCTACCTGATCGGCACCGGCCGCGAAGAAGATCAAGGCTGCCTATTACAGCCTGATGAGCGGTGAGCCCGTTGAGAAAGCCGCTGAAGTTCTGGCCCGGCTTTTTCCCATGAAGTGGAGGCCGCAATCAGAGAAGATCATTCAAGACGTCCACCGCGCAGTGTCCGAATTCAATCCTGTTGAGGTGATCCGATGATTTTCACTTTGGCAGTGAAATGAGGTGTGATTTGATGCATTCGGCTGAAAATCGAAGGAAAAAAGAACTATGGCTTTCTATCCTTTTCAAAGGACCCGCTCAAATACCATAGGTATTTGATCTTTCTACTCAATCTGGTCTTGCAAAACTCTCTTTCATCTCAAGGTGTTGCCGCATTTTAAGCATAACTATTTAGTTAAGCGAGCAATTTTTCGCTCCGAATGGTTTAGGGGTTCTCCCCAAAACTCTCCAAACCAAATTTGATTTCCCCCGGGTCTTCGACTATAAATTTCTCACTCGGGGGGGATTTATGCCGGACTTAGACAGGATACAAGAGATCAGAAAGCTCCATGATGAAATGTACCAGCAGAGCCTTGTATTCCTTGCGTTGAGAAACCACCCGGACTACGGGGCAAAACTGGCTGAGACCCGAGAACAAATAATCAGAATATATTGTAGAATTCAAACCCTGGCCTGAGAAATTGCCGCCCCGGGTTGCCGCCCTGCCCTCTTGCCGCACTTGAAATCTTTCTGCGTCCCGTCCTCAAGCACCACTGCCATTGATAATTCCCGGGTCCCCATCGAAGCCGTTCGTGTGGGGAAGCTCCGGGAAAACGATGTCAGCAGTATGGAGAACGGGCGCTCCAGGTCAGAGAAGTAAATCGTCATTCTTCGGACAAATCAGTCATGCCGTTTCTGTGTTCAGGAGCAACAGTCTTTCATATAGTTCGCAAAAAAGGATCGCGGATTGCGACGAACGAATAGTGCCCAGTTTGATTTCCCGAAGATCGCCCCGTTCTTTTGCATAGATCTGGTAGGCACCGTTTTGCCAGATCAGCTTGAATGCCGGGATCTCTTTCGAGCGCTTGCAATGGAGTAAAAAAGCACCTGAAAATCCACAGTCCATAACAATTGACTCCGAAATGCCCTCGTGAGTTGTCGATATGAGCTTGCAGATATCCCTCAGTATCGAGTCGATTGCACTTTTATTCATCTCGATCTGTTGAGACTTATCATCCGAATCCAAAACCGTAATACCGCAATGGGAGTTTAGAATGTTCAGTCTCAGGAGCTTCTTGGCAATTTCTTCTCTTTCGTATTCTTTGAGATCATGCTTATCAGTTACAAGTGTTTCATAGTCTTCAAAACTATGCGAATAGGCCAGGGTGAAGAGAAAATCATCAGATTCCAACGTCTTTCGTGATTCCCATACGAAGTGTTCCACTTTTTTTGGCAAGGCGTGTGTCTTTCGCAATTTATCTTTATTGTCTAAAAAGTAAAACTGCTCAGTCTGATCCTGTTCATAACTGTTCTGGTTTCCTTTTTTCCCCTGGACTGTACTGTTATCTTCATTTGAAAGTACCATGACCGATCTCCTTTCAATGCTGATTTGAATCGTGGACTCTTATTCAAATCGGTTCAGTATCGTTTCAACTCAGATCGTGTATCGGTCCTTGAGAAAGTTATTGGAAAAAGCCGAGACCGGCTCCGTTCCACAGTCCGAGAAACACATCGGAGAAGCCCTACCTTGTTTCCGACCGGTCATGGATTTCCATCTTAAAGTTACAACCCTTGAACCACATGATCATTTGCCCGAACTCTTCCCAACTGACATCCCTGCCGTCGATCACACACACGGGCAATCTGCCGTCGATCTTTTCATCCGAGGCAATCCTGCCTCTCACAATGCCCCGGCCGACAATCCTCAGTCCGTCCGGGTGATCTTCGATATGCTTCATGGACAGGGCTTCGTTTATCTTTGCGGAAAGCTGACAGAAAAGCTCTTCAATTCCATCTTCGACAGTACCTACCACCTGAAACTCATATCCCCTGCGCTTCCCGTCAGTCATTTCGAGCGCTTCAATAGATATGTGTGTCGGATAGAGTAAAGTGCGGAAGGAAAAAGTATGCGGAATACCATCCAGGTCGCACAGGATAACAGGATCGAATGAGGGATGTTCAAATTGTAGTCCATACATGCCGGCGATGAGTAAATTGAAACATCGTGAGCAATAAAACTTATGATGATCACGAAGAGAAAGAAGAGTCAGATCATAATCAGGCACCTGATTACAGCATAGCTCGCAGCAGTCGTCGATTTCTCTCATGGGAGTATGCTCCTCTGCGGTTTCATAGGAGTTTGAAGCTGACAGTCACTATTCTAGAGCCAATTCCTGCTTCTGATTAAACTTACACTAAGATGCCATGGTTAAATAAAAGACTCAAAATCATCGTCGGATATAATGTGCGCTAATAACAGCCGCTACTCTTATCAATGGTTCCCACCACAATCCGTTATCTATAAGAGAGAGTAAAAGCGGCTGCCTAATCTGCTCAGGCCCGCCCTTGATTTTCGGGCGAAAAACCAGGCCCATGAACGGGGTCCCGGGTTTACCGTTACTGGGAGCCCGCAAGCTATTAATACAATATGCGTACCAAGCCTTCTCAGGTAAGGGTGAATCGCGCCGGCCGTTTTGCGGGTCCATAATAGGCGATCCAGTGCATTGGCCGTTACAAGGCAAAATGTCCTGTGCAATTTGACAAATCAGGAAATGACATTTCTCTTGACTTCATTGATACTCGTGCTGTACAGTACTGTGGGTGGTTTGTATACAGGTGAAGCCACGCCGTATGTGCGGTCTGGGTACGACTCTCATAATGAGGCGGTTTCAAAAATCACAAGGACCAGGCAAAAAGTGTAGCGATTCGTAGAAGCGCTATTCGGATTGAGCCGAGGCAGGCACTGAACGTTTTCAGTTCCATATTCCATATCCAATTCAATTCCGTCTCACTTCCTTACCCAAGTTGCAGCTCGACTAACGCGAGTTCCCGATCATACTCTTCCCATTTGTCGAGTGATGGCCCTTGTTCCACCGGTACCTGAAAATCCTACCGCTCGGATGTTTCATTTATCCGCAGCCCTCTGCCGATCCTCAATTCAAAGATAGTCTCCATTATTCAGCACAAATCTTGAATACGCGTCTTTATCATCGGCGCGGCTACGGGTTTCGTTCATTTCAGGGCCCATAACCAACGGTCACCGTAAAAACGAAAAGGAGACCGGAAGGGACATGCCGCAAAAGGTACTGTGCAACAGTGACAGTATTTGTCCGTGACGCTACAGGTCCTGAGAGAGGGAGGCAGGGGAAATGGACGACACACTGGTTTTAGAAGATCGCGTGGGACAGACTACCGTATTAACGCTCAATCGCCCTGAGGTCATGAATTCCTTCAACTTCGCCATGCTCAGCGCCTTCAGAGACAAGGTGGAAAGGCTTCACTGGGACCCGGAAGTGCGGGTAGTAATCATAACCGGAGCAGGTGAAAAGGCGTTCTGCGCGGGGGCCGACCTCAAGGAGAGGGCTTCGCTCGGCGAAGATCAGGTAAGGCAATTTATTTTCACGATTCGTAACCTGTTCACTTTCATCGAATCCCTGAGAAAGCCCGTGATAGCGGCGGTCAACGGGATCGCCCTGGGAGGCGGCACTGAGCTTGCGCTTGCCTGCGACATTCGCATCGCTTCCGAAAATGCAACAATGGGCCTTACCGAGACCCGGCTGGCAATAATCCCTGGAGCGGGGGGGACGCAACGTCTGCCGCGGATTATCGGACGCGGCAAGGCGAAGGAACTGATCTTCACCGGCAGGCGTGTGGATGCGAGGGAGGCCCTGGAGATCGGTTTAGTAAACAAAGTCGCACAACCCGGAGCATTGATCGAAACGTGCCTGGAAATGGCCGCTATGATTTGTGAAGCCGGTCCGGTGGCTATAATGCAGGCCAAGTACGCGATCAATCACGGTTGCGAGGTGGACCTCCATTCGGGGTTGGCCATAGAATCAAACGCCTATTGGGTGACGATACCAACAGAGGATCGTCTGGAGGGATTGGCGGCTTTTCGGGAAAAAAGGAGACCGGTTTATAAAGGCAAGTAATTTGCACATCGTACGCGCTTGGCCCTGGCCTTAAGGGTAGTGCTCTCCGAGCCCGGGATTGCTTCACCGATTTGTGACCCCTTTATTTTAAAGTTTCGGACGGTTTTTTCGCGGTTCACGTTAGATGTGCTTCGGGTGCGGATTTGAAAGATATCCCAAAAGAAGCCCTGGCAAACATGGTTTTGTCCGACAGCGAGTTCCGCATTCTCAAAAACATCTGCGAAGCTGTTCTCGTCACGTCCAAGGACGGGACCATTGTTTATGTGAATGACGCCTACGCCCGGATTCTGGGCGTTCCCGCCGACGCAATCGTTTGCCGCAAGCTCTGCACCGTGCAGCCGGATTCGCTCGCCCTGAGGGCCATGGCCAGCGGCGCTGAGTTCTACAATGTTCTTGATCTGATAGGCCCCCTCAAGGTCAGTGCGGTTTGCTCGGTCATGCTCATACCTTCGGCCGAGAATTTTGCATGTTCGGTCACTATCATGAACATGATGAATCAGAACCTGACGAACCAGGATTTCCACGCGAAACAACGATATGTAGAGTCATATCTGGACGCCCGAATCGCACAGGGAGCCGCCCTCCCCACTCCCTTCCGGAAACTGGTGGGCATGAGCAATAACTTCAGGACCGCTCTGTACATGGCTTCCAAGGCGAGCAAGGCGGACTTTCCTGTTTTGGTCATGGGCGAAAGCGGGGTTGGAAAAGAGTTGCTGGTTCGCGCCATTCACGAGTCCAGCCACAGGTCCGGCCGTGAATTCGTAAGCATCAACTGTGCGGCCATTCCGAGCACGTTGATCGAATCGGAACTTTTCGGCTATGAATCCGGCAGCTTCACCGGAGGCAGGCGGGAAGGGAAAAAGGGCCTGTTCGATCAGGCCGACAAAGGGACTATATTCTTTGATGAAGTGGGCGATTTCGAGTTGAGCACTCAGGCCAAGATCCTGAGGGTGCTCGAAGAAAGGGAGTTCAGAAGGGTTGGAGGGCAGAAGTGTATACCTGTTGATACACGTGTTTTGAGCGCCACCAACAGGGAACTCGAGAGAATGATGGTGGACGGAAAGTTCAGGGTGGACCTTTACTATCGACTCAACACAATGACCATACATGTGCCGCCGCTGCGTGAACGCGGGCGTGATATAGAATCGCTTGCCGAGCACTTTCTGTCGGTGCTCGGTGAGCAATCACGAAAAGAGGCCAGCTTCAGCCAGGCTACAATGGATATCTTCTATGCCCATAACTGGCCGGGCAACGCCAGGGAACTTCGAAGCGTGGTCCACTATGCCCTCAATATGACTGATACCGATGTGATAAATCCCAACGACCTACCCCCTTATCTGCTCCTTTCGGATGCAAAGGCTTCGCTGAATAATCGGATCTGCCCGAGAGGTCACGAGTCCGATGGTTCTTCGCTCGGCTTCATTTACAGGGACGTGATAGGCGCTTTCGAAAAGGATTTGATCGAAGTCATCCTTCAGCGATACCGCAGCAGGACCAAGGCCATGCAGGCACTTGGGCTGAGCAGGCGGGCCTTTTACCTCAAACTCAAAAAACACGGCCTTTCATAATACCGGGAATATCCCCGTTCAGGGAGCGCTGCCTCGCGCCAGGTCGACAGGTCCTGTAGTGGCCTCCGATGCGTCTTGCACAAAATCTGTATAAAAAATGTAAAATCGAGCTAGTGTCACCTAAAGTATACATCCAATTCGCTCGTATTAGACCCGCCGACCCAACTTAACCGATGTAAAAAACCTCCTTATTTGCCCTTTACCGACTCCCCGCATAGACATTGCGTGCGTGAAAACCCCTTGGAACACTTCTTGCCGATATTATCTGCAAATCCCAATGCACTAAACCACATGTTGAGGGAAAGATGGTCCTATGGAAACAGAATTCGATCTGATCGAGATCGGTCCCAGGGAGGGACTACAGTTCCATAAGACATACATCGAGGCCCAAAAGAAGATCGCATTGGTGAATATGCTCTTCGATTGCGGCTTTCGCAAAGTGGAAGTTGCCTCCTTCGTACATCCCAAGGCCGTTCCTCAGATGAGGGATGCGGTTGACGTTCTATCGGAGGTCAGGCGCCAAGGCAGCGAAAAGGGGCAAAACAGAGTCTGCCAGGTCCTGGTTCCCAACGAAACCGGGTGCCGCAGCGCAATCGCCTGCAGGGCCGATGAAATCGTGGTGTGGGTCTTTCTCACCGACCGGCTGAGCTATTCCACGCTTAACCGCAGCGTCTCCGAGACACTCAAACGAATTAGCACGATAGCCGAAGTCGCCAAATCAAATTTCGTCAAAGTCAGTGCTTACATTGGCGCGGCTTTTGGCTATCCGGGAGAGGAAGGACGCCACGATGAAAACTTGTGTGCGATGGTGGCAAAGCTGGTTCAGTTAGGCTGTTATCTCGTCTGCCTCAACGACGAGTATGCCATGGCCAACCCGGTCATCGTGCGGCAATACGTGCGCATGTGTCTGGGTGAGGTGGAATCATCCAGGCTGGCAGTGCATTTCTATGAAAACCGGGGGCTGGCTTTAGCGAATGTCCTGGCCGCTATCGAATGTGGCGTACGTGTTTTCAAGTCGAGCCTCGGAGGATCAGGTGTTCACAGCTACTTGGGACCGGTGAGCGATGGAAAGTCCGTAGCAGGGTCGAGCCGCACGGGTTGGCCACCGAGGACCTCGTCTATGCCTTCGAGGAAATGGGCATATCGACCGGCATTGATATCGACCGTCTGATCGAGTGCGGCTGTTTCCTTGAAAGCCTTTTGGAAATGAAGCTCCACAGCCGTATCCTGTCGAGCGGCCTTTCCGGTGAGACACTGAGCGAGGCGAAAATGAACCTGCCCGCCGGTCTGTACAAGGATCCGATAACACACCGCAGTGCCGGACTGAGCGTATAGATGGGTTAAGGTCCGGACGACCTAATTGAAAAAGTCTCCGTCTACCCGGCGAGTGCGGGGGGTTTCAAGACGAAGGCATGGGGATGCTTGAGGAGGACGGTTATGGAAGAGGATCTCCGCGAAAAGCGCCTGATGCATTGGGAAGAACAGGACGCCATTGTTGATGGAGCGCCGCCAGGAGGCATACAATATCGGCGGTGAGGAGCAGATCAAACGCCTTGTCAAGCAGGGCAAGAAACCGATGCGTGATCTCATCGAGAAGTTGATCGACCCTGGTACGGAATTTTTCGAGCTTGGATTGGATGCGGGCTACAACATCGGAGAAATAAAGCTCTACGGAGGGGATGTCTACCAGTCGGAGAAAAGAGGGCACATTCCCGGCGGCGGCGTAGTTACGGGGGTCGGCAGAGTTCACGGCAAAGACTGTATGATCTTTGCCAATGAAAACCGCTATGCGGCTGGGACCTATTTCCCCATCACGCTGAAAAAACACATGAGGGCCCAGGCGATTGCCGAGCGGCTTCGACTGCCCTGCATCTACATCGCAGATTCCGGCGGCATCAATCTTCCGCTGCAATTGGGCTGTTTCGCCGATGACGGTCACTTTGGCAGCATGTTTTATAACATGTGCCGCATGTCAGCCATGGGCATAAAACAATATACCCTCTCGACCGGCGGGAATACTGCAGGCGGCGCCTACATCGTTTATCTCGCTTCCGAATCCATCATGATAGAGAAGCTTGCTTTCGCCTTCCTGGCTGGCCCCCCAATGGTGAAATCGGCCATCGGTGAGACGGTGTCGATGGAAGACCTGGGAGGGGCCTATGTCCATACGCAGCACTCGGGCGGCTGCGACCATTGCGTGAAGTCCCAGGAAGAAGGGATCAAGAAGCTCCGAGACATCATCGAGTTCGAACCTGCTCAGACCCTTTACTGCGAGCGAAGAAAATCCGTGGAGCCAAAATTTGACTACAAGGAGATGATGCGCTCTCTCCAGCCAATACCTACACCGCAATCCCATCAAGGACACCCTCAAGTGTATTGCCGATGACAGCTACTTCCATGAATACAAGCCCACGTACGGCCTCAACCGCGGAGAAACCATCATTACAGGCAAGATGTGGCTGAAAGGCATGCCCGTGGGGGTCATTGCATCCAACGGCAACGGCGTCATCTATATCGAGGCGGCAAGAAAGGCTACGGAATGGATGATTCGTTGCGGCAACTCGAAGCTGCCGGTGATCTTTTTACAGGCATCCCCGGGCTATATGGTAGGCCAACAGGAAGAATGGGGCGGAATAGGAAAATACGGATCGGACATGGTCCGTACCTGCAGCGTGCTAAACGTTCCGAAAATCCAGTACGTCATAGGACCCGACCATGGGGCGGCAAACTACGGCATGTGCGGAAGGGCTTTTAAACCGGTGTTTTGCTTTACCAATATGAGAGGCCGCACGACGGTTATGTCCGGCAAGACAGCGGCGTTCGTCGTGGAAACTGTCCGCAGGAAGAACATTGATCGACAAAGGCCAAACGGTCAATGAGGAAGAAATGGCGGAATTCCGCAAAATCATGATCGAGCGCTACGATGCCGAAGGACATCCATTTCTGACCGGGTCCCTCTTATTCCATGACGGCGTCATCACCTTCAGCGAAACACGCGAGAAGCTGGCCAGGGCCCTGGAGCTTTGCTACCGCGCCCCGATTGGGAAGACCGATTGGGGCGATCTGAAGGTTTAGGCTCTTAAGAGAAACGGTCACCTGGAAGGTCCCGCGTTTAGCCAGGTGCAATTGACGATTTAGCGGATTCCTCAAATGCGTTGAATCTCAAGAGTATGGAGGCCGGGTTCATGACTGAATACGACTATTGGAAGATCTTTCCACGGATGCCAAGGAAGGTAACCATCGGTGACATAACTGTCCGTGATGGTTTTCAGCATGAAGAAAAATTCATTTCCACCAAGGCCAAGATTTTTTATGCGCAGGAGATGATCCTGGCGGGGGCTAAGGAAATCGAGGTGACAAACCTGGGAAGCCCGGAAGGCATTCCCCAGTTCAGGGATGCCGAAGAAGTCCTCAGCGCTCTAAGGAGCGATGCGTTCAAAAAACGCTGCGAAAGAAACGGGGTCAAATACGACGAGGTCGTCATGACTGCCGTGACGATCCGTGAACCGGCGGTCGATAGGGCAATCGACCTCAAACAAAAGGGGAATCGGCCCCGATCGCGTCTTGATGATGGTCTCCACCGATCCGGAACACCATTTTGCCAACTCCGGCACGACCCTGACCGCATACTGGAAGGAAGCCGAACGCTGCATAAAGAAAGCAGCCGATGTCGGCATCAAGATGTGCGGTACGGTCAGCACTATCTGGGGGAGCCCCATCACCGGGGCAACGCGGCTCGAAGATGCGGTGGAATTCACGAAGCGCTTCTTTTCCATCGGCGCCTACGACATCGAGCATGCCGACCACGATGGTTCCGCTTCCGCGGCCCAGGTCTACAGGTATTTCTCGATGATCCTTGATGCCATGCCCAATCCCGAGGCCCATCTGTGCCATCTCCATGAGACCAAGCGTGTTGCCTCGGCCTCGATCCTTGCAGCCCTCCAAGCCGGTATTTGCCGCTTTGAGGGTACCCTTGGCGGTCTGGGCGGACAGCCGACCAATTTCCTCGATGATTGTCCCGTCAGGGGAACGGGCGAATATTATTACGATCCGAGGTACGTGGGGCTCATCACCATGGAGGACCTCGTGGTCATGATCGACGAGTTGGGAATCGAACATGGCTACGATGTGGATCGTGTCCTGTGGCTCGGAGCCAAGATGGAGAAAACCATAGGCCGCAGGCTCCGCTCGGAAGCCGTCATTAATGGCCGGACTCTGAAAGAGGGGCATCGGCACTACGCCCGGCCGGGTCTGGCAAAACTCATTGAAAAACTCGGCGAAAAACCCGGCCAGCTTGTACCCGTGGAATGGCCGGCGGAGGCCATTCTGGCTGAAAAATGGGGACCTGAGGCCTGGAAAATGATGGAAAAGCCGTCACCACAGATGCCGGCGCCGATCGCCAGGTAGCAAAACAGCTCATCCCGGCCGGGCTAAACGCAATTCGGGTGAATGCAGGCCGGGTGTTGATGGTGGGTCGCATAAGATCGCCCGTTCCAATCAGGCGCGATAAGTGTTCGGCCCTCGTCCACTGCCAAGGAGGATACGATGAACGAACAGGTTCCGACACCGTTTTCGCAGGGAGAACTTTTCTCTTCCCCCTGTGTCGATGAGGCGCGCTCCTTCTTCATGCAGAAGCCGCGCACGATGGCCAACAAGCTGATGAGTGTCTCCGAGGCGGTGAGCCGGTTTGTTCATGACGGTGATTACATCGCTTCCGGTGGTTTCGGCGGGGTAAGGATCGCCACCTCGGTCCTCCATGAAATCGTGCGCCAGCGCAAGAAAAACCTGGGCTTGTCCGGCCACACGGCTACTCATGATTTCCAGATCCTGGCCGCCGGCCGGTGCTTCGACCGCTGTGACATCGCTTACATAGTCGGGTTGGAGATGAGGGGTCTCTCTCCAAATGCACGACGATACATGGAAAGCGGCGCGGTCAAGATGACCGAATGGTCCAATGCCACTCTTGCATGGCGTTACAAGGCCGCTGTCGATGGGAGTCCCTTTCCTGCCCGCGCGCGTCCTCATGGGAACCGACACCATGAAATACAGCGCGGCGAAGACGATAGAGTGCCCTTTCACGGGGCAGACGCTCATCGCCGTTCCGGCGCTCTATCCCGATGTGGGAATTATCCATGTCCACCGGTCGGACATCTACGGCAATTGCCAACTCGACGGGATCACGATCGCGGACTATGACGTTGGACGCTCTTCCAAACGCGTGATCATCACTACCGAACATCTGGTCGATACCGATGAGATTCGCAAGGACCCCCTCAAAGACTCTTGTGCCTTTCTGGCTCGTCGATGCGGTCTGTCATGTTCGATATGGCTCTTACCCCGGCAACATGCCCTACGAGTACTTTTCCGATGAAGATCACCTGGCGGAATGGATGGAGGCCGAGAAAGACCCCGGTATCTTTGAGAAATTCATCGACAAGTACATCTACGGGGTCAAGGACTTCTCGGAATACCTCGAACTCAATGGCGGCGAAGCGCGGATGGCGCAATTGCGTGAACTCGAACCCTTGCGGCGAGATGGAGTCACGGTCGTGGCCAGAGCGGGAGGAAGCAGATGAAATTCAACAATACACGCTACAACCTGATGGAACTGATGGTATGCGTCGCCTCCCGGCAGCTCGAAGACGGCAAGACCGCGGTCATCGGCACGGGGATGCCGCTGTCGGCTGCGATGCTGGCTCAAAAGATCGCCTCGCCTAACCTGGTCATCCTTTTCGAGGCCGGCGGCGTTGCCCCCAACCTGCAAAGGCTGCCCATTTCCGTTGCCGACTCCAACACGCAGACCGGCGCACTGCTGCATACCAGCATGGATGTAATCTTCGAGGCCTGCCAGAGGGGCACTGTTGACTATACGTTCCTGGGCGGGGCGCAGATCGACATGTATGGCAATATCAATTCCTCCATGATCGGAACGACTACAACCACCCAAAGGTGCGCCTGCCCGGCAGTGGGGGAGCAAACGATCTGGCTTCCTTTGCTGGATGACGCTTATTATCACGCCTCACGACAAGCGAAGATTTGCAAAAAGTTGGATTTTCTGACTACCCCCGGCTATCTCACCGGCCCCGGCGCCAGGGAGCGAGCCGGATTGCCTGCCGGCTGCGGACCCTATAAGGTAATAAGCACGCTCGCTTTGATGGGATACGACCCTGAAAGCAAGCGAATGCGCGTGGAGAGCCTGCACCCTGGAGTAACAAAAGAGGAGGTAATCGAAAATACCGGTTTCGAGATGCTTTTCGTTGACCCATTGCCCGAAACGCCTGAACCGACCGACCAGGAATTAAAGCTTCTCAGGGAGGAAGTCGATCCCTTGGGCCTTGTGATCGGAAAATCCGGCCAATGAGCAGGCGTTGCGCGCAGTCAACTCTTGGCAGTTCAGTCAGTTTCGTCCTGTTGTTGCATTTCCTTCATTTCGATCAGGGCCTTCTGGGCGAAGGATAGACTTGTTCCAACTTGGACTACGCGTGTTGCTTGCAATTACTGATCTAGTCCCGGAGGTGCACCATGGATTTTCAACTTACCGATGAACAACGAATGATCAAGGAGACTGTCTACAAATGGTCAGTAAATGAACTGGGACCGTTGCAGGAAAAAATCGATGACGAGGATTGGTTTCCTCCGGATTTTTTCCACAAATGCGCCGAGATCGGCATCCTGGGAATCACCATCGACGAAAATACGGAGGACTCGGCGGCGATGTGCTGATGCAAACCCTGGCCATCGAAGAGATGAGCCGCATCTGCCCGGCTCTGGCCATGACCTATGGGGCGCATTCCAACCTGTGCGCCAATAACATTTACAAGAATGCGAACGAATACCTCAAGGAAAAGTACCTGCCGCCGCTGATTTCCGGAGAAAAAATCGGCGCGCTGGGTTGACCGAACCGAACGCCGGATCGGATGCCATGAGTCTTCGCACCCGTGCCGTCAAGAAGGGAGACAAGTACATCCTCAATGGCAACAAGATGTTCATCACCAACGGTCCCGTTGCCGACACCCTTCTGGTCTATGCAAAGACTTCACCGGAGCTGGGGGCGAAAGGGATAAGCGCTTTCATCGTGGAAAAGGATTTCCCCGGCTTTCTGTGGCGCGCAAGCTCAAAAAATGCGGCATGCGAGGCTCTCCGACAGCCGAACTCGTCTTCGAGGATTGTGAAGTGCCGGCCGAAAATCTTGTGGGTGAGGAGAACAAAGGCGTCAACGTGATGACCAGCGGACTGGACATAGAGCGGATTGTTCTGGCAGGCGGCTCTGTTGGCATGGCGCAGCAGGCCCTGGACTACTCGATCAAGTATTCGGTGGAGCGTGAGCAGTTCGGCCAGTCCATCGCCACTTTCCAGATGATCCAGCAAAAGCTCGCAGACATGTACGCCCGCACCGAAGCTTCCCGGCTCCTGGTCTATCGGGCGGCGGAGGCCGCCCAGAAGAGCCGCCGAGGGGAGGCAAAGGCACAGAACTCACAAAGCACGCCGCAGCGGCTATCCTTTTCGCTGCCGAAACGGCCACCTGGGTTTGCGACCAGGCCGTCCAGATTCATGGCGGCTATGGGTACTGCCTTGAATTTCCCGGTCCAGAAGCTTTGGCGCGATGCCAAACTCTATGAAATCGGGGCAGGCACGAGTGAGATCCGGCGGCTTATCATTGCGCGCGAACTTACGCGAGACGAATTTGCCAAAAAATCCGAACGCTTCGGCGATCAGGCGCCTATGCCTAAGGTTGCCGTCAGAGGAGCATAGATTTCGACGAAATAAACGGCACAGTTGTGGGATCTGTGCCACAAAGTTCCATTTCTTGCAATTTATCAACGGCTTGGGCTTTTTCTCGTTGTCTCCGCATTCTCCGCTCTACCGGGTGAATGCTTTTCAGGGTGCGCAACGGGGTTGAAAGGAGGTTGAGGGTAAATCATGACGGGCAACACATGAGCCTGTCGGACAGGATACCGCAAAGCCGATTCTCATATCCGATCCCCTTCACTTGATGATCTTACCGCTCGCTGCTGAAAGTTCGTTTTCGCTCTTACGTTCGGGAAACCCTCACCCCTGCCCGCGGGCTCATCCATTGAAGATAGATAACCGCAATGACTTCAGGTATTCAGGGGGATTTGCCATGACGACACCAATTCAGCAAAAGATCCGAGACAAGAAAAGGACGCCCGAACAGATTGCGGAAATGGTGAAATCCGGAGATTGGATAAACAATGGAAGCGTCGGCGGGGACTCAACGGTATGTACCGAAGCAGTGGCCAAAAGACTGGGGCCTGGTCCTTCAGATCTCAAAGATATCGAATTCTGGTTGTATGCTCAGTTGTACCCGCACCACGAACTGCAGGAAATCGATCCCGCTGCAGCAATATCACTGCGTTCACGAATATTTCTTCTTTCCGTGGAACCGCAAGGCCCGAGATACGAATAACGTCACAGACTGGGCGCAGTGGGGTTGGTCCTACGGCATGTGGGCCCACCATTACAGGTTTATCAATGCCGAGCGGGAAAAGCGCGGTATCGACTGGTGGTTCAATGCCGCCACGGCGCCTGACAGCCACGGGTTTTTCAACATGTCCTACGGCGTGAACAACTGTAACATTTTCAAACAGACCGCCAAGAAAATCGTCTTCGAGGTCCGAAGCGATTACCCCTGGGCCGAAGGAGGGCGTTTCAATACCATCCATATCGACGATATAGACTACTGGGTCGAGGTTGACTGCGAAAAATACAAATGGCCCCAGATCAACGAGCGCGGTATAAAGCCAAAGCCGGAAGAAGAAGCCATTGCGAAGCACGTAATGAGCATCATGCGGGACCGTGACATTGTTCAGCTCGGCATCGGATCACTTCCCTCCGCCTGCGTCGCCGCAATGGAGACTGCGGGTTCAAGGATCTCGGGATCCACACGGAAATGCTGAATTATGGTCTTATCAAGCTGATCGAATCCGGCCAGGTCACCAACGCATATAAGAGCATCGACCGCGGCAAAAGTGTGTGGACGTTTGCCTTTCCGGTGGACGTGCAATGGTACTTCGATACGGTCGACCGCAATCAGCATCTGGCCGCATATGACATCAGTCTATACGAACAACTTCCAGATCCTGAGCCGCATCGACAACATGATCGCCATCAACAACTGTGTGGCGGTCGATCTTCTGGGACAACAGTGCGCCGGGTTTTACGAAAAGAGGCCCATTTCCAGTACCGGCGGATATTTCCAGTTTATGAGCTTCTGCGCCATGTCCAAGGGAGGCAGGGGCGTGGCGTCGATGACCTCGAGGAGCAAACACCAGACTCCGAGGATTGTTCCTTTTCTCCCCGAAGGGTGCAGCGTGGATGTGCCCGCGCAGCTTGCAAATTACGTATGCACCGAGTATGGTATTGTGAACTTGAGAGGGCTGGCCGGCTATGAGAGGGCGAGCGCTTTGATCTCCATTGCGCATCCGGACGACCGGGAATGGCTGGAAAGAGAAGCCCGCAAGCACGGACTGCTTGCGCCCAAATTCCCTGTACCCATGTGCTCGCCGGGCGATAACAATTGCAGGAGGTATCCCGCATACGAGGACAGAAGGTCCTACAAACTGCCGATCAACAGTGAAATCTGGGGTTGCGACTGGGACCCCTACCAGTCCGGAAAGTAGCCTGAGAGCGATCTTTCCCGGCCGGGTCCCATCCGGAAAAACCTGGCTCGATTTCATACGGCCGGGGAGGTTCGCATCTTTAATTTAGAGGTATTTGTCCAATGGCAAAACGCGCCGCATATATTCGCTCGATGGGCCGCTTTCTTCCTGAAAGAAAGCTTACAAATCGCGATTTGGAACAGATGGTGGACACCTCGGACGAATGGATAAGAACACGGACCGGGATCCGGGAACGCCGTATCCTGGAGCCCGGTCTGGGCAATTCGCACATGGCTGTTTCGGCGGCGCGGGAGTGCCTGGAAAGGGCCGGAGTCGGCGCCGAGGAAGTTGATGTTATTATCGTCGGCACGGTAACTCCCGACATGTTCTTCCCGTCAACCGCATGCCTCGTACAAAATGAAATCGGAGCAAAAAACGCCTGGGGTTTCGACCTGTTGGCAGGATGCAGCGGCTTCCTTTTCACCCTGGCGACCGCCGCCAGGATGATCGAGGCGGGAGGCGCCAACAAGGTGCTTGCCATCGGCAGTGACGTAATCAGTACCGTAATCGATTACGAGGACAGGGACACCTGTGTCCTTTTCGGGGATGGCGCAGGGGCCGCGCTTCTGGAGGCATGCAACGAGCCTGGATACGGTTTTCTCGATTTTATTTTGCACATCGACGGCTCCGGAGGGGATTCTCTGTGCATGAAAGGCGGAGGGAGCCGCAGGCCGGCAACTCATCAAACCGTGGACAACAAGGAACATTTCGTTTTTCAGGATGGTCGAAATGTGTTCAAAAGTGCGGTTACCGAAATGTCGAGGGTTTCGGGTGAAATTCTCGAAAAAAACGGCCTTACAGGCGAGGACATCGCTCTATTTGTACCGCATCAGGCAAATCAACGCATCGTAGATGCCGCGGCAAAACGCATGGGGATCGACTATTCGAAAATCGTAATAAACCTTGGCGAGTACGGGAATACGGTCGCTGCGAGCATTCCGCTCGCCCTTTATGAAGCCGTGGTGGAAAAAAAGAAATACGAACTGAAAAAAGGCGACTACCTGGTCATGGCCGCCTTCGGGGCCGGCTTTACATGGGGAAGCGCTCTGCTGAAGTGGTGGGAGTAATAGCCCGGGAAATCCGTATTCAGACCACGTTATCAAGTTTTGCAGCCGTTCCTGCGAGCACTGTTCCATTGACCCTCCTCGGGGGGTATCCACAAGTGATGAGAGTGGTGAATGGGATTCCGTGAGCTTATTGAGCGAGAAGAAATCATTATTGCGCCGGCCGCCTATGATGTCGTCTCCGCCCAGGTCATAGAAAAGGCGGGGTTTCCCCTGGCGTACCTGACCGGGCTGGGGAACGAGGCCAGCGACCTGGGATTCCCCGACGTTGGTCTGGCCACCGTCACGGAAATTGTAAGGAAGGCCGGAAATATAGCCGCGAGTAGTGAGTGTGCCCGTGGTCTGTGATGCCGATACGGGTTTCGGCGGATGCATGAACATCCGCCGAACCGTAAGGATGTTCGAGGCTGCTGGAGTAACAGGTATTCACATCGAGGACCAGACCTCTCCGAAACGATGCGCCGCGCTTGCGGGAAAAAGGCTCTTGCCGGCGGAACAGTTCGCTAAAAAAATCAGGGCCGCGGCCGACGCGAAAAAAAACAGCGACTTTGTCATAATAGCCAGGACCGACTGCAAAATCGCTGGAGGAGTAGATGAAGCGATAAGAAGACTGAATATGTACGTTGAAAATGGAGCCGACATGGCCATGGTCGGTGACTTGTACCCTTTTGACCAGTACCTGCGGCTTGCCCGGGAGGTAAAAGTTCCTTTGGTGGCTTGTGCCGCAGCCCCGGACCATTTCCACATCCAGCCTGATTTTACTTTCGACCAGTGGAAGAAGACGGGGGTTAAGATGGTTCTTTATTGGTATCTGCCGCTTTTTGCCGCCATGAAAGCAGTGGAACGGGCGGTAGTCAGTCCCTGAAGGAGACAGGCTCCATCAAAGAAATCGTTGATAGCATCTCCACATACCGGGAATATGCAAAAGTGGTCGATTTGGATAAATGGTTGCAGATAGATGAGCAGTGTAACTAATAACTGATATTTATTAAATGCCTACTTATCTACAAAGAAAAGTTCTACGGTCTATAAAGCTCTTATTTCCTGAGTATAATGACTGGCAAATCCAGTACTTTAAAGGACTCAGCCGGTGTTTTGCAAGGCTTTCGATTTTTGGTAAAGATATCTGACGTTTTCAGATAATCTGCTGTTCAATCGAATCTGATGGAAAACCGCCGGTATCCAGAGTAACTGATTAGTCACATAATTCGGAGCGTGCTTCAGTTGAATATCACTTCCGAACCATCCCTACCCACACTCACGGCGGTAACTGAGAGATGCCCGTCTTATCCCACGAATTTCCGGACCTGCGCACAAGTCAAAACCGACAATACTTTTGATTTGACAACACCTTTGGGCTGTCTATACTTTATAGTAAACGGGGCGGGAAATTCAGCCGAATCGAAGCTGATAGATTCATTGCAAATCCTACAGATTCATCAAAGCTGCAACTCCTTTTCCGCTCGCGCCACGTTTGGAACATCTCAGATATTCACAATTCTAAGAAGACAGCTAGAGGTTAACAGAATGAGAAAGCCGCTCTGGGTCCCCCCTGCAGAATGGATAGACAAGGCCAACATCACCCGTTTCATCAATTTTGTAAACAGGACGTGCGGCCTGGATATCCGCTCCTATGACGACCTGTACAGGTGGTCTGTGGAGAGGATACCGGAATTCTGGGCTTCGGTCTGGGACTTTGTTGAAATCAAAGCCTCCCGCAGATACGATAAAGTCGTAGACGATCTCACCAAATTCCCGGGGACTGACTGGTTTCCCGGCGCAAGGCTCAATTTCGCAGAAAACCTTCTGAGATTCCGCGACGACCACCCGGCATTTGTATTTCGGGGTGAGGACAGGAAATCGGCGACTATGACCTATGCCGAACTCTACGATTCGGTTGCGCGCCTGTCGAAGGCGCTTCGAGATATGGGAATCGTTGCGGGCGACCGGGTTGCCGCCTACATGCCCAACCTGATGGAAACGGCGATCGCGATGCTCGCCGCTACGAGCATCGGGGCGGTTTGGTCGTCCTGCGGCACCGAACTGGGAGCGCGGGCCGTTGCCGACCGTCTGGGTCAGATTGGCCCGAAGGTGCTGTTCACGGTTGACGCGCAGCTCTACAAGGGAAAAGCGGTAAACGTCCTCTCAAACGTCGAGAAAATCGCGAAGGAAATCCCCTCGCTTGAAAAAATAATAGTGGTGCCCTATGTGGAGCAGCGGCCTGAAATCGGAAATCTCGGCAACGCGGTACTCCTGTCCGACTTCATGTCGAAAGAGGCGCCGGAAATCCAGTTCGAACAGCTTCCGTTCAATCATCCCGTTTACATCATGTTTTCCTCAGGCACGACCGGAAAACCCAAGTGCATGGTCCAGGGACCGGGCGTTCTCATAAATCAGCTGAAGGAGCTGATAATCCATACGGACCTCAAGCGCGAGGACAGGATTTTCTACATCACTTCGCCAAGCTGGATGATGTGGAACTGGCTGATCGGCTCGCTGGCTGCAGGCGCGACCATTGTGCTCTACGACGGCAACCCCAACTATCCCGACTGGGGCGCGATGTGGAAACTGACCCAGGACGAGAAGATCAGCATTTTCGGGTGCAGCGCCAGCTATCTGAACTACCTCAGGAGCGTGGGCGCAAGGCCCGGAAAGGATTACGACCTATCCTCGCTGAGGGCCATGTCGCAAACCGGTTCTCCGCTCTCCGCCGAAGGATTCGAATATGTCTACAGGGAAATCAAGGAAAACATGCACTTCAATTCCATTGCCGGAGGGACGGACATCAATGGATGCTTCGCGATCGGCAGCCCGATCCAGCCGGTATATGCCGGCGAATTGCAGGGACCTGGCCTGGGTATGAAGATCAAGGCCTATGACGAATCGGGCAACCATGTCGTAGACAAGGAAGGGGAACTGGTCTGTGAAGCCCCCGCCCCTTCCATGCCCCTGTATTTCTGGGACGATCCCGATTTCGCCAAATACAGGAGCGCCTATTTCGATGTCTATCCGGGGGTCTGGCGGCATGGCGACTGGGTCCTTTTCCATGGCGATTCCGGAGGGATAACTTTCCTTGGCCGCTCCGATTTCACCTTGAAACCTTCCGGAGTGCGCATAGGCCCGGCGGAAATCTACAACGTCGTCGAAAATATCGAAGGAATAGCCGACAGCATGGCAGTGGGCCAGGATTGGAAGGGCGATCAGCGGATCATTCTGTTTGTCAGGCTTGCGACAGGATATGAACTGAGCGAGGAGCTTAAAAACCGGATCAAGATCGCGCTGCGAAAGCAGGCTTCTCCACGTCACGTTCCCGACCTGATCATCGAGGTCCCCGACATCCCTTACACTTTCAACATGAAAAAGGTGGAGAGTTCGGTTGCCAACATATTGAATGGAAGGCCCGTAACTAATCAGAGACGCCCTTATTAACCCGGAAGCGCTGGATTTTTACGAAGAGATCGCGCGCGAACTGCGTAGCTGAAGCCGGGTGCCGGATGTCGAGCCGGATGCCCGATGCCCGAGGCCGGAAGTAACACTTCTTTAGAGGAGAACGACCGATGGGAATTGAGAAAGGTCAGGACCTGAAAATCCAAAAAGATTCGGCGCTTGAGAGATTCGGACTCCGGCTGGCGGCCTGGACCGAAAAATGGTTCCCGGATGCATGGGTATTCGCGTTGATCGGGATCGTCTTTATTTTCTGCTTCGGCGATCATCATTGGAGAAAGTCCATCTAAACTGGCCATGGCCGGTGGCGCAAAGTTCTGGACATTAGTGCCCTTCACCATGCAGATGGCCATGATCATCATCGGCGGCTATGTGGTGGCTTCGACCCCGGCCGTGTACTGGATCATTCAGCAGAGTTGCCCGAATTCCCAAAGAATCGGAAAGACCGCTGTCGCCTGGATTGCTTTTTTCTCAATGTTGACGTCGCTTATATCCTGGGGGCTCAGCCTTATCTTCAGCGGTCTTTTGGTCCGTGAGATGACGCGCCGACTGGACGATATGGACTTCCGGGCGGCGGGCGCCGCTGCTTATCTGGGGCTGGGAGCTACCTGGGCGTTGGGCCTTTCTTCATCGGCTGCCATGATGATGGCCTCCAAAGACTCCATTCCGAAAGAACTGTTTCAAATCAGCGGCCTTATACCGCTGACCCATACGCTATTTATGTGGGCGAATCTTTCGACGATAGCAGTGCTGATGATTCTGGCGGTTGCGAATCGCCTACTTGTCCGCGCCGAACCCCAAGCGGGCGAAAACTGCCAAAGATTTCGGCCTCTCTTTCGCTCAACTTGACATGAGTGTCGAACCGAGACAGAAACCCGGGGAGTGGTTCGAATACAGTCCTTTGCTGATTATCTTAGTGGGCGCCATCCTTCTTTATTACCTGATAAACACTTTGCGGACCGCGCCCACAGGGGCGCTGGCGGTGATCGATCTGCCCATTTACAACCTGATTTTCATCACGGTCGGCATGCTCCTGCACTGGCGGCCGAAGAGGTTTCTCAAAGCCGTTGCCCAGGCGGTCCCAGCCACCGGCGGCGTATTGATCCAATTTCCTTTCTATGCGGTCATCTTCGGGATGATTGCCGGCACCGGCATAAATGCATGGCTGACCGATCTATTCTACAAAATAACGACTCAAACCACCTATCCGCTTCTCGTGGCCATGTATTCGATCAATACTCGGAGTATTCATTCCATCAGGCGGGTCTAAATGGGTAGTGGAGGCCCCCTATGTTCTTCAGGCCGCCAATATGCACCAGGTAAACCTCGGGTGGGTCACCCAGATATATAATGCAGCCGAGGCGCTGCCGAACCTGTTGAACCCCTTCTGGATGCTGCCTTTGCTGGGTCTGCTGCATGTAAAGGCAAGAGACCTGGTCGGGTATACGGTTTTGCAGTTGTTCCTTCTCACCCCGGTTGTTTACTTTTTATGCTGGCTGTTCGCCCAACTCTTGCCCTACGTGCCTCCGATGAAATAGGACTGATGATAGGCGCCGTTTCCAGTTGGCGCTCAATCTTCTATCCGGCCCAGGGGACGTGGGAAGATTGTCGAAAAAGGAGCCGAGAAGCCATATAATACGAAGTCGCGTACAAGATGAATGTGAT
Source organism: uncultured Actinomycetes bacterium (assembly GCA_963774825.1). Lineage (GTDB taxonomy): Bacteria > Actinomycetota > Actinomycetes > Streptosporangiales > Streptosporangiaceae > DATBGO01. The sequence continues at coordinate 3,944 of CAVZGW010000008.1, read as the reverse complement.
TGGTTTCGCTCCGCTCTACCTACCCTACGAATTAGCGCAGCCGGTACAGAAGTGTAGGATGGGTGAAGCGGAGCGAAACCCATCGCCATGGGCACATCTTGAAGGCAAATTGGTATAATAAGCGGACATATGATAAAGATTACGGATCACATTTCCATTCCCGAGGACGAACTAAGCTTTACCGCATCCCTCAGCGGCGGGCCGGGCGGGCAGAATGTCAACAAGGTGAGCAGCCGCGTGACGCTCTGGTTCGACGTGGTGAACTCCCCTGCCCTTTCTCCGGAACAAAAAGAACTCGTCATGAGCCGCCTTGGGAATCGTATCGGCAAAGACGGAGTAATGAGGGTTATATCTCAGCAGACCCGCAGCCAGGTTGAAAATAAGGAACTGGCAATTACGCGTTTCGCCGAACTGCTGCAGGATGCATTAAAGCAGGTAGTGGTAAGAAAGAAGACACGAGTGAGCAAGGGGGCGAAGCTGCGAAGGCTGGAGGAAAAAAAGCAGCGCGGCCTGCTGAAAAGTAAGAGGTCGGAAAGAGTTCCCGTTGAGGACTAGGCACAATATGGGAGCGTTAATATCAGCTAATAATTAGTTCTTAATAAATTGAATAACTATGTACTGTTGCTCCTTGCCTTTAATTCGGTTAACAGCCATCCCCTTGCGCACCTCGAACTTGATTCCGGTCTGATTATCGAATAATGCGGCGAGTTGTGTAGCAATATCCTTATTGTGATCGTCATAATAAAGGACTGTTGATGTTTTGACTTTGACTAGCCAATCCGGTTCTGTGTCCTTATCATATAGCTGCGTGTAGGATAACTTAAATCCATATTCTTTTAGGGTCTCTTTCGTTTTTCTGAAAATAACATCATCTATCCTGGTTGCATAATAATCAGGAATAATGGCTTTTCTTCTTGTCAACTCCTGATCATCTGGATTCTTGATTATAATTGAGTCTAGATGATTAGATATATCTTTACCACCCGAGATTGACTGACTATTTATAATATTTATGTCACTGGCACTTCCTTTGATCCAATTAATGATCTGTGATAGCGCCTCCTTATTCTTATGGGGTAAATCAAGTCCTGACAGGGCCTGCGAGATTATCTCTAACTTCATAATTATTGAGTTGGTTTTATCTTTGGCATTCTGATATTGCGCATTTGATTCATCTATGTTGTTCCTAAGCTGAGATATGCCGCTGACTAACTCTCCATTCTCCATTTTCAGTTTCAATTTGTTACGTTCGAGATCTATTATGTCATTCTCATATTTAATCTTTAGAGCCTCAGCTTTAATTGTTGCAATTTGATGTTGATATGTCATTATTAGATTTTACGTACTGAATCACAATACCAATAATAGCAATTATAATAGTCATAACAGTTATAAATGAATTAGGATTCCTTACAAATGGCTTTTGTAAATTGGATACCTCTGCTTTAAGTTTTTCCACTTCCCAGTAGAGTTCATCCAAATCTGAATATTTACAGACTTGATGTTCTGCTTCATCCGGATGAGGCATGGAAACTCTCCCATTTGATATAAGTCCTGCTGTTAACATGGCAGCTATTAATCATGTCTCTGAAGCATGTAGTAACCTTCATAATGCTTCTTTGCCCACTAAAGTCAAGCAATATTTTCAATTTCTCGATGATCGCTTAGCGAGGTATTCCTTCAAATTCTCGATACTGCCCGTCTGGAAAGATAAGAAGGTAACGTGCCATCTCAAACCTCGCGGCTGGCCCAGATAACTCCTTATACAGGGTCCGTAGGATAAGAGGTTTTGGCAAGTCTTTCGGCCCATTCGACCCCTGCATGGTTGAAAGGCCTATCATCCTTGCGCTTCGCGCAGTTAACCCATGTCAGTGGCACCTATTAAATAGTCTATAATGTCAACAAGGTGAGTAGCCGAGTCACCCTGTGGTTCGATGTGGTTGACTCCCCTGCCCTCTCTCCGGAACAAAAAGAACTCGTTTTGCGCCGGTTTGAGAATCGTATTGGCAAAGACGGAGTAATGCGGGTTATATCTCAGCAGACCCGCAGCCAGGCAGAAAATAAGGAACTGGCAATTAAGCGTTTCGCCGAACTGCTGCGGGATGCGGTAAGGCAAGTCCCGATAAGAAAGAAGACACGGGTCGGCAAGGGGGCTAAGCTCCGGCGTTGGAGGAGAAGAAGCAGCACGGCTATGCAAAAACAGGAGAGGTCGAAAAAAGTTCCGGTCGAGGATTAATGAATTACCGTTCACGTTGCACCCTACACATATTGCTTCACTCGTTACACTCCTCACAAGCTTAACCATTAATAAGTAGGATAAAATCAATACCAATCCGTTGCCAATCAAGAAGCGATTGAACACTGAACGCTCATTTTCCCAGCGTTTCCATTGTGCCACTCCTTTAAAACCGAGCCAAGCTCCAATGAAAGTCCAGTGTTCCGTGGCCATCAGCACAGGGAAAGCTGCGAATTCCAATAGCCCTAAGAAAAACGGGAATAGATAATCGTTGTCATCCGGTTGTCGGACCCCGTATCCTCGAAAGACTGTCCAAAAACCAGATAGCATAGGTTCTGAATCACGATAGTGCAGCTCGATAGCGGTCATGAAGCACGAAACTATTCTGACAATGAGTGACCCCACAATACATAAAAGGACATAATTTGAGGGTTCCCATATAGACCAACCATGAGCCAGGCTGAAGGCCTGTTCCTTCACTCTCACCTCCTATCTGGTTCCGGGTATCCGATTCTACCAACTGATCAATCTGATTAATTCCATCGACCCATAAAAAAAGTAACAAACATTTATTTTCAGCTATGCAGCAGACGCCTCCAGTGAGTACGGCTGTATAAGTACTTCCGCCGGTATGCCTAAGCCCGTGTGAAGCTTCCGGATCATGCCGATAGTGAGAGGTCGCTTCCTGTTTAGAACCTCGGAAACACGAGCGCGGCTTCCAATGAATGGAACAAGGTCCCGGCGGGAGAGGCCGCGGCTTTCAATGTGGTACAGGATAGCTTCAACTGGATCTGGAAGAGAAATCGGGTAATGTTTCTCTTCGTAGGCTTCAATAAGGGTGACCAATACCTCCAGCCGGTCCCCTTCAGGAGACTCTGGCGCAACATTAAAGAGTTGTTCAGCCTCTTTCAACGCTACGCTATAATCATTTTCAGTTTTTATAGGTCGAATGTCCATGTTTTGGAACTCCGGTCAGATGGTAACAGCATCGATGTGGTCATATTCTCGATGGGTACCCAAAAATCGAATATAGGCTATCCCGAAATCGTACTGAACGGCAGCCACCAGCCGGTAAGTATTGCCTTTCATGTTAAAAACCACTCGGTTGTTAGCCAAGAAGCTGGCATGCCGGTAATCTCTCTTGATATCCGAGGGAGATCTCCACTTAGCATGTTTCACATCAGCGTGCCAGGCCAGCAGCGGTTGTTCCGCATCCGGGTGCGCTTCCCAAAAGTCTTTTAGCACCTTCCGAGAGATGATCCGCATATGAGCAATTTATCACGCTCCCATACTGGGATCAAGATTCTTTCGTGATGCGTCCGCAATTTATCATTATTGGTCCGAATCGGCTCCCATGGCCAAATTAAATTCCCTAAAATGTTAACAAGGTGAGTAGCCGTGTGACTCTTTACTTCGACGTGGTAAACTCACTTGCCCTGTCTCCGGAACAGAAGGAGCTCGTTTTGCGCCGGCTTGAGAATCGTATCGGCAAAGAAGGAGTAATGAGGGTTATATCGCAGCGGACCCGCAGCCAGGTGAAAAATAGGTAACGGGCCATAGAGCGTTTCGTTGAACTGCTGCGGGATGCAGTGAAGCAGATCCCGATAAGAAAGAAGACACCGATGGACAGGGATAAGAACCGGTAAAGCGCAAATGTCGTATTTTCCAAATAGAGGTGATTTACGGGCCGGATCGCAACCGATTTAAG
>CAVZGW010000007.1:0-262903 GCA_963774825.1 uncultured Actinomycetes bacterium | reverse complement strand
GGGTGTGGCGGCAGCGCCGGTTGAAGCAGCCGGCGCGGCCTGCCGGTATCGGGAAGGACACGGCATCGGGGAAGGACACTGGCCAAGACGCGGGAGAAGGTGACGAGGCCTCGCGACGGCGGAAGCGCCTTCGGCGTCGGAGCGATAGGCCGTCGAGGCGGCCCGTGACCGGGGGACCGAGCGGGTTGCTGCCGCGAACGGCCACTCGGCGGGTCGCTGGAATGGCGGGAATGGCAGCGGGCCAGGCTCGGGATGATCCGGCCGCTGGTCGGCGGGCCGGCCGGGCGCGGCAAGCCGCGGGCCGCAAGCCGCGGGGCCGCAAGCAGCCGGGGCCGAGCTGCCGGGCCGCAAGCCGGCGGCGGCAAGCCGGGCGCGGCCCGCCCCGCCGGACCACCGTTGGGGACCAGGGAACCGCCATGGCGCTGCGGCGCAGGCCCATCCGCAGGTCCGGGCCTGGCCGCAGGTCACGCCGTGCCGCACAGCCTGAGGCAGCAGGCAACAGTCGGGCCGCAGGGACCGCCCCCTCAGCAGGCCCCGGCCAAGGAGCAGGCCGCCACCCGGCCGCAGACCCCGCGTCCGAAGCTGGACGCTCCGGCAGTTCCCCGGGATGCGGCCCGGCCGGAGGCTCCCGCTGTGCCGCGGGACCCGGCCCGGCCGGAGGCCCAGCTGTGCCGCGGGACCCGGCCCGGCCGGAGGCTCCCGCTGTGCCGCGGGACCCGGCCCGGCCGCAGGCTCCCGCTGTGCCGCGGGACCCGGCCCGGCCGCAGGCCCCCGCTGTGCCGCGGGACCCGGCCCGGCCGCAGGCCCCCGCTGTGCCGCGGGACCCGGGCCGGCCGCAGGCCCCGCTGTGCCGCGGGACCCGGCCCGGCCGCAGGCCACCCCGCCGCAAGCTACGGTTCCGCCGCGGGCCAGGCCGATCGTGACCGTGATCGAGGAGAGGACCGCCGAGCGCCCGTTGCGGATGGTCGAGCGCGCGCTTGGCAGCCCGGCCGAGCGCCGCGCCGAAGGCTGGCATGATCGCGTAGTGGTTGTGCCGGGCGGTCATCGTCCGGGCCAGCCTGACCAGCAACAGCGCGACCGTGCGCGAGCCCGGCTGCCGATCGCGGGCACCCGCCGGATCGTTGTCCTCGGCTGCACCGTGGGCGCTGGCCAGAGCGTGACGACGCTGAGAACCGGGGAGCTGCTGGCCAGCCTGCGTGACGAACCGGTCGCTGTGCTGGACCTGAACCCCGGCAAGAATTCGCTCTCGGAGCGGGCCCGGGTCATGCGGCCCTAGCCGGGGTGGTTGCGCGGAACGGCCACGCCAGCGCTCAGCGAGTGCCAGCGCCTTCACGGCTTGAGGTAATCACGAGCCAGGCCGAGGACGTGACTGCGCCTGGTGCAGATTCGGCCGGATCTGGCGTGGTCGCGGATGCCGCCCGGATCTTCGAACTTCTTGCTGCGCGGTATACCCTCACGCTGGCTGATCCGGCGGCATCAGCGGTGCCGCGGGTGCTCTCGGTCGCGGATCAGCTGCTGCTCGTCGCCCCCGCAAGCTCGGAGGCGGCAAGCGCCATCGCCATGACGATGGAGTGGCTGGAAGCCCATGGGCACGGCAGGCTCGCCGAAGGCTCGATTACCGTGCTCAACGGCGTCAGCAAGTACACCATGACTTACGTTGAGCAGGCCGAGGCCATGGCCGTGGGCCGGTGCCGGGCGATCATCCGGGTGCCCTGGGATGATCAGCTCAGGCACCTGGCGATGCCGCGTCCCGGGCATAACGATTCCCTCGGTCCGGAGCATCAGCATGCTGCCGGGCCCGTCGGCGTATCGGCTGACCGCGCGGAGCGCGCTTACACAGCTCTGGCCGGAGTGCTGGTCGCGAGCATGGTAGCCGCGCCGGAGCTGCCGAGGGCGGGGCTATGACCTACCCTGCCGGGCGCGCCGGTGTGGTACGAGTCCGGTCCGGCGGGCCGCGATGAGCGGGCGCAGCGCAGGACGAAGCCGCCTGTCGGTTCGTTATTTCGATGACCGGATCTTGCTCACCGATACGCACGCCTGGGCCTACTACCGGCTGCCCGACCGTCTCCTACGAGTTCACCACGCCGGCCGGAGCGGGAGGCGCTGGCCGCCAACATGACGGTCGCGCTGGCCGCGATCCGGATGGCCGACGCCGAGGTGCACCTGCGGATCGCGCACCGCCGTATCCCGCGGCCGAGTGGGCGACCGAGCTGGATGCCACCTCCGACGGCGGCCCTGGCTGGCTCGACTACCTGGAGGAGATGTACCGGCACGTATGGGCCAAGGACTTCTGGACCAAGGAGGTCTACCTGGGCGTCCGGCTCGGCCAGCGCGGCATGCGGGCGCAGCTATCGGGCGGCGCTGCTCGCCAGTTCGCCAACTCCTACCGGGCGGGCGAGCAGCTGCTCGGCCTGTCAGGACGAGGCGGTACCCGCCGGCGAGATCGCGACGCTGGACCGAGCAGGCCGAGCGGCTTGGCCGGGCGCTTGGCGCCAGCGCGCTGGCTGCCACGCATGCGAGCTCGCGACGACATCGCCTGGCTGTTCCGGCACGTGCTGGCCGGATCGCTTGGCGAGCCGCCTGCCTCGGCAGTCAAGCGGCGCAAGTGGGGCGCGGGCGAGATCGAGTCGCTGCTCGAGGGCCAGGTGCACAACGGCGCGACAGTTGCTCGAGCTGGAGCATCCGGCGGGCAGTCGTAGGCGGCGTTCCTCTCGTTCGCCCGGTTCCCCGATGTCATGTACTTCCCCGAGGGCGAGCCGTGGCTGCACTACGCGGACGCGCTGCCGTTCCCGGTCGAGGCGAGCCTGCGGATGAAGCTGATCGCGCCCGCCCGCGCGAGCAAGGACGTGAGCCGCCGGCTCGCGCACGCCAGGGACATGGACGCGCACATCAGGGAGGCGGGCGCGGAGCTGCCGATCGCGCTGGCCGAGCAGATCGAGGCGGCCAGGCTGCTTGAGCACGGCATCACCAAGGAGCGGCTGCCGTTCGTCTACGGCTGGCACCGGCTGATGGTCACGGCGCCGGCCAGGGACTGTGCGTCCGCCGGGCCGAGGCCGTCGTCGAGCACTACCGGGACGCCGGCATCGACGTGGTGCAACTCCACCGGCGACCAGTTCTCGCTGCTTGCGAGTCGCTGCCGGGCGACCGGGTCCGGCTCAACTCCTACCTGCAGCGCCAGCCGCTGTACACCATCGCGGGCGGGATGCCGACGGCAACCGTCGACCTGGGCGACCGGGTCGTCGCCGGACGCGGGCTGGATCGGCCCCTACATCGGCGAGACGTCTGGGCCGGGCCCGGTCGGTGGTTCATTTCGACCCGCTGGTCGCCGCCGCCCGCAACCGCCCGACGGCGGTCGCGGTCACCGGCGAGCCCGGAGGCGGCAAGACCACCCTGGCGCTGCTGCTGATCCTGCAGCTCGCACTGCGTGGCGTGACGGTCGCTGTCATCGATCCGAAGGGCGACGCTGAGTCGCTGGTGTCGCTGCTGCAAGCACGGGGCCGTCAGGCCAGGGTGCTGCCGCTCGGCAGCGCCGCTCCCGGCTTGCTCGACCCGTTCTCGTTCGGCGACGAGCTTGCCGAACGGCGCACGATGGCGACCGAGACGCTGCGGCTGCTGCTGCCCAGGATGAGCGAGGAGCGGGAGAGCGCGATGATCCAGGCGGTCGGCGCCGTCGCCGGCGGTGAGCAGCCCAGCCTGGGCAAGGTGGTCGCGCATCTGGAGCGGTCGGCAGACCCGGCCTCGATGAACCTTGGCGCGGTACTGCGATCAATGTCGGAGATGCGGCTGGCGAAACTGTGTTTCGCGCCGTCGGGCGGCCAGGGTATCGACGCCGCAGGATGGACAACTGTGTTCACGCTGGCCGGGCTCACCCTGCCGGATGCCGGGACGAAACGCGACGACTATTCCTACGAGCAGCGGCTCTCGGTGGCCTTGCTCTACCTGGTGTCACAGTTCGCCCGCCGGCTGCTGAACGGAATGGACCGCAGGCTGCCGAAGGCAATTTTCCTCGACGAGGCGTGGGCCATCACCTCGACGCCCCAGGGGGCGAAGCTGATTCCCGAGGTGTCCCGGATGGGCAGGTCCCGCAACACTGCCCTGATCCTGGTCTCGCAGAACGCGGGCGACCTGCTCAACGAGCAGGTCACGAACTGTATCTCCGGGGTCTTCGCGTTCAGGTCCTCGGAGCGGGCCGAGGTCGCGAACGTGATGGCCCTGCTCGGTATCGAGCCGTCCGATGAGCACAAGGCCGCGCTTCGGGGGCTCGGCAATGGCGAGTGCATCTTCCGTGACCTGGACGGCCGTGCGGGCCGGGTCGGGATCGACCTGATCTCCGATGAGCTGCGCCTGTCGCTGGACACCAACCCGACTCGCGCCCGGCCAGACGAGGGTGCCGTGCCGGTCTCCGTGGGTGCCCCACCTGCGGCAGGCGACGCAGTTTGCGGGGGTAATGCCCGGTGACCAGGCAACTGCCCCGCCTGGTCCATACCAGCCGGCAGGCTAGCGGTGCACTGAACGCAGAGACACCCCCCAGGAGCCCCCCCGATGCTCAGACCTCGCCGCCTTACGCTGCCGGATCGCGCTGGTGCTTGCCGCGCTCGCGATCCTGCTCGGCGTGCCGCGTGCCGGTCACCCGGCAGCGCGCCCGGATTCGGCGCGACGGCCGGTGGCCGCGGTCACCCTGGCGGCCCGCTCACCGGCCGTCACGGGCGGTGTCTGCTCGGTGCCGGGGATCGGCGACATCGGCAGCCTCGTCGGGTTCTGCCAGGCGGGCCAGTCCGGCCTCACCGGTGACCTCAACAACATCTGCAAGCCTTCGCTGCCCAGCCCCGAGCTCGCGAATTCCGGGATCGACTCGCTGGTCAGGCCGGTCGCGGCGCCCGGGCCGCGCAACGGAACCCTGTATGACAGCTACGGGACGTCGGGAGACTTCTGGGCAGCGACGAACCTGCAGTGCTCCGACATGACCTCGCTGATCGGCAACAACGTCGCGAGCATGGTGTTTGACGTCGCGAAATCGATCGACCGGGTCATTATCAGCGTCTACCAGTCCGCTGCCAGCGAGGGCATTCTCAGCTGGCTCACCAGCGTTGTAGACAAGCTGATCACCAGCCTCGGCAATGCCATCTACTTCCCCTACCTGGCCATCGTCGTCATCATCGGGGCGATCTGGCTGGCCTGGCAGGGGCTGATCCGCAAGCGCGGGACACGCACCATCGAGGGAACCATCTGGATGGTCGTGGCCTGCGTCGCCGCAATCTGGCTCATTGGCAGGCCCGCCGATTTCACCGGAATAGGCAAGTCGGTATCGGATGGCATCAGCCAGTCGCTCAACGTCGCGTTCTCCAGGCTGCCAAGCCCCGGCCAGAGCAACTGCCTGCCGGTACAGCGCGATGACCCGCAGGTCCGGCCGGTCACCTACAACTACGCCTCGGGAAATGGTGTTGTCGACCAGAACGCTAACGAGCTGTGGACGGTGCTGGTCTGCAAGCCCTGGCTTGACGGTGAGTTCGGCACCACTAACTTCGCCACCGCGCAAGGCGGCGCGCAGACCCCGGTGAACACCTACGCCAGGCAGTTGCTGTGGGCGCAGGCCATCGCGGTGAACGAGAAACCGACCCCCGCGCTGATCCAGGCGAAGCAGGCGAGCTATGCGGGGATAGCCAGCGACATCCAGCAGAATAATCCAGCCATCTACCCGCTTTTCCAGGGCAAGCAATGGACCACGCGGCTGGAGATCGCGTTCGCCGCCCTATTCGCCGCGGCGGTGGCCGGCATCCTCGTGCTGTTGATCGCCGTCACGTTGATCTTGCTGAAGCTCGGTTTCCTGCTGCTGCTCGTCGTCGGACCGTTCTTCCTGCTGATCGGCACGCACCCGGGATTCGGCCGGATCGTCGCCGTGCGCTGGTTCGAGATGCTGGTCGGAGTGCTGCTGAAGCAGGCAGCGGTCGCTCTCGTGCTGAGCGTGCTGCTGTACGCGTACTCGCTGATCATGGGGACGAGCGACGCGGTGCTGCCATGGGGTTTCAAGATCCTGATGATTGCGCTCGTCACGGTCGCGGTCTTCATCTATCGCAGGCCGTTCCAGCATCTTTTCTCGGCTGTCGGGTACGGAATGATCGGTTCCAGCGAGCGCGCCGAGGTCAGCCTCAGCCGGGCCGGCACGTCGGCACGCGGCAACACACTGGCCGCCGCGGCCGTGGCGGTACCTGCGTTCGCCGCCTACCGGGCAGCCAGGTCGGCACGGCGGAGCCCGGCGCAGGCCGCAAGCCTCACCGCCGTCCGCCCGGGCAGCGGCGCGGCCGGCCCGGCCGGATCGGCCGCCGCCGATGGCGCCGTTGACACCGACCTCGTCGATAGCCGCCTGACCGAAGAGGGAAACGGTGTAGCCGGGACCGCCTCTTCTGATGGCGGTCGGGCACGCGGTCGTGGCGGACACTCTCATCGGGCCCGCAACCTGGCCGCCTCGGGCGATGACAGTACCAGCCGGACAGCGCCGCCGCTGAACCTGCGGTCCAGGCAGGCGGCCGCACCAGGCGGTGCGCCGGGCGGCGCCAATGGTGACGCGGGCCGAGCCGTGGTCGCAGGCGCCGCAGTCGCTGCCGGCCTGCCGCCGCTGTCAGCAGCGCCGCGCAGCCGCCTGCCGCTGTGCCGCGCCGGGCCTCGTCGCCTCCCGCGCAGTCCCCCGCACGGCAGTCTCCCGCACCGGCGGCTGGCGGGCAGTCCTCGCCCGCGCCACGGCTGCCTGCGGCAGGTCCGTCCAACGGCCATCAGCCGAGAAATGCGGGACCGACATCACCGTGGCCGGGTGTATCAGGACGGCAGTCACTGGGCGGCACACAGCCGGCCCGGCCCGCAGCGCCGCCGTCGGCTGGGCCGCCGCCTGCTGTTCCGCCGGTTCGGTCGGCTGGGCCGCCGCCTGCTGTTCCGCCGGTTCGGTCGGCTGGGCCGCCGCCTGCTGTTCCGCCGGTTCGGTCGGCTGGGCCGCCGCCTGCTGTTCCGCCGGTTCGGTCGGCTGGGCCGCCGCCTGCTGTTCCGCCGGTTCGGTCGGCTGCCCCGCCCCTCGCCCGGTCGGCGGCCCCGTCTGCCCGGCCTGCGGGTCCTGCGTCAGCCGGGCCGGTTCGGCCGGGTGGGCCGCCGCCTGCCGCTCGTCCCGTTCGGTCGGCTGGGCCGCCGCCGGCTGGCCCCGGCTGCTCCGTCGGCGGGCCGGCCGGGGCGCCCGGGCTCTCCGTGGCCTGGCGGCACGTCCAGCGGCCGCCAGCCTGCAGCCGCACCGCCTGCCGGTCACGGCGGGCGGGTCAGCCAGCGCGCCGCATCCGCGCCGGGTACCGCAAAATCTCCGTCGGCACCGCTTGCCGGGCGCCCCCGAGGGGACCAGCCTGAACCGCCGCGGCCGTTCTGGCTGCGGCCGCTGAGGCGTCGGAAGTAGCCCGGCGACGTGGAACCGACATCAGGCCAGCGGAAGGCGGCATTCGTCCTGGTAGTGCTAGTCCTGACCGGTCTCGGTGCCTATCTTTTCGTGCCGTCAGCCTCCGGTGCGTTCCGCTCCGGCCCGGCTAAGCCGTCAGGTTCGTCGCAGTCCAGTGCCGGAAAGCCAGCCAGCTCGCCATCGGACACTGCTCCGGTGACCGCGGCTCCCGCGCCGACGGCAACTGTGAGCCCCGCCCCGACCGGGTCGGCTGCACCGGACATTTACCAGTGGCTCCCGTTCACCCCCTCGGGACTTGCCGCCGCGGCGGGCGTGGCCACGGCGTTCGGCGACGACTACGGGACGTATTCCTACAGCGAGAACGCGACAGGTTACGTCGGCAAGATGCGGAACCTGATCACCCCGGCGCTGTCCGCCGTGCTGGCCAATGGCTACGCCACGCCCGGCGTCGCGAGCTTGCGGGCCAGCCAGAAGCAGGTCGCCACTGGCTCCGCTGCCATCAGCTCACTGCGAGCCTTCGGCGCGTCAAGCCTGACCTTCGTGGTGACGGTCAGCCAGCAGGTTACCGACATCCGGGGCGGCAGCAAGACCAGCGACATCTACGCGGTGACCGTGACCGGCGGCGGAAGCAACTGGCAGGTGAGCGATATCGAGCTCGCCGCAGCCGGGAATCCATGAGGTGGCAGCCGGGCCAGGGCGGCCCTGCCCGCGGGATTGCGCTCGCTAGTGCCGGCGCGGTGGGCCTGGTGGTACTCGGCCTCATTACCGCCCCGATGCTCATCTTCGGCGGTAGCGACCTGTTCGCCGAATCAAGCAGCGCTTGCGCGGCGGCTCAGGCCGGATCGGCGGGACAGCCAGCCGCGAGCACCGCGGCGCATGGCTCGATTCCCGCCAACTATCTCGCCCTGTTCCAGGCGACAGGAAAGAAGTACGACGTCCCCTGGGTCATCCTGGCCGGCATCGGCAAGGTCGAGAGCGACGACGGCCAGTCCACTCTGCCTGGCGTGCGGAGCGGCTCGAACGCATTCGGCGCGGCAGGCCCCATGCAGATCGGCATAGGCGGCGCCGCAGGCAACACCTGGGGCGGCGCGCCGGTCCATCCAGCTAGCGAGCAGGTCGCCGGTGTCGCCACCGATGCTGACGGTGACGGGATCGCGAGCGTCTACGACCCGGCTGACGCGATCGCAGGCGCCGCGAAGTACCTGCTCGAACACGGGGTCATCGACAACGTCGCGGGCGCGATCTTCGCCTACAACCACCTTCAGGCGTATGTGCAGGCCGTGCTGCAGTGGGCCAAGCTCTACGCCAGCGGCGGCTACTCAGTAAGCCAGGTCACCGCCGACAGCGCCCCAAGCTGCGTGCCGGGCGTCCACCCGGCAACGAGCAGCGCGGCCCGTACGGCCATCGCGTTCGCGGAGGAGCAACTCGGCAAGCCGTACCTGTGGGGTGGCACGGGCCCGGACGCGTTCGACTGCTCGGGCTTGGTGATGGAGGCCTACCGGGCGGCCGGCATCAGCATCCCGCGGACATCAGAGCAGCAATGGCTGTGGGGGCCGCAGGTCCCGGCCGATCAGGTGCAGCCCGGGGATCTTGCCTTCTTCGCTGGCTCGGATGGCACTGTCACGTCGCCCGGTCATGTCGGCCTGGTAATCGGCGGCGGGAAGATGATCGAGGCGTATGCCACCGGCTTCCCGATCCGTATCGCGCCCTACGGGGGGCGCGGCGTTATCGGCTTCACCCGGCCGTGGGCACACCGCGGCGCGGTACTCGCCGCCGGCTAGCAGCCGGCTCCCTGACAGGCCCGCCCGCCGTGCCGGCTGCCGGTGAGCGCTGTTCGCGGGCCACGCCCGGCCGCTCTTGGCCGGGCGGCCTTGCCGGGCGGCCTTGCCGGGCGGCCTTGCCGGGCGGCCTTGCCGGGCGGCCTTGCCGGGCGGCCTTGCCGGGCGGCCTTGATGCGCCGTAACGTGCTGCCCGGTATACCTGGTCCTGCCGCAGGCATCGCGAGCCGCCGCTGACCACGGTGAGCGCATTTCCCGGCGGCCTGTAGTCAGCAGCGGACCGGATCCGGGAGGCCAGATGGACTTCGAGCTCTCTGCCGAACAGCGGCTGCTGCGGGACACGCTCCGGGCCTTCGTGGATGAGCAGATCAGACCTGTTGCCAGGGAGTGGGAGGCGGCGGACAGGTACCCCGATGAGCTCGTGTCGACGATGCGGCAGATGGGACTTTTCGGACTGACGGTGCCCGAGGAGTTCGGCGGCATTGCGGCCGACATGGTCTCGCTCGCGCTGGTCTTCGAGGAAATCTCCCGGGGCTGGATGGGTGTGGCGGGCATCCTCGGCAGCCACACCCTCTCCTGCTGGATGATCGCCAGGTACGGGACCCAGCAGCAGAAACGCGCCCACCTGCCGGCGCTCGCGACCGGGGAAAGGCGGACCGGGATCGCGCTCACCGAGCCGGGGGCGGGCAGTGACCTGCAGGGCATCGAGACGACGGCACGCAAGGACGGCGACGGCTACGTCGTTAACGGGCGGAAGACGTGGATCACCAACGCTCGTCACGCTGACCCGCTGCCGGTACTGGTAAAGACCGACCCGGCCGCCGAGCCGGCGCACGCGGGCATGTCGGTGCTGCTGGTCGATGCGGGCACGCCGGGTTTCGAGGTGGTACGTGACCTGCCGAAGCTTGGCTATCACGGGCCGGAGACCTGCGAGCTCGTGCTCGATGAGGTCTGGGTGCCAGCCGGGAACCTGCTCGGCGGCGCAGCGGGCCAGGGCCTGCAGCAGGTGCTCGCCGCGCTCGAAACCGGCCGGATCAACGTCGCCGCCCGCGCCGTTGGCGTGGCGCAGGAGGCCTACGATCAGGCGCTGCGCTATGCGGGGGAGCGGGAGGCGTTCGGCCAGAAGATCTCCGGGTTCCAGGCGGTGCAGCTCAAGCTGTCGGACATGGCGATGAAGGTGCAGGCCGCGCGGCTGCTCGTCTACTGGGCCGCCGCGAAGGCAGACGGCGGACAGCGTACCGACCTGGAGTCGGGCATGGCCAAGGTGTATGCCTCCGAGGTGGCAATGGAGTGCGCGGTAACGGCCATGCAAGTACATGGCGGATATGGCTATTCGCGCGAGTTCATCGTCGAGCGCCTCTACCGCGACGCGCCCCTGATGGTGATCGGCGAGGGAACCAACGACATCCTGCGGACGGTGATCGCCAGGGCGCTGGTCAGCGGCCGCGGTTCCATCGGCTGAGCCAGCCCGGCTGCTATAGCGGCGCGGTCGCCGTGCGGTCGGCGGCGCCGGGCGTGCTGGTCTCGGCGTCGCCAACGGTCAGGAGCCCGGCGGGCCATGGCTCCGCGCCGACGGCGGCGAGTGCCTTGCGGGCCATCCCGAATGTCTCGTGCAGGAACAGGACCGGGTGCCCGCAGGCGATTCGCACCGCGGTGCGCAAGGCGGCTTCAGGCCCGTCAGCGGCAGCGCACTGAATGCCGGGCCGGGCCCGCCGCAGCGCTGCCGTTATCAGGTCGGTCATCTCGCCAGGCTTACGGCCGCGCTTGTCGTGATCCTCGTAGACGACCACCTTGGGGAACCAGGCCGCGACCGCGGCCGCGGTGGCAGCGAGCAGGTCATCGCGGCGATCGCCGGGCAGCGTGAGCGCTGCGGCCGGCTGGCCGCCCCACACGGTGCTGATCATCCGTCCTGTCGCGTCAAGCGCCGCCGCGTTGTGCCCGTAGTCCACGATCACGGGGGCACCGGCAGCGATGTACAGATTTGCCCGGCCCGGATTGACTTCGCCGGGGACGAAGGTGGCGAGGGCGTGCCTGATGTCCTTCGCGCTGATTCCGAGCGCCCGGCACGCCGCCACGGCCGCCAGGGCGTTCGCCACCACGTGCGGCGCGCGCCCGCTGAAGGAGCCGGGCAGCTCGGCGACACCGAGCAGATCCCGCCGCTGGCTGCCCGCGATCTCGGCCAGCTGATCGTCGGCTACCGCGTAGCTGACACCGCCGCCGCGCCGGTGCCGCTCGGCTACCGGGTTGCCTGGCGCCAGGCTGAAGTACCTGATATCAGGTGCGCGCCCCCGCATCGCGGGACGTTCGGCCAGCGCCGCCGTGGCGGGATCGTCGGCGTTGAGCACCACCGTCCCGCCGTCACGGATCTCCTCGGCAACCAGGGCCTTGACGTCGGCGAGTGCGTCAAGATCGTCGATCCCGTCCGAGCCGAGGTGGTCGGCGGTGATATTAGTGATCACCGCAACGTCGGCCTTGTCGTAGCCAAGGCCGCCGCGGATGATCCCGCCGCGGGCCGTCTCGAGCACCGCGGCCTCGATGCTGGTGTCGTCGAGTACCATTTCGGCGGATCGCGGCCCGGAGGCGTCCGCCTGGTAGACAACCCGCCCGCCCGAGTACACCCCGTCGGTCGTGGACATTCCCACCCGCAGGCCAGCCTGGCGCAGGATGTGGCCGATCATGCGGACCGTGGTGGTCTTCCCGTTGGTGCCGGTGACGGCGACGACCGGAACCCTGGACGGCGCGCCCGGCGGATACAGACGGTCGATGACCGCGCCCGCCACATCCCTGGCCGTGCCCTCGGCCGGTGACAGGTGCATCCGCAGCCCCGGGCAGGCATTGAGCTCGATCACCGCGCCCCGTCCTGACCGGCCGTGCTCGCATCGCCCGTGCTGGCCGTCTGGGTCCAGCATGGGCGCGGAGATGTCGGCCAGCCGCACATCGATGCCGCAGATGTCGAGCCCGGCCGCGGCCGCGGCCCGGCAGCACATCTCCGCGACCTCAGGGTGGACCAGATCGGTGACATCCCGGCTTGTTCCGCCGGTCGACAGATTGGCATTCTTGCGCAGCGTGACAACTTCGCCGCTGGCCGGCACCGATCCTTCGCCGAGGCCCTGGTCGGCGAGCTGGCTGATGGCCGCGGCGTCCAGGGTGATCATGGTGAGCTCGCGGGCATGCCCGTGGCCGCGCCGGGGGTCGGCATTGGCCTGCGCGATGAGCTGGCCGATGTTCCGCGTGCCATCGCCGGTCACTGAGGCTGGCCGCAGCTGGGCGGCTGCGACGACCCGGCCGTCGACCACGAGGACACGGTAATCATTGCCGGGGATGTATTTTTCCACGATGACCCCCGCTCCTGCCGAGCTCGCCCGCGCATACGCGTCAGCGGCCTGCCGCGCGCCGGTCACGCTGATCGTCACGCCCCCGCCGTGGTTGCCGCTGCGCGGCTTGATCACGACGGCCCCGCCGAGGAGTCCGGCCGCGTCGGCCGCATCGTCCGGGCTCCAGGCGACCACTCCGTCGGGGACCGGGATCCCGGCGCTGGCCAGCAGCTGCTTGGTCAGCACCTTGTCGGAGGCAATGTCCACGCCGACGGCCGAGGTCTGCTCGGTCAATGCCGCGCAGACCAGCCGCCGGTAGCACCCGTAGCCAAGGCGCAGCATGCTCAGGTTGCCGATGCGGCGAACCGGGATCCCGCGGTCGCGGGCGGCGGCCGCGATAGCCGCGGTGCTCACGCCGAGGCGCTCTCGCTCCACCCGGCGGGAAATCGCCGCGAGGCCGGCATCGAGCGCGGGCTCCCGTTTTTCAAGGATCTCATGCACCGCGCCGATGGCGGTCCGCAGCAGCAATGCGGCCACGCCCGAGTCCGCGGGCTCGTCCTGCGGGCACTCCATCATGACGTCGTAGCGGCCCTCGGCGCCCGCCCACATGGTGCGTCCCAGCTGCACTTCCCGGCCTGCCAGGCTGGACAGCTCAAGCGCAACGTGCTCGGTGACATGGCCGAAGTAGGTGCCCTGATTCATGGCGCCGGTGAACCCGCCGGCCGGCCCGCCGCGCAGTGGTGCTCGGCAAGCCCCGGCAGCACCGCGCCGAGCCGGGCGGCGAAACCCGGATAGCCGGTCGTCTCCTGGCAGGTCAGCTCGTCGAGCTCGAGCCGCGCCACGGTGACCGGCTTGGTGGTGTAGACGTTCGGGCCGCTGAGGTGGCGTACGTCAATCAGCCGCACAATCGCTCCTTGGGCTGCTCTGGTAACCGCTCAGTACCGGTCGTGCGCGGGCCCGATGGCCGGCGTGCGCCTGGTGATGTCGAAAACGCATCCGGCGGGCAGCAGGTGCAAGCGCACGTCGAACAGCGTGATCGGATCGCAGTCGCCTGCGGGATGGACAACGGTGGCATGTTCCGCGTCGGCCACGGTGGCCACCCCGCTGCCGAGCACCTCGAAGCTGTTCCCCTCGACCAGGATGGCGGTGTTCTCGTCGATCCCGACGGCCAGCTGGTCCGGGTCGGTAGCGACGGCGCTGAGCAGCCTGGCCAGCCGGCCGCGCTGGCCGAAGTGCATGTCGATGAGCACCTTCGGCGCGAGCCCGAGGCCGGGACCGGTCCGCACCGCGGCGGCCGATACCTCAGGGCCCTCGCCGCCGAGGATCATCGTTCGGCCCATGGCGGTGGCGCCAGCGCTGGTTCCTGCGATGACAAGGCCGGCGGCGAGCCGCTTGCGCAGGATGTCGTTGGTCCTCGAGCCGACCAGGGTCCGCAGCCGAGACTGGTCGCCGCCGCAAACGAATACCCCGGTCGCGTCGGTGAGCATCAGCGCAGCGTTGTCGCTGTCCGCATCGGCGCGGCCGCGCAGCCGCAGCTCGGCGGTCCGGTCCACGCCCAGCTTGCGGAACACCCGCTCGTAGTCGGCATGCGCTTGCTCGGGCATCCCGGTGGCGGCGGTGATGAGGACGATCCGCGCCTCGTCGCCGCCGCAAAGCTCGACGAACCGCTCCAGCAGCCCGGCGCCGCAGCACCGGTCCTCGCCGCCGCCAATGATGAGCAGGCGGCCGGGAGACCCCTCGCAGGTCAGGTCACCGCGCTGCTCCGCACGCACGACGGATTGTTACCCAAAGTAGCTATCTGTAATCAGCAGTGGCCGGGCTACCTGTGCGACCGGCAGGTGCGATCCCCCCGACGGGCTGCGGGTCGCTATGCCTAGGAGTCGGCGAGGCGGCGCTGCCTGCCGCCACGCCGGGTTCCTGAGCGTGGCCTTGCCAGCTCATCCGGCAGCTGCAGCAACGGGTTTGACGCGCTGGCCACCACTTCGGCTGCGATGTCGACGACCCGGCGGCCGCGGCTGCGGGCAGCGGTCCTGAGCTGCTCGAAGGCCTGCCTGGGCCGGATCCGGTGGCGTTCTGCCAGTACGCCGATGGCCTGCTCGACGCGAATCCGCGCGGTCAGGGCGTGCTGCAGCTGGCCGACTGTGGCCCTGAGCCGTCGCGCCTCATCCGCGGCGGGTTCTCCGCCGCCTGTCCCGTCCGGCTGCACACCGTCCGCCTGCTT
This sequence comes from uncultured Actinomycetes bacterium, assembly GCA_963774825.1. Lineage (GTDB taxonomy): Bacteria > Actinomycetota > Actinomycetes > Streptosporangiales > Streptosporangiaceae > DATBGO01. The sequence continues at coordinate 248,164 of CAVZGW010000007.1, read as the reverse complement.
GTCATCCGAGGGCTGCCCATTATGCTGCGGTACGTCAGCCTGATCAGCGCTCTCGTCAGCGGCAAGCTCTGCGGCCAGCAGGTCGGCCAGCACCATAGCGCAGGTCAGGTCGGGTACGTCCGCATCGCCGACCCGCCATCCGTCCGGGGTGCGTCGCAACAGCGCATCCTCCGGCGACGCCGGGACGCCAGACGCGCCAGACTGTCCGGCCGCCGCCTGCTGGGCGGACGGGGACGTCCTGGCTGTGGTTTGGCCGTGATCGTGAGACATCAGCGCGCGGCTAGCTCTTTCAGGTGGTCAATTACAGCGGCGGCCGACGGATTGGTCAGCGCGCTGCCGTCAGGGAATAGGACGGTCGGAACAGTCTGGAATCCACCGTTGACGGTCATAACATACTCCGCAGCAGCGGCGTCAGCCTCAATGTCGACCTCAGTGATCTCGACTCCATCCTTGGCGAGCTGCCTCTTCAGCCTCCTGCAGAACGCGCACCACTTCGTGGTGTACATGGTCAGGGGCGCTGCCATCCGCCGTCAACTCCCTTCGAAGCATTTGTACAGATTAGTGGCAACGCGCAACAGAGCCGCCAGCTTCCCGATCCCACCGGTGCCGTCAGCTGGTGCCGCGCGGCGGTGCCATGGGGGAGGATAGCGGCGGAACAGGAGGTGCGCCTGTGGACGTTCCGGATCACCATGCGCGGACCAGCGCTGACGCAGTGCTGGCCGCGCTCGATCCCGAGCAGCGGGAGGTGGTGCTGGCCGCCCGGGGACCGGTCTGCGTGCTGGCGGGGGCCGGGACAGGCAAGACACGGGCTGTGGCGCACCGGATCGCCTACGCGGTGGCGACCGGCGTCGTGGATCCGGCTCGCGTCCTGGCTGTGACGTTCACTACCCGCGCGGCCGGGGAGCTGCGCGGCAGGTTGCGGCAGCTGGGCAGCGCGGCGGTCGGTGGTGGCGCGATGGAGCACGTGCAGGCGCGCACCTTTCATGCGGCCGCGCTGCGGCAGCTCACCCATTTCTGGCCGGCGACGGTAGGGGGGCGCCCGCCGCAGGTGCTCGCCTCCAAGGTCGGCCTGGTAGCGGAGGCGGCCCGGCGGCTGCGGCTGTCGGTGGGCCTGCCCGAGCTACGCGACGCCGCCGCCGAGATCGAGTGGGCGAAGGTCACGCAGGTAAGGCCGGCCGATTATCCGCGGGCGAGTGCAAAGGCCGGAAGAACGAGCCCGCTGGGGCCAGACTCGGCGGCCAGGCTCTATGCCGTCTACGAGGATCTGCGCAGGGAGCGGCACCTGGTGGACTTCGAGTCAGTCCTTGAGCTCACCGCGGCGATCCTCGCCGAGTACCCGGCAGCTGCGACGGCGGTCAGGGACAGGTACGCCTACTTCGTCGTGGATGAGTACCAGGACGTCAACCCGCTGCAGAAGCTGCTGCTCGATGCGTGGCTCGGCGACCGCGATGAGCTGTGCGTGGTCGGCGATCCGCGCCAGACCATTTACTCCTTCGCCGGCGCGACGCCTGCCTACCTGACCGGCTTCGCCGCCGAGTTCCCCAGCGCGACAGTGATCAGGCTGGTGCGTAACTACCGGTCGACCCCGCAGGTGGTGGCCTTGGCTAACCAGCTGGGGCGCGGCGGTGGCGACCTGGTCGCGCAGCGGCCGGCGGACATGACGCCCGAGTTCACCGAGTGCGGTGATGAGCAGGAGGAAGCCGCCATTGTCGCCGCCAGGGCCGCGGCAATGATCCAGGCCGGGATGGCGCCACGGGAGATCGCCGTGCTGGTGCGGACCAATGCCCAGACCGTCGCCTTCGAGCGGGCACTCGGCGATGCAGGGGTGCCATTTCTCGTCAAAGGGGCTGAGCTGTTCTTCGACCGCGACGAGGTGCGCCAGGCGGTCGCGCTCCTGCGGGTGGCGGCCCGGTCGGCGTCGGCGGCGGACCGGCCGCCGGCCCAGGTCCGCGCGGTGCTGTCCGGCATAGGGCTGACCAGCCAGGCGCCGGCTGGCCGCGGCCGGGCGCGGGAACGCTGGGAGTCACTTGCCTCGCTCGCTCAGCTCGCGGACGAGTTCTTCGCCGCGGTGCCGCAGGCGACACTCGCTGACCTGTCAGCCGAGCTGGCCCACCGCAGCGCGATGGGCCAGGTCCCGGCGATGGACGGGGTGACCATCGCCTCGCTGCACGCGGCCAAGGGCCTGGAGTGGGATGCGGTATTTCTGCCCGGGCTGACCGACGGGACCATGCCGATCATCTACGCGCAGACCGCAGAAGCGATCGAGGAGGAGCGGCGGCTGCTGTATGTCGGCGTGACCAGGGCGCGGAAGAGGCTGCAGCTATCCTGGGCGCTGGCCCGCTCGCCGGGCGGCCGACAGACCAGGGCGCCGTCCAGGTTCCTGCAAGAGGTCCGCCGGAATCCGCGACCTGACCGGGCCCGCTTGCGGGCAGTCGGCGGGCAGCGCGCGCCGGAAGAAGCAGCCGTGCAGCGCCCGCGGGGACGCTACGGGCCGAGACGGTGAGGGGCGGTGAGCCGGGCTGATGACCAAGGCGCTCGACGCCGCGGTCGAACTTCTCGACCTGGACTTCAGCACGGCAAGACGATACGGAGCCCGCTGAATAAGCGCAGAGAACCGTCAGGAAAATAGGTTGCCCGGCCTGGAGCGGCTACGTAGGCTGCTCTCATGACCACAGGTCCGTTGACGCTGCAGAGGGGGAGGTGCCCAGGATGCTGAACATGATCTCGAATGTCACGGTTGCCGCTGATGCGCGGTTCGGTTCCGGCGTGGGCGTTCTCCCGCTGTCCGGCGCCAGGACCCTCGTGCCCGGTAGCACAGGCGCAGTCGCTGCGCGCCCGGCTGCTCACTGGGCGGCCGATGTTCTTGGCAAGCGCCGTTTCGCGGCTGGCCACGGCGTCGGGCAGCAGACCGCTAGCAAGCAGAGCTCCATCAGGCAGTACGACGCACAGACGACCCGTGTCGCCGCGGCTAGCGGCGGTGCGCTGGGCTCGCATCCGGCGAGGGAACCGGTCTAGCAAAGACCGGCCTGATCCCCCAAAGGCCGCGGACCCGGAAATCGGGTCCGCGGCCTTAGTCATGCAAGGCCACCGTTTTGTCAGAGGCGTGCGAGACCGTACGACGACCGGACGAGAGGGGATCACCGATGTGTTGGCCCGGCACCACCGCCGCATTAAGAGATCGGGCGGGGTTCGAGGCAGAGTCCGCACCAGCAGAAGCGCAGCCCGGGACTGGACCTGCGGTCCTGGCAGGCCAGGTGGCCACGGCCGGACTACCGAACGGCCTCGGGCTGCCCTGCAGCGATGACCCGGAGCTCTTCTTCGCCGAGTCTCCGGAGGACGTGGAGTCCGCCAAGGAACTGTGCCAGGGCTGCCCGGCCCGGCGCACCTGCCTGGCCGGCGCCCTGGAACGCCGGGAACCGTGGGGAGTCTGGGGCGGTGAGCTGTTCCTCCGCGGCGAGGTCGTACCGCGCAAGCGGCCACGAGGACGGCCCCGGAAGACGGAGGTCGCGGCGTGACCCGTTCGCCCAAGCCGGCCTGCGATGAACGAGAAGGGCGGTGAATCATGTACCTGACCAACGAGACAGCCCGGAAGCATCATCAGGCGATGCTTGCTTCGGCCCTGGAGCAGCGCCAGGTGCTGCGGGTACGCGCGCTTGGCAGGGCGACCCGCCGCGCCGAAAGAGCCCAGCGCCGGCTGGCCCACGCGAGGCAGGCAGCCACCCGGCTGCGTGCACAGCTGGCAGTTGAGCGGGACGCCTGACTGCTGCCACCGGGAGGCTGCTGACCGGCCCGGGGCCCGGGAGGATTAGGTCCTCCCGGGCCCTCCTCCCGGGCCTCGGGTATCAGCCCGCCCGGGCCTCAGGTATCAGTCCTCCGGGCCTCGGGTATCAGCCCGCCCGGCCTCGGGTATCAGCCCGCCCGGGCCTCGGGTATCAGTGCTCCGGGCCTCAGGTATCAGCTAGCCGACTACGACCCGGTAGTCTCCGATGCGACCCGGCCGCCCTCGGCTGCGCCCTCCGCTAGTAGCTCCTCGCTCAGGTCCTCGGCCAGCGCGTCCGCCAGGCCTTCGCCTGGTTCTCCGGAGTCGAGGTAGCCAGGCAGCCAGTGGAGCACCTCGGCACGGAACGGCCCCTCGCATTCCAGCTGACAGAGCACCCCGATGCTAGCCGTCGAGACGCGGTGGATCAGCAAATAGGAAGGCGGCAGGTTGAGGCGCCTGCCAACGGCGGCCGCGCGCATGTCGGTGACCCGGGCTGCCTCGCCTCGCATCCACTCCCGGCTGAACTTGAATGATTCCACCCTGGACGGCTCTGCAAGTGGCGCCAGGTAGGCGCGGAGCGCGCTCTGGTCGACGTTGACTCCTGCCTTGAGGAAGCCGTGCTCTCGCAGCAGATGCTCAACCGTGTCAATGCTCCGGTCTTCATGGGTGAAGCGGAGCAGCATGCCGAAGAACGAGGGGAAACCGTCGGGCAGCCGGTCCACGGCACCGAAGTCGAGAACGCCGAGCCGGCCGTCGGCCAGCATTCTGAAGTTGCCCGGATGCGGGTCCGCGTGCAGGAGCCCGACCCGCGCAGGACCTGAGAAAAGGAACCGGACGATCAGGAGCCCGGCGCGGTTCCGCTGTTCCTGCGTCCCCGCGGCGATAACCCGGGACAGCGGCGTGCCGTCCATCCACTCGCTGATCAGGACGTGGTCAGACGCTGCTACCACGTGCGGGACGAAGATGTCCGGGTCATCCGCATAGGTGGCGGCAAACGCCTCCTGTGCAGCGGCCTCGAGCCGGTAGTCGAGTTCCTCGACGACTCTGCTGCGCAGCTCGTCGAGCAATGGCCTGACCTCAAGTCCGGGCATGAGCACGCCGAAGAGCCTGCCTACTCGGCTCAGCTGAGTGAAATCGTTGATCAGCGCCTGCCCGGCGCCCGGGTACTGGATCTTCACCGCCACCTTGCGGCCGTCCTGCCAGACAGCGCGGTGTACCTGGCCGATCGACGCTGCGGCTGCCGGGTTGTCATCGAAGTCAAGGAAGTTATCCCGCCAGGCCGTTCCGAGATCAGCGGCGAGTACCTTGTGGACGCTGCTTGCGGGCAGCGGCGGAGCGGCCTCCTGGAGCCTGGTAAGGGTGGCCCGGTACGGGCCCGCGAGGTCCGGCGGCAAGGCTGCCTCGAAGATCGACAGCGCCTGGCCCAGCTTCAGCGCGCCGCCTTTCAGCTCGCCGAGGACCCGAAAGATCTGCTCCGCCGTGCGCTGCTGAATCTCGTGGGCGACGGCCTCAGCGGGCTTGCCGCCAAGGCGCTTGCCGAGCCCGAGGGCGGTTCGCCCGGCCAGCCCGACCGGCAGGGTCGCCAGCTTGGCTGACCGGGTAACAGCCCGGCGGGGCAGGTCATTCATGATCTCATTGTCGGTTACCGATGCGGGTGACTGCCACCGGCATGGCGCTGACCGGGCGGCGACGTCCGCGGGTGCCGCTGCCGGCCCGGCGAACCTGTTCCCGGGTGCTGTTGGTCACAGCGCCGGGAACCGCGGCCCTGCCGACGAATTCGAGTGGGTAGGACAGCCGCCTGAGCCGCACCGGCAGGAGCGAGCAGAATCCCGCAGGCGAGCTGAATCGGCTTGCGGCCGGCGAGTCGGGCGGTAATGAGCGGCCTTGCCCGGATCCCGCCGACGCGACCACATGGAGCGCTGCCAAGTCGGTGGCACACGCCAGCCGGATTCTGGCCACATGCCCCCGGATTGCGGTCAGATGCCACCGGATTGCGGTCAGATGCCACCGGATCGCGGTCAGATGCCACCGGATCGCGGTCACATGCCGACGCAGGTCCGGCCCCGAGCAGCTGCGCTAGCGACGGTAACTTCCACAGCAGCAGTCGGGATGCGGCGGCCATGTCCTCCGGCGCCACTGCCACGAAGGGAGAACCAGTTCCAGCGTTCCATTGCGCACGGCGTCGGGAACCGCGGCTCCGTCAACAAATGCGAGCGCCTGGAAGGCGGCCTGAGCCGCAACGGCCGCGGCTAGCGCTGCGTCGCAGGCGACCGGGCCGGCTGGCGGCCGGCGAGCTGCGCGAGAATGAGCGGCCATGCCGGATCGCGGTCGGTCCTGGCAAGATCAAGACAGCGCAGACAGGCAGTGCGGCCGGGCAGGACAAGCGGACCGACGACACCGATCGCCTCGCTGCCTGATGCGGCCAGATGGGGCGTCTGGTCGCTCATCAGTGCCGCTGACAGCTCGGGATCTGGATACCCGACCAGCACCGCAAGGTCAGGCAGCACCGAGTCCGTTCCGTCTGACACCATCCCGACACCAGCGGTCGCCAGGATGCTGGCGACCACCGCGGCGATCCTCCCGGTCCCGCGGATCCGGATGAAGGCGGCGCGTCTGCGTGCAAGTGTGCGGGCGCCGCCGTCGCCGTCTTGGCGGGCCAGCGATACTGTCGCCAACTCGGCTGCGAGCCGGGCCCGCAGCGGCCGCGGCAGCACGCGCAGCGTCCCGGCCGGGAAGTCATCCAGGGCGCCGCCCGCCGCGAGCAGGGCAAGCACCCGCTCCGCCGTCTGAGCTGGGATACCGCGATCGCGGGCCGCCTGGACTACCTCAGCACGGTCCCGGCTCCCGTCGAGAAGGCTGATCACGTAGGACACGCCGGCCATGCCGGTCAGTGCGACTGCGCGGCGCGGGTCGATACCGATCTGCAGTGTGTCACGGTCCCGCCATACCGGCAGAAGCCCGGGCTTGAGCGCTGGTCTCACGTGGCACAGCATGACAGGGCGGCCCGACAGTTCTTGCCGCGCCGCGGTCCGGGCTGGCCGCGCCGAGTTCCGGGTGGCCGCGCCGCGGTCCGGGGCTGGCCGCGCCGAGTTCCGGGGCGGCCGTGGATGTCAGTGCCTAAACTGGATAGGCCAGCGGCTAAGCGGAGTCCCCGGGCTTGGGAGTCGTGCTCAGCGCGGGCACTGTCTCCCGCCCGGCCATACGCTCCCTTCCCCAGAAGCGCGGTGGGCGGCCCGGGGACTCCTGTCACGCGAAGCTAGGCCCGTCAGCCTGGGCGGTCAATACCATGCTGTGGAGGGCGCTGTGCACAAGGTGGGGAAAGCGTGGAGCGTCCCTGTGGGCGCTGCCGCGGACACCTGTGAATTCCCCGAGCCCGGAGCGCAGCGCGCCAGGCTTACGCTGGCGTGATCCCATCCACGAGCTGTGGATGGCAGATTGCCGGTTGCCGACCGTGCCTCAGTCCTTGGGCGGCCGGTCGTCGCCGGCGGCGTCATCGTCCCCAGGACCGGTTCCGCCCGCGGTGCCGACATCGCCCGCGGTGCCGACATCGCCCGCGGTGCCGACATCGCCCGCGGTGCCGACATCGCCCGCGGTGCCGACATCGCCCGTAGGGCCGGTGTTGTCCGGGGAGCGGCCGCCTTCCTGGGTATCCGGCTCCAGGTCGGAGATATCCAGTTCGGGGCGGCCGCGCACGAATGCTTCGGGATCGTCGAGGTCGTCAGTCGTCGGCAGCAGGTCGGGGTGGGCCCAGATGGCTTCCCGGCCGGATATGCCGCGCGCGTCGGCCAGGCCACGCCAGATAGCCGCTGCCTCCCTGAGCCTGCGCGGCCGGAGCTCAAGACCGACCAGGGTCGCGAAGGTCCGCTCCGCGGGTCCGCCTGTCGCGCGGCGGCGCCTGATCGCCTCCGCCAGGGCATCGGACTGCGGCAGCCGGCCAGTGGCCGCGGCCCCCACCACCGTCGCGACCCAGCCTTCCACCAGGGCCAGCATTGTCTCAAGCCTGGCCAGCGCTGCCTTCTGTGCGTCGGTGTCCTCCGGCTGGAACACGGCGGCCCCGGCGAGCGCCTCGTTAATGGCCTCCGGGTTTGCGGGGTCGATCTGCGGCATCGCCTCACGTAGCGCGGAGGCGTCCACGGTGATGCCTCGCGCGTAGTCCTCGACGGCTCCGAGCAGCCGAGCCTTCAGCCAGGGCACATGTGCGAATAGCCGGTGGTGGGCGGCTTCCCGTAGCGCCAGGAAGAGCCTGACCTCGTCCTCGCTTATCGACAGTCCCGCGCCGAATGCGGCGACCCCGGCAGGCAGCAGTGCAGCGGTGCCATCGGGCGCCAGCGGCAGGCCGACATCGGTCGAGCTGACGACCTCCTGGGCAAGCGCGCCGACCGCTGAGCCAGTCTGGCCGCCGACCATCATCCCGCCGATCCTGCGCATCATCTCGCCGAGGCCGCTCAGCGCCCCAAGGCCGCCGCCGCTCAGCGCGGCCATCGCGGAGCGCATCTCGGGCGGCAGTTCACCACCGAGTTCCTCGGGATCTTCGGCGAGCATCCCGCTCATGGCATCGACAGCGCGAGCCGCGATCGGGTCGCAGAGCTTGGACCAGACAGGGAGGGTGGCCTCCACCCATTCCGACCTGCTCCATGCCTGCACGGAGCGGATGCCGGTCGGGAACGTGGTGGCGTCCTCAAGCCACAAGTCGGCAAGCCTGATGGCCTCGATCACCTTGCCGCGCTCTACCTGCAGCACGCTCGGGTCTCCCTTCGCGGCCACCGTCTGCCTGGCCACGTTCTTGGCGAGGTCCCAGTTGACCGGCCCGCCCTGCCAGGACATCAGGTCGGCGAACTGGCGCAAGGCGTCGGCGAACTGCTGCGGGTCACCGAGAGGCCCAAGGGGCCCCATTGCGCCGCCGGGACCGCCGCCGCCGGGCCCGCCGGGCCAGCCAGAGCCGCCGCCGGCGGACTCCGGTGAATCGTCACGATCGGGGTCCCGGTCGCCGGGCAAACCGAAGCCGAAGGGAGGATCAGTCATCTTTGCTCCCACTCAGGCAGGATGGAAGGGTCACGTCCGCCAACGTTATCCCGGGAGTGCTGCACGGTGAGCAACCGAGATGCCCAGGTTCGCCAAGGGCAAAGTCCGGACGGGCGGCCTGGAACCGCCCGGCGCCGGCGTCCGGTGGTCGCCGTCACCGGCGCGGCGCACGGCGTAGGCCATGCGCTCACGATGCGGCTGGCCGCCTCGACGCGGATCGGCCGGGTAGTCGCCATCGACGATCACAGGGGTGACGCGACCGGGGTCACCTGGCGAGTAGTGGATGTACGCGACCCCGCGCTGGGCGGCCGGTTGTCCGGGGTCGACACCCTCGTGCACACCGATATCGACCTTGCGCCAGACGCCGACCACCGGTCGCGGCGCGCGTTCAATGTCCGCGGCGCGCAGACGGTGCTGACCGCGGCCGCGGCCGGGCGGGTCGGCCGGGTGGTGCTGCTGACGAGCGCGATGGTCTATGGCGCACGGCCGGATAACCCGGTGCCGCTTGATGAAGCCGCACCGCTGCGCGCGGAGGCTGACGGGAGCGTGGTCGGGGACCTGCTGGAGATCGAGCATCTCGCGCAGCGCTCACCACGGACCTACCCAGGGATGGCGATCACCGTCGTACGGCCCGCCGCGCTGGTAGGCGAGGGCATCGACACCCTGGTGACCAGGCATTTCGAAGCACCGAGGTTGCTTGCCGTCAAAGGCTGCGCGCCGCGGTGGCAGTTCTGCCATGTGGACGACCTGGTATCAGCGCTCGAGCTGGCCGCGGCGGGCGAGGTGACTGGCCAGTTCGCGGTGGGCTGCGATGGCTGGCTGGAGCAGTCGGAGGTGGAAGAGCTCTCCGGGCTGCACAGGATGGAGCTTCCGGCCGGCCTGACGCTGCGCACCGCGCAGCGCCTGCACCGGGCCGGGATTACCCTGGCACCAGTCACCGACCTTCATTTCGTCGTATACCCGTGGGTGGTTGACTGCGCGGCGCTGCGGGCGGCCGGATGGCAGCCGGCCTTCGGCAACGCCGAGGCCCTGCAGGTCCTGCTGGCCGAGCGGTCCGGCCGTCACGCGGTGGCGGGGCGCCGGCTGGACAAGAAGGACGCGACGATCACGGCGGCAGGCGCGACGGTCGCGGTGATCGGCACGGCAGCGATCGTCCGCCGGGCCAGGCGGCGGCGGCGCGCGCCCTGACCCGTGCGCGGTATTTTGCAGCATGGACGTGATCAGGCTGGCCGAATTGCGCGGCACGCCGCTGTCGGTAGCCGAGGTGTGCCGCGCCATCATGGATCCGGCTGCCGGAGGCATCGCGCTGTTCACCGGCGCGGTCCGGGATCATGATCATGGACGGAGGGTCGTCAGGCTCTCCTACAGCGCTCACCCGTCCGCCGCGACAGAGCTACGGCGGGTAGCCCAGAAGGTAGCGGCAAGCTACGAAGTCCTGGCGCTTGCGGCCGTGCACCGGGTCGGTGACCTGACCGTCGGTGACCTTGCCGTGGTGGTGGGAGCGTCCTGCGAGCACCGCGACACAGCGTTCGACGCCTGCCGTGCCCTCATCGACGAGCTCAAGGCCACCGTGCCGATCTGGAAGCACCAGGTGTTCAGCGGCGGCGACAGCGAGTGGGTGAACAGCGCGTAGTCTTCCCCCATGTCCCGCCGTCTCGTGACGCTGCTGGTGGCCGGAGCCGGAGTGCTTGCCGCGCTCGTGGTCGCCGTCGTCGCACCGGTCCCTTACGTGGCGCTCACCCCGGGCCCCACGCTGAACACGCTGGGCAGCGCTCGCGGGCAGCCGCTGATCCAGATCAGCGGGCATCCGACCTACCCGGTCAAGGGCCACCTCAACTTGGTGACGGTGAGCTTCCTTGGCGGCCCCGGAACCGGCTTCAACATCCTCGCGGCCCTGCGAGCCTGGCTGAGCCCACAGGACGCGGTGGTGCCCGCCCAGGAGATCTTCACTCCGGGCCAGACGCAGCAGCAGGTCGCCCAGCAGGACACCGCCGAGATGACGAACTCGCAGCAGAGCGCCACCGCGGCCGCGCTCTGCCAGCTGGGGATCAGCTTCAAGACGGTGGACACCATCCAGGCGGCGGAGAAGGGCCTGCCGGCGTTCGGCGTGCTGCGCAAGGGCGATGTCATCACAGCGGTCAACGGCACGCCCGTGTCGTGCCGCGCCGACGCCGGGGTGCTCATCCGCCGGGGGAGGCCAGGTACGCCGGTGCGGCTGACCATCGACAGGAAAGGCAAGACTCAGCAAGTCCGGCTGGTGACGGCCGACGTCTCGGGCTTTGCCGTGGTGGGCGTGCAGGTGGCGGAGAGCTTTACCTTCCCGTTCGCCGTGAAGATCAGCCTCGGCGAGGACATCGGCGGCCCGAGCGCTGGCCTCATGTTCGCGCTCGGCATCGTCGACAAGCTCACGCCGCTGAACCTCACCGGGGGCAGATTCATCGCGGGCACCGGGGAGATCGAGGCGAACGGTACCGTCGACCCGATCGGCGGGATCCAGCAGAAGATGGTCGGGGCCCGCGCCGCCGGGGCGACTGTCTTCCTGACGCCGGCCGCTAACTGCCCTGATACTGCCGGCGCGGTGCCGTCCGGGCTGCGCCTGATCAAGGTGAGCACGCTGGCCGGCGCCATCAGCGCGTTGCGGGCACTGAACACCGGCAGGGCGCTGCCGTCCTGCTGAGCCGCCTGCTGAGCCGTCCTGCTGAGCGCCGCCTGCATCGGCCGGGCTGCTGGCGGCGCCACGCTGATCATCGATTCGTTCGGGAACCTTGCTGGCTACCGGTAAGTTGCGTCAAGGAGCACATCCGTGCGACCGGCCGGTGCGGTATGGCCCCCAGCATGCCGCTCGCTGCCTGATGGCCTAGGTGACGTAAGGGGGAGGGCGTGGCCTTCCGATCTCCTGGCCAGTCAAGGCCGCCCAGCGGCCGGCCCATCGTCTTGCCCCGCTGGACTAAGCTCTTTCTCCCGGCGGCCATCGCGCTGGTCGCCCTGATAGTGATCATCACGATCGCGGCCGGGGTATCGACTGACTTCCTCTGGTTTCACTCGATCGGGTACACCTCCGTCTTCAGCACGACCTACGGCACCAAGTGGGCGCTGTTCGTCGTCACGGCCGTGTTCATGGCCGCGGTGATCGGGCTCAACATCTGGATCGCCTACCGGCTCCGGCCCACCTACCGCCCGGCCTCGCCCGAGCAGCAGGGGCTTGAGGCCTACCGCCTTGTCATCGACCCGCACCGGCGGTTGATGCTGGGAGTGGTGCTCGGCCTCATCGGCCTTGTCTCCGGTCTCACCGCCGCGGGCAGCTGGCGTACCTGGCTGCTGTTCGCCAACCGGACCAGTTTCGGCGTCGTTGATCCGCAGTTCCACCTGGACCTCTCGTTTTTCGTCTTTGTCTATCCCTTCATCAGGATGGCGCTCAGTTACCTCTTCGCCGCCGTGCTGCTTTCCCTGCTTGCCGCGGCGGCCGTGCACTACCTGTACGGCGGATTGCGGCTGCAGCCGCGCGGACAGCGGGCGACTCCGGGGGCCCGTTCCCACCTTTTCGTGATAGTCGGCGTATTCATGCTGCTCAAGGCGGTCGCCTACTGGGTGGACCGGTACGGCATCGATTTCTCGCAGCGCGGAGTCGTGCAGACGGGCGCGTCCTACACCGATGTCAACGCGGTGCTGCCGGCCAAGACGGTGCTCGCTATCATCGCGGTGATCTGCGCCGCGCTTTTCTTCGCGGGCGCGCTCCGGCGTAGCTCGATGCTGCCCGCCGTCGGGTTCGGGCTGCTCGTGCTGTCCGCGGTGCTGATCGGCGGGGTGTACCCGGCGATCATCCAGCAGTTCGTGGTCAAGCCGAACGAGGCCGCGAAGGAGACCCCGTACCTGAACCGCGAGATCGTCAGCACCCGGACCGCCTACGGGCTCAACCGGGTCAAGGTCAGCCAGTACTCGGCGGTATCGGCCGAATCCAGTGCCCTGCTGGCCAAGCAGGCAGCCGGGCTGCCCGACGTGCGGCTGCTCGACCAGGGGGTGGTCTCGCCATCGTTCCAGCAGCTTCAGCAGGTCAAGGGCTACTACAAGTTCGCCAACGTGCTGTCCGTCGACAGGTACCCGCTGCCTGGTTCCGCTGCGCCCGTCGACCAGGTCGTCGGCGTCCGCGACATGGCAGGGCCGCCGGCCGGCCAGGGCAACTGGATCAACAGCCACCTTGTCTACACGCACGGTTTCGGTTTCGTGGCGGCTGCCGCGAACTCAGCGACACCTGGCGGCAACCCGAGCTTCACCGAGGGCGACATCCCGCCGGGCGGCGAACTCGGTGGTTTCCAGCCCCGGATCTACTTCGGCCAGCAGGAGACGAGCTACGCCATCGTCGGCGGGCACCAGCAGGAACTCGACTTCCCGAGCAGCCAGTACGCAAGCGGCCAGCGGAACACGACTTACCGGGGCGGCGGCGGCGTCCCGATCGGCTCGCCGCTCAACCGCCTGCTCTACGCGATCAAGTTCCGCGAGGTCAACATCCTGCTGTCCGGGGCCATCGACGGCAACTCAAAGATCATGTACATCCGGGACCCGGTGTCCAGGGTGGCCAAGGTAGCGCCGTTCCTGACCCTGGACGGCAATCCCTACCCGGTCATCTCGGGCGGCCAGGTCCTCTGGGTAGTCGACGCGTACACGACCACGGACAACTATCCGTACTCGCAGCGACTTGACCTGCAGCAGGCCACCTCCAACAGCTACAGCCTGGACGGCGCGGTGGCAGGCAACGCCGGACAGGTGAACTACATCCGCAATTCGGTCAAGGCGGTCGTGAACGCTTACACCGGGGCCGTCACGCTGTATCAGTGGCGCGGCAACGACCCGGTGCTTGACACCTGGAAGAAGGCTTTCCCCGGGGTCATCAAGCCGACCAGCGCTATCCCTGCCGACCTCATGCCGCATCTGCGCTATCCGCCGGTCCTGTTCGAGGTGCAGCGCCAGATCCTCGCCCAGTACCACGTCCAGCAGGCCCAGGAGTTCTACCAGGGGCAGAACTTCTGGGCGGTGCCCATCGACCCGAGCGGCACGGTGCAAGGCCAGTCGAGCCAGCCGCCCTACTACCTGACAATGACCATGCCTGGCTACCGCGCGCCTGAGTTCTCGGTGATGACGACGTTCACCCCGCGCGGGCGGGCCAACCTGGCCGCCTTCATGGCCGTGGACAGCAACCCGCAGAGCGCGGACTACGGAACGATCAGGATCCTGCAGCTGCCCCAGGACACGGCGATCCGGGGCCCAGGGCAGGTCCAGAACGACTTCGAGTCCAACTCCCGCGTCGCCTCCCAGCTGACGTTGCTGCGGCAGGGCGGTTCCAAGGTGACGCTGGGCAACCTGATCACCCTGCCGGTCGGCGGCGGCCTGATGTACTTCGAGCCCGTGTACGTATCTCAGTCGGCAGCGGGCAACGGCGGCTCGTATCCAACGCTGCAGCAGGTGCTCGTGTACTACAACGGCCAGGTCGGGTTCTCGCCGACGCTGACGGGCGCCCTCGCCCAGGCACTCGGCGTATCCGCGGCCACGGCGCCGTCAAGCCCGTCAGGAGCCAGCACAGGCCCCGCCGCCACCTCGGCGGTGCTGCGGTACCTCAGGCAGGCGCAGACCCTGTACACGGCGGCCCAGGCGGACCTCAGGAGCGGTGACTTCGCCGCCTACGGCCGCGACATCGCCAAGATGAAGGCGGCGCTCGACAACGCGAGCATGGCCGCCCAAGGCAGCACGGCCGCCAGCGGCGGAGCAAACGCGTCGCCGTCGCCATCGCCATCGGTCTCGCCATCGCCATCTGTTCGCGCGAGCCCGTAGCCCCGGCTTCCGTCATCCCGCCACGCGAGCCTGCGGGCACGGCCAGACTATCTGCGGGCAAGCCGCGACCATCCGGGCCGTTCCCGTTCCGGCCTGGACACGGCGCTGAGGCGGAGGGCGTACGCTCAGACCTGACGGGAAATCCTGAGCAAAAACTCGCCTCCGATAGTCCCGTCACGCCCCAGCAGGGTTTTGTGAAAGGAGCCTGACCGGAGGTGTCGCCTAGGGTGCTGATAGACGCGACCGCCGTGCCCGCGGACCGCGGTGCGTTGGGCCGTTACGTCGACGGGCTGGTGAGCGCGCTTGCAGTGGCCGGGGCGGATCTGGCGGTCGCATGCCAGCGTGCCGACGAGGAGCGCTACGAACGGCTGATCCCGGCCGCGCGGATCGTCGCAGCGCCGCCAGCCATCGCGCACCGCCCTGCCAGGCTCGCCTGGGAGCAGAGCGGCCTGCCGCTCGTCGGCCAGCAGGTCAATGCTGACGTCATCCACCTGCCGCACTACTCGATGCCGTTGCGGCCCGGTGCGCCGAGCGTGGTCACCATTCACGACCTCACGTTCTTCACCGAGCCCGACGCGCACAGCCCGGTGACCGCGACGTTCTACAAGTCAGCGATCCGCACCTCCGCGCGCCGTGCCACCCGCCTGATTGTCCCGTCCAAGGCAACGAGGGACGAGCTGGTCCGTACCCTGGGCGCCGATCCGACCAGGATCGACGTCGCCTACCACGGCGTCGATCACACGCGATTCCACCAGCCGACACAGGCCCAGGTGCGCCAGGTTTCGGGCCGGCTTGGTCTGCATGACAAGCCCTACGTCGCCTACCTCGGCACCCTCGAACCCCGCAAGAACATCCCTGCGCTGATCAACGGGTGGGCGGAGGCGGTAGCGGATCTGGATGAGCCGCCTGCGCTTGTGCTGGCCGGCGGGAGCGGCTGGAGCGAGGAGGTGGACGAGGCGGTCGCGGCGATTCCAGCGCACCTGCGTGTCGTGCGCCCCGGCTACCTGCACTTCACCGATCTGCCCGGGTTCCTCGGCGGCGCGCTTGTGGTCGCGTTTCCGTCAACGAGCGAGGGGTTCGGGCTGCCGGTTCTTGAGGCCATGGCATGCGGCGCGCCGGTCCTGACCACACACAAGACATCTCTCCCCGAAGTGGGCGGTGACGCGGTCGCCTACACCGAGCCGGACGCCGTCAGCATCGAGAGCGCCTTGCGGGCGCTACTCGGCGACCCGGCGCGCCGGGAGGCCCTGGGCGAAGCGGGTCACGCCAGGGCGCTGGAATTCACCTGGGCCGCGTCCGCTGAGGCGCATCTTGCCTCTTACGAGCGTGCGGCAGTCCAGGGCCGCGAGTAGTCTTCCTGCCCATGCCAACCGATTTGCCATTCGCTGCCGACCCGGGCAAAGGTGCGCCGGGCAATGGTGCGCTGGGCCAGGGCGGGCCGGGCCAGGGCGGGCCGGGCCAGGGCGGGCCGGGCCAGGGCGGGCCGGGCCAGGGCGGGCCCGCCCGCGGCGAGCTCGAGGCGATCTTGCTCGTCGGCGGCCAGGGGACGCGGCTGCGCCCGCTGACGATCACCACGCCCAAACCGCTGCTGCCGACCGCCGGCGTACCGTTCCTCGCCCACCAGCTGGCCAAGGCCGCGGCGAGCGGAATCACCAGGGTGGTGCTGGCCACCTCCTACCGCGCCGGGATGTTCGCCGATTGCTTCGGTGACGGCGCCTCGTTCGGCCTGGAGATCGATTACGTCGAGGAACCTGTCCCGCTCGGCACCGGCGGCGGAATCCGCAATGCGGCGGCCAGGCTGCGCAGCGGCGCCGCCGATCCCGTCGTGGTGCTGAACGGCGATGTGCTGTCCGGGCACGACGTGGTGGCGCAGGTTGCGCTGCACCGCGAGGCGGACGCCGCGGTCACCCTGCACCTCGTCGAGGTCCCCGACCCGGCGAGGTTCGGCTGCGTTCCAACCGACTCCGACGGGCGCGTGACCGCGTTCCTCGAGAAGACCCCCGATCCGGTAACCAACCGGATCAACGCCGGCTGCTACGTCTTCAGGCGAGGCATCATCGACAGCATCCCGGAGCGCCAGGTGGTCTCGGTCGAGCGCGAGACGTTCCCCGGGCTGATCGCCGCGGGGGACCTGGTCCTTGGCTACGGCGATACCGCGTACTGGCTGGACGTGGGAACACCGGAAGCCTTCGTTCAGGGCTCTTGTGACCTCGTCCTTGGCGAGCTTGGCTCTTCGGCGCTGCCTGGCCCGAGCGGGCCTGCCCTCTTGCTGCCTGGTGCTGTCGTGGAGTCCGGGGCCAAGGTCGGCGGCGGCACTGCCGTGGGGTCCAGCTGCGTGGTCGCCGACGGTGCTCAGGTCGCCGGAGCTGTACTCTTCGACGGCGCGCGCATCGGCGCCGGTGCGGTGATCAACTCCAGCGTGGTCGGCCGCGGCGCCTGCATTGGCGCGGGCGCGCAGCTTGATGGCGTGGTGATCGGCGACGGAGCCAGGATCGCCGAGGGCAATGAGCTGCGCTGCGGGCTCCGGGTCTGGCCGGAGGTTGAGCTCGGCCCGACCGCGATCCGGTTCTCCACTGACAGCTGACCGCCTCGCAGGTGCGCCAGTGACCGCCGGGCCGCCCGCCGCGGCTGCCGCCTCGCGGACCGTGCAGCTCACTCGCGAGTGGCGCGCCCCGTACCCGGTCGACATCCGGGCGACGCTGTCCGTGCACCGTCGCGGCCCGCGTGATCCGGCGTTCCGCGTCGACGCCGCGGGGGCGGTCTGGCGGACGTCGCTAGCCCCGGACGGGCCCGGCACGATCCGCATAACAGCCGCGCCCGCAGCGCCGCACGAAGCCGGGGCGCCGCCGCAGGCAGCGGGTGCGCCGCTACCGGCAGCGGGTGCGCCGCCGGAGGCAGCCGCCGCCAACCTGAGCACCGGAGCCGGCGCGAGCACCGTCGTCAGCGCGACCGCCTGGGGGCCTGGTGCCGCCTGGCTGCTCGATCAGCTGCCCGGCATGCTGGGCGCGGACGACGACCCGGCCAGCTTCGCCCCGGCCCACCCGTTCCTCCGCGAGCTGGCCAGGCGGCATCGCGGAACGCGGGTCGGGCGCTCCGGCCGGGTGCTCGAGGCGCTCGTACCAGCCGTGCTTGAGCAGAAGGTCGTGGGCGTGGAGGCGCGCCGTGCCTGGTGGCTGCTGCTGCTGCGGCACGGGCTGTCCGCTCCGGGGCCGGCCCCGGCAGGCATGCGGGTGTTTCCGCCGGCTCAGACCTGGGCCCGGATCCCGTCCTCCGAATGGCACCGGGCAGGCGTTGAGGCCGTCCGCGCGCGCACGATCGCCGGAGCCGCCCTGGCGGCCGGACGGCTTGAGAAGATCCTTGACCTTGCGGCCGATGACGCCGATCGCAGACTCCGGGCGCTGCCTGGCATCGGTCCCTGGACCTGCGCCGAGGTCAGGCAGCGGGCTTGCGGCGACGCGGATGCGGTGACGGTCGGCGACTACAACCTGCCCGCCATGGTGGGCTGGGCGCTTGCCGGGCGGATCGTGGACGATGCCGGGATGCTGGAGTTGCTCGCCCCGTACGCCGGCCACCGGTACCGGGCGGCGAGGCTGATCGAGCTGGGCGGCGTCCGGCCGCCGCGCCGGGGACCCAGGCTTTCCGCGCGCGACTACCGTGCGTTCTAGCTTGCCAGGGGCTCTTGTCGGGGACGGCCGACAGCGCGGCAGGCCCGGGTGCCGGAGACCGGCGCCCGGGTGCCGGGGACCGGCCCCTACGCTGGCTCTATGAGCGTCGATGCGGTCAGCCGCAGCCCCAGCCCGCAGGATCGCAGCGCCAGCCCGCAGGATCCGCAGCACACACGCCCCCCGCAGCTCGCTGCTGCAGGCGGGCCGGGGCCCTCCGATAGCGCGCTGCGCCGGGCCCTCGCCCGCGCGCGCGACGGCAAGGCGCTCGATCAGGCCGAGGCGGCCACGCTGCTGCACGCCCGCGGCGAGCACCTGACCCAGCTGCTCGGCTACGCGTCCAGGACCAGGGACGCCGGCCTGGAGGCCGCCGGGCGGCCCGGCGTCATCACCTACTCGCGCAAGGTCTTCATCCCGCTGACCCGGCTGTGCAGGGACCGCTGCGGCTATTGCACGTTCGTCACCGTGCCGGGGCGGCTGTCCAGTCCGTACCTGTCGCCTGACGAGGTCATCGAGATCGCCGCCGCGGGTGCCGCGCTCGGCTGCAAGGAGGCCCTGTTCACCCTGGGCGACCGGCCCGAGGACCGCTGGCCTGCCGCGCGCGAGTGGCTCGACGCGCACGGGTATGACGACACGCTGTCCTACGTCCGGGCGATGGCGATCCGGGTTCTCGAGGAGACCGGCCTGCTGCCCCATCTCAACCCTGGCGTGCTCAGCTGGCAGGATTTCCAGCGCCTCAAGCCCGTCGCGCCCTCGATGGGGATGATGCTGGAGACCACCGCGGAGCGCCTGTTCACCGAGAAGGGCGCGCCGCATTTCGGCAGTCCGGACAAGGACCCGAAGGTCAGGCTGCGGGTGCTGGAGGATGCCGGCCGGAGCAACGTCCCATTCACCACCGGGATCCTGATCGGGATCGGGGAGACGCAGGCTGAGCGCACCGATTCGATCTTCGCGATCCGGCAGGTGGCCCGCGAGTACCGCGGCATCCAGGAAGTCATCGTGCAGAACTTCCGGGCCAAGCCAGACACCAAGATGCGCGGCGTCCCCGACGCGGAGCTTGACGATCTTGCCGCTACCATCGCGGTGACCCGGCTGGTGCTCGGCCCGTCGGTACGAATCCAGGCGCCGCCCAACCTGATCGGCGACCAGTACCCGCTGATCCTGGCCGCCGGTATCGACGACTGGGGTGGCGTCTCACCGCTGACCCCTGACCATGTCAACCCCGAGCGCCCCTGGCCGCAGATCGGCGACCTGGCCGGGCGCACCGCGGCGGCAGGCTTCGAGCTTCGCGAGCGCCTCACCGCATACCCGGGTTACCTGCGCGAGCCGTGGCTGGATCCGCGGCTCGCCGGGCACGTGGCCGCGCTGGCCGACCCGGCGACCGGGCTCGCTCGCGACGGTGTGATGCCGCGCGGCCTGCCGTGGCAGGAACCTGACGGCGGCTGGGGTGCGGCCGCGGGCCGCACCGACCTGTACGTGACGATCGACACCACCGGAAGGACCAGCGACCGCAGGGACGACTTCACCGAGGTATACGGGGACTGGGACGAGATCGGGGCCAGGATCGAGCCCGCCGCCCGCAGCTCCGCACGGGCCGCGGGCGCTCCGCGGCGGCTGCGCGCCGACGTGCTCGCCGCGCTCCGGCGTGCCGAGAACGACCCCGCAGGGCTCACCGACGCGCAGGCGCTCGCGCTGCTCGACGCCGACGGCCCGGAGCTTGAGGCGCTTACCGGGCTGGCCGATTCGCTGCGCATCCAGGCCGCCGGGGACGACGTCAGCTACGTGGTCAACCGCAACATCAACTTCACCAACGTCTGCTACACCGGCTGCAGGTTCTGCGCGTTCGCGCAGCGGCGCACCGACGCGGACGCCTACACGCTCTCCCTTGAGCAGGTCGGCGACCGCGCCGTGGAAGCGTGGGAGGCGGGCGCCACCGAGGTCTGCATGCAGGGCGGCATCCACCCGGACCTGCCAGGCACCGCGTACTTCGATCTCGCGGCCGAGGTCAAGCGCCGGTGCCCGGACATGCACGTGCACGCGTTCTCGCCGATGGAGGTCACCAACGGCGCGGCACGCACCGGGCTGCCGGTCCGCGAGTGGCTGATCAGGGCCCGTGCGGCAGGCGTCGGCTCGCTGCCGGGCACCGCCGCCGAGATCCTGGACGACGAGGTCCGCTGGGTGCTCACCAAGGGGAAGCTGCCCGCCGCCGCCTGGATCGAGGTGATCACGACGGCACACGAGCTCGGCATCCCGACCAGCGCGACAATGATGTACGGGCACGTGGACACGCCGGCCCACTGGGTGGGGCACCTGCGGGTGATCCGCGGCATCCAGGAGCGCACCGGCGGTTTCACCGAGTTCGTGCTGCTCCCGTTCGTGCACGCGAGCTCGCCGATCTACCTGGCCGGGCTGGCTCGCCCCGGCCCGACGCGCCGGGAGAACCGCGCCGTGCACGCCGTGTCCAGGCTGCTGCTGCACGGCGCGATCAGCTCCATCCAGTGTTCCTGGGTCAAGCTCGGCGAGGATCTCTGCCGGGACGTGCTGGCCGGCGGTGTCAACGACCTGGGCGGCACGCTGATGGAGGAGACCATCTCAAGGATGGCCGGCTCGCAGAACGGTTCCTATAAGACGATCAGCGCACTGGCCGCGATGGTAGCCCCGACCGGGAGGCCGATGCGGCAGCGGACGACGACCTATGGAAGACCGGCAGCTGAACGGCTCGCCGCGGCCAGTGCTAGCGACGGGGTCTGCGCCGCCGTGCGCGGGCCGCGGGTCTCGCTCCCGCTCCTCCAGACCCATTAACCCGGACCCGCAGACCCAGTAACCCGGGCGGGCCCCACCAAACACCCATGATCATGAAAGCCGTCAGCGGGTTAGCAGGAAGCGGCCGGGATCTCTGTGGGGGCGGTGCGGGGGAGCGCCGGCTGGGCGGCCGACGCCGATCGCGCCCATCGGTTCCCAGCCGGCCGGCAGTCCCAGCGCTTGCGCGGCCACCTGCTGGCAGAACAGCGCGCTCGACACCCAGCAGGACCCGAGGCCTTCCACGGCGAGCGCGACGAGCAGGTTCTGCACGGCGGCGCCCATCGCCGCGACGAACATCGCCCGCTCGGCCGCCGCGCGCCGCTGGTCGGGGTAGGAGTGCGCCGCGTCGCCGGTGAGACAGGGGACGATGATCAGCGGCGCGCGGCGCAGCGGCTCGCCGCGCCGGACCCGGCGGGCGATCTGTTCCTCGCTGAACCCGTCGCCGCGCAGGTCGGCGGTCCACGCGGCGAGCATGTCGTCCAGCAGTTCCGTCCTGGCCCGCTCCGACTCCACGATCGCGAACCGCCACGGCTCGCTATGGTGCGGCGCGGGCGCGGTAACGGCCGCCGCGATGGCCCGGCGCACCGCCTCAGGGCTGACCGGGTCAGCGGTGAACTCGCGGACGGTGCGCCGCTCGGCGAGCACGTCAGCGGCGCCAAGCCGGAACATGTCCTCGGCGGCGGGCCGGATCAAGGCGGCGGCACCCGGCCCGTCCGGCCCGTCCGGCCCTGTCACCAGGCGGGCCAGGCCGCGCACGATGGCGACGGGCAGCTGGCTCGTCTTGCCCTTGACCAGGTCGCAGGCGCCCGCGATCTCGTCGGCCACCGCAGCGACCGTTACCTCCAGCGGGTTACCGAAGGTGTCGGCCTCGCCTCGGTGATCGCGCAACGGCATCACCCCGGCCGCCCCGATGGCTGTGTCGGTCTGGCCGACGCGCCACGGACGGCCCATCGTGTCGGTGATGATGACGCCGACGCTGACCCCGCGTAGCTCGCCCAGGGCCTTCCGCAGCCGCCTGGCCGAACCATCGGGGTCATCGGGCAGCAGCACCACGGTGCCAGCGGCGGTGTTGGAGGCGTCCACACCGGCCGCGGCCAGCACCAGGCCGTGCCTGGTCACTGCGATGGTGGTCGGACCCCGCCGGGCCACCACGCGGACAGTCTCGGCATCGATCGCGCGGTCCCTGTCGGCCTGCACGACCTTGCCCTCGGCCTTGCTAATGATCTTGGATGTGACGACCACGAGGTCGCCGTCGCGCAGGTCGGCGACGGCATCCGAGATCAGCGTCGCGAGGTCGGCGCCGGCCTCGATCTCCGGCAGCCCGGCAATCCCGGTGACGGTCAGCTGGCTCACTGGCTGAGCTCCTCGGCGAGGGCAAGTGCCGCGCGGGCGATCTCGGCAGACGCTTGCAGGTCGGTCATGTAGAGCGGGATCGAGCGGACCTCGATACCGGCGAGCTCGGGTGCGCCGACGGCGTCAGCGTCCTTCTCGTCGACCAGCCAGCCATCGAGTAGCCGGGGTCCGTAGTGGGCCCCGACGGCTGCGGCGGTGGTCTGGACGCCGATGGACGCCAGGCACGCGTCGGCCATGCCGCGCACCGGCGCGCCGCCGATGATCGGTGAGATGCCGACAACGGTCTTCGCGCGGACGGCCGCGGCTATCCCGGGGACCGACAGGATGATTCCGACGCTCACCACCGGGTTGGACGGGGGCAGCACGACGTAGTCGGCGGCGGTGATGGCTTCGAGCACGCCAGGCGCCGGCGTCGCGGCGTCCGCTCCGGTGGCGATGATCTGCCTGGCGGGGACCTTGGCGTGCATCCGGACCCACCACTCCTGGAAATGCACGGTACGGGTGCGGTGATCGTCGTCGAGCACGACGTGAGTCTCGATCTTGTCGTCGGACATCGGCAGCAGGGTGACGCCCGGGCGCCAGCGCTCGCACAGGGTGCGGGTCGCTGCGGATAGCGGGAGCCCGGCGGCCAGGATGCTGGTGCGGGCAATGTGCGTGCCGAAGTCACGATCGCCGAGGCTGAACCAGTCCGGCTCGCAGCCGTAGGCGGCGAGCTCGCGGAGCACGGTGAAGGTCTCGGAGTCCCGTCCCCAGCCCTGCTCCTCGCTGATCCCGCCGCCCAAGGTGTACATGACGGTGTCCAGGTCCGGGCTGACGTGCAGGCCGAACAGGCTGATGTCGTCGCCGGTGTTGCCGATGACCGTGATCTCGGCAGCTGGCGCGGCGGCCTTCAGCCCGCGCAGAAACCGGGCACCGCCGATGCCGCCTGCGAGAACCGTGATGCGCATGGCCGCAGTCTTGCAGGCCGGCTCCGACCTGGCAGCATCGGTGCCGCCAGGATGCTCCCCGCGTCCTGTGATCCCAGGAAAATCACGCTGGACTTTCCCGTCATCAGGGGCATCACGTTGGCCATTATCACGTATCACTCTTGACTCAGTGCAAGACACGCGGGTGTAATTTCAGCTATGTAATTCTCGCTGCCGTGACTACACGGACGGCGAGTTGACGGGGTTGTGTGAGGGGATGGAGGTGCGCTGTGGCTGACGTCATCGTCTCGCTGGTGCACGACGGGGTTGGTATCGGCGTTGATGATGCCGGGACCTTCGGCTGGCAGGATCGCGCGCTGTGCGCGCAGACCGATCCAGAGGCCTTCTTCCCTGAGAAGGGGGGCTCGACCAGGGAGGCCAAGAGGGTATGCCGCGGCTGCGAGGTCAGGCCGGAATGTCTGGAGTACGCGCTGGAGCACGACGAGCGCTTCGGGATCTGGGGCGGCCTGTCCGAACGCGAGCGCAGGCGGCTGAAGCGTCAGGCCGGGTAGGCTCCGCCGTCAAGCGGTGACCTGCGCAGACGGATCGGGGACGGCGCAAGCGCGGTCGCGGCGGCGGAGCGCGAAGGCTGGCGACTGCCCGCCTTAGTGCTCCCGGTTCGCGTATGGTTCACGGGTGCCCTCGCCCCCCAAGACCGGCGCGCACATAGCAGCGCCGGACCTGCAGGTAGCCCTCTGAGCAGCATGCGGACCCCAGTTGTCGCCGAATGAGACCTACCCGCAGCACGTCGTCACGGCGGTTATCGTCGCGCACGACGGTGCCGCGTGGTTGCCCCAAGTCATCGAATCCCTTCTCGGGCAGGCCAGGCCGGTCCAGCGGGTCGTTGCCGTCGACACCGGCAGCAGGGACCGCAGCGGTGCCGTCCTTTCCGGCTTGCTCGGTCAGGCGGTTGTTTTCGGCATGGACCGGGGCACCGGGTACGGGGCGGCCGTTGCGCGCGCGCTGCAGCACAGATCGGCCAGCGTCAGTATTCCCGGCCCCGCGGGCCTGCCTGCCAATGAGCGCGTGGAGTGGATCTGGCTGCTCCATGACGACTGCGAACCGGCCCCTGGCGCGCTTGAGCAACTGCTCCGCGGTGCCGCCGAGACACGGTCCGCCGCTGTCCTCGGGCCGAAGGTCATGGACTGGGCCGACCGCAAGGTCATCCTGGAAGCCGGTATCAGCATTGACACCGTTGGCCGTCGCATCACCGGTATCGAGCCGCGTGAGGTTGATCAGGGGCAGCACGACGGGGACCGCGATGCGCTCGCCGTAGGCAGCGCCGGGATGCTGATCCGGCGCGATGTCTGGGAGGAGGTCGGCGGCTTCGACCAGAGCATGCTGCTGTTCCGTGACGACGTCGACTTCTGCTGGCGAGTGCACGCGGCCGGCTACCGGGTCCGGGTGATCACTGACGCCATCGTGTTCCACGTGGAGGCCGCAGCGCGCCGTCGCCGGGCGGTGTCGGTCACGATGCGGCCGCCCTGGCTGGACCGGCGCAACGCGATGTTCACGCTGCTATCCAACTTGCCGATCGGGCCGATGCTGGCCTCGCTGGCCGGCAACGTGGCGGTGTCCCTGCTCCGTACGGTCTTCTTCCTGCTCGCCAAACGGCCCGCCGCCGGGCTTGATGAGCTCTCCGCGCTCGGCTCCGTGCTCGGCCACCCGATCGAGCTGCTCAAGGCCCGGCGCCGGCGGTCCCCTGGTCGCCGGGCAGCTTACGGGCGGCTCCGGGCGGACCTGCCGAAGGGCCATTCGCTGCGGCAGCTGGCGGAGTTCGCCTCGGCAGCGATGTCGCGCTCGACCCAGGCCGACACGGCAGGATCACATCACGCGACCGAAGACCCGACCGACGATGACTCGCTGCTCATCGATACCGGTCTTGCGCAGCGCATCCTGACCCATCCCGGGGTGGCGCTCTTCCTCGGCCTGACGCTGGTCGCGCTGGTGGCCGAGCGGTCATTGCTGAGCGGCGGGCCCCTGGGCGGCGGCGCGCTGGTGCCGGCCTGGGGCGGGGCGTCCGGTCTGTGGCATGAGTACCTGCAGGGCTTTCACCCGTCCGGGATCGGCTCGGGTAGCAGCGCGCCGCCGTACATAGCTATTGTCGCTGCCCTGGCGACCGTGCTCGGCGGCAAGCCATGGCTTGCCGTCGACGTGATCCTGCTGGGCTGCGTGCCGCTGGCGGGTGCCTTCGCCTTCCTCGCCGTCCGGCCCGTCACCCGGTCGGCGCCGGTCCGGATCTGGGCGGCCGCCGCATACGCGCTGCTGCCCGTCGCGATGGGTGCCATCGCAGCCGGGCGGCTCGGCACTGCCGTGGCCTTCGCCCTGCTGCCGCTGACCGCCTTGCTGGCGGCGAGGATTTTCACCCAGCCGCCACGGCAAGCGCGCCGCGCTGCCTGGGCGACCGGGCTCACGATCGCGATAGCTGCCGCTTTCGTTCCGCTGACGTGGCTTGTCGCGTTGCTAGCCGCTGTCGTGACCGCGGCAGCGATCGGCCTCGGCCGCCCGTCCGTCGCGCGTAACCTCGGCATTGCCGTCATCGTCCCGCCTGTGGTGCTGCTGCCGTGGACGGTTCAGCTAGCTGCGCACCCGGCTGATCTGCTGCTCGAGGTCGGCGTGCAGCAGCGCGGCCTGGCCAGCCCCGACCTGCCTGCCCGCTCGCTGCTGATGCTCAGCCCAGGCGGACCGGGCCTGCCACCGGTCTGGGTCACCGCGGGACTCCTCGTGGCCGGCCTCGCTGCCCTGCTGTTGTCTGGGCGCCGCATGCTGGTCATTGCGGGGTGGGGCGCTGCCATCTCCGGGCTACTCGTCGCGATCGTGGTGAGCCGGATGATGGTCAGCCCGGCAGGCGGCGGCCCGGCAGTGCCCGCTTGGCCGGGCATCGCACTGGCGCTGGTCGGCGCCGGCCTGGTGCTGGCCGCCGCTACTGCGGGTGATGCCCTGCCCCGGCTGGCCGGCGGCGGGAGCACGCGCAGCCTTGGCGCTGCCCGCACTATCGGGGCGGCGGTTCTCGCCGCAGTCGCGTGCTCCGCACCGTTGCTATCGGCCGCATACTGGCTCATCAACGGGGTCAGCGGACCGGTCGCGCCCACCGCAGCCCCGGTGCTGCCCGCGGTTGTCTCGATGTCCTCGGCAACCGGCCTGCAGCTGCGCACACTGGTGCTGCGCTCGGCGGGCGGTCAGGTCAGCTACACGCTGCAGCGCGGGCTCAGCCCGTCGCTTGGCGAGGCAGACCTAGCGCCGGTGACGCCTGCGCAGCGTGCCCTTGACACTGCTGTCGCGACATTGGTCGCCCCGAACGGGGGTGAGGCGGACGACCAGGGTCAGTCCCTGGCGCAGTTCGACATCGGTTTCGTTCTTGTCCCGGCGCCTGTCGACCAGAGCCTCGCGCGGCTCCTGGACGGGGTGGCCGATCTGCGGCCGGTCACCGCAAGCTCAGCGTTTGCCTTGTGGCGGCTGGTCGAGCCGTCGGCCCGGGCCCGCGTCGTCGAGCCCGGCGGGACCGTGGTCGCGCTGCGATCCGGCGAAGTGTCCGTCTCTAATGCGGCCGCCCCGGCAGCGGGCGGAACGCTTGAGCTGGCTGAGCCTGCCGGAGGGTGGAATGCGACACTCAACGGCAGGCCGCTGACGCGGGTGCCCTCCCCGGCCGGCTCATGGGCGCAGGCGTTCCGGCTCCCGCCGGGCGGCGGACTTGTGAACATCAGCCGGGATCAGGGCACGCACGACATCGCTCTGGTCATCGAGGTGCTCGCCGTCGCTGCGGCGGCCGTGCTCGCCTTGCCCGGGGCAAGGGCGACAGCGGCGGAAAGCGTGCGTGGCGCTGGCCCGAACGCTTCAGCCGGCGCGGACTCCACGGACGCGCCGGAGTCTGTCCGCCCGGGCGCGCCAGGCAGGCGGATGGCCGGTGGCCGGGCACAGCCGCTCCGCACACAGCGGCAGGGCCGGGCGGGCGGGCGTCGATCGCAGCGGGCCGGCCAGGAAGCCGCCGTGGCGGCTGGTGCCGGAGCCGCCCAGGACAGGGGTGAGCCGGCCCTTCAGCCCGGAGCGCGGTCGGCTCACGGGCCGGAAACCAGGTCCGCAGCCTCGGATGAGCACCCGGACCGGATACCGGTTGAGCCGTCCGGCAGGCCGTCGGCCGACGTCACGGGCCTGGCTGCGGATACGCCATCCGGCCGGTTTGCCGACCGGGCGGGCGCAGGTCAGCCGTCAAGCTGGGGCGAGGCTGCTCAGGGACCGGACTGGGGCGGGCCCGGCCAGCGGCCGGACTGGCCTGGCGGTGATCAGCGGGACTGGCCGCGCGGTGATCAGCGGCCGGACTGGCCTGGCGGTGATCAGCGGGACTGGCCGCGCGGTGATCAGCGGCCGGACTGGCCTGGCGGTGATCAGCGGGACTGGCCAGGTGGCGGTGAGCGGCAGGGCTGGGACGATGCCGGTCAGCGGCCGGACTGGCCAGCCGCGCAGCCGGCCGGCCGGTCGGCCGCGCAGTCGCTGGGCCGGCCGTCCGGACCCGGCGACGCGCTCGATCCGCTGCCGCCCGCGGAAGGCAGCGGGCCGCCCTGGACCGGACCTGTGACCAGAGATGTTCCGCCGCCACGGTGGCCCGTCCCTGACGGCGACACCGAAGGGGAACCCTGGTGACGCGCACCCTCGCGAACCGGTACGTGCTCGCCGTGCTGCTGATCCTGGCGGTGGGCGCGGAATTCGGGGTGGCTGTTGAGAGCCATCCGGTTGCTCTGGCGGCCGGCACCCCGGCGGCTGTGTCAGCCCGGGCGATGGTCACATCCGTCGTGCGCGCCTGCCCCGCGCCGGGCTCTGCCGGGCCAACGGCGGGCGGGATAGCGGCGGCCACCGCGTCCGCGGGCACCGGACAGGCGCAGGTGAGCCGGCTGTCTCCGGTCGGGGCAGCAGCGCCGGGTCCGGTGGTGACGACCATCACCACGCCCGGCCAGGTCGTGCAGGCGGCTATCCCAGCGGCTCCCGTCGTAGGCCGCAGCCCTCCTGCTGGCACCTCGTCGCCGGTGGGCCAGGTCGCGGCGGGCCCGGCGCGCGGCGGGGTCATGGTCCAGGCCACGGGTGCGATGGCGCGCGGGCTGGAGGTTGAGCAGACGGGCCCGGACGGGGTGGTCACTGCGCGGTGCGGCGGCCCGGGCACCGATTTCTGGTTTGTCGGGCCAGGGCAGCACTCGGTCGCCGACATTCAGCTCTATCTCATGGACACCGACAACCAGCCCGCAACCGCCGAGGTTGACGTGTATACCGACAGCGGGCCGCTGCTGGGCAGCACGGATACCGGGATAGCAGTGCCTGCGCATGGCCTCGTCGTCCAGTCGCTGGCCAAGCTCGTGCGCGACTCCAGAGTCCTCGCGCTGCACATCAGCACGAGCGTCGGGCGGGTGGTGGCGGCCGTGCGCGAGACGACCAGCACCGCGGAGCCCGGTGCCTGGCTGCCCGTTGCCCAGCAGCCCGCGACCAGCCTCGTGCTTCCTGGCGTGCCTGGCTCGCCGGGACCGCGGCAGCTTTACGTTGCGGTGCCCGGTGCGGGCAATGCCCAGGTCAAGCTGACTGTAGTGACCGCCAGGGGCTCGTACCAGCCGACCGGCGGCAACGGCATCGAGTTGCCCGGCGGCTCGGCGGTCGAGGTTGCCCTGCCGTCTCTCGGCGGAATAGCAGGAGCGGTCCGGGTTACGTCGAACGTCCCGGTGACGGCCACAATGTCGGTGCCGGGCGGCGGCTCGGGCGCTCCTGGCGCGTTCACCGCCGCCTCGGCACCGGTCCAGGAGCAAGGCGTGATAACCGGCAATACGGGCGTCCCGGCATCCCTGGTCCTTTCCGCTCCGCAGGGCGCTGTCCAGGTCCGGGTCGCCACGCAGGCCGGCGCTCCCGCGTCGGCCGGAGATGTGGTGCGGATCGCTGCCGGGCAAAGTGTTGTGGTGAAGGTCAGCGCGCCGGCCGGTTCCCGGAGGGCGGCTTTCGCGGTGCTGCTCACGCCGCTGCCCGGCTCAGGCCCGGTGTATGCCGGGCGGGTGGTCAGCGTGGGCGGTGCGGTGCAATCGATTCTTCCGGTGGCCAGCTCGCTGACCTGGGTTCCGCTCCCGGCTGTGCACAACTCGCTGCTGACTGTGCTGCCTGGCGGTCAGTCGTCCGGGTAGCCCGGATCGACCGCCTCGGGGTCGATGCCGAGCAGCTGCGCGAATTCCTCAATGACCACGTCGAGTACCAGCTCGGCTAGTTCCTCCTCGCCATCTGCGCGGGCCATCAGGGGGCGCCGGTACAGCACGATCCTGGCCGGCCTGGCCGGGCGCTGCGGGTCGTCAGCCTGCGGCCAGCCTGGATCAAGCCGTGCCAGCGGTACCGGATCGGGCTCGTCGTCGGGCAGATCGGCGGGCGGGATTTCCTCGACGGCGAACTCGACGCCAGCCAGTTCGGACTGCCAGCGGGGCTCGAGCTGCGCGACGGCCTGCAGGACCAGGTCATCGAAGGCCTCCGCCCGGCTGCGGTGAATCGGAGCGTCATGCGGTGCCAGTATGCCGCGCAGCCCCCTGCCGTGCCTGTCCCGCCGCCGGATCCGGGCCGGGCGGCCGGGCCGGGCGGGCCGGGCGGGCCGGGTCGCCGTCGGCTTCGCCGCTTCCCACAGTGTCAGAGCGTAGCCGGGCTTGCACGATCGCGCAGCACGATCGCGCAGACACGATCGCGCAGACACGATCGCGCAGACACGATCGCACAGAGTGCCCCAGGTGATGGCGTTACAGCCTGCGGCTCGGTACCGTCTGCCGTTGTGAGCGATCCGCGCGGGCAAGCCTCCTGCGGGATGCGACAGCCGGCCGCTAGCCTTGGCGGCAGGGTGGGCGAAGCCGTGAGGGAGGCGGGCCGTTGAGTTCTCGTCGCTGCAGCCGGCCCGCGTGCAAGCAGGCCGCGCTGTACACGCTCACCTATGTCTACCGTGACTCGACGGCTGTCCTCGGCCCGCTGGCGACCTATCAGGAACCGCATTGCTACGACCTGTGCACCGCGCATGCCGACCGGCTGACCGTGCCGCGAGGCTGGGACGTCGTCCGGCTGCCCGGCCCGAGCCGAGGCGGACGCGGACGACCTTGAGGCGCTCGCCGACGCGGTCAGGGAGGCGGCGGTGCCGCGCATCGCGACGGAGCCCGTCGGCCAGGGCGTCGAGGTGGGCAGGCGCGGCCACCTGCGGATGCTCCGCTCCTCGCCGGGAGATCCAGGGCGGCTCGGCTAGATCCGGAAACCGCCTGTGCGGGCCGCCAGGGCCGCCCTCGGGCCGCGGCACGCATTCGCAGGCCGCGCCACCTGGACCGGTAGGCTCGGTGTCCGGGCACCGCGGCGGGTTAACCGCTGCGCGGCGGCAGCGCGGCAGCGTCCTCGGGAGGCAGGCCATAGTGGCGCAGTACGCGAAGATCTTTAAGGCATACGACATCCGCGGCATTGTTCCCGATGAGCTCGATGAGCCGGTCGCTGAGTGCGGTCGGGGGCGGCGTTCGCGCGGCTGACCGGCGCGCCTGCCGTGGTGACCGTGCACGACATGCGGAGTTCCTCGGTCCCGCTGGCGGAAGCGTTCGGCCGCGGCGCGGCCAGCCAGGGCGCGGACGTGATCTCCGCCGGGCTCGGCTCCACCGACATGCTGTACTACGCCAGCGGCAGCCTCGATGTACCTGGTGCGATGGTCACGGCCAGCCACAACCCGGCCAAGTACAACGGGATCAAGCTGTGCCGGGCGGGCGCCCGCCCGGTCGGGATCCGACACCGGCCTGGCCGAACTGCGGGAGATGGCTTCGCGCGGCCTCCCGGCACCCCGCGGCCGAGCCGGGGAGCGTCACGCAGCGTGGATCTTATGTCAGGCTATGCCGGCTATCTCAAGACCCTGGTCGACCTGTCCGGCATCCGCCCGCTCAAGGTGGCCGTGGACGCGGGGAACGGCATGGCGGGCACACCGTGCCCAGGGTGTTCCACGGGCTGCCGATCGACGCTTGTGCCGCTCTACTTCGAGCTCGACGGGTCGTTCCCGCACCACGAGGCCAACCCGATCGATCCGGCTAACTTGGTCGACCTGCAGCACGCCGTGCGTCGACTCGGGGCCGACATCGGCCTCGCGTTCGACGGCGACGCCGACCGGTGCTTCGTCGTGGATGAGCGGGGCGAGATCGTTTCCCCGTCGGTGCTGACCGCGCTGATCGCGGTCCGAGACTGGCCAGGGAGCCCGGCGCCATGATCATCCACAATCTGATCACCTCCAGGGCGGTCCCTGAGATCGTTGCCGAGCATGGCGGCAAACCGGTACGGACCCGGGTTGGTCACTCGTTCATCAAGGCCGTGATGGCCGAGACCGGAGCGGTATTCGGCGGCGAGCACTCCGGGCATTTCTACTTCCGGGACTTCTGGTTCGCCGATTCCGGGATGCTCGCCGCACTGCACGTGCTCGCTGCCCTCGGGTCGCAGCCAGGGCCGCTGTCGCGGCTGCTCGCCCGGTATGGCAGGTACCTGGCCTCGGGCGAGATCAACAGCGAAGTAACCGACCAGGCCGCAGCCGCCGCCAGGGTGCCGCGAATCGTTCGCGGACCGGCCCGGGGTCACCGTCGACGACCTGGACGGGCTGACCGTGGCCACCGGCAACTGGTGGTTCAACCTGCGGCCATCCAACACCGAGCCGCTGCTACGGCTCAACGTCGAGGCGGCGGACGCGGCCCGCCTCGCCGCGATCCGTGATGAGGTCCTGGGCATCGTGCGCGATGCTGGAGCCTACGGCCGGACACCCCCGACACCATCGGAGACGCCATGAACATCGACGACTGGCTGCTTGACATCCTGGCCTGCCCGAAATGCCATGCGCCGCTGCGTGCCGACGACCAGGCTAGTGAGCTGGTCTGTACCGGCGCGGACTGCGGGCTGGCCTACCCGGTGCGCGACGACATACCCGTTCTGCTGGTGGCCGAGGCCCGTGACCCTGCGGCCAGCTAGCTGAGCCTGTGGCGTCCGGCCCGACCGGGGATGCTGCCGGTTCCGCGCCAGCGCGGCCGGCGGCCGGGAGAAGAGCTGTCTTCGCGGCCTTCGCCGCCAACCTGGCCATCGCGGCGACGAAGTTCATCGCGTTCGCGATCACCGGCTCGGCAGCGATGCTTGCGGAATCGGTTCACTCGGTAGCTGATTCGGGCGACCAGGCGCTGCTCCTCATCGGGCGGAAACGGTCGGTGCGCGATGAGACCGAGGAGCACCAGTTCGGTTTCGGCGGCGAACGCTACTTCTATGCCTTCATCGTCGCTGTGGTGCTGTTCACGGTGGGTGCCGTGTTCTCCGGTTACGAAGGCATCCAGCGGATCACCCATCCCGAGCACCTCACCTCGCCGGCCGCCGCGTTCATCGTGCTCGGGGTCGCCATCGTCCTGGAGGGCCTGTCGTTCCGGACCGCGGTCACCGAGTCGAACCACACCAGGGGCACGCAGAGCTGGTATCGCTTCATCAGGCACGCCAAGGCGCCTGAACTGCCCGCCGTCCTGCTTGAGGACTTCGCGGCGCTGGTCGGGCTCGCGCTCGCGGTCTGCGGTGTCACACTGACCGTCAGCACCGGCAATCCGAGGTGGGACGGCGCGGCCTCACTGGCGATCGGCGTCCTGCTCGGCTGCATCGCGGTGATCCTCGCGGTCGAGATGAAGAGCCTGCTCATCGGGGAAGCGGCGACCACGGAGGTGGAACGTGCCATCGATGCCGCGCTCGAGGCGGGACCGGAAGTGGAACGGGTCATCCACCTGCGCACCATGCACGTGGGGCCGGAGACGCTCCTGGTGGCCGCGAAGATCGCGGTCCGGGCCGAGGACAGCGCAGCCAGCCTTGCCGCGGCCATTGACAGGGCAGAACGCAGAATCAGGGCCGCGGTCCCGATTGCTCAGCTCATCTACCTCGAGCCCGACCTGTACCAGGCTCGCCGCGCCGATGAGACCGACCCGGCCGTGCGCGCCGCGAGCCGCTCGTCACCTCGCGGCGTGATCCGGGGGCTGCGCGGCCGGGCACGCTGAGCTGCCGGCCCCGTAGCAGGCGCCGCCCGCCGGACCTGCCGAAGGACCGCCGGTCAGCCTGGCGTCAGCGCCTGGCGCGGTCGTCGGAGAGACTGAGCAGCCGGTGCGCTCGTTCCTTCTCGAAATCAAGCGCCCGGGCGGGCGGCGCCTGGATCCGCCCGATCCGCCTGCCGAGCTCGGCCACCTCGCTGCGGGCGGCGGGATCGGCCAGCACGCGCAGCCCGAAGGCCAGCGCGGCCGGGCTGATGTCGTAGCGCTGCTCGATCGCCAGGGCCAGGGCAACCGCGTCCAGGTCGGCCGGACTGAAGCGCCGGTGCCCCTGGGAGCGGCCGGCGCGCCGCCAGTCGCGCACCGCCGGGAGCAGCCCGAGGGACTCGCGGTACCGGAGCATCCGGGGCGACGTGCCGAGGTGCCTGGCGGCTTCTGTGATGCGCATAATCACGAAGCTTACATTTTCCTGTCAGATACGTGCCGTCTAGCGTGCGAGCACCCCCGCCGGTCCCGTACCGTCGGGGGTGTCACCCCAACTCAGACACCGGTCAAGCCGAGGAGGATGCGCATGCCTGCAGAGCCCGCTGCGTTCAAGGTCGCTGATTTGTCGCTCGCCGAATTCGGCCGCAACGAGATCAGGCTGGCTGAGCACGAGATGCCCGGCCTGATGGCCATGCGCGAGGAGTACGCCAGGGCACAGCCGCTTCGCGGTGCGCGGATCACCGGCTCACTGCACATGACGGTGCAGACAGCGGTGCTGATCGAGACGCTGACCGCGCTCGGCGCGCAAGTGCGCTGGGCGAGCTGCAACATCTTCTCCACCCAGGACCATGCCGCCGCGGCCGTGGCCGTCGGCCCGGACGGCACACCGCAGGACCCGAAGGGCATCCCCGTCTTCGCGTGGAAGGGCGAGACGCTGCCGGAGTACTGGTGGTGCACCCAGCAGGCGCTCACCTGGCCTGGCGAGAGCGGGCCGAACATGCTGCTCGACGATGGCGGTGACGCGACGCTGCTGGTACACAGGGGAGCTGAGTACGAGGCGGCCGGGGCGGTGCCGTCCGCGGCCGACGACGACCCGCAGGAGTGGCAGGTCGTCCTGTCGGTGCTGCGTGATTCGCTGGCTGCCGACCCGAGGCGGTGGACGGCGGCCGCGGCGGCAATCCGCGGGGTGACCGAGGAGACCACCACCGGGGTGCACCGGCTCTACGAGATGGCAACCGCGGGCACGCTGCGGTTCCCCGCGATCAACGTGAATGACTCGGTGACCAAGTCGAAGTTCGACAACAAGTACGGCTGCAGGCACTCGCTGGTAGATGGCATCAACCGGGCCACCGACGTGCTGATCGGCGGCAAGGTCGCGGTGGTCTGCGGATACGGCGACGTCGGCAAGGGCTGCGCAGAGTCGCTGCGCGGCCAGGGCGCCCGGGTGATCATCACCGAGATCGACCCGATCTGCGCGCTGCAGGCGGCAATGGACGGCTTCCAGGTCTCCCGACTTGAGGACGTCGTGGGCAGCGCCGACATCTTCGTCTCCGCGACCGGCAACTTCCACATCATCACCGCCGGGCACATGAGCGCGATGAAGCATCAGGCGATCGTCGGCAACATCGGGCACTTCGACAACGAGATCGACATGGCGGGCCTGGCCAGGCTGCCTGGCATCCGCCGGGTGAACATCAAGCCCCAGGTCGATGAGTGGGTCTTCGGCGACGGCCATGCAGTGATCGTCTTGTCGGAGGGGCGGCTGCTCAACCTCGGTAACGCCACCGGCCACCCGAGCTTCGTTATGTCCAACAGTTTCACCAACCAGGTCATCGCTCAGATTGAGCTGTACACGCGGGCCGAGGACTACCCACTCGGCGTGCATGTCCTGCCCAAGCACCTGGATGAGAAGGTGGCACGGTTGCATCTCGATGCTCTTGGCGTCAGGCTGACCACCCTGACCAAGCAGCAGGCCGACTACATCGGGGTGCCCGTCGACGGCCCCTACAAGTCCGACCACTACCGGTACTGAGCCGGGCCTACAGTGTGCCGGGCCGACAGTGCGCCGGGCCGGGCAGTGCGCCGGGTCATGAAATGAGCCGGGCAGCGCGCATCCCGGCCCGCGGCGCGGTGCCCGGCATGACGTCCGACATATCCGACCCGGGGCTGGCCGATGGCGGCCGGCCCCGGATCGCGTGGGCGCAGCGCGCGATGCCGGTCCTGGGCATGGTCGCCGAGGCCGCCGCGGCGGAGCA
Organism: uncultured Actinomycetes bacterium; assembly: GCA_963774825.1. Taxonomy (GTDB): domain Bacteria; phylum Actinomycetota; class Actinomycetes; order Streptosporangiales; family Streptosporangiaceae; genus DATBGO01. The sequence continues at coordinate 212,527 of CAVZGW010000007.1, read as the reverse complement.
GCCGTTCGCCGGGCTGGCGATCGCCGCCTGCCTGCATGTCACGGCGGAGACAGCGGGCCTGGTGAGCCTGCTCACTGACGGCGGTGGCCGGGTGTGCCTGGCCGCGTCCAACCCGCTGTCCACCCAGGACGACATTGCCGCCGTGCTGGCGGCCAGCCCAGGTGTCACCGTGTTCGCCCGGTCAGGGGTGGACAGGGACACCTACTACGAGCACATTCACCGGGCCCTGGACTGTGCGCCCGACCTCGTCATCGACGACGGCTGCGATCTGGTGAACACGCTGCACGCCGAGCGGCCCCAGCTGCTGGCCGGGGTCCGCGGGGGATGTGAGTCGACCACCACCGGCGTGGCCAGGCTCCGCCGGATGGCGGCCGACGGCATACTGGCGTTTCCGATGGTGGCGGCGGACGCATCGGCGACCAGGCGGATGTTCGACAATTTCTGCGGCACCGGCCAGTCCGCGATCGACGGCATCATCCGCGCGACCAACACGCTACTGGCGGGCAAGGTCGTGGTGGTCGCCGGCTACGGGCCGTGCGGCCGCGGCATCGCGGACCGGGCCAGCGGCCTCGGCGCCCGTGTCATCGTCACGGAGGTTGATCCGGTCCGGGCGCTCGATGCGATCATGCGAGGATTCCGGGTGCTCCCCATGGCGGCGGCCGCACCGGTTGGTGAGGTGTTCGTCACCGCGACGGGTTCCCGCGACGTGATCAGCGCTGCCCACATGGCCGCGATGCGGGACGGGGCGATCCTTGCCAACGCCGGCCATTTCGATGTCGAGGTCGACGTCCGGGGACTCGCTGAGGCGGCGGTGGAAGTCCGTCCGGGGGTGCGCCCGCATGCCGACGAGTATGTGCTGGCCGGCGGCAAGCGGCTGATCCTGCTGGCCGACGGCCGGGTGGTCAATCTGGTCGCGGGCGAGGGCAACCCGGCCGATGTGATGGACATCTCCTTCGCCGTGCAGGCACTCGCCCTGGCCTGGCTGGCCGGGGGCACGCATGAGCTGACAGCGGGGGTTCACGCGGTGCCCCCGGCCATCGACGCCAGGGTCGCCAGGCTCGCGCTCGCCTCGCTGGATGCCGAGATCGACGTCCTCACCGCGGAGCAGCAGGACTATCTCGACTCCTGGCGCCAGGGATCCTGACCGGCGCTACGCACGCTGGTTACGGATATCACGTCAAATACGGCGATTCTGGCTCCGAACGGCACCGGATCCCCCCGAGCCCTGCGCCGGAGCCTGCGGCCCCTCGGCCTCGCGCCCGGAGCCGCCGGGACGCAAAATCGTGGTGTGGACGTTCCTGCACTGCGCTGGGTGAAGCCTCCCGCCGGTCCGGCGATTGCGCTCTTGGACCAGACCAGGCTGCCCGCCGAGGAGGCGGTCGTCACGTGCGGCGATGTCCCGGAGCTTGTTGGCGCGATCCGCCGGCTCGTAGTGCGCGGCGCACCCCTGCTCGGCGTGGCCGGGGCCTACGGCGTCGCACTCGCCGCGCATCGCGACGATGACGTGCCGGGTGCGGCCGCCGCGATCGAGGCCGCCCGGCCGACCGCTGTCAATCTGGGCTGGGGAGCCCGCCGTGCGCTGGCTGCCTACCTGGCGGCACTCCAGGTCCGGGGTATCGGCCCGGATGCGAAACGGGCAGCGGCGGCTGCTGCCGTGGCGGAGGCATCGTCAATCGAGGCCGCAGACGCCGCCGCGAGCCGGGCCATGGCGGCGCATGGCCTTGCCCTGATACCCGAAGGCGCCCGGGTCCTCACGCACTGCAACACCGGGGCGCTGGTCTCGGCGGGGGAGGGAACAGCGTTCGCTGTGGTCCTCGCGGCACACCGGGCAGGCAGGCTGGCCCGGCTCTGGATCGATGAGACCAGGCCGCTGCTCCAGGGCGGCCGGCTGACCGCCTACGAGGCGGGCCGGGCCGGGATTCCGCATTCGGTGCTCGCCGACTCCGCGGCCGGGTCGCTGTTCGCAGCTGGGGCGGTCGATATCGTCCTGATCGGCGCGGACCGGATCGCAGCCGACGGCAGTGTGGCGAACAAGGTAGGCAGTTACAGCCTCGCGGTACTTGCGCGTCACCATGAAGTGCCGTTCGTGGTGGTGGCACCAACGTCAACGGTGGACCTGAGCAGCCCGGACGGCCCATCGATCGAAGTCGAGCACAGGCCGGCCGAGGAGGTCACCTGGATCGCCGGAGTACCCGTCGCGCCACCAGGGACGCCCGCGTTCAACCCGGCCTTCGACGTCACGCCGCCCGGGCTGATCACCGCCATCGTTACCGAACGCGGGGTCGCGCAGCCTGTCACAGCAGGTACCCTGCGTGTCCTGGGCCGGGGATCTGATCATCAGGACGGTCCCCTTGCCGCATACATGGAACGATGAGGTTTATGAAAGGTCGCGTGCTGGTCGTCGACGATGACGCTGCTCTCGCCGAGATGCTGGGAATAGTGCTCCGCGGTGAGGGCTTCGAGCCCACCTTCGTGGCTGACGGTGACCAGGCCATGGACGTGTTCCGGGACAGCCGCCCGGATCTGGTGCTGCTTGACCTGATGCTGCCCGGCATGGACGGCATCGACGTCTGCAGGCAGATCCGGGCCGAGTCCGGGGTGCCGATCGTCATGCTGACCGCCAAGAGTGACACCGTTGACGTGGTGCTGGGGCTTGAGTCCGGAGCGGACGACTACATCGTCAAGCCCTTCCAGTCGAAGGTCCTGATCGCGCGGGTGCGGGCCAGGCTGCGCCGGACCGACGACCCGGCACCGGAGATGTTGCAGATCGGCGATGTCAGCATCGATGTAGCCGGGCATGCGGTGACCCGGGCCGGCCAGCCGCTGAACCTCACCCCGCTGGAGTTCGACCTGCTGGTGGCCCTGGCCCGCAAGCCACGCCAGGTGTTCACCAGGGAGGTGCTGCTTGAGCAGGTATGGGGTTACCGGCATGCGGCCGACACCCGGCTGGTGAATGTCCATGTTCAGCGGCTTCGCGCCAAGATCGAGAAGGATCCCGAGCGCCCGGAAGTCGTCGTGACGGTCCGGGGCGTGGGATATAAGGCCGGGCCGGGCTGATCGGTGCAGCGCCGGGCCAGCCGTGCCCGGCACCGGTCGGTCCCCCGTTCAGCAGAGAAGGGTCATGAGGGGAGCCAGCAGCAGGACTGCCGGGAGAAGGAGGCGCCTGGCTGGTCTTGGCAACGGCAAGCAGCGCCGGGCGACACCGACCACGGCCGCGCGCGGCCGCGCCGTCGGCCGAGGAGTCCGGCCTGGCTGCGAACGCCATGATGACGCCCGCTGGTCCCGGGCCTGGCCCGCATGGAGTTGCAGCGGCCCGGACCTGGCTGGGTTCGGTAACCGCTCACGCCGACCAGATCCGCGGGGCGCTGCGGCTGGCCAGCCGACTGTCCGGCGCCCTGCGCAAGCGTCTCGCCGCCGCAGCGGGCAGCCTGCAGGAGCACTGGGTGCGATCGCTGCAGTTGCGGGTGGTCGGTACCACGCTCGTGCTGTCGGGGGCCGTGGTCACTGTGCTTGGCCTGTTCCTGATGCAGTACATCGCCAGCGATGTACTGCAAGCCGATGCGACGCGTACGGGAAGTGTAGCCGCCGAGGGAGTGCAGAGCGCTGAGGCAAAGCCCTGGGTCAGGTCGAGTCCGGGGATCGCGACCAGACAGCATATCTACCAGCTGCTGCACCAGCTTCAGTTCCAGGCGCCAGGTCTCGGCAACTACGGCATGGCTGTCTTGATCGCGCAGCCCCGGCAGGAATACGCGGCGCTGACTGCCGGCGGGCGGCTGGGTATCCCCAGTGCCCAGAGCCTTCCCGCTTCGCTCACCGGCAAGGTGAGCGACCTGCAGGAACATGGCACCCAGAACAAGCTGAGCTACCAGCTGACCAGCATCAGTAACTACCCCGGGACCGGTACGCCGGTGACCACCGGCTTCGCCTACGGGGCTCCGCTCGGAAACTATTACCAGCTCTACTACTTCTTCCCGCTGTCCGACGAGCAGCGCAGCCTGGGCCAGGTGCAGCTGATAATGATGCTGGCGGGCCTGGCCCTCGTCGTGCTGCTCGCGCTGATCGCCTCGCTGGTCACGCGCTGGGTCGTGGTGCCTGTCCGGCAAGCCGCCAGCGGCGCGCAGCGGCTCCGCGCGGGCAATCTCCATGAGCGGATGGAGGTGCGCGGGTCAGACGAGCTTGCGGCGCTCGCGACCTCGTTCAACGAGATGGCGGCTAGCCTGCAGGACAAGATGCAGCAGCTTGAGGATCTCACCCTGGCGCAGCGGCAGTTCGTCTCCGACGTGTCACACGAGCTGCGAACACCGCTGACGACCATCAAGATCGCCGCTGACGTCCTCTTCGCGTCCCGCGCCGACCTGGACGCGGCGGCGACCCGGTCGGCCGAGCTGCTCCTGAGCCAGCTTGAACGGTTCGAGTCACTGCTCGCCGATCTCCTGGAGATCAGCAGGCACGACGCGAACGTGGCGACCCTGGATCCCGAACCGGTGGACGTCTGTGACCTGGTCAGGAACGCGGCCGACGTGGCACAACAGCTGGCTGAGCGGCGCGGTGCGAAGATCGAGTTCAGGTTGCCGGCGGAGCCTTGCGTGGCCGAGGTAGATCCGCGCCGGGTGGCGCGCATCATGCGGAATCTGCTCGTCAACGCGGTCGAGCATGGTGACGGCAAGGACACGCTGGTCACTGTCGCCGGGGACTCGGACGCGGTAGCCGTCGCAGTGCGCGACCACGGCGTCGGGCTCAGGCCAGGCGAGGAGCACCTGGTATTCGACCGGTTCTGGCGGGCGGACCCGGCCCGGGCCAGGAATACCGGCGGCACCGGCCTCGGCCTGTCGATCGCGCTTGAGGATGCCCGCTTGCATGGCGGATGGCTCGAGGCCTGGGGGGAACGTGGCCGCGGCGCGCTGTTCCGGCTGACGTTGCCGAGGTCGGCCGGCGGCCATCTGGAGGGCTCGCCGCTTCCGCTTATCCCCGACGAGACGGAACTGGCCGACAGCGCGGCAGCGCTGCCCGGGCTGCCTGGCCTGCCCCTGGACGAGGGTGGGGATGCCGGGCTGCCTGGCCTGCCCCTGGACGAGGGTGGGGATGCCGCGCTGCCCGGCGTGGCGCTGGATCGGGACGGGGATGCCGGGCCGCCCGGCGGGGCGCTGGATCGGGACGGGGCTGCCGGGCTGCCCGGCGTGGCACTGGATGGGCGTGCCCTCGATGTGCGTGCCGTCGATGGGCGTGACATATCGGTCCGGTCAGTCCGGGCCGGTCCTGCTCCCGGCCCCGAGGCGGCACCGGATGAGTGACGGCAGCGGTCCCGTGCGGCCTGCCTGGCGCCCGGCGGCAGGTACGGCAGCACGCCAGCGCTGGGCGGCCGCCGTCCGCCGCCTCATGACCGCAGGAGCCGTGGCTGGCGCCGCTGGGCTCGCGGCTGCCGGATGCGCCATGGTGCCGGCCAGCGGGAGCCTCAACGAGCTCCCTATTTCCCAGGCCGGGAGCGGCCAGAACCAGGAAAACCCCCAGCTCATCCCGGTAGGGCCGGTCCCGGGCTGGAATCCAGCCCAGATCGTGAACGGCTTCCTGGCGGCCAGCGCGAGCTTTGCCAACAATCCGGCGATAGCCCTTGATTACCTGACTCCCGGAGAGCGCAGCAGATGGCACCCGGGCGGGGCGGTAACCGTCGTGGGCAGCCTTCAGCCGGACAACATCGCGAACGTCCCGAAGCGGCAGCTCAACCTGGCAAGCCAGCAGACCACGGTGCAGGTCTCCGGCGTGCAGCTGGCGACGCTGACGGACAGCGGCCAGTACCTCACCACCCCATCGTCGCCTTCGCCCAGGATTACCTGCACTTTCCACCTGACCAAGATCGATAACCAGTGGCGGATCGACTCCCCGCTGCCCACCGCGCAGCTCATGCTCACCACGGACGAGTTCGAGCGCGCATATCAGCAGCGGAACCTGTACTTCCTCGACCCTTCCGGCCACACCCTGGTGCCTGACCCGGTGTTCGTCCCGCAGAATGCCACCGAAAGCGACCTGGCCACGCAACTTCTCGCCGGCCTCCGGAAAGACCCGCAGGGCTGGCTGTCCGGGGCGACGCGGACCGCCTTTCCCGCCGGCACCAGCCCGCACATCCAGGTGAGCTTCAACGGCCCGGACGCGATCGTGAGCCTCCGCATGCCGCAGGCAGCCATGAGGTCGCTGAACCAGTCAGCGCTGGCCGCTCAGCTGGTCTGGACACTGACCAGCAGCTCTTTCGGGCCGTCCAGCATCCAGTCCGTTCAGCTGCAGGTCAACGGGCACACGTTGGGCCTAGACGGGAGCCAGTACCTGCTGCCGAAGACATATCAGAACTGGGTGCCTGGCCCCCCGTCAGCGTCCGAACCGTACTTCATCAGCAGCGCGGGGCCCGTCCGGATGGTCACAGGTGCCGGGCGCCTTGGCTCGGTCACCTCGCTGCCGTCGCGCCCCGTTTCCGGTCAGGCAGGGACGGCGAGGGTCCCTGCGCTGGCCGCGATCGCGGTGGCGCCAGGCCAGGCCGCGCTAGCAGGAATTTCCGTGAGCGGTACCACCATCTACACCGGCAAGCTTGCCCCGAACGCCCGGCTGACACCGCAGCGGCCCGGCGGCACCGTCACCTCGCTGAGCTGGGATCGCAACGGCGCTCTGTGGTTCGCGGCAGGCGGGTCCGTCTGGATGCTGACGCCGGGCACCGGCGCTGCAGTGCAGGTCAACCTCGGCCTGCCGGCAGGCGACCAGGTGACCGCGTTCCGCGTCGCCCCCGACGGCGTCCGGGCCGCGATGATCGTCAAGACTGGCAAGAGCACGTCTGAGTTGCGGCTCGCTGCCATCATTCATACTGACGGCGGCGTCACGGCATCGCTCGGGCAGACCGTGGTCATCGGGTCGGGGACCGCCGAGCCGGAGACGCTGAGCTGGTATGACGCTGATGACATCGTCGTCCTGGCGGGAGCTGGCTCAGGGGCACAGCTGGAGGAGGTCCCGGTGAACGGCGGCCAGGCCACCCTGATCGGGACGCAGAACGGCACCGTGTCGGTGACAGGTGACGGCGCCGGGCTGGCAGTCGGGCTGTCCAACGACGAGCTTTTCGTGTCGCCCAGCCTGAATGCCCCGTGGGAGCCGGTGGACTCCGCAGGAACCGATCCGGTCTTCCCCGGCTGACCAGAGTTCTGCGCGGCGCGGGCAGCTTGCCGAAGATGCGGGTGGGTCCGGTATCCGCGTGAACTGTAACCGTCTGGCTACGCTTCCGGCTGACACCGGCGGGTCACTTGCGTTGCCACCTGACATCCGGCCCAGGTAGGGCTAGCGTCGTGGCATGGCACCCGCCCGGGTCCGTGGTTGCGTCGGGCAGGTTCCCCCGCGAGCGGGGGTCCCGCCTTGGCAAGCCGATGCCAGCCGCAGGCTAAACGGCCCACGTAAGGCGACTTCTTGTCGACTGATCACGGTGCGGCTTAGAAGTAAGTCCTGCCCCGCAGGGGGACCCGACGTCCCCCGGGTAGGGAGAAGGGTAGTAGTGGCACAAGGTGGCCGCGAGCCCCTCAGCAGGCGAATGTGGGGTCGAAGACCAGGTCGGCCGGGCGGGTGTCACCTCAACGCGGGCAGAAGGGGGTTTCCAGGTGGACATCATCTTCAAAGGCAGGCACACGGACGTGCAGGAGAGATTCCGTGAGCGCGCTACGGCAAAGCTCAGCAAGATCGGAAAACTTGACCAGAAGACGATACGGATCGATGTTGAGGTCTCGGCCGAGCGCAACCCGCGCCAGGCCGACCGGCGGGAACGCGTCGAGCTGACCATCACCTCCCGCGGGCCCGCCATCCGCGCGGAGGCCGCTGGCCAGGACCGTTATGCCGCGCTCGACATGGCGCTGGCCAAGCTGGAGTCGCGGCTGCGGCGCGCCGGAGACCGCCGCAAGGCGAGGCGGGCAGCGCCGCCGGCGAGCCGGCCTGGCGAGCCGGCGATCGGCGAGGGCGCCGGCCCCCCGGCTGCCGCTGGCCAGCCTCCAGCGCAGGCGGCCGGGCAGTTGCCGCCGGTGCCGCGGCAGGCTACGGGCGACCGCCCGGCGCGGGCCGAGCCCGCCGCGGCAGGCTCCCGCGACTTCCGGTCGGCTGGCCCTGATGACGGAGCGTCGCACGAGCCCGACGATGTCGTGCCGATCGAGATGGAGGGCGACGGGCCGCTGGTGGTGCGGGAAAAGTTCCATCTCGCCCGCCCGATGGCCATCGACCAGGCGCTGTATGAGATGGAGTTGGTAGGCCACGACTTCTTTCTGTTCCGTGATGCTCAGGACGGCTGCCCCAGCGTCGTGTACCGGCGCCGGGGATACCAGTACGGGGTGATCCGCCTGGTGGAAGAGCTGGCTGCCGGACGTGCCGCAGGCTCGCCGCAGGAGCGGACGGCGGCGCGAGCGAACGGGCTGGCCGGGAGGACGACGGATGTGGCCGCCGGCTAACCCGGCGGTACTGCTGCCCTCGCCCGGGTGGCGCGCTTGCGTCGCGGGCCCCGGTCGGCAAGAGTTTGACCCCACGGCACCGCGGATCCAGGCACTGATACCTGCCCGGCGGCGGTGCCCCGGTAGGCATCGCCGGTTCGGCGGCTGGAGGAGGTGCTATGGGCGCGAGCCAGGCGGGTAGCCCGACGCCGCCAGGCGCCGCACCGCGACCTGAGCCGATCCGCACGATGATCGTCGACGATCATGCGCTGTTCCGGCGTGGCCTGGAGATGGTCCTCGAGGAGGAGCCGGATATCGAGCTGGTCGGCCAGGCCAGTGACGGTGCCGAGGCGGTGGAGAAGGCGGCCGAGTCGCTGCCCGACGTAGTCCTGATGGACATCCGCATGCCCAGGAGCAGCGGGATCGAGGCGTGCCGGGCAGTGAAGGAGGCTGCGCCGAGCGCCAAGATCATCATTCTCACAATCAGCGATGAGGAAGAAGACCTGTTCGAGGCGATCAGGGCAGGCGCCAGCGGCTACCTGCTCAAGGACATTCCGCTGGACGAGGTTGCCGAGGCGGTCCGGTCGGTGCACGGCGGGCAATCTCTGATCAACCCGTCGATGGCGGGCAAGCTGCTCAGCGAGTTCGCGACGCTGGAGAGGCGGGACGGCGAGGCGCGCGCCCAGGAGGTGCCCGCGCCCAAGCTCACTGAGCGCGAGATGGAGGTCCTCAAGCTCGTTGCCAGGGGAATGAACAACCGGGACATCGCCAAGGAGCTCTTCATCTCCGAGAACACCGTGAAGAACCACGTCCGCAACATCCTGGAGAAGCTGCAGATCCACTCCAGGATGGAGGCGGTCATGGTCGCGGTGCGGGAGAAACTGATCGAGTTCAGCTGACCGGGACCGCAGCACGGAGGCCGTCATGGTCGCCGTCGGCTGAGTTGAGGCCGCGGCCTGCTGCGGGCGGCCTCAGGTCAGGTCACCGCGGCGGTCTCGGTGCGCATCCGCTGCTCCAGGCTGACTGGCAGCACCTCGCCGACAGATACGTTGTCGCAGCCGACCCAGGCGGCCGCGTCCCGCAGCGCACGGGCCATCGCCGGTACGGCTGCCGCCGATCGCAGGGAGAGCTTGCGCGCGAGCAGGGTCCGCCCGCTGCGGGCCGGATCGACCCGGCCGACCAGGCGGCCGCCGGCCAGCAGCGGCATCGTGAAATAGCCGTGCACGCGCTTCGCGCTCGGCAGGTAAGCCTCCAGGCTGTGCTCGAAGCCGAACATCCGCAACGTCCGTTTCCGGTCCCAGATGAGCGAGTCGAACGGCGACAGCAGGGTCACCCGGTGCTTGCCGCGGCTAGCTGCATCCTGGCCGGCCCGGCCAGCCGCGGCCAGCGCGGCCGGATCTGCCCAGGCTTGGATCGGCGCCACGCCTGCCGCCCCGGCCGCCGCCGAACTGCGTCGCCTGGGCGCGGCCGCGACGCGTCCCGCTGCCGAAGGCGCTCCGCCAGCCGCAATCGCGGCCGCGCCGCCTGCGATCTGAACCGGAATCAGGCCGACGCTAGCAGCCGCCGCATCGACCGAGAACTCATCCAGCGCCTTGGCGGCGCCGAAGTTCCGCAGCCGCTGGTAGTCGATCAGGTCACCGCGGGTCACCACGCCGAGGGCCCGGGCGGCGACAGCGACGAGATGGCTGATGCATTGCTCATCTGAGGGCTCAGCGTCGAGCAGGTGCGGCGGCAGCACCCGTTCGGGTAGGTCGTAAACGCGGCGCCAGCCGGTCCGGCGGGTGCAGATGACGGCTCCGGTGTTGAGCAGCCACTCGACGGCGATCTTCGTGTCGGACCAGTCCCACCAGTCGCTGCCGCGCTTGGCGCCGCCAAGCTGGGTGGCGGTCAGCGGTCCGTCCGCGGTGAGCCGCGCCAGCACGGCCTTGCATGCCTGCTCGGGCACCTCGTGCCAGTGCATCCCCCTGGCGCGGAACGTCCGGCGCCGGAATCCGTAGAACGGCCACTCCTCGATGGGCAGCACGCAGGCGGCATGTGACCAGTACTCGAACGCGTCCGGCCGACTCGGATGCCAGTAGGCACGCTCGACCCGGTCCCGCGGCAGCGGCCCGAGCCTTGCGTAGGCGACGAGCTCGTGCGAGCGGGCGAGCACGCTGATCGTGTCCAGCTGGACCGCGCCCAGCCTGCGCAGCATGGCGGGAACGCCGCCGCGGCGCACCTCGGTACCTATGAAGCCCTGGGCGCGCAGCGTCATCAGGCGAGCCTCATCCGCGGACAGCGTCAGCTCCGGGACCGGGGAGACGGGGCTGCTCACGAGCAGGCAGCCTAGCCGGTGGGTCTGACATTCCGGACGGGCCGCCGCTTGTGCTGGGTGTGCGACAGCTTTGTTGGGGATGATCTTGTCTGGCTGGTGACCTCCGGGTCTGAGTCGCGGTGTCTGTCAGACGGCAGGCCGGAGCCGGGCTGTGCTGGGCGGGCGGGGTGCCCATAGTTCGTCCCAACGCCCGCTGGCGTGCTGGCAGCGGAGGCAGATGATGTTCTCGGCGCCCTCGACCGTCCAGTGCATGCCTGATTGCTTGGTGCGCTGGACGACGATGGCCTTGATTCCGCCTTCGATTGCGCCCGAGCCGGTGAACATGCCCAGCTTCTGGAAGCTGGCGTAGTGCATCCGGTGGGCGTTGTTGCGGAAGTAGCCGAGTTTTCGTTCCAGGTCGCTGGCCTTGACGCCGTCGAGTGGGTAGGCGCTGGCGGCCTCGATGATCGCATCGATGTTCCCGGCGTCCAGCTCGGCATGCCGGTCGGCCAGCCACTGCGCCGGGTCGGGGGTGATGAACGCCAGGTGGTTCGCCAGGTCGGTGAGGTGCTCGCGGGCGTGGTAGATGTCGGTGATGTGGGTGGCCTGGGGGTAGAGGGCCTCGGCCATGGTCCAGATCCAGGCGGCGCCGTCGCCGAGGGCGACGACCTGGCGGAAGTGCTCGCCGCCGCGGCGCAGGTACTCGGCTTCGACCAGCTGGGCGAGGGCATCCTTGCCGCCGAAGGTGGCGACGTAGGTGGAGGAGCCGGAGTCCATCACCGGCCTGCCGTCGTCGTCCAGGCGCGACACGGTGAACAGCCGGGCGAGCTTGACCTCCCTGGTCCCGGCCTTGCCGTCGTCGTCCTTGCCTGGCCGGCCCTCGGTCTCGCTGGCGCGCACGGGCACGCCGGTCCCGTCGACTTCCACGTACAGCATGTCGGGTACCGGCTCGGGAGGTGGCAGCGGGAGGATGTCCCTGGCCCTGATCGCGGCGGCCTCAGCCCCGGCTGCTGCCCGCGCGGCAGCGCCGGACGCCTCGGCGGACCGCTCGATGGTCCTGGCGGTCACGGTGATCCCGGCCAGGCTGGACAGCAGGCCGGCGGCCCGGGCGAAGGAGACCTCCGCGCCGGCCAGGGCAATCATCTCGGCCAGGCCCGGCGACAGCGCAGCGCCGGCCACGCCGAGCTGCTGGTCCCGGGGGGCGAAACCATGACCGCACTGCGCGCAGTGATACCACGCCCGGCGCAGCGTGACCGGGCCGAGCACGGTGATGACGGTCTTGTCCCGGCAGCCCGCGTAAACGGCCGGTGACCGTTCCCGCACCCGGCACGCGGGCCGGCGTACCCGTCCTGGCCGGCCAGCACCGCCTCCAGCAGAGCGGCGCCGGTGAGGTCATTGCGGCGCGCATCGCCTGCTCCAGCACGCTCAGCGCCGCGCCGGTGCCCAGCATCCCGGCGGCCAGGCCGGCCAGCTTGCCTACCTCGGCGGCGGCGATCTCCTCGAGCCGCGCCGCGAGCCCCCCCTTTCCCCCTCCGCCGGGAGGGGCACAGCGCCGGCCGTAGCCGGCCGGGCCGCGCAGATCGCCTCGCTGACCGCCGTCACCTCCTCCACCAGACCGGTAAACCGCTGGTGCTCGGCCACCTCCCGCTCGGCTTTCTCCAGCTCCGGGCCCGGCCTCAGGTGCACGTTCACGGTCTTGCCGCCCATCCGGCGGGTCAGGTTGTACTGCGGCCCGTGCCCCCGGTGCCCCGGCTGCGCGCAGGCGCAGTTCGGCTTGCCGCACTTGCGCCACACCACGTTCAGTGCACCCCGCCGGAAGTCCCCCACCTGGGAGATAAGGCCGAACAGCTCGGCGCGGCGGCGCTCCAGCCACGCCAGGTCACGCCCGGAGAAGTCAGCCACGCCCTGTCCTCCAAGTCTGAGTGACAACATCACTCAGACTAGGCGCACAACCTGCGCTAACCAAGCACCCTCACGATTCAGTCGTGCACCCCTTGTGCTGGCGGCAGCCTGCCGGGGATTTTGATTTGCCGGATTTGCGTTAATTGCCCTGTATGTTGGCTGGTGTCCGGAGCCTGCGGGGTGCCAGGCTCGCGCTGTCCCTGCCCTTCGGTGGCCGAGGGCGGCCGCCGGGTTCTAGTACCAGTCCTCGAAAATGTTGCTGGCCAGCGCGAGCAGCCCACCTACCGCGGCGAGCCCGAGGCCGACCCAGAACAGCCACCAGGTCGGACCGAAGACAAGGGCGAGGCCGCCGACGAGGAAACCGACCATGATGATGGACACGGCCACCCAGGACACCGGGCGTCCGTGGAAGGGATGCGGCGGCGTCCAGTCGGACGGCACCTGGTGCGCAAGGGCCGCCTGCTCAGCCTGATTCTGCTCATCCACGGCGCTGGAGAACCCGCTCTGGCCCCTTGCGGCGCCGCCGAAGGTGGCCTGATCCCGCGCGGCGCCGCCGAAGGTGCCCGGCTCCACCTGGTTCGACATGCGCGCTGCTCCTCTCGTCCCGGCTACCCGCCGTGCATATCATTGTGGCCAGCGCCCCTGGCACGCGGGCACCCGCCCCCTGCCGTGCGCGGCATACTGTACCGGCTCGGTTTCATCCCGTGTCTCGCCTACCATGGCTGTAATACGGTGTGCCGGTGAGCCGCCTCGCCATCCGCCCGCCCGGCAAGTGTCACCCTGACCGCGCCATGGCGGCAAGCCGGTCCGTTGACAGACGATCCGCGAGGAGCGCGAAGAGCAGTGCCAGTCATTATCGATAGTGTCCTTCGCGCCGGCGAGGGCAAACTACTCCGCAAGCTGAAGCGTATTGCGGCGCAGGTCAACTCGATCGAGGAGGACTTCGCCGCGCTCAGTGACGCTGAGCTCCGGGCAATGACGGACCAGCTGCGCCAGCGTCACGCGGACGGCGAGCCGCTCGACCACCTGATGCCGGAGGCATTCGCGGCTGTCCGCGAGGCCGCGAAGCGGACCATCGGCCAGCGGCACTTCGATGTGCAGCTGATGGGCGGGGCCGCGCTGCACATGGGCAACATCGCCGAGATGCGGACCGGTGAGGGCAAGACGCTCACCAGCGTGCTGCCCGCCTACCTGAACGCGCTGTCCGGCAAGGGCGTGCACGTCGTGACCGTCAACGACTACCTGGCCAAGCGCGACGCCGAGTGGATGGGGCGGATCCACCACTTCCTCGGCATCGAGGTAGGGGTGATCCTGGCCCAGATGGAGCCGGACGAGCGGCGCAAGCAGTACCAGGCCGACATCACCTACGGCACCAACAACGAGTTCGGCTTCGACTACCTCAGGGACAATATGGCCTGGGGGCTGGAGGAATGCGTCCAGCGGGGACACAATCTGGCGATCGTCGACGAGGTTGACTCCATCCTCATCGACGAGGCCCGCACGCCGTTGATCATCAGCGGGCCTGCCGACCAGAACAGCCGGTGGTACCTCGAATTCGCCAAGATCGCGCCGAGGCTGCGGCGCGGCGAGGACGGCGAGGGCGATTACGAGGTTGACGAGAAGAAACGGACGGTCGGCATCATGGAGGCCGGCGTCGAGAAGGTGGAGGACTGGCTCGGCATCGACAACCTGTACGAGTCGGTCAACACGCCGCTGGTCAGCTTCCTGAACAACGCGCTCAAGGCCAAGGAGCTGTACAAGAAGGACAAGGATTACGTCATCATCAACGGCGAGGTCCTGATCGTCGATGAGTTCACCGGCCGCATGCTGCACGGCCGCCGGTACAGCGAGGGCATGCACCAGGCCATCGAGGCCAAGGAAGGCGTGCAGATCAAGGACGAGAACCAGACGTTCGCCACGATCACGCTGCAGAATTACTTCAGGCTCTACGACAAGCTCGCCGGGATGACGGGCACCGCCCAGACCGAGGCGAACGAGTTCCAGCAGACCTACAAGCTCGGCGTGGTGCCGATCCCCACGAACAAGCCGATGATCAGGGCCGACCAGGCCGACATGGTCTATCAGAGCGTGCAGGCGAAGTTCGAGGCCTGCGTGGACGATATCGCCGAGCGGCACGCGGCCGGGCAGCCGGTGCTCGTCGGGACGACAAGCGTCGAGAAGTCCGAGCTGGTGTCCCGGATGCTCAAGCGCCAGGGCATCCCGCACGAGGTGCTGAACGCCAAGTACCACGAGCGTGAGGCCGCGATCATCGCGCAGGCGGGACGCAAGGGCGCCGTCACCGTCGCTACCAACATGGCTGGCCGCGGCACCGACATCATGCTGGGCGGCAACCCCGAGTTCATCGCCGACCTGGAACTGCACCACCGTGGCCTGTCCCCGGTGGAGACCCCGGAGGATTTCGAGGCCGCCTGGCCTGAGGCTGTCGAGAAGGCACGGCGGGCGGTGGCCGAGGAACACGAGGAGGTCGTCGCGGCGGGCGGCCTATACGTGCTCGGCACCGAGCGGCATGAGTCGCGGCGGATCGACAACCAGCTGCGCGGCCGGTCGGGGCGGCAGGGCGACCCTGGCGAGTCCAGGTTCTACCTGTCGCTCGAGGACGACCTGATGCGGATGTTCAATGCCGAGAAGGTCGCGCACATCATGGAGTGGCTGAAGACCCCGCCGGACGTGCCTATCGAGTCCAAGACGGTCAGCCGGTCGATCAGGTCCGCCCAGACGCAAGTCGAGCAGCAGAACTTCGAGATCCGCAAGGAGCTGCTCAAGTACGACGACGTGATGAACCGCCAGCGGCATGTCATCTACGCCGAGCGTCGTCAGGTGCTCGAGGGCGCCGACATGCACGAGCAGATCCGCGGCATGGTGGACGACGTCGTCGCGGGCTACGTGGCCGGTGCCACCAGCGACGGGTTTCCCGAGGAGTGGGATCTTGACCAGCTGTGGCGGGCGTTCCGCCAGCTTTACCCGGTAGGGCTCTCGCTCGACAAGCTGATCGAGGAGGCCGGCGGCGAGCGGGCGGGCCTGTCGGCCGAATTCGTCACCGAGATGATGCAGCAGGATGCGCAGGCGGCCTACGACAGGCGGGAGGCGGAGCTGACGCCGGAGGTCATGCGCGACCTTGAGCGGCAGGTGGTCCTCTCGGTGCTCGACCGCAAGTGGCGAGAGCACCTGTACGAGATGGACTACCTGCGTGAAGGCATCGGCCTGCGGGCCTGGGCGCAGCGTGACCCGCTGGTGGAGTACCAGAACGAGGGCTACACGATGTTCGACACGATGAAGGACGGCATCAAGGAGGAGTCGGTCGGCAGCCTGTTCAACCTTCAGGTACAGGTGCAGGAGAGCCCGATCCTTGAGGCAGCCTCACCAGGAGCCGACGGCGTACCGGCCGGCCCGGGGCCGACCCCGCTGGGCGGTGCCGGGTCGCCCCAGGCCGCGGCGGGCGGCGGCGGCACACCGCAGGCTGCTGCGGCGGGCGGTGCCGGCACACGGCAGGCCGCCGCGGCGGGTAGCGGCGGGTCACGGCATGCTGCCTCGCGCGGCCGCGGAGCGCGCCGGAGCGCGGGGCAGGCAGCCGCCGGAGCGCAGGGCGGCCAGCCCGCGCCTGGTGCCCCTGCGGTCCCCGCCGGCCTGGCACCCCGCGGCCTGGATGCCCCACGGCGGCCGGGCCGGCTCCAGTACAGCGCACCGAGCGCCGACGCCCCCGGCCAGGCCGAGCAGCACACCGAGTCGGCGAACGGCGCTGACTTCTCCCGGGTGGGACGGAATGCCCCGTGCCCATGCGGCTCGGGAAAGAAGTTCAAGCAGTGCCACGGCGACCCGCGTAACCGATAGCGCCGCAGGTCAGGCTGCCTCTATCGCCGTACAGAGCCACCGTGCCTGCCTTGCGTTCCGGCCCGGGGTGGCGCTGCGCGGGCCGTCTCGCTCCAGCCTGACGGCCAGCGCGCGGACCCGGGAGCCGAATCGGACGACAACGGTCATCTCGACGACGTCGGCTGCCGGGCTCGAGGCTATGACGCGCCGCACGACCGGCCGGTCTCCGGCGGCGAGCATCGAACTGAGCCGGTTGATGCGCTTGCGCGCCTGCTCGGTGGTCCACGGCATGATCTGCCGGGGCGGGCGGGACCCGGCCAGGGTCTCCGCAAGCACCTGCGCGAACTGGCCCGGCCAGCCGCTGCCGTCAGCAGCCGGATCATGGTCCTGCGGCCGTGATTGATGCGGCCGTGATTGAGGCGCTCCGGGGCGCCCGGCCTCGCCGTCGCCCGGGCTCTGGTCGCGCGGGCTGCGGTCGCCCGCGCCGCGGTCGCGCGGGCCGTGGTCGCCCGCGCCGCGGTCGCCCGCGCCGTGGTCGCGCTGGCTGTGGTCGCGCGGGCCGTCGTCGCCCGGGCGGTCATCGGGCGCCCCGGTGGCCAGCACGGCCTGGTCCCGGTCAGGCGGGATCTCGTCATCGTAGGGGGGCGCGTAATCCGGCACCGGGAGCGGGCGGACGGCGGCCGCATCGGGCAGCGGCCGCCGCTGGCCCGGCGGCCGGGATAAGTCAGGGACGAGCGGCAGTACCTTCGGCCGCAGGGATCCAGTTGCTGGCCGCTGACGGTTCGTGGGCGGGGTTGGCTCCGGCATGTCATGAGTTCTACCCGGAACCGGTGACATTTCCTGTCCGGCGCAGGGCCCGGCGCAACGCCCGGCGAACGGCACGGCCAACGGCCCGGCGTGCTGAGCCCGCAAGCGGAATGCCTGAACCGTCCGCCTGGTTGAGGTCCGGTGGGACGCCGAACGTGGTCCTAGCCGTTTGCCTGCTACGGCAGGCCCTTCCAGGAGTAACTAAGTGTCGCTGCCACCACTGGTCACGCCGGCCACCGAGCTTACCGTCGATGAAGTGCGGCGTTATTCACGGCACCTGATCATCCCGGACATCGGGATGACCGGGCAGAAGCGCCTCAAGAACGCCAAGGTACTGGTCGTTGGCGCGGGCGGCCTCGGGTCGCCTGCCCTGCTCTACCTGGCCGCCGCTGGCGTCGGCACGCTGGGCGTCATCGATTTTGACACGGTCGACGAATCCAACTTGCAGCGCCAGGTCATCCATGGCCAGTCCGATGTCGGCCGGCTGAAGGCTGAATCCGCGCGGGACAGCATCAGGGAGATCAATCCCTTCGTCAACGTCGTGCTGCACACCGAGGCACTTGACTCCGGCAACGCTCTGCAGATCTTCGAGCCTTACGACCTGATAGTGGACGGCACCGACAATTTCGCCACCAGGTACCTGGTGAACGACGCCTGCGTGCTGCTGGGCAAGCCGTACGTGTGGGGATCGATCTACAGGTTCGACGGCCAGGCCAGCGTCTTCTGGGCCGAGTACGGCCCGTGCTACCGCTGCCTCTACCCGGAGCCGCCGCCGCCTGGGATGGTGCCGTCCTGCGCCGAGGGCGGCGTGCTCGGGGTGCTGTGCGCATCCATCGGCTCCATCCAGGTCAACGAGGCCATCAAGGTGATCACCGGCGTAGGCGAGCCGCTGGTCGGGCGGCTGATCATCTACGACGCGCTGGAGATGAGCTACCGGTCGCTGCAGGTCAGGAAGGACCCGGAGTGCGCAGTGTGCGGCAAGAACCCGACGGTCACGGAACTTATCGACTATGAGGCCTTCTGCGGGGCGGTCTCCGAGGAAGCGCAGCAGGCCGCGTCGGGCTCGACGATCACCGCGACCGAGCTGAAGGCGATGCTCGACGGCGACGACAAGATCTTCCTGGTGGACGTGCGGGAGCCGAGCGAGTACGAGATCGTGTCCATCCCTGGCTCGGTGCTCATTCCCAAGGACCAGTTCCTGTCCGGAGCCGCACTGGAGCGCCTTCCGCAGGACAGCCGGATCGTGCTGCACTGCAAGAGCGGCGCCCGGAGCGCCGAATGCCTGGCCGTGGTCAAGAACGCCGGGTTCGCCGACGCAGTGCACGTCGGCGGGGGCGTGCTTGCCTGGGTCAATCAGGTAGATCCCACCCTGCCCGTTTACTGAGCTAGCGGGCGGTAAGAGGCCGGTGAACAGCTCCGCTGATGGGCAAGTCATGCGTGAGCAGGCCGTAACATTCCGGTGTGGCCATGCAGCCAGAGTTCCCGGGTACTGAGGGCAGCCCGGTGCCTGCCGACCAGGCAGCGGAGCGCGCCGGGCTTATCGGCGCGGCCGCGCCGGGTCCAGGGCCAGGTTCGGCTGGCTGGCGGCTCGGCTTGACTCTTTTCGCGCTCGTCCTCGGGCTGAGCGGCCTGGCGGTCGCGGCTGGCGGCGCCGCCAGCCAGCTGCTGCCGCGCAAGTTCAGCGTCGCCCAGCAGCAGCGGATCATGGCCTGGCAGACGGCGGGGCGCTGGCGGATCATGTCGGCCGGGCAGATCTTCCCTGCGGCCGTCACCTATCAGCTGCCTGGTTACTCGCTCGCGTCAGGTTCCGGGCTGAACCTGTCCGCCCGGCGGATCGGTATCGCGAGACAGGCGAGGTGCGGCGCCGCGACCGACCCGGCGGCGGCGCGGGTGCTTGACCGGCGCGGCTGCGTGGCAGTACTCAGGGCCACCTACGTCGACTCCACCGGGGCCCTCGTCGTCACGGTCGGGGTGGCAGTGCTGCCGAGCCCGGCGGCGGCCGGGGCCGTCGCCAGCGAACTCCCGCACACCGGGGAGCCGGGCGAGGGACTGCGCGCCATGGCATTCCCCGGCACACTCGCATCGTCATTCGGCAACCGCCAGCGCCAGCTTTCCTGGGCGGTGAACGACGGCCCTTACCTGATCATGTCGGCAGCCGGGTACGCGGACGGGCGGCCGCGCGTCCCGCTGTCGTCGGACAGCTACGCGGCGCAGGAGATGACCAGCTTGGCTGACGGCGTTGCCGAGGCGGTCGCGCTGCCGCTCGGCGCGCTGCCTGCGACGCCCAGGTGCCCTGGAACACCCGGATGCTGAACCTGACGGCGGCCAGGCTGCGCGCCCGGGCCGGGTGCCTGCTCGCGGTGCTCGCGGCTGCGGTCCTGGCGGCGACCATCCCGGCTGGCCCGGCCCGCGCGGACAGCGTCCGCGATGCCCAGCAGTGGGTCCTCGAAGCTGTGCAGGCACCGGCCGCGTGGCAGGTGACGCAGGGGGCGGGCGTGACCGTCGCGGTCATCGACAGCGGTGTCAACCCCGATGTGTCCGACCTCGTCGGGTCGGTGATCTCAGGCCCCGACCTGACCGGCGTAGGTACCCCGCCCTCCAACCCCAACTGGGGCATGCACGGCACCTGGATGGCCTCGCTTATCGCGGGACATGGTGATAACGGCGGCGGCAGTGGCATCATCGGCGTCGCGCCGCAGGCACATGTGCTGTCGATCCGGGTGATCACCGACCAGCAGGACCCGGGTTATGCGCAGTACCAGCGCGAACCCCAGGTACGGGTGCAGCAGGAGCTTGCGCAGGCGATCACCTTCGCGGTGTCCCACGGCGCTGGCGTGATCAGCATGTCGCTTGGCTACGGCAGGCCGAGCAGTGCGGTCAGGCAGGCGCTCCAGGATGCCTTCAACCACAACGTCGTCGTGGTGGCCTCCTCAGGCAACTCGGGAGACTCAGCGGCCGCAAGCCAGAATGCCCCGTACTCGTTTCCCGCCGACTATCCAGGCGTCCTCGGAGTAGCCGCCGTCGGCCAGAACGGCGCGTCGGCCGGGTTCTCGAGCGACAACCTTTCCGTGCAGGTCGCGGCCCCCGGAGTGCGGGTACCCGCGCAGGGCCGGGATGGCAGGTACTGGCTGGTGAGCGGGACCAGCCCGGCCTGCGCGCTGACGGCGGGAGTGGTTGCCCTGATCAAGTCCAGGTACCCGGCCCTGTCGCCGCCATTGGTCAGGCAGGCCCTCACCACTACGGCGAGTAACCGCCCGGCGGGAGGCTATGACGATCGGGTCGGCTTCGGCACGGTGGATGCCGCTGCGGCGCTGGCCGCGGCGGGACGGCTTGCGGCAAGCGCCAGCTTGAGTGCCCAGCGGCCGCCGAAGCGGAGCGTGCTTCCGGACAGCCACTTCGGCGGCGGCCCATCGGCGGTGCCGCCTGTCCCGGTCGGTCCCCGGGACCCGCAGCCGCTCGTGCTGGACTCCATTCTCGGTGTAGTCTGCCTGGCGGTGATCGTCGCAGCGGTGAGTCGGCTCGTCACGATGCGGCGGCAGCGGCCTGGCGAAAGGCGCCCGCCGGACAGGTCTGGCGGGCCAGCCCGCGATGCGGCTGCCGGGCTGCCGGCCGGATCCGCCGGGAGTCACGCGGCGCCGCCGCACCCGGGCGTGGCCTCGCCACGCGAATGAGCACGCGACGCCGCGAGCCTGGACGCCCGGCGCTGGAGGATTTCACCAACCGTGTCCTTGACCTGGCGGAGTCGATCCCCCCGGGCCGGGTGATGTCTTACGGTGACATCGCCGAGTACCTCGGCGAGGGCGGCCCGCGTCAGGTCGGCCGGATACTGGCGCTGTGGGGCGGCGGCGTGGCGTGGTGGCGGGTCATTCATGCCGATGGCTCGCTGCTGGCCGGGCACGAGCAGGCAGCGCTCAGCCACTACCTGGCCGAGGGGACGCCGCTGCGCCCCGCGCCTGACGGCAAGCCCGGTCGCGTCGATATGCGCAGGGCCCGATGGAACGGAGCGGCCTGACCGGATCGGGAATGGCTGACCGGATCGTGGATGCCTGACCGGATCGTACATGCCTGACCGGATCCGGAATGGCTGACCGGATCGTGCATGCCTGACCGGATGGGGAATGCCGGCCGGATCCGGAATGGCTGACCGGCTCGAAGAATGCCCAACTGGCTAAAGAATGCCTAACTGGCTCGAGAATGTCGGCACCCTCTGCTGGAATGCGGTACTGACATGGACAGGCAGTCACCGTACCGGCTGGTTCGCCGGCCGCTTCGCGCAGCAGCACCGCCCGGCCTGGATGATGCCCAGCGCCGGGTGGTGAGCCATGCCGGCGGCCCGCTGCTGGTGCTGGCGGGCCCGGGCACCGGGAAGACCACCGCCATCGTCGAGGCCGTCGTGCACCGGGTCACCCGGCGCGGCATCGATCCGGCCCGGGTGCTCGCGCTGACCTTCAGCCGCAAGGCCGCGGAGGAACTGCGAGAGCGGATCACGATGCGGCTTGGCCAGACCACTCGCGAGCCGCTGGCGCTGACCTTCCACAGCTACGCCTACGCGCTGGTGCGCAGGGAGTTCACGGTTTCAGGCGAGGAGCCGCCGACGCTGCTGCCCGGTCCCGAGCAGCTGCTTGAGGTCAGGCGGCTGCTGCGCGGCGACGCCGACGATGGCGGCGCGAACTGGCCGGAGCAGCTCCGCGCGGCGCTGGCCACCAGGGGCTTCGCGGCCGAACTACGGGACTTCCTGCTCCGCGCGGCCGAGCGCGGGCTGGACGGGGCCAGCCTGGCCAGGCTCGGTGCCCGGCGCGGCCGCGACGACTGGGTGGCGGCCGGCCGGTTCCTTGACTCCTACGCAGCCCGGTTCGACCTTGCGCCGGTGCCGGCCTATGACTACGCCGAGATCGTCAGGATCGCCGGCGGCCTGCTGGCCCGCAGCGCGACCAGGGACCGGGAGCGGCGCGCTTACGACGTGGTACTCGTCGATGAGTACCAGGACACTGACCCCGCGCAGGAAGACATGCTGCACGCCCTGGCCGGGGATGGCCGGGAGCTGATCGTGGTGGGCGATCCGGACCAGTCGATCTACGGCTTCCGCGGCGCTGATGTCCGCGCGCTCAGGCGCTTTCCCGATAGGTTCCGCGCGCCGGACGGCAGGACGGCGCAGGTGGTGGCCTTGCGCACGGCTAGGCGCAGCGGCGAAGTCCTGCTGGCCGCCTCGCGCCGGGTCGCCAGCAGGCTGCCAGCCGCGCAGGGGGCGGACAACTTTGCGAAACGGGACCACCGCGGGATTGTCCCGCTTCCTGGGGCTGATCCAGGAACGGCGCGTATCGTCATCGCGGCGAGTGCCACTCAGGAGGCGGCGGTGATCGCCGACACGCTTCGCCGCGCGCACCTGATCGACGGGGTCAGCTGGTCGTCGATGGCGGTTCTGGTCCGGTCGGCTACCCGGCAGGTGCCGTTGCTCCAGCGCGTCCTTGCGTCGGCCGGTGTCCCGGTGGCAGTGGTCGGCGACGAGCTGCCGCTGGCCGCCGAGCCAGGCACGCGCCCGCTGCTGGAGTTGCTGAGCTGCGCGCTGCGGCCAGGTGCACTTGACGAGGAGACCGCAGCCGAGCTGCTGACCGGGCCGCTCGGCGGTACCGACGCACTTGGCCTGCGCCGGCTGCGGCGGGCGCTGC
The DNA here is from genome assembly GCA_963774825.1 of uncultured Actinomycetes bacterium. Taxonomy (GTDB): domain Bacteria; phylum Actinomycetota; class Actinomycetes; order Streptosporangiales; family Streptosporangiaceae; genus DATBGO01. Next base: position 189,596 of record CAVZGW010000007.1, on the reverse strand, counting down.
GGGCGGCTGCTCAGGCGGCGGGGGAGCTGCCGTCGGCAGAGCCGCTGGCCCGGGTCCTGCGTGATCCGCGCGAGCTTGCCTTGGCCGGGTGGCCGGCCGGGCACGCAGCGCAGGGCTCGTCGGCCGGCGCTGCGCTCGGGTCGGCCGTGGACGCGGCGCGGCGGGTGGCGGCGCTGCTGGACCTGGCTAGGCAGACGGCCATGGATGGGACCGCGCATGACGTGCTCTGGGCGGTGTGGGATGCATCGGGACTGGCCGGGCTGTGGCAGCAGGCAAGCGCGGCGGGCGGCAGCAGGGGAGCCGCTGCCGATGCGGACCTGGATGCCGTAGTCGCGCTCTTTGACGCGGCTGCCCGGTTTGCTGCCCGGCTGCCGCGAGGGCTCGCCCAGGCTTTTCCTTGACAGCCTGGCCGGACAGGAGATCGCCGGTGACACGCTGGCGCAGCGAGCCCCGCAGGGTGACGCCGTCGCCGTGCTGACCGCGCACCGCGTCGAAGGGCCTGGAGTGGGACCTGGTCGTGGTCGCAGGCGTTCAGGAAGGGACCTGGCCGGACGTCCGGGTCCGCGGCTCGCTGCTCGGCATGGACGAGCTCGTCGAGGTGGTTGCCGCCGGGGCAGGACCCGGATGGCCGGCCGACACGGAATTCGCCGCGCCGGACGCGGCGGCGGCAGCGCTGGCCTCCAAGCTTCTGGATGAGGAGCGGCGGCTGTTCTACGTGGCGGTCACCCGGGCCCGGTGTGCGCTCGTGGTCACCGCGACCGGGGGAGATGATAGCGAGGAACGGCCTTCGAGGTTCCTCGCCGAGCTGGCCGGCGATGACATCACGGTGGAAAACGTGACCGGGGCCGGCCACCGCTGGCTGTCGCTGGCCGCGCTCACCGCGGACCTGCGGCGCGCGGCTGCCGACCGCAGCCGCCCCGGCCAGGTCCGCAGGGCGGCCGCGGTTCAGCTCGCCCGGCTCGCGGCGGCTGGCATCCGCGGTGCGAGCCCGCAGCAGTGGTACGCGCTTACCGAGCTGTCCAGCCCTGGGCCAGTCTTCGACTCGGCGGTCCGGCTATCGCCTTCTCAGGTGGAGTCGTTCACCAAATGCGGACTGCGCTGGCTGCTTGAGTCCGCGGCCGGAGTGAACTCGCCGAGCGTGCTCCGCCACTTCGGCATCGTCATCCACGCGGCGGCCGCGCTGGCCGCCGATGGCGCCCCCGACGAGGACATCAGCAAGCGGATCGACGAGATCTGGCACCATCTCGATTTCGGCAGCACCTGGTATGCCGCCAAGCAGCGGGAGCAGGCCGAGCGCATGGTCGCGAGGTTCCTCGACTGGCACGCCGGTAACCCGCGGGAGCTGGTGGCGGTCGAAGAGGAGCTACGGGTCAGGATCGGGGAGGTGGAGATAACCGGCCGGGTGGACCGGCTGGAGCGGGACGCAGACGGCACGGCGATCGTTGTTGATCTCAAAACGGGATCCAGCAAGCCGCACGATGCCGAGCTGGACAGGAACCCGCAGCTTGGCGTCTATCAGCTGGCCGTCATGCTGGGGGCCTTCGAGCAGCTTGGCCTGGCTGAGCCAGGCGGAGCCGAGCTGGTTCAGGTCGGCAAGGCGGGGCTGGCTGCGCGCGCCCGGATCCAGCGCCAGCGCTCGCTGGCCAGCGATCCGGAGCCTGGCTGGGCGCAGGATCTGGTCGAGACGGTCGCGGCGGGGATGTCCGGGCCGGTCTTCCAGGCCACGGTGAATCCGGGCTGCCGGGTCTGCCCGGTCGCGGCCTGCTGCCCGGTACATGAGCGCGGTGGCCAGGTGGGCACGTGAAAACCGGTGGCCGGGACGCCGCCGGTGCGGCGGGCGGACGTGGTAGCGGCGTAGGCGCAGCCGGGCCACGCGGAAGGACGTGGTGCTGGCCTCGGCGCAGGTCCGTACAGCCCGGCGCAGCTGGCGCGGCTGCTCGGCGCGGCTGAGCCGACCGCCGAGCAGGCAGCGGTGATCGGGGCGCCGCTGCGCCCGCTGGCCGTGATCGCGGGTGCCGGGTCGGGCAAAAGCGAGACGATGGCGGCCAGGCTGGTCTGGCTGGTCGCGAGCGGCCTGGTCAGGCCGGAACGCGTGCTCGGGCTGACGTTCACGAGGAAGGCCGCTGCCGAGCTTGCCGGACGCGTCCGCAGCAGGCTGGACGGGCTGCGCAGGGCCGGGCGCGGCGGCTGGCAAGACCGCGGCGGCTGGCAAGACGAGGAAGACCTGCTAGGGGATCCGGTTATTGCCACTTATCATTCCTACGCAGGCCGGCTAGTCGCTGATCACGCGCTGCGCGAGGCGCTTGAGCCGTCGCTGCGCCTGATCACCCCCGCCGTGGCCTGGCAGCTGGCTGCCCGGGTGGTGGCCGCCTATGACGGGCCGATGGATGCCATCGGATGGGCGCCTGCGACGGTCACCGCGGCCGTGCTCGACCTTTCCGGCGAGCTGGCCGAGCACCTGCGCGGCCCTGGCGATGTGATCGAGGCGGGCGAGTGGCTGGCGCGGTGCTGCGCTGAGCTTCCTGGCCGGGTGCCCGCACTGGCGGTAAAGATCCTGAAATGCCAGCGTGCCAGGGAGCAGCTGCTCCCGCTGGTGTCCGCCTACGTCAGGGCCAAGGCGGCCAGGGAGGTCCTCGATTACGGCGACCAGATGGCCGTGGCCGCCCGGATCGCGCAGCGCCATCCAGCGGTCGGTGCCGCTGAGCGGGCCCGCTACCAGGTCGTGCTCCTTGACGAGTACCAGGACACCAGCCATGCGCAGCTGGTGCTGCTGCGGTCCTTGTTTGGCGGCGGGCATCCGGTCACCGCGGTTGGCGACCCGTGCCAGTCGATCTACGGATGGCGCGGCGCGAGCGCGGGCAACCTGCGGCGCTTCAGCACCGACTTCCCGGCCAGGAACGGCCCGGCGCGCACGCGCTGCTGTCCACCAGCTTCCGCAATACCGGCCGGGTGCTCGACGCCGCCGCCACGCTCCAGGAAGGGCTCCGGGCGGCGGCGCCCGAGGTGCCGCGGCTGATCGCCCCGCCCGATCGTGCCCAGCGCGGCGAGGTGACCTGCGCGCTGCTTGAGACCTCGGCGCAGGAGGCCGACTGGGTCGCCGACCGGGTCGCCGGGCTGCTCAGCCTGCCGCCGGGCGTTGCCCCGGACGGCGGGCGCTGGCCCGGTGGCGGGAACGACGCGGTCCGGCCGTCCGACATCGCCGTCCTGTGCCGCAAGCGCGCCCAGTTCGCGGTGCTGCGCGCAGCGCTGGAAGCGAGAGGCATCCCGGTCGAGGTGGTCGGGCTCGGCGGCCTGCTGACCGTACCCGAGGTGGCCGACATCGTCGCCACGCTCCGGGTCATGCACGATCCGTCCGCCGCCGACGCGCTGGCGAGAGTGCTCACCTCGCCGCGCTGGCGGATCGGCCCGCGTGACCTGGTCGCCCTGGCCGCCGGTCCCGGGCCCTGGCCAGCGGTGCGGACCGCCCGCCGCGGGCGGCTGCCCAGCCGCAAGCCACAGCCCCGGCCTCGGCGCCGGATGACGTGATGGCCCGGATGGTGACCGATCTGACCGCGGATCCCGGCAGCCTGGTCGAGGCTCTGGATGACCCCGGCGACCCGGCTGCCTATTCCGCCGTCGGCTACCAGCGGTTCGCGGCCCTCGCTGCCGAACTGCGGGCACTCCGGCTGCACGCTGGGCGCACGCTGCCTGAGCTGGTCGGCGAGGTCGAGCGAACGCTGGGGCTTGACATCGAGGTCGCGGCCCGGCCGGGCATGGACCCGGCCTGCGCGCGCGCCGACCTGGACGCCTTCGCGGACGCCGCGGCCGCTTTCGCCGGCGACCTGGAGGAGCCGACGCTCGGCGCGTTCCTCGCCTACCTGGCCGCCGCGGAAGCGGAGGAATTCGGCCTTGAGGCAGGCCGGGTGGGCGAGACAGACTCGGTCAAGCTGGCAACCGTACACGCCGCCAAGGGATTGCAGTGGGCAGCAGTCGTAGTGCCTGGGCTATCCGGCGGGACCCAGGGACACGTCTTCCCAGCTAAGCCGAAGGTGACCACGAGATGGACCGAGAATCCGCGGCTGCTTCCGTTTGGCATGCGCGGAGATGCGGCGGACTTGCCCGCACTTGCGGGCCTGGACGCCACGTCGCTGGCCGACTTCACTGAGGCGTGCGCGGATCGTGAGCTGGCTGAGGAGCGGCGGCTTGCTTACGTCGCCGCTACGCGAGCGGCGTTCTGGCTGTGCTGCACCGGCTACTGGTGGGGTGATGGCGCGTCGCGGCTCGGCCCGTCGGCCTTCCTGACCGAGGTCCGGGCAGCCTGCGAGGCAGGCGCTGGCACTGTCGGGCGTTGGGTAGCGGAGCCGGAGCCCGACGCGTGCAATCCGCTGCTTGCTGAGCCCGCGACCGCGTCCTGGCCGGCTGCCACGGCTGGCTCGCGGCACCAAGGTGCGCGCGAAGCCGCGGCCCTGGTTACCGCGGAGATCGGGGCCATGGAGGGCGACAGCCAGGAAAGCGCGGAGCCTGCCGGGGCTGTCGGTGAGGCTGCGGGCGGCGCTGCGGAGCCTGCCGGGGCCGCGGGTGAGGCTGCGGGCGGCGCTGCGGAGCCTGCCTGGGGCGTGGGTGAGGCCCCGGCAGGCACTGCGGAGCCTGCACGGGTTGTCCTGAGCCCGCAGGACGCCGCCCTGATCGCGGGCTGGACCCGCGATGCTGACCTGCTGCTCGCCGAGCGGGCGCAGCGCCGTAGCGATCACGCCGTGGCCGTCCCGCTGCCAGTCCGGATGCCCGTCTCCTCGCTGGTGACGATGGCCAGGGATCCGGCGGCGCTCGCCGCGCAGGTCCGGCGGCCGATGCCACAGCCACCGGCCCCGCAAGCCCGCCGGGGCACGGAGTTCCACCGCTGGCTAGAGCAGCGGTTCGGGCCCCGGCCGCTGATCGATCCCGATGAACTGCTCGGCGCCGCCGACGAGAGCGCCGCGGCTGGCGCCGATCCGGACCTGGCAGTGCTCAAGGCGCGCTTCGAAGCGGGCGAATGGGCGGACCGGTGGCCGGCCGAAGTCGAGATCCCGTTCGAGACCCTGATCGGGGACAGGCTGGTCAGGGGCCGGATAGACGCGGTGTTCGCCGATGCGCGCGATGGCGGCTTCGATGTCGTGGACTGGAAGACCGGCCGCCTGCCCGGCTCGCCTGATGAGCGCAGGGCCGTCGCCGTCCAGCTGGCCGCATACCGGCTCGCCTGGGCGGCGCTCGCCGGAACGCCGGTCGAGCAGGTCCGGGCGGCCTTCTACTACGTCCGCGACGACGTCACCGTGCGGCCAGCGGATCTTCTTGATCAGGCGGGCCTTGCCGCGCTCATTGACGCCGTCCCGCTGGCCGCCACAGCCGGTAGCGGTCAACTGCCCAGGTAGCGCTCCAGGTCCTCGACCTTGGATTCCAGCGCTCCCGTGACGGCCTGCGATATCGGCCTTGAGCGTCAGGCTTACCCGCGGAGCACGCGCCGCGACGGCTTCCACGGCGCGCTTCACAACGTCCATCACCTCGTCCCAGTCACCCTCGATGGTGGTGAACATCGCGTCGGTCCGGTTGTCCAGGCCGCTCTCGCGCACCACCCGGACCGCGTCGGCGACGTACTCAGCAACCGCCTCGCCGACTCCGAGCGGCGTTACCGAGAATGCCACGAGCATCTGGTCCTCCTGGTAGTCCGGCAGCAATATCGCTGCGGCGCTTCTTCCTCCGGTGCGGGTCTATGGTTCCACGCCGGGCGGCCGTGAGGTGGTCCGGCTGTGGACGGTCCGGCTGTGGGCGGTCCGGCTGTGGACGGGTCCGGCCAAGAGGCGGGTAAGCTGACATGGCAAATTTGCTAAGGTTAGACTTATAAGTTTAGGCTTAGAACATGAGCCAGGATCCTGATGTCCACGAGGTAGCCGGAGCGCTTCAGGTAAGCATCGGCCTGCTCCGGCGGCAGTTGCGCCAGGCGCAGGCCGAACGGGAGCTCACGCTGGCCGAGACCGCGGCCCTCGCGCGCCTGGACCGCGGCGGTCCGGCCACGCCAAGCGCGCTCGCCAAGCTCGAGCAGATCAGCCCGCAGTCGATGGGAGCGACGCTCGGCGCGCTTGAGCTGCGCGGCCTGGTGAAGCGACATCCCGACCCGGAGGACGGAAGGCGGGCTGTCATGTCGCTGACCGAATCCGGGCGGCGGGTGCTGCGGAACCGCCGCAACGCGCGGACGCAGCAGCTGGCGAAGGCCCTGTCGACCGGGTTCACGCGCTCGGAGCTCAACCAGCTGATGGCGGCCGCGCCGTTGATCGAGCGACTGGCTCAGAGCATCTGATGACCACATCCGGACAGAACCGGGGGCACGGCCGGACGGCAGCCGGGCAGAACCGGGGGGCGACCGGATGGCCGGCAGGCCGACGGGGGGACGGACGACCGCTACAAGTGGGTGGCACTGTCGAACACGACAGCCGCCGTGTTCATGTCCCAGCTCGACGGGTCCATCGTCATCCATTCTGACCGATGCGTTTCCTTCCGATCAGCGCGGTTTTGCGCTCGGCACCAACCAGGTCGCCGGCCTCGCCGGGATGTTCATCGGCCTGGTCGCGGGCGGCCTGCTGGCGGCCCTGGACTGGCGGGCGGTGTTCTGGGTCAACGTGCCAGTCGGCATCTTCGGAACACTGTGGGCCTACCGCAAGCTCCGTGACGCCGGGCGTCGAGCAGGCGGGCGGATCGACTGGTGGGGCAACATCACCTTTGCCGTCGGCCTGGGCGCGGTCTTGATCGGCGTCACCGTTGGCATCCAACATTACCGGCATCAGGCTATGGGCTGGGCAAACCCCACGGTCGTCGGCCTGCTCGCCGGCGGGCTCGTGCTGCTGGCGGCGTTCGTCGTGATCGAGACCAAGGCCGCCGAGCCGCTATTCCAGCTCAGCTTGTTCCGCATCAGGGCCTTCACCGCCGGAAACGTGGCGGGCTTTGCCGTGTCCATCGCCAGGGGAGGGCTGCAGTTCATGCTCATCATCTGGTCATCTGGCTGCATGGGATCTGGCTGCCGCTGCACGGCTACAACTACAGCGAGACGCCGCTGTGGTGCGGCGTCTTCCTGCTGCCCCTCACCGCCGGCTTCCTCGTCTGCGGACCCGTGGCAGGAACTCTCTCCGACCGGTTCGGCACCCGGGGCATTGCCAGCGCCGGAATGATCGTGTTCGGCGGCAGCTTTATCGGCCTCATGCTGCTGCCTGTTGACTTCCCGTACTGGGCTTTCGCCGTGCTTATCGCCGCGAACGGGATAGGCGGCGGCCTGCAACGGCACGGCGTGCCGCACGGCATCGCGTACCACGTGGGCACGCTGCCGCCGGTGTCCTCGCTGTTCGCGGCGGTTCTCGGCGTGAACCCGCTGCAGCACCTGCTGGCGGCGAGTCGGGTGCTGTCCGCGCTTCCGGCCGCGGCTCAGCAGACCATCACTGGCCGGGAGTTCTTCCCGGACCTGATTTCAGGGCCGTTTCACCACGGCCTGGTCGTGGTGTTCGCCGCAGCCGCCTGCCTGGCGGGGCTGGCCGCTGTCGCGTCGCTGTCGCGCGGCAGCCGCTACGTCGATCCAGCGGTGACGGCCGAGTTGCCGCTGCCCGGAGCCCGGAGCCCCGAGGGAGGCGGCTCGCGCCGGTTGAGCCGGGCACGTCGCGCCTCGCTAGAGTTCGGGCCAGGATCTCCGTGTTCCGCGACGGCGCGGCTGCCACATCCAGTGAGGAGATGATCATGGACGTCCGTGAGTACATCGGCCAGAACGCGCCCGCATTCTTCGCCGCGCTGAAGGAGTGGCTGACGATCCCGTCGATCTCGGGTGATCCCGCGCACCACGCCGATGTCAGGCGCTCCGCCGAATGGCTCGCCAAGCAGCTTCGCGAGACCGGGTTTCCGGTTACAGAGGTCTGGGAGACCGGAGCCGAAGGCGCTCGCGGGCTCCCCGCTGTATTCGCACACTGGCCGGCGACCGACCCCGCTGCGCCCGTTGTGCTCGTCTACGGCCACCATGACGTCCAGCCGGTGGAACCGCTAGCGGAGTGGGACTCGCCGCCATTCGAGCCGGCTGAGCGAGAGGGCAGGCTGCTGGCCCGCGGCGCCTCCGACGACAAGGGCCAGGTGCTCTTCCACGCGCTCGGCGTGCGAGCCGCCCTCGCGGCCAGCACCGCCGCCGCGCCGCCGGTTACGCTCAAGCTCCTTATCGAAGGCGAGGAGGAGTCGGGATCGCCGAACTTCGCGGCGCTGCTGCGGGACCGGCGCGATCAGCTGCGCTGTGACGTGATCGTCGTCTCCGACACCTCTATGTGGGCAGCGGACGTTCCATCGATGTGCACCGCGATGCGCGGCCTTGCCGACGCGCAGATCGATGTCCGCGGGCCGGACCAGGACCTGCATTCTGGATCGTTCGGCGGCGCGGTCCCGAACCCGCTGCACGCGCTCGCCGCGCTGCTCGCCGGGTTGCACGACGCCGAAGGGAGGGTCGCCCTGCCGGGGTTCTACGACAAGGTGGCTCCAGTATCGGCGCAGGAGCAGGAGATGTTCGCCAGGCTGCCGTTCGATGAGAAGGCCTGGCTCGCCGAAGCGGGCAACAGCGGCGCAGCCGCCGGAGAGGCGGGCTTCAGCACCCTGGAACGGATCTGGGCGCGGCCGACCGCGGAGATCAACGGTATGTGGGGCGGCCACACCGGACCCGGGGGCAAGACGATCGTGCCGCGAGAGGCCCATGCCAAGCTATCGTTCCGGCTGGTCGCCCACCAGGAGCCCGCGGATGTCATCACCGCGCTCCGGGACTACGTATCCGCGCGCACCCCGGCGGGCATCGAGGCGACGGTCACCTCGGCCGGGCCCGGCACGCGGCCTGCGTTCTCGCCCGTCGACTCGGCCGCGGTCCTGGCCGCCCGGCGTGCCATGGAACGTGCGTTCGGCCGTGAGGTGCTCTTCACGCGAGAGGGGGGAAGCGGGCCGGAAGCTGAACTCGCCGAGATCCTCGGGGCGCCGCTGGTCTTCCTCGCCGTCGGCCTTGACGAAGATCGCATCCACGCGCCGAACGAGAAGGCCGAGATGGCGCTGCTGCTCAAAGGGGCAGCGGCGGCTGCCTACCTGTGGGATGAGCTTGCGGTGGCGGTCGGCCAGCTCACGGGCCCGCGATGAACCCCGAACGGCAGCGCGGAGCCGGGGCACACGCCGCCAGCCCGGAGCCTGATCGGATCGCGGTCACCGGCGGTTCGGAGCCGGACGGCTCCGGTGGCGTAGGCGGTCCGGAGCCGGACGGCCTCGCCCCGCTTGGACCGCTAGCGCTGGCCCGCAGCGAGGTGGACCGGGCGAGCATGCTCCGCGAGGACACCGCATGGCTCGAGGCGGCCTGGGCGGACCCGCGCAGCCGCGTGCTCGTGCTGCACAACGGGCAGGCGCCGGTCTGGTTCGGCGACGATGGGGCGGAACTCGAGCTGGTGCCGCCCGCCGCGGCACCAGACGGGGTCAGGTTCCTGCTGGGCACCGATCCTGACGGGGTCGCCTACTTCGGGGTCGCCGCCAGCGGCGAGCGGCCAGCCGCGGCAGGCGGGCAGCCGGACCGGGGCGGCCGTCGTGGCAGCCAGCGATGGGCCGGGCTGCGGCAGGCAGGAGCACTGCTTTCGGCCCGGGACGCGGGACTGATGACGCACGCGGTGGCGCTGGCCAACTGGCATGCGGTCGCCGGGCACTGCTCGCTGTGCGGTGCGGCGACCGAGCCAGCCGCCGCCGGGCACACCAGGCGCTGCGTGGCCGACGGGACGGAGCATTTCCCGCGTAGTGATCCCGCAGTGATCATGCTGGTCACCGATCCCGACGATCGCGGGCTGCTGGCCAGGAACGCGCAGTGGCCCGAGCACCGGGTCTCGATCCTGGCCGGGTTCGTCGAGCCAGGCGAGTCAGCTGAGCAGGCGGTCGCACGGGAGGTGTTCGAGGAGACCGGCCTTGCGGTGGACCGGGTCCGGTATGTCGGCAGCCAGCCCTGGCCGATGCCGCACAGCCTGATGCTCGGATTCCGCGCGCATGCCGCAGCCGGCCAGCAGATCAGGGTCGACACCCACGAGATCGCCGAGGCCCGCTGGTTCTCCAGGGCCGAGCTGCGGGCCGCGATCGAGAGCGGCGAGGTGAGGCTGCCGCCGCCGGTCTCGATCGCGCACCAGATCATCGCGTCCTGGTACGGCAGCGATCTCGCCGGGTCCTGGTGAACCGCTGCGCGCTTCAGGCGGGCGCGAGCTTCCTGACGGAGTCAAACATGTTGGCGTCCGGGGTGGGAACGATCATGATCGCGGGCGTGTCGAGCCCGGCCGCCTGATACTCGGCGACCCGCTCCCGGCATGCCTCGACAGGTCCGTGTACGACAAGGTCATCGACAAGCTCGTCGGGGATCGCGGCCAGGGCACCCTTGCGGTCGCCGCTGTTCCAGGCGGCGAGCATCGGGCGCAGCAACTCTTCCCTGCCCAGCCAGACGTGAAACGCCGTATAGGCCGGCACGGTCAGGTAGGCAGCAACGAGTCGCTGACCGATCATCCTGGCCAGCGCCGCGTCCGGCGTCGGGCAGACGAAGATCCGGGCGATCAGTTCCGTGCCTGGCCCGGCTGCCGCGCGCACCTTGGGCACGTCGTAAGGTGCCAGCCAGTTCGTGATCACGCCGTCGGATTCCGCCGCGCCCAGCCGGACCATCTGCGGGCGGAGTGCGGCGAGTGCGAGGCCGGGCGGCTCGGCAGGCACCTTGTCGAGCCTGAACCCGTCCACGCTGAACGTCTCGTACTGCTCGGTCACCTTCTCCCCGGCCAGTGCCCGGCGCAGGAACCGCAGCATGTCCCTGGACCGCTGGTAGGGCCTGGCGAACTCGATGCCGTTCCATTGCTTCACCACCACCGGCGTTGAGGTGCCGATGCCCAGCACAAAACGGCCGGGAGCGAGGTTGGCGAGGGTGGCCGCGTGCATCGCGAGCATGGCGGGCCCTCGCGTGTAGACGCTGGCAATCGCCGTACCGAGGCGCAGTTCGCTGGCCCACTGACTGGTCAGGGCGAGCGGGGTGAACGCGTCGATGCCGTTGAGCTCGGCGGACCACGCGTCGGTGTAGCCGAGGCCGGGAAGTTCGGTGACGATCTCGCGCTGCTCGGCCAGGGCGATTCCGTGCAACGGGAGCGTGATTCCCCAGCGGGCCTTATGTTCCATCAGGAGTCCTCTCCTCGGCGCTCATGTCGGCCGCGGGTCTCGTTTCGCAGCTTCGTTGTCCGACGGATATCACAGTCTCCGATCGAGCAGCAGGCCAGCTTGCCAGCGATTCCTGCTCAGCGCGGCGGCTCCCGGGTCAGCATCCCCTGAGGCTGCCGATACTGAGCGATCCGTCTGGCGCCCCCCGGCTGGCCGGCGGCTCGAATTTCTGTTCCTCCTCGCGCACGTAACGGGCCGGGTCCTTGTCCACCGCGGGGACGCCCGCGAAATGCTTCGCTTCGAAGGCCGCGAAGGTGACAGCCAGCTCGTGGCGCAGCCCGAGCCCGGCGAGACGGCGGAAGTCGGTGAGGCCCTCGCGCTCTTCCTCAGCCATGTGATCGCCATTCGCCAGATTCACCGCGGCGACCGCGGCATACCACTCGTCGGTGCCGGCCTCGTGGCCCTGGACTGCGGCGATCGCGTCCCTGATGTCGTTGTGGTCGTGGATCGCGTCGAGTGTTTCCGCCTCGGCGCTGCCCGCTCGGCCAGCACCCGCGCCCGCCCGCAGCAGCGCCGGGTAGAAGATCTCCTCCTCCGCCGCGGCGTGCAATTCAAGGAACGCCGACAGCCGTGCCCAGATGGCACTCAGGGTTCCGGTGTCAGCACGATCGATCTGGTCCAGGATCGAGAAGAGCCGGCGCTGTTCGTGATGGTCGTCGAGGATCAGCTGGGTTATGTCCACGATGCCCTCCAGGCTCCATGCGGCGAATCTTCAGACGATCCCGAGCGTGGCTGCCCGTTCGGGGACCGTTCTAACAGCGCCGGATCGCCGATAGCTGCGTGATCCGGCGGAGATTCCCCGCCTGCGGCGGGGCGGGCTGATTCGAGCCCGCAATCAAGATAACCGGCCGTGACAAGGCCAGGGCTGGTCGCGGGCGGTGCCGGGAACAGCATGCCGTCCAGCCCGGCCATTCCGACTGCTCCCGCCGCTCCCGCCGCTGCTCTCCGGAATCCATCATGATCGTGCTGCGGCCGGCTCCGGCGGGCGCGCTTACGGCAACCCGACAAAGTCCGCCATCTGATCCACTGCGTAGGAAAAGAACTCGTCGGCCGGATCGGCGCTGCCGACCAGCTGGCCGAAAAGCTCGAAGCTGATCATGCCGAATAGCTGGGTCCAGGCGATCAGCGCCCGGACGATCGCGGCTTCTGCAACGCCGGGCGCGATCGCGGCCCCGACCGCGGCGGCCTGCCGTCCGAGCGGACCAGGCAGCGGGCGAGCCGGTCCGGGGCCCCCGGCGGTCGACTCGGCGGCCTGGGCATCGGTCAGCAGCCCGCCCAGGACCAGTGCCACCCGGCTCGCCGCCGGTATCGTCTCCTGCGGCGCCTGGTAACCGGGCACCGGCGAGCCGTAGATCAGCGTGTATTCGTGCGGATGAGCGAGCGCCCAGCCACGCACCGCAATGCAGCACGCCCGCCAGCGGCCGCGGATCTCGGCGCGGGGGAGCGCCGCGGCCGCATGCTCGGCGCTGCGTCCGAGCGCGTCGTAGGCATCGATAATCAGCGCGGTCAGCAGGTCGTCCCGGCTAGGGAAATAACGGTACAAGGCCGAGGAGACCATGCCGAGCTCGCGCGCGACGGCCCGCAGCGACAATTGCTGGGCCCCGGCTTCGGCAAGCTGCCGCCGTGCCTCCTCCTTGATCTCGCGGGTGAGCTCGGCTCTGGCCCGCTCCCTGGCTGTCTGGCTCGCAGTCATGAGGCCAGTCTCGCAGATCGGAGATCAATGCTCAATAACGAGATCGCTGCTCTTGACAAGTGCATGGAAAAGAGAAGACACTGCTCTTAGTAGAGAGCATCGCTCTCGGAGATCTGATCCGGCCCACCTGGCCGGGCGGGTGGAAGGATCCGGGTACCAGGTCCCGGCACGAGGCAAGCAGGGAGACGTGATGACCGACAATGCGGCCGCTCGCAACATCGAGGTCAAAGGCGCGGTAGCGCGCTCGTTCAACACTTCGGTGCGCTGGCTGACCAGGCACGGGATCAGCATCTGGGGCAGCCGGGTGCTGGCGGTACGGGGTCGGACAAGCGGCGAGTGGCGGACGACCCCGGTGAACCCGCTCAGCTACAAGGGCAACCGGTACCTGGTCGCACCGCGCGGCCATACGCAGTGGGTCCGGAACATGCGGGTAGCGGGCGGCGGGGAGCTGCGGATCGGCAGGCGCGTGGAGCGGTTCACTGCCACCGAACTCTCCGACGCGCAGAAGCCTGAGGTACTCCGCGCCTACCTGAAGCGCTGGAAGTTCGAGGTCGGCGTCTTCTTCGACGGGGTCGGCGCGGACGCGTCCGACGACAAGCTGCTCGAGATCGCGCCCGGCTACCCGGTCTTCCTGATCACAGCCCGCTGACCGGCGGGCCGGGGCCGGGCTGGATCTCACCCGCGATGGCTGTACCAGCTGGCACCGCACGAGGCCAAACGTAGCCAACGACCTTCACGAGGTCTTCGGGGCATACATTAGCCCTTGTATGCGACGTTGGCCCTCGTTGGCAACGATGCTGCAAGGACGTCCGGATCAGCGCGTCAGTGCCAGGGTGGCACCGGTGGCGTCCATCAGCCTGTGACAGCCCGCGGCGCCATCAAAGCGGGCCAGCTCACCGCGGACCAGGGCGAACGGGCCGTCCGGGCCGGCCAGGATGGTGCCGTCAGCACCGGAGGCGACCAGCTGGCCATCGACCCGGACCAGGACCGGGCCGTCCCGGGTAGCCGAGATGGCGGTGCGGCCGGCCCGGAGACCGGCTATCACCGCCTGCGTCTCTGCGGAGGCCGCCTCGATCCAGGTCGTGGGCGAGCCCGGGACAGCGTCAGCACCTGGCCGGTGCCAGTCGCTGCCGCCCACCGGGATCGCGCCGGGGTCCCACGCGAGCCACCAGCTGAGTGAGTTGGTCCAGCGCAGATCGAGCCAGCTCCAATGCCAGACCTCGATGAGCGGCGGCCGGCGGTTCATCGGGATTGTCCAGCTGACGTGACCGCCGATCGGGTGGTTGATTGAGAGCAGCCCGCCCTGTCGCTCGGCGCTCTCCAGCCAGGAGTCGGCGGTCTCGCGGAAGTCGATCCAGCCCATGTCGCCAAGCGCGCCTGCATGGCCCGAGGCTGTGGTCACTTCCTGGCCGGGCACCAGGATGATCTGATGCGCCGCAGCGGCGGCGGGAAGCTCGGCATGGTGACTGATCGTGTTGTGATCGGTGATCGCGATGTAGTCAAGGCCCTGGCCTACCGCGAACCTCGCCAGCTCGGGGACGGTCATGGCACCGTCCGAGTGAACCGTGTGGGTGTGCAGGTCACCGGCGAGCCAGCGGTGCCCGGCGGTGGCAGGAATCCGGCGGCGCGGCGGGCGCTGCGCCAGCGGCGGCAGCGGGGCAGGCCGGGGTTCGAGGGCGACACGGCTGCCTGGACCCGAGACCTCTGCGGTCAAGCTGTATTCAATCCCCTCGACGGGCATCTGGTACAGGCCGATCATCACCTGCCAGGTGCCGGGCTCGAGCTCGCCAGGAAGGTAGCCGGGTGTGGCGTGTTCCGCTAGTGATAGTGAATGACCGGCGGGCTCCGCCCGACCAGCCGCGGAACCCTGCGGGTCCGATGCAACCGAGATCTAGCGTGCCCGCGCTGCGGTCGTATTCGAGCTCGGCCCGCAGCCCGGACGCGCCCGGGGGGATGTCGACCGGCAGGTAATGCACAGACCGATGCGAACCGGTCCTGCAGGCTCCATCGACCCTGATGCCGCGTGGTGGCCATGGACCCATCCGATCAGACGGCCCGGGCCGTGGCCAGTTCCGTCGAATCCAGAGCCGGGCGAGTCCGGCTCCCGGCGAGTTCAGCGCCGGGCGAGTTCAGCGCCGGGCGAGTTCAGCGCCGCACTGCCGTCGACGCTCAGGCTGCGCAGCCTTGACGCGGAGAATTCATCATTTGTAGAATTCATCATGTGTTGAAATAATCGCAGCAGGGAGGCGAGCGCCGATGTGGGCGATGATCGTGAAGGAGTTCCGCCAGCTGCGGCGGGATCGCCGGACGCTCGCGATGATGATCGTGATGCCGGTCCTGCTGCTGGTGGTGCTCGGCTACGCGGCGAGCTTCGACGTGAAGACGATCCCGGTCGCCACGGCTGGCCCGCAGGCCCACGCAGCCGGGGCACTGCTGCACCGGCCGTTTGACGTGGTGACGTCGGCGCCGGACCAGGGCCGGACCTGGGCGCAGGACGAGCTACGCGACGGTAAGGCGGACGTCGCCGTGGTGACCGGCGGCGCCGCGGCCGATCGTGCTTATCGACGGCAGCCAGCTATTCGCGGCGCGGGCGGCGCTCACCGCCCTGGCCAGCCAGCTAGCAGCAGACCGGTCGGCGGGCGCGACCGGGGCGGCGGGCGCGACCGGGCAGGCGGGCGCGACCGGAGCGGCCGGTCTCGCACGGCCCGTGCCGCAGGTCAGCATCTTGTACAACCCGGATCTCAAGACCTCCGACATCATGATCCCGGGCCTCGCGGGCGTCATCCTGGTGTTCATCGGCACGATCATCACCAGTCTCGGCGTGGTCCGGGAACGGCAGTCCGGCACGCTCGAGCAGCTCGCCGTGATGCCGCTGCGCACCAGGGACGTCTTCCTCGGCAAGATCGTGCCGTATTTCGTGGTGGCGACGGTCGACCTCGCGATCGTGCTCGGGGTCGGCATCGCGATCTTCGGCGTCCCGTTCCGCGGCTCGCCACTGGTGTTCGCACTGGGCGCTCTTGAGTTCCTGTTCGTCACCCTCGGGCTCGGCGTTCTCATCTCCAGCGTCTCGCAGAACCAGGGCCAGGCGATCCAGCTGGCCATCATGACGCTGTTGCCGCAGGTGCTGCTGTCCGGGCTGATCTTCCCGCTGTCCTCGATCGTCGTGGGTGTCCGCTGGATCGCGTACCTGCTGCCGCTGACCTACTTCAACCAGATCTCCCGCGGAGTGATGCTCAAGGCGGAGCCGATAGCGGCGCTCTGGCCGTCGTTCGCCTACCTGGCGCTGCTCGGCGCCGTTATTGTCACGCTCGCCACGCTGCGGTTCCGGGCCTTTCTCGCGCCGGCGCCGTCATCCAGGCGACCGCACCAGCCACCCGGCCGGCGGGAACGCAGCGCCCCGCACTGGCGGCGGCGGGCCCAGGGACCCGGCGTGACCGGCTCACCGGGTGGCGTTGGCGGGTCTCCGGGCGGCGCTGGCGGGTCTCCGGGCGGCGCTGGCGGGTCACCGGGCGGCGCTGGCGGGCCGCTGGCGACGGCACCGGCCGGTCGGCTGGGGCCTGCGCGAGGTTTCCGTTTGGCACGACAACTCGCCAGCCCTTGACCGCGTGTCACTTGCCGCAACGGCCGGCCAGGTGACCGCGGTCGTCGGCGGCGACGGCGCCGGCAAGACGACGCTGCTGCGCTGCCTCGCGGGGCGCTCAGGCGCCAGGTAGCGGGCAGGTCAGCAGGCCGGATGCGCGGCGGATCGGGTACCTGCCGGCGAGTTCGGGCATCTATCCTGACCTGACGGTCGCCGAGAACCTTGCCTTCCGCGCCGCGGCCTATGGCCTGACCGCCGCTCAGGCCCGCGCGCAGGCCGCCGAGTTCCTCGACCGGGCCGGGCTACGGCAGCCAGGGACCGGCTGGCCGGCCAGCTCTCCGGCGGCATGCGCCAGAAGCTCGGCGTGATCGCCGCGATGATGCACCGGCCGCAGTTGCTCGTGCTCGACGAGCCAAGCACCGGCGTCGATCCGGTAAGCCGGTCCGATCTGTGGTGGCTGATCGCCCGGGCGGCCGCGGCCGGATCGGCGGTGGTCTTCGCCACGAGCTATCTGGACGAGGCCGAGCGTGCGGCTATCGTGCTCGCCCTGGACGGGGGGCGGGAACTGGCCACCGGGACACCGGAGGAGATCGTCGCCGCGATGCCCGGCACGCTGCGCGCCGTGACCGAGCAGCGAGGCAGTACAAGACCAGCGCCGGGCCTGGCGGCGCGGCGGACGCTGGCGAATTGGGACCCGCCGGGGCGAGCCGCCGGGGCGGGGCAGGTGATCCAGCCGGATCTCCAGGATGCGGTGACGATCGCCGCACTAGCCCGCGAGCTTCAGCTGGCGGGCGAGCTTCAGCCGGCCCGGGGGTGCGTCATGACGGCCGACGGCGCCGCACTGCCCGGTGAAGCTGGCCCTGCCCGGTGAAGCTGCCGTCCCGCCTGGCTCTGGCCCGCTCGCCAGGTGCGCTGCGGTGACTCGCAGGTTCGGCCAGCTCACCGCTGTTGACCACGTTGACTTGCAGGTGAATTCCGGCGAGATCGTCGGCTTGCTCGGGGCCAACGGGGCGGGAAAGACCACGCTGATCCGGTTGCTGCTCGGCCTGCTGCCCGCTTCGGACGGCGAGGTGGCGCTGTTCGGCGCTGCGCCGTCACGCGACACCCGCCGCCGGATCGGTTACCTGCCCCAGGGACTTGGCCTGTACGACGACCTGACTCCGGCGGAGAACCTGGAGTTCTCGGCGTCGGTGTTCGGCGGCGGACCGGACGGGGGCCAGCCGCCGCGGCTGCCCGGGGAGCTGCGTTCGTACGGCGACACAATCGTCGGGTCGCTGCCGCTGGGCGTACAGCGCCGTGTCGCATTCGCGCAGGTCCTGTCGCACCGGCCGGATCTGCTGATCCTGGACGAGCCCACCTCCGGGATCGACCCGCTCGGCCGGGCACGGCTCTGGGACACCATTACCGACGCCGCGGCGGCAGGCGCCGGGGTGCTGGTGACCACTCACCACCTGGAGGAAGCGGGTGAATGCGGCCGTCTGGTGATCATGGCGGGCGGCGCGGTGGTAGCCGGGGGAACCGCCGCCGAGATCATCGGAGCGGCGCGGGTCAGCGTGGTGACGGCGGCGTCGTGGACGGCGGCGTTCACCGCACTTGAGCGGGCCGGACTGCTGGTGGCGCTGGCCGGCCGCTCGCTGCGGGTGCCAGGTTCCGCGCCTGAGGAGGTCCGGCGGGCGCTCGGCGGCGTTGACGCCAGGGTTCAGGATGCGCCAGCGACCCTGGAGGAACGCTTCTTCCAGCTCACGCTGTCGACTTCGGGAACGGGTGCAGCCCGGTGACGGCCAGCCGTACCGCGGGGCGCAGGGCCGGTGACAGCGGCACCAGGGAGACGATACTTGCGGCGGCGCGCCGCAGGTTCGCTGATCACGGCTACGACGGCGCGACGATCAGGTCCATCGCCGCCGACGCAGGCGTGGATCCGGCGCTGGTGCACCATTTCTACGGCTCGAAGGAGCAGCTGTTCGTCGCCGCGATGCGGCTGCCCGTGGCGCCGAGCGAGATCCTGGCCGTCCTGCAGGCCGGTTCGCGGGACACCGGCGTCAGTACCGGGGAGCAGCTGATCAGGACCGCGCTGACGGCGTGGGAGGATCCGGCGGTCCGCGCCACGTTGCTCGGCTTGCTCCGTTCGGCGCTGACCAGCGAGCAGGCAGCGAGAATGCTGCGGGACTTCATTTCCGAGGCAATCCTGGAACCGGTTGCCCGCGTGGTCAGCGCGGGCGAGGCTGGCGGCCCCGCTGGCATGGCGGGTGCTGCTGGCATGGCGGATGCCGCTGGGGGTGCCCGCGCGGATATCGCGGATGCGGAGTACCGGGCGGGCATGGTCGCGACCCAGATGCTCGGGCTCGCGGTGGCGAGGTTCGTCCTGGCGCTCGGGCCGGTGGCGTCGGCCAGCCCGGATGACCTCGCCGCGACAATCGGTCCCACCCTGCAGCGGTATCTGACCGGCGAGATCCGGGCGGGCGGCACAAGCCCCGCCGGGGGAGACGGCGGTCAAGGGTCCGGCCGGCCGGACCCTTGACCGCCTGTCGTACGCCGCCCGCTGCGCGGCTGCTGGCTTTGACGAGCTCATTCAGCCACTGAATGATCGGTGCATGCCGGATGCCGCGCGGACCTACCTCCACGGCCATCATGACAGCGTGCTGCGGTCGCATCGGTGGCGCACGGCAGTGAACTCGGCAGGTTACCTGCTTCCGCGGCTGCCGAGCGGGTCGCAGGTGCTTGATGTCGGCTGCGGCCCCGGCACGATCACCACCGGCCTGGCGGCGAGGGTGGGTGAGGGCCGGGTTATCGGGATCGACGTATCCGGTGCGGTCCTTGCCGATGCTCGGGCCGGAGCAGTGCGCCAGGGCTGCCGCAATGTCAGTTTCCAGGCCGGCGACGTGTATCAGCTGGCCTTTGCCGACGGCACCTTCGACGTAGTGCACGCTCACCAGGTGCTGCAGCATCTGGCCGATCCCGTGGCTGCGCTGGCTGAGATGCGGCGGGTTTGCCGCCAGGGCGGTGTCGTCGCCGCCCGCGACGCCGACTACGGCGGGATGATCTGGTATCCGGAGGATCCTGCGCTGCGGGAGTGGCAGCTGCTCTACCAGCGAGTGGCCAGGGCCCTGGGCGGCGAGCCCGACGCGGGCCGGCGCATGCTCGGCTGGGCGCGGGCGGCCGGGTTCGAGGAGACCGAGGTGTCGGCCAGCTCCTGGTGCTACGCCACTCCTGGCGACCGCTTGTGGTGGGGCGGACTGTGGGCTGAGCGGGTGACCCAGTCGAACTTCGCCGACCAGGCTGTCAGGCTAAGTTTGGCGAGCCGGGATGATCTCGGCCGGCTGGCCGCGGCATGGCGCCGGTGGGCGTCGAGCGACGATGGCTGGTTCCTCATCCCCCATGGCGAGATCCTCTGCCGGGATGACCGCGAATAGGTGAGTTCATATCCTTTGCGGGGATGGCCGCGAATAGGTGAGTTCATTCGCGTGTAGCGTGCGGGTGTGATCGAGATGACGTGGCTGGACGCTACAGCGCAGGCCGACCTTGTTCGTCGTGGCGAGGTCAGCGCCACGGAGCTGGTGGAAGCGGCGATCAGCCGGATCGAAGCGGTGAACCCTCAGCTCGATGCTGTGCTCAGGAACCGGTTCGACCGGGCGCGGCTGGAGGCCGCCGGCGATCTGCCCGACGGGCCGTTTCGCGGGGTGCCGATCCTTTTCAAGGATATGGGCTGCACGGTCGCGGGCGAGGTGACGGCGTTCGGCGTCGGGCCGATGCGTGAGCTGGCCTTTCCGGTGACGTCCTACCTCGCTGAGGCGTTCCGGCTCGCTGGTTTCGTCGCGCTCGGCCGCACGAACGTGCCGGAAATGGGCACCACCGTGACCACCGAGGCGCGGACCTTCCCCCCGGCCCGCAACCCGTGGGATCCAGGTCGCAGCACCGGTGGCTCCTCGGGAGGGTCGGCGGCTGCGGTGGCCAGCGGCATGGTGCCGGTCGCGCACGCCAGCGACGGCGGCGGTTCTATCCGCATCCCGGCCAGCGCATGCGGGCTCGTGGGGCTCAAGCCGACCCGCGCCAGGATCAGCCAGGGCCCGCTAATCGGGGAGGCCTGGGCCGGCGGCACGATCGACGGCGTGCTGACCCGAACGGTCCGTGACGCGGCTGGCATCCTTGATCTGATCAGTACGAGGGAGGCGGGTGAGCCATACTATGCGCCTCCGCTGCGTCGCCCGCTGAGTAAGGAGGTCGGCGCCAGCCCGGGGCGGCTGCGGGTTGGGGTGCTGGACCGGCCGCGCGACGACGGCTTTCTTGACGACCCGCAGTGCCGCGCCGCGGTGGCAGCCACCGCTCGGCTGCTGGAGTCGTTCGGCCACCACGTCGAGGAGTCCGCGCCGGCGGCAATGTCCGAGCCGGACTTTGGCCGGCACTTCGGCACGATCGTCGCCGCCGACACCGAGGCGACGTTCCGCGCGTTCGAGATGCTGCTCGGCCGCCAGATCGGCGAGGACGAGATCGAGCCGCGCAACGTCTACTACCGGCAGGCCGGCGCGGCCATGAACGCTATGGCATATCTGCGCACCCGGGCCTGGATCGGGATGTGGGCGCGCCGGATGGCGCACTGGTGGAACCGTCACGACCTGCTGCTGACGCCCACCGTGGGTGCGGCCCCGCCGGAGCTTGGCTGGTTCACCGCAGACGGACCGGAGGCCGAGGGCCAGCGAATCACTAGCTTCATCCCTTACACCGCGCAGTTCAACATGACCGGCCAGCCGGCCGTGAGCCTTCCGCTGCACTGGACGCCCGACGGCATGCCGGTCGGCGTGCAGCTCGTCGCGGCCTACGGCCGGGAGGACCTGCTGGTTCAGGTGGCCAGCCAGCTCGAGCAAGCCGCGCCGTGGGACCAGCGGCATCCCCAGGTGCACGCCTAGGCACGTTTCGCTCGTCGGGGGCCTAGGCCGCTGGCGGGTCAGAATGGTATGAACGGCAAGCGAACGCCGGACTGCTCAGCACGGACAGTTGCATCCGGCGGTGCCTCCCGCCTGATCTGCTCGGCGAGTTCGCGGGCGTCGTCCTCGTTACTGGCACCCACGACCAGGAACCTCCAGCGCCGCACGACCGTATGGCCCTCGCTGCGCAGCTTGGCCGCCAGCGCGACGGCCTCGCGGTGCGAAGGAAACTCCGCCCTGGCTTCCCACTGGGCGATCCCGGTGGCTTCGGCCTCGGTGGCTTCCGCGTCCTCAAGCCGCTGGTGCTCGGCCTGGCGCTCGGCCTCGGTCCGCGGCATCGCGACGTCCGGGCTCTCCCACTCCTCCTCGAGGGGATGCCAGCGATGCAGCGCGAACTCGGCCGGAATGTCCTGCTGGGCGAGCATGTCGCGGGCGACCTGCTCGGCCTCCCTGGCGGCGATCTCGGTGCCCGCGTACAGGAAGATCTGCGAGTCACCGGCACCTACAGCGATGTTGCTGCCGAACCGTCGGCGGATATCGTCTTCCACCTCATGGGCGGAGAACGATCGCTGCACCCGCTCCACCTGCGCCGGGCCGGGTAGCGTAATCGTCACGCGCCAGTCATTGCCGTCCGTCACGGCGTGACTCTAGCGCACTTGGGCGTCCGGCAGCCGTCCGGGCGCTCAGCCGGTGTCGGCCCGGCCCGCTGGTACGTTGATGACGGAACGCGAACGCTAGCCGAGGAGAGTGAGATGCCAAGCCTGGACGGGACATTGAGCGCCGCGGACCTGGAACTGCTCCGCAAGGACTTCTCCGCTACCCCGGCCTACCGGCTGGCGCAGAACGCCGTGACCCGGGTCGCCGTCGACGACGTTGCCATCAACCGGGAAATCATCAATAACACCGACCACTCGCTCTCGACCCTCCTGGACGACTGGAAGGTCACCAATCAGGAGCGCAGCGGCAGGTGCTGGCTATTCGCCGGCCTCAATCTGCTGCGCGTCGGCGCGATGAAGACGATGGGGCTCAAGGACTTCGAGTTCTCGCAGAATTACGCCATGTTCTGGGACAAGATCGAGCGGGCCAACTACTTCCTCGAAGCCGTGATCGAGACAGCCGGGCGTGACGTTGACGATCGCACGGTCGCCTTTCTGCTCGAGTCTGTGGCCAGTGACGGCGGCCAGTGGAACATGTTCGTGGCGATCGTCAATAAGCACGGTCTGGTGCCCAAGCCGGTCATGCCCGAGACCTACAGCTCGGCCAACACGGCGCGGATGAACTCGGTGCTGCGCAACCTCCTGCGGCAAGGGGCCAAATCGGTGCGCGAGGCAGCCGCCCGGGGCCTCGACGCGGCACGTGCCGAGAAGGCGGACATCCTCCGCGTCATCTACCGGGTGCTGTGCATCCACCTCGGGACCCCACCGGACAGCTTCGACTGGCAGTGGACCGACAAGGACCGAGAGTTCCACCGCGACGGCGTGCTCACTCCCAAGGAGTTCGCGGCGAAGTACGTAGCGGTGCCCATCGACGACTATGTGTGCCTGGTCCACGACCCGCGCCCGTCGAGCCCGGTCGGCAGGACCTTCACGGTCGAGTACCTCGGCAATGTGCTCGGCGCTCCGCCTGTCAGCTACCTGAACGTCGGCATGTCAGTGATCAAGGACATCGCAGCGCAGGCCCTGCAGCAGGGCGAGCCGGTGTGGTTCGGCTGCGACGTCGGCAAGATGATGAGTAACGACTACGGTGTGTGGGACGCCAACCTGTACGACCTGCCATCGGTCTATGACACCGCCTTCACCCTCGGCAAGGCTGATCGTCTGCTGTATCACGAGACCGAGATGACGCACGCCATGCTCTTCACCGGAGTAGATGTCCTCGGCGGCGTGCCCCGCAGGTGGCGGGTGGAAAACAGCTGGGGCGCCGATAGGGGCAAGGACGGCTTCTACACGATGAACGACTCGTGGTTCGACGAGTACGTCTTCGAGATCGCGGCACGGCGCGGCATGCTCCCTGAAGCGCTGCAGCAGGCGCTCGACGCCGAGCCGATCGTGCTGCCCGCATGGGATCCGATGGGCGCACTCGCCCGGTAGCCTCTAGTCGAGGCCGTCGCGGTCTGCCCACTCCAGCAGCGTGTCCAGCGAGTAGGCGGCGTTGTCGATCCCCTCGTGCAGGTCGCCAAGCTTGGCGAAGCGGCCAGGCACGGTAGCGATCGTGCACTCGCCGGGCTCGACGTCGCTGATCTCGTCCCAGGAGATCGGGGTGGAGACTGTCGCTTCCGGGACGCCGCGCACCGAGTAGGCGCTGGCGATCGTGTGGTCCCTGGCGTTCTGGTTGTAGTCGACGAACAGCTTGGCGGGGTCGCGGTCCTTGCGCCACCAGGTGGTCGTCACATCGCCGGGCACGCGCCGTTCAACCTCCCTGGCGAAGGCGTACGCGGCCCGCCGGACTTCGGCGAAACCCCATCGCGGCTCGATCCGGACGTAGATGTGCAGGCCGTTGCCGCCGGAGGTTTTCGGCCACCCGGTCGCGCCCAGTTCGTCGAGTATCTCGTGCGCGATGTGGGCGACCCTGCGCACCGTGGCGAACCCGCAGCGCGGCATCGGGTCCAGGTCGATGCGCCACTCGTCAGGCCGCTCGGTGTCAGCCCGGCGCGAATTCCACGGATGAAACTCCACCGTGGACATCTGGACGGCCCACACGACGCTGGCCAGTTCGGTCACGCACAGTTCATCGGCGTGCCTGCCGTACCGCGGGAAGTCCACCCGCACCGTCTCCAGCCATGGAGGCGCTCCGCTGGGAACCCGTTTCTGGTGCACCTTCTCGCCCGAGACCCCGGCCGGGAAGCGGTGCAGCATGCACGGCCGCTCGCGCAGCGCGCGCACGATGCCGTCGCCGACCGACTGGTAGTAGCGGACCAGGTCGAGCTTGGTCTCGCCGCGGGCAGGGAAGTACACCCGGTCCGGGTTGGAGATGCGCACGGTCCGCGAACCGACCTCGAGCTCCACTTCTTCTGTGGCCATACGGAGACGCTAACCGCCTGCGCTGCGGCGGCATCGGTCAAGGTGCGGCTGGCGGCCCTGGCGATGTTCGGGCTGGCCACCGGCGTGCCGGTAGCAGGCTACGGGCCGCGCGGGTCCGACCAGGCAGTAGCTAGTGACGGATGGCGGGTGCACGACTGAATCGTGAGGGTTCTTGGTTAGCGCAGCTCTGCGCCGCTAGTCTGAGTGATGTAGTAACTCAGATATGGAGGTGGCCCGTGGCTGACTTCGCCGGACGTGACCTGGCCTGGCTGGAGCGCCGCCGCGCCGAGCTGTTCGGCCTTGATCTCCCAGGTGGGGGATTTCCGGCGGGGCGCGCTGAACGTGGTGTGGCGCAAGTGCGGCAAGCCGAACTGCGCCTGCGCGCAGCCGGGGCACCGGGGGCACGGGCCGCAGTACAACCTGACCCGCCGGATCGGCGGCAAGACCGTGAACGTGCACCTGAGGCCGGGCCCGGAGCTGGAGAAAGCCGAGCGGGAGGTGGCCGAGCACCAGCGGTTCACCGGTCTGGTGGAGGAGGTGACGGCGGTCAGCGAGGCGATCTGCGCGGCCCGGCCGGTGACGGCCGGCGCTGCGCCCCTCCCGGCGGGAGGGGAAAGGGGGGGCTCGCGGCGCGGCTCGAGGAGATCGCCGCCGCCGAGGTAGGCAAGCTGGCCGGCCTGGCCGCCGGGATGCTGGGCACCGGCGCGGCGCTGAGCGTGCTGGAGCAGGCGATGCGCGCCGCGCTGGCCTCAGCCGGCGCCGCCTGCTGGAGGCGGTGCTGGCCGGCGCAGGACGGGTACGCCGGCCCGCGTGCCGGGTGCGGGAACGGTCACCAGGCCGTTTACGCGGGCTGCCGGGACAAGACCGTCATCACCGTGCTCGGCCCGGTCACGCTGCGCCGGGCGTGGTATCACTGCGCGGAATGCGGTCATGGTTTCGCCCCCCGCGACCAGCAGCTCGGCGTGGCCGGCGCTGCGCTGTCGCCGGGCCTGGCCGAGATGATCGCCCTGGCCGGCGCGGAGGTCTCCTTCGCCCGGGCCGCCGGCCTGCTGTCCAGCCTGGCCGGGATCACCGTCACCGCCAGGACCATCGAGCGGTCCGCCGAGGCGTCCGGCGCTGCCGCCCGGGCCGCAGCCGGGGCTGAGGCCGCCGCGATCCGGGCCAGGGACATCGTCCCGCTGCCGCCTCCCGAGCCGGTACCCGACATGCTGTATGTGGAAGTCGACGGGACCGGCGTGCCGGTGCGCGCCAGCGAGACCGAGGGCCGGCCAGGCAAAGACGACGACGGCAAGGCCGGGACCCGGGAGGTCAAGCTCGCCCGGCTGTTCACCGTGTCGCGCCTGGATGACGACGGCAGGCCGGTGATGGACCCCGGCTCCTCCACCTACGTCGCCACCTTCGGCGGCAAGGACGCCCTCGCCCAGCTGGTCGAAGCCGAGTACCTGCGCCGCGGCGGCGAGCACTTCCGCCAGGTCGTCGCCCTCGGCGACGGCGCCGCCTGGATCTGGACCATGGCCGAGGACCTCTACCCCCAGGCCACCCACATCACCGACATCTACCACGCCCGCGAGCACCTCACCGACCTGGCGAACCACCTGGCGTTCATCACCCCCGACCCGGCGCAGTGGCTGGCCGACCGGCATCGCCGAGCTGGACGCCGGGAGCATCGATGCGATCATCGAGGCCGCCAGCGCCTACCCACTCGACGGTGTCAAGGCCAGCGACCTGGAACGAAAGCTCGGCTACTTCCAGCAACAACGCCCACCGGATGCGCTACGCCCGCTTCCAGAAGCTGGGCATGTTCACCGGCTCGGGCGCCATCGAAGGCGGCATCAAGGCCATCGTCGTCCAGCGCACCAAGCAATCAGGCATGCACTGGACCGTCGACGGTGCCGCAGGACATCATCTGCCTCCGCTGCCAGCACGCCAGCGGCCGGTGGGACGAACTATGGGCACCCCGCCCGCCCAGCACAGCCCGGCTCCGGCTTGCCGTCTGACAGACACCGCGACTCAGACCCTGAGGTCACAAGCCAGACAAGATCATCCCCAACAAAACTGTCGCACACCCACGGATGGGGGTGTGCGACACATATGTAGGGGTCCCACAGCTTGGCAGGTTATGCTGGGAGTCTGGTTGTGCTTTACACAACCAGACTAGGAGTGCTCATGACTCGTCCCTCGCTTCCCGAGCTGGAAGCCGAGCGAGAGCGGCTGTATGCGCAGCTCAGCTCGGTCGGTGACTTCCGGCGGGGTTCGGTGACGGAGAATTACCGGAAGTGCGGGAAGCCGAACTGCGCCTGCGCGCAGCCTGATCATCCCGGGCACGGGCCGCGTTTCCTGTGGACCCGGACCGTCCGGGGGCGGAAGACGCGGGGCAGGCAGCTGGCCGCGGAGGAGGTGGCCAAGGTGCGGCGGGAACTGGAGGCCTACCGGGGGTTCGCGACGCTGACGGAGCAGATCGCAGAGGTCAGCGAGGCGATCTGCGAGGCCAGGCCTGCATCGCCGCCGGGCGCGGCCGGCGATAACAGCAGCCCCTCCCCGCCGGGAGGGGAAAAAGGGGGCTCGCGTACGCGCTCGCGGCGGAGGCGTCCGCGGAGATAGGGAGGCTGGCCGCGGTGGCCGCCCGGTCGCTGGGCTGCGACGCCGGGCTGGATGCGGCGGAGGCGGTCATCCGCGCCGGGGTGCTGAAGCTGGGCGGCGGCATGCTGGGCAAACTGCTGGCCGCCGATCCGGGGCACCGCGGCCCGCGGGTGCCGTGCGGCCAGGGCCACGAGGCGGGGTTCGCCGCCTACCGGGACAAGGTGATCGACACGGTGCTCGGCCCGGTCACCATCTCCCGCGCCTGGTATCACTGCGCGGCTTGCGGGCACGGCCTGGCACCCCGGGACGCCGAACTCGGCGTCGCCGGGCAGTCGATGTCGCCTGGGCTGGCCGCGATGAACGACCGGGCGGCCGCAGCCGGGCCGTTCGCGAAGGCGGCCGCGCTCCTGGAACACCTGGCCGGGGTCCGCCTGACAGTCAAGCGCGTCGAGCGCACCGCCGAGGCCAGCGGCACCGCCAAGGCCGCGGCTCACCGGGACCGGGCCGCGCTCGTCACCGCCCGCAAGCTCGTCCCGCTGCCCCCGTCCCCGCTGCCGGACAAGCTCTATGCCGCGATCGACGGCACCGGCGTCCCGGTGACCGCGAAGGAGGCCGCCGGCCGGGACGGCAAGGGCGAGGACGGGCGTGCCCGCACCCGCGAGGTCAAGCTCGCCGTCTTCTTCACCCAGGACAACCTCGATGAGGACGGGTACCCGGTACGGGACCGGGACTCCTCCAGCTACCTGGCGACCTTCGAGCCCGCGCACGTGTTCGCCGGCCTCGTCGAAGCCGAGGGCATCCGCCGCGGCGCCGGCCACGTCCGCCAGCTGACCATCCTGGGCGACGGCGCCGCCTGGATCTGGAACATCGCCACCTCCAAGTTCCCCGAAGCCACCCAGATCGTCGATCTCTACCACGCCCGCGAGCACCTGCACGAGCTCGCCGGCATCCTGGAGTTCATGCTCGGCAGCCAGAAGGAGAACTGGCTCGCCGCCCGCCTGGACGACCTGGACTACGGCGACATCGACGCCATCTGCGCCGCCGCGCGCGCCTATCCCCTCATCGGCAAGAAGAAAGACGACGTGGACAAGGCCCTGGGCTACTTCGAGAACAACGCGCCCCGCATGCGCTACAAGTGGTTCCGCTCCCGCGGCCTGTTCGTCGGCTCCGGGGCAGTCGAGGCAGGCTGCAAAGCCGTCATCGGCCAGCGCCTGAAATTGTCCGGCATGAGATGGACCGTCGCCGGAGCCGACGCCATCACCTCCCTGCGCTGCCGCGAGGCCAGCAGCCAGCAGGAAACCATCTGCACCGCACCGCACAACCAGACAGGAGCCGCCTGACCAGCCCGCACCCGAAAATGATCTTGATTACCTACATATGATGTCCGCACACCCACGGATGGCCCGCGCGGCCCGTTGATGTCAGAGCCTGCTGCGACAATGAGCTGGTGGTCACCACTTCACCGGTCAGCGGCGCAGAGACCGCACGGCGGGCGGAGCTTGGCGGCTTCCTCAAGGCCAGGCGGGCAGGGTTGCGCCCGGCGGACGTGGGGCTGCCGCCTGGCCCGCGGCGGCGTACGCCGGGGCTGCGGCGCGAGGAGGTTGCCCTGCTAGCCGGCGTCGGCGTCAGCTGGTACACCTGGCTGGAGCAGGGCCGGCCGATCAACGCCAGCGCGCAGGTACTCGACGCGGTGGCCCGCACCCTGCGGCTCGATGGCGCCGAGCGCTGGCATCTCTACCGGCTCGCCGAAGCCCTGCCGCTGCGCTCCTGGGCCCGCACCACCGCCATTCCCGACGCCGTCCGCGATGTGCTCCGGGCGCTCGACCCGCTGCCGGCCGTGCTGATCAACGGTCGCTTCGACATCATCGAGACGAACGACGCCCACGAGGAGATGTTCTGGGACTGGCACTCCCTGCCGTGCGTCCACAAGAACCTGCTGTGGTGCACGGTCACCGAGCCGCGGGCACGCGAGCTGCTCCTTAACTATGACGATGAGGTTCCGCACCTGGTCGGTCGGCTCCGTGCCGCCTATGCCCAGCACATCGGCGATCCGGAATGGGAGGAGGACATCCGTCGCCTGGCGGCCCTCTGCCCGGAGTTCGCCGGGCTCTGGGAGCGGCACGAGGTCGCCGGGCCCGCTGCCCGCACGCTGCGGTTCCGGCATCCGGGCGCCGGGCAGATGACGTTCACTCGGGCGGAGTTCGACGTGTCCGCCGTCCCTGGGCTGCGCGTTGCCGTCTATAGCCCGCAAGGCGATGACACCCGCGCTCGGCTGCCTCGCACGCGCCGGCCGAAAGGCTGAGGCGCGGGACCGGGGCCAGGGGTGCCGCCACGGCTACGATCGCGGGATGGACGCCATGCTCGGAAGTTGCGCGCTGGACCGGCTCAGGAAACGGAAGAGCTTCAAATGGCGGGCCTACCCCAGCGACGTGCTGCCTGCCTTCGTCGCCGAGATGGACTTCGACCTCGCCGAGCCCATCACGGCCGCCGTCACCGCCGCCCTGGCGCTCGGCGACTCCGGTTACCCGCATAAGGGCGAGCTCGGCGAGGTATTCGCGGCCTTCGCGGGCAAGCGGCTCCGGTGGCCGGTCGACCCGGCCGCGGTGTTCGCGGTTCCCGACGTCATGACCGGGATAGCGGAGGTAGTCCAGGCCGTCACGCCGCCCGGGTCCGGGATCGTGATCAGCCCGCCGGTCTATCCGCCGTTCTTTTTCCGCCTCGGGTTCGCCGGGCGCCGGGTGATCGAGGCGCCGCTGAGCCGGGGCGATGACGGCCGCTACGACCTGGATCCCGACGCCATCGACAGGGCGCTCGCCGCCGAGGGTGCCAGCGCTTACCTGCTCTGCAGCCCGCATAACCCAACTGGCAGGGTCTGGTCACGGCAGCAACTGATGACAGTGGCCGATATTTGCCGGCGCCGCGGCGCGATCTTGCTGGCCGACGAGATTCACGCGCCACTGGTGCTGCCCGGTGCCGAGCACGTGCCCTTCCTCTCGCTCGACCATGAGATGACGCAGCGGGCCATCGCGTTCACGTCAGCCTCGAAGGGCTGGAACATCGCCGGCCTGAAGTGCGGTGTCGCGATAGCCGGAGCACCGGAGCTGGCAAACGTCCTGACCGAACGCTGGGATGCGCTGCTGGCCTCCCACATCGGCTTGCTCGCCACGGTCGCCGCCTTCAGCGAGGCGCTGCCCTGGCTTGATGCGGTGCGTGGCCAGCTCGATGAGAACCGCGGGACGCTCGCCAGGCTGCTCGCCGGGCGACTGCCCGGGGTCGGCTACGTGCCGCCTGAAGCCAGCTTCCTTGCCTGGCTGGATTGCCGGGCCACCGGGCTCGGCGATGACCCCGCCGCCGAGTTCCTTGCCCGGGGCCGGGTCGCGCTGAGCCCTGGCCGCCACTTCGGCGCGCAGGGCGCCGGCTTCGCCCGGCTCAACATGGGCACCTCGCCCGGCCTGATGGCGGCGGCCGTGGAGCGGATGGCCGCCACACTGCCTGGCGCGGGCGCCTAGGCTGGGATCCGCGAGGGAGGAATCATGTCAGCCATCGATGAGCAGGCCCGCGGCGCCAGCCCGGTCGACTTCGCCGCGTTCGGCGATTACGGCGACTTCAGGCCGAAGCGCGGCAGCAGCGAGGACCGCAAGGACGGCGAGTTCGTCCGGGCTGCCTACCCGTTCCAGGGCCGGATCTCCGCCGACGGTTCCAGCGGGTACAAGGCTGAGCCGGGCAGGTATCACCTCTACATCTCGTGGGCCTGCCCGTGGGCCCATCGGACCGCTATCGTCCGCAAGCTGATGGGCCTCGAAGAGGTCATCTCGCTGTCAGCCGTTGACCCGGTACGGGACGGGCGCGGCTGGGCGTTCCGGGACGGCCCGGGCCACGGGCTTGATCCGGTCAACTCGTTCGCGCTGCTCCGCGAGGCGTACGAGGCCACCGAGCCGGGCTACGACGGCCATGTCTCGGTTCCGGTGCTCTGGGACCGGGCGGC
The DNA here is from genome assembly GCA_963774825.1 of uncultured Actinomycetes bacterium. Lineage (GTDB taxonomy): Bacteria > Actinomycetota > Actinomycetes > Streptosporangiales > Streptosporangiaceae > DATBGO01. Next base: position 158,596 of record CAVZGW010000007.1, on the reverse strand, counting down.
CAAGCGCATTGTCAGCAACAATTTCCCTGACATCACGATCGACCTGGAGACTCAGTTCGGGGCCTGGGCCGACGGCGAGACCGACCTATACCCGGCGGCTCTGCGGCCCGCCATCGACAGCATTAACGCGCTGGTCTACCAGAACGTCAACAATGGCGTCTACCGGGCCGGGTTCGCCGGGAACCAGATCGCCTACCACGAGGCCGTCGGGCGGCTCTTCGCCACCCTGGACGAGCTTGAGCAGCACCTGGCCAGCCAGCGGTTCCTGATCGGCGACGCGATCACCGAGGCTGACGTGCGGCTGTGGGTGACCCTGGCGCGATTCGACTCGGTCTACTACTCGCACTTCAAGTGCAGCATCCACCGGCTGACCGATTACCCGAATCTCTGGGCTTACGCACGTGACCTGTATTCGGTGCCTGCTTTCTGTGAGACCACCGATTTCGATCAAATCAAACGGCATTACTTCGCCACCCACCCGCACCTCAACCCGAGCCGGATCGTGCCGGAAGGACCTGTTCTCGGCTGGGACGCGCCGCATGAGCGGGAGCGGCTGGCGGCCAGTACTGCCGCCCGCTGGCGCAGGGAGACCTGATGGGCAGGGATGTCCCTGCGATCAACGTCAGCCAAGCGGACCGGCGCGCCTATCGCGAGAAAGTGCGCCAGTCCCTGGACGTTTTCGCGCGGATGCTGGCCGACGCGAGGTTCGAGGCCGATCCGCAGCAGGTCGGCCTGGAGATCGAGCTCAACCTGGTGGACAAGGCAGGCTGCCCGTCGATGAAGAACACCGAGGTGCTCAGCGCACTGGCCGATCCGGCCTGGGAGACCGAACTCGGGCAGTTCAACCTGGAGATCAACCTGCCGCCCCGGCAGCTGACCGGCGATGCGCTCGGGCACCTCGAGGACGAGGTCCGGCAGAGCCTCGACCGGGCGGACGAAGGCGCGAGGCGGGCCAGCAGCCGGCTGGTGATGGTGGGGATCCTGCCCACCATCGTCCAGGACGATCTGGGTGAGCAGGCGATGTCGGCGAACCCGCGGTACCGGCTGCTCAATGAGCAGATCTTCGCCGCCCGCGGCGAGGAGATGCGGATCTCGATCGAGGGCCGGGAGCGGCTGCTCACCTACGTCGACTGCATCACCCCCGAGGCGGCCTGCACGAGCGTGCAGTTTCATCTGCAGGTGAGCCCCGAGGGGTTCGGCGATTACTGGAACGCGGCTCAGGCGGTGGCCGGCGCTCAGGTCGCGCTGGCCGCCAACTCACCGTTCCTGTTCGGCAGGGAACTGTGGCGGGAGACCAGGATCCCCCTGTTCGAGCAGACCACGGATACCCGGCCGGACGAGCTGAAGCTGCAGGGGGTGCGACCGCGGGTCTGGTTCGGCGAGCGCTGGATCACGTCGGTGTTCGACCTGTTCGAGGAGAACCTGCGGTACTTCCCCGCGCTGCTGCCGCTGTGCGAGGACGAGGACCCTGACGCGACGCTCGATGCCGGGGAGGCACCGCAGCTTGCCGAGCTCACCCTGCACAACGGCACCATCTACCGGTGGAACCGCCCGGTATACGCGGTCGTGGACGGCATGCCGCACCTGCGGGTCGAGAACCGGGTGCTGCCGGCCGGGCCGACGGTAGCCGACACCATCGCCAATGCCGCGTTCTACTACGGCGTGGTCCGCGCCCTGGCCGAGGCCGACCGGCCGGTCTGGACCCGGATGTCCTTCGCGGTCGCGGCCGACAACCTGGTCGAGGGCGCCAGGCGCGGAATCGACGCGATCCTGTACTGGCCCGGCATGGGCGAGGTGCCGGTGACCGAGCTTGTGCTCCGCCGGCTGCTGCCGCTGGCGGCTGACGGGCTCAGCCGCTGGGGGGTGGACTCGGCCGACGCGAGCCGGCTGCTGGGGATCATCGAGCAGCGCTGCCTGACCAGCAGGAACGGCGCCACCTGGCAATCCGAGACGGTCCATGCTCAGGACCGCGCCGGCACCGGGCGGCCCGAGGCGATGCGGATGATGACGCAGGAATATATCGAGCGCATGCACACCAACGAGCCCGCGCACGCCTGGCCGGCCAGCAGCTGACCCGAGTCCGCCGGGTTTGAGCGTGGCGTCGTTGCGGTGAGACGATCATCAAGATGACCGATAGCGCACCGGCTCCCGCAGGGGCGGTCCGGCTTGGCCGGCCCGACGGCCGCTGGGTCCTGACCGCCACGGTCCTCGGATCCAGCATGGCGTTCCTCGACGCGACAGTCGTCAACATCGCCCTGCCGACTATCGGCAAGGACCTGCACGCCTCGCTGGCCGGCCTGCAGTGGACGGTCACCGCGTACACCCTTACGCTTGCTGGGCTGATCCTGCTCGGCGGGTCGCTCGGTGACCGGCTCGGCAGGCGCCGGATCTTCACCATCGGCGTCGCGTGGTTCGCGCTGGCCTCAGCGTTGTGCGGGCTTGCGCCCAGCATCGGCGTGCTGGTCGCCGCGCGGGTGCTGCAGGGTATCGGGGGCGCGCTGCTCACGCCGGGATCACTGGCGATCATCCAGGCTAGCTTCGTTCCCGACGACCGGCCGAAGGCGGTCGGCGCCTGGTCAGGCCTTGGCGGCGTGGCCGGAGCGGCCGGGCCGCTGCTCGGCGGCTGGATAGTCGCGGACGCCGGCTGGCGGTGGGTGTTCCTGCTCAACCTGCCGCTCGCCGTGATCGTGCTCGTGGTAACGACCCGGCATGTCCCGGAGAGCGCCGACCCGGACGCGCACGGCGGTTTCGACGTCGCCGGGGCCGGCCTGGCCGCGCTCACCCTGGCCGGGATCACCTACGCGCTTATCGAGGCACCCGCGGGCAGCGGCCCGGCCGGCCCGGTGGCGGCCGCGGTGATCGCCATCGCCGCTGCCATCGGGTTCTTCTGGACCGAGCGCCGCCGTGGCCGTCCGGGCAGCCGGGTACCGGCGATGCTGCCGCTTGACGTGTTCGGCTCGCGGCAGTTCACCTCCGTCAACGTGGTGACCCTGCTGGTCTACGGCGCGTTCGGCGGCATGCTTTTCCTGCTCGTGCTGCAGCTCCAGCTGGTGGCCGGGCTTCTCGCCGCTGGCGGCGGGCGTGGCGCTGCTGCCGACCACGGTGCTGATGCTCTTGCTGTCAGCCGCGGGCCGGGGCACTGGCCCAGCGCATCGGGCCGCGCTGGCTGATGACCGCGGGCACGGCGATTTGCGCGGTCGGGCTGCTGCTGATGACCAGGATCGGGGTGCACGCGTCGTACCTGACCGACGTGCTGCCCGCGGTGATCGTGTTCGGGCTCGGCCTCTCGATGACTGTCGCGCCGCTCACCGCCACGGTACTGGCCAGCGCGGACGTCCGTCACGCCGGCGTGGCCAGCGGGGTGAACAACACGGTGGCCAGGGCCGCCGGGCTGCTCGCCGTGGCGGGGCTGCCCGCCGTGGCCGGGATCGGCGCCGCCGCCTATCACTCGGCCATCTTGTTCAGTGCCGGGTTCAGGACGGCCATGGTCATCTGCGCCTGCCTGCTGGTCGCGGGATCGGTGGTGTCCGCGCTGACCATCGACAACGATGTGCTGCGCCCGGCCGCGGGCGAACCGGTAGCTGGAACCGGAGTGCTTGCGAAACTGCGCGGTTGGCGCGCCCCCGCTTGAGCCGACCCGGCGGCCCTAACGGGCTGCTGGGCGCTGGCGGGCTGCCGGGCGCTGGCGGGCTGCCGGGCGCTGGCGGGCTGCAGGGCGCTGGCGGGCTGCAGGGCGCTCGCGGGCTGACTGGCTGGCGGGCTGACTGGCTGCCGCGCTGACGCCGGTCAGCGTGATGACTTGCCATGATAACCACTGAAATGTCGTCGTGATTCAAGGGGCGTGGGTGGCCCGATGTTACTGGCGCGACATGACAGAGCCTCCGGTGCGCAAGCGGCCTGGGCACGCGGACGAACTGGAAATCAGCCGACTGTGCTCTTTTCCGGCTCCGCCGGGGGCCGTACGTTGGCAAAGACTTTTCCGGCTCCGCCGGGGGCCGTACGTTGGCAAAGAGGAGCGACGGGTAGCAGGGGGAGCCGATGGCGGCGGGCGAGCCATTCAGTGACTTAGACGAGCTCAGTAACTTGGATCGGGATGGCGTTCCGGGGGCGTTGGATCGGGATGGCGTTCCGGGGGCGTTGGATCGGGATGGCGTTCCGGGGGCGTCAGATCAAGGCGGCGCCCCGGTGGGGTTGGAGCCGGGCGGTGCTTCGGAGGGGCCGGCCTCGCCGCAGCTTCCGGTGCGTGACCCCGCTGCGGCGTCGGTCCGGCCGCTGGACGGACACTTGCACGCGCTGGAGGACCTGGAAGTCTTACGCCGGGTGCTAGCTGGTCTCCGCAGGTTGTAACGCTGCACAGGAGTCTGCGGCAGAGCCGGGCGAATGGGCTTGATCCGGCGGCTTACCCCGCTTCCTCCCGAAGATCTTGACGACTTTCCAGCGATATTTACTGGGAAGTCGTCAAGATCTTTGGTCGGCAGCCCGTTGCAGTGGCTGGTGAGACTCGTGGTGCCAACGTGACCCGATCGGAGCGGCCGGTGGTGGCTGCGAAGTTCATGGGGCAGGCTGGTGTGACTGGAGCGGGCTGATGTGACTGGGGCGTGCTGATGTGACTGGGATTGGCTGGCGTGGCTGCGGCGGGCTGGCGTGCCGAGTGGGGGTGTACTGGTGTGGCTGGACGGGCTGGTGTGCCTGGGGCGGGATCCCGGCTTCGCCCAGGTTTCAAACCAGCGCCCGGTGATCATATGGTCATTGACATAACTCTTAGTACTCGATCTGGCACTCTGAGTGATAGCAGCGCACCGTGAGAGGATGCCGTGACGGATGGCGCGGATTCTCGTGGTCGATGACGAACCCGATCAGCGTTTTCTGCTCCGGAGGAGCTTGACGCGGGCAGGGCATGAAGTGACCGAAGCTGGCGACGGCGCCGCCGCGCTGCGGGCCATCCGGGAGTCGCCGCCCGATCTGGTGGTCACCGACATGATGATGCCGGTCATGGACGGCGCGGAACTCATCAGCTGCCTGCGCAGCGAGCCCGCGACGGCGGGAATCCCGATCCTGGTGACGAGCGGGGACAGTCATCTGGCCAAGGACGTAGACGCGGTGGTGCCCAAGTCGGACCCGCTGCGCCGCCTCGTCGAAGTCGCGGATGGCCTGCTCACAGAAGGGCGTGACCGACATTGAAGCGGAGAAGTACTGGAGTCCCGGGACTGGACCTGGTGCTCAACGGCGGCCTGGAGCCGAGCGCCGTGGTGGTGCTTGCCGGTGCGCCCGGCACCGGCAAGACGATCCTTGCTCAGCAGATCTGCTTCGCCAACGCCACCGCCGAGCACAAGTGTGTCTACTACACGACGGTGTCCGAGCCGCATACCAAGCTCGTCAGGCACCTGGAGTCGTTTGCCTTCTTCGACCCTGAGGCGCTGGGCTCGCGATTTGAGCAGATCCACCTCGGTGATTTCCTCCGGCCGGGACGCACCGGTGGCCTGGAGTCGCTGGTGTCGGAGATCGCCAGGAAAACGCTGGCGGAGGAGCCGGCGATCGTGGTGCTCGACAGCGCGAAGATGCTGCAGCAATTTGCCGACGAGGTCGACTTGCGCCGCGCGCTCTTCGACCTGGTCGGCCGGTTTTCCCAGACCGATACTGTGCTGCTGCTGCTGGGTGAGTACACAACCGAGGAACTGGGCAGCGGCATCGAGTTCTCCCTGGCTGACGGCATCATCCAGCTGGAATACGAGGCCCGCGAGCCGGTCGACCGGCGGACCCTGCGGGTCACCAAGCTGCGCGGCGGAAGTTACCTGGCTGGCAGCCACACCTTCCACATTGACCCGAGCGGCATCGAGGTCTTCCCTCGCATAGAGACGCTCGTCCCGGCGAGCGTGAAAAGGTTCCGGCCAGATCCGCAGCACCGGGGTTCCCGGCCTCGACAATCTGATGAGCGGCGGGACGAGACAAGGTGATGCCACCCTGGCCATGGGACCCTCAGGCATCGGCAAGACCACCTTCGGGCTGCGCTGGATCGCCCAAGCGCTTGAGCGGACGAACGCTGCCTTTACGTCACGTTCCAGGACACCCCGCAGCATCTCATCGGCACGGCCACCGATTTCGGCTGGGACATCGGGGCCGCCTGTGCATCAGGGCAATTGACAATCTCGTACGTGCCGATGGGTGACCTCGACCTGGATGTCCTGGCCGGCACCATACGCGCGCAGGTCGCAGAGCATTCGATCAGTCGCATCGCCATCGACAGCCTGGCCGAACTGGTCTCCGCTGCCCGCGAATGGGATCGTTTCCCCGCCTACATGCGCAGCCTCTCCGGGCTCATCCGCGCGTCCGGCAGCTCCTTGCTTGTCACCAGCGAAACGGCCGGCCATGAACTTGCCGCCCAGTCGCTGGACGGGCTGATGTTCCTGTTCGACAACGTCATCGACATGCGCTATATCGAGCAGGGATCCCAGCTCGGCCGCGCGATCAACGTCGTCAAGATGCGGAACAACGCGCACAAGATGACCTTGAACAGCTTCACCATCACCGACCACGGCATCGAGGTCGGGGGCCAGCTCGAAGGAGTCACCGGACGCCTAGGCTGGAGCGCGCTACGGACGCCAGGACCGGCGTATACCGTCAGCGCCGTCGCCCCGGGGCCAGCCTGACGCTCAGCTATCCAGGCCGAGGGTGAAGGTCGGCTTGGGGGAGGTGGCGGGCAGCCGGTGCTCGTCGGCCAGGCGGCGGATCGCGGTACCGGTGGCGAAGAACTCGGTGGCGTGGGCGCCCCAGACGTGGCTGGACACCGCCACGTTGACCCCGACGATCCCGGAGGAGCCCGACTGGGTGGCTTCCGCCTGCATGCGGGTCAGGGCCAGTTCGCGGGCCTCGTAGACGCCCTGCGTGAACATGATCATTTCTTGGTTCTGGCCGGTCTGGCGCAGCGTCTGCATCACCGACTGGTGCGCGATGTGGTAGACGCAGGTGCCCAGCACGAAGGCAACCGGCACCGCCCCGGAGGCGAGCAGGCGGAAGAAGTCCTGCGCCGACAGGTCCGAGGTGAACGCCCGGCCATCGGGAGCCCGGTGGGCGCCAGTTCCGGCCAGCGCCCGGACCGCCGTCCCGGTAGCGACGAACTCGAGAACGTCCTCGCCCCAGGCGTACATCTGCAGATCGAGCGTCACGCCCACGATCCCGTCCGCGCCCAGGTGGTCCGCCTCGGCCCGCATCCTGGCCATCGCGAGTTCTCTCGCGTGTACATCGCCTGGGTCAGGACCTGGAGCTCGACGTTCTGCGACCATCTGCCCACCTGCAGCCCGATGTGGTAGATCGACGATCCGACCACGAAGCCGAGCGGCTCGAACCCGGCCTCGCCGAGCAGCGCGTACTCGGAGACCGACAGGTCAGAGGTGAAGACGCCGTTCGGGTCGGCGCCTGCGGTATGCGCGAGCCTGCCGTCCGCGGCCTGAGGCTCCCAGGTGGCCGACTCTCCGGCGGGCTTGTTCGAGAACAGCGGCATGGCATTCTCCTCAGCGCGGGCTCCGCCGACGGAGCCCCAGACTCGGCAGCCTAGCGCCGGCCCGGCTACCCGGGTCAGCCCAGCCGCCGGCCCCCGCTGCCCGGGTCAGCCCAGCCGCCGGCCCGGCTGCCCGGGTCAGCCCAGCCGTCGGCCCCCGCTACCCGGGTCAGCCCAGTGGCCGGCCCGGCTAGCCACGGCGGCCTGGCCGCCCGCCCGGCTAGCCGGTACTGCCCGGGCCGTAGGCAAGGACGATCCAGACCTGGCCCCTGGCAAACGTCAACGGCTGACCGCCCGCCGTGGTGAACGCCGTGCCGCCGCCCGCCTGCGGCCGCGACCAATGTCCGGCGTATGACCGGCCGTTCCTGAGCACCACGGCGCGGCCGGAGCCGACAGTGGCGGCATAGGGCGGCCACTTGCCCGCCTCCAGGTATCTGGAGGTGCCCACCTTGGTGTACTGGATCACCACAGTCGGGGCGCCGAGCTGCCCGTCCTCAGTCGAGGCGGCCGGGGCGCCGTCCATCCATACCAGCCATCTGGCCTGCTTCGCGGACCAGCGGAAGCTGAAGGCAGCCGCCCGATAACTGACCGAGTAAGAGGCCGCCTGCTGCCCGTCGGCCGGGGCGGGGCCGAACCTGAAGCCGATGCCGTGCGCCCTGCTCGCGTGCGGGGCCTCGGCGAGCAGCCGCTTGGTGCTGGCATACAGGTTGTAGGGGCCACCCGGTTCGGGCCGCGGTAGTAGCCGCCGACTCGGCTGTCGTAGAGGTCGACGATCCTGGCGTGCTCGATGACCGGCAGCAGCTGCGGCTGCGCACCTGAGAAGGCGAAGGCGGGCGTACCGAACTGCCTGAGCAGCTCAAGGTCATCCGCCCTGGCGCTGCGCACCGGCCCGATGACCGGCGGGAAATGCGAGGAGAACACCGCGAGGAACCGGCTGAGGCGGCCCTCAACCGGGATCACGTAGACGATGTCCGCCTTGGTCAGGCCGGTCTGCGGGCGCGCGAGCACGATGTTGTCGATCTTCACGGCGAGCACCGGGCCGAGCGCCCGGACCGGCTCGCCGGTGAAGGGCGAGACGAGCGGCACCGCGGCCTGGGCCGCCCGCTGCGGCAGATGGCCTTTGGCTGGCGACGAGTTGCCGGTAAGCAGAACGGCCGCCGCGGCGACGCCAGCTGCGGCGGCGGCCGAGCAGGAACCAATCACCACATTACGGCGGCTCAACCTCATCCGGCACGCTCCGCCCCAGAGGCAGGTTACTGCCGTTCGTTTCAGGGTAGCTGGCGATAGCTGTTACGCAAGTGTTAAGAGTGTGTAACGTTTACAGGCTGTTGATCTTGACGACACCGGTCTATCTGGTTCAAGCTATGGTAAAAGTTCCCGGACGGAACCGCTTCCAAGTGGAAGCGGTTCCAGGCAGGGGAATGCCCATGCGGGCCTCGGGCCGAGTGACCATCGCGGAAGTGGCGCAGACGTCGGGCGTCGGCGTCGGCACGGTCTCGCGGGTCATCAACGGAGCGGCGAATGTCCGGGACGCGACCCGCAGCCGGGTCCTGAAGGTGATCGGGCAGCTCGGCTACCGGCCGAGCCACCTGGCCGCGTCGCTGTCCCGCGGTACGCCGTGCACGGTGGCGGTCGTGCTTCCGCACCTGACCAGGCCCGCGATGTCGGCGCGGCTGGCCGGCGTCCTTGCCGTCCTGGACGAGCAGGGCTACGACACCGTGGTCCGCAATGTGGGCACGGCGCAGCAGCGCGACCAGCACCTGGCCGCGCTGACCGACAGGCACCGGGCTGACGGCGTGGTAGTGATCTCGCTGCCATTGTCGAGGCCGCAGCTGTCCGCTTTCCGGCGGGCCAAGGTCCCGCTGGTCGCGGTGGATGCCCTTGTCCCCGGGGTGCCGCAGACCTTCACCGATGACGTCCTCGGGGGACGGATCGCGGCCGAGCACCTGCTGCGCCTGGGGCACCGGCGGATCGGCTTCGTCGGTGACGAGGTACCAGATGGCGCCGACGAGAGCCTCGGCTTCGTCTCGTCCGCGCGCCGCCTGAGCGGATACCGGCAGGCACTGGCCGCCGCGGGCGTCCGCTATGACCCGGACCTGGTGCGCCGCGGCCCGCACGGCACCGCCACGGCCGGCGGCCTCGCCACCGACCTCCTCGGACTGGCCGACCCGCCATCCGCGATCTTCGCGGCGTCGGACACGCAGGCCCTAGGCGTGCTGGTCGCCGCCCAGGCACGTGAGCTGCGGGTGCCTGATGACCTTTCGCTGATCGGCTTCGACGATGTCGAGCCCGCTGCACTGCTCGGCCTGACCACGGTCCGCCAGCCGCTCGAGCTCAGCGGGGCTGAGGGCGCGCGGCGCCTGTGCGCCCTGCTGCGCGGCGAGCGGGTCAAGCCACTGCGCCAGCAACTGGCCCTGGAGATCGCGCAGCGAGCAAGCTCCGCGCCGTTCGCAGCATCCGATGTGCCCGCCCAAGAACCGGAGCCGCCGATGTTCGTAACTGCACGCAAAGAGCCTGGCCGATCGGTCCGGCCGCCGGAACCGCTGCGATGGGCCGGCGCCAAGCCTGTGCTGGAGGGAAGATGATGACCAATCGCTTTACCTCGGCCCGCGCCCGCGCCCGCGGCCGGGTGCCGCGGTGCGCGTTCTCCCGCCGGGGGCGAGCTGTCGCCGGCTCCGCCTGCCTCGTGCTCGGGTCGGCGCTGCTCGCCGCGTGCGGCAGCAGCAGTAGCGGCAGCACCGGCGCCGGCCCGGTGACGCTGAACTTCTACCAGTTCCCCGACGTATCCGGCGCGACCAACACCGAGATCAATAACTGCAACGCGCAGAGCCACGGCAAGTACAAGATCTCCTACCAGTTGCTGCCCGCCGCATCCGACGCCCAGCGCCTGCAGCTGGTCCGGCGGCTGGCCGCGCACGATTCGTCGATCGACATCATGGCCCTCGACGTCACCTGGGAGGCCGAGTTCGCCAACGCCGGCTGGATCGAGCCGTGGACCGGCGCCCAGAAGGCCTCGGTGGTCAACGGGACGCTCACGCCGGCGCTGCAGACAGCGGTGTGGAAGGGCCAGCTCGTCGCGGCGCCCGCCAACAGCAACACCCAGCTGCTCTGGTACCGCTCCGACCTGGTGCCGCACCCCCCGACGACCTGGGCCCAGATGCTCGCCGACGCTGCGCAGCTGGCCAAGGAGGGCAAGCCGCACCTCATCGAGATCCAGGGCGCGCAGTACGAGGGCACGACCGTCTGGTTCAACACCATGGTGGCCAGCGCCGGCGGCACCATCCTGAACCCTACGGCGACCAAGGTGACGCTGGGCCCCGCGGCGGTGAAGGGCCTGTCGGTCATGAAGGATCTCGCCCACTCGGTCGCCGCTGACCCGTCGCTGGGCGTGCAGATGGAGAACGACAACCGGCTGGCGATGGAAGGGGGCTCGGCCGCGTTCGAGCTGAACTACCCGTTCGTGTATCCGTCCATGAAGTCCGACAATCCGAAGCTGTTCAAGGTCTTCAAGTGGGCGCTCTACCCGGAGGTCATCCCCGGCGTGCCCGCCAAGGTGACGATCGGCGGCGTGGACCTCGCGGTCAGCGCGTACTCGCAGCACAAGGCGCTCGCCTTCCAGGCCGCGCTGTGCCTGCGGGACAAGCAGAACCAGCTGATCGGCGCCACCGTCGGCGGCGTGCCGCCCACGATCGCCAGCCTGTACAACGACCCGAAGATGTTCCCCGACTACCCGTTCCACGCCGACATCCTGCAGGCGCTCGAGCACGCCAGCGTGCGGCCGAAGACGCCGCTCTACCAGGTCGTGTCCATCGACATCTCGCACCTGGTCTCGCCGCCGGCCGGCATCAACCCGACGAGCACGGAAAAGTCGATGGTCAACCAGATCAACAACGCCCTGCAGTCGAAGGGCCTGGTCCCGTGAGCCGCCGCAAAGCAGACGACACGCTGGCAACAAGGGAAGGACGACGCCGATGACCGCGAGTACGCAAGTAGCGGCCGGCACCGAGGCCGCGTCGAAGACCACGGGCCGACGCAGGAAGCCAGGGCTGTCAGAGGGCGCGAAGGCCGAGCGCAGGCTCGGCTGGCTGCTCTGCGCCCCGGCGGTCATCGTGATGATCGCGGTCACCGCTTACCCGGTCATCTACGCCATCTGGCTGTCGCTGGAGCGCTACAACCTGGAGCTGCCGAATGCCGTCAAGTTCGTCGGACTCGCCAACTACGGGGCAGTGCTCAGTTCCCCGTACTGGTGGCAGGCGCTGTGGGTGACCGTGCTCATCACCGTCATCTCGGTGGCTGTCACCCTGGTGCTCGGAATGATGCTGGCCCTGGTCATGCACCGGACGCTGTTCGGCAGGGGCACGGTCCGCACGGCCGCGCTCATCCCGTACGGGATCGTGACGGTCGCCGCCGCCTACGGCTGGTACTACGCATGGACGCCAGGCCAGGGCTACCTGTCCGCGGCTTTCAACTATGCCGCGCCGCTGACCTCGCAATATAAGGCGATCGCCGTGATCATCCTGGCGGAGGTCTGGAAGACCACGCCGTTCATGGGACTGCTGCTGCTGGCCGGGCTCTCCCTGGTGCCCGAGGACCTGCAGAAAGCCGCCAAGGTGGACGGCGCCACCGCCTGGCAGCGCTTCGTGAAGATCACGGTGCCGCTGATGAAGCCGGCCATCCTGGTCGCGCTGCTGTTCCGGACGCTGGACTCGTTCCGGATATTCGACGACATCTTCATCCTCACGCAGGGCAACAACGGCACAGGGTCGGTGTCGATCCTCGCCTGGGACAACCTGTTCAACGCGCTGAACCTGGGGATCGGGGCCGCGATCTCGATCCTGATCTTCATCTGCGTCGTGATCATCGCGGCCGTGTTCATCAAGGGCTTCGGCACTGCCGCCCCGGGCACGAACCTCGAAAGGAGATGACCCGCTGATGGCTGCTGTTACCACGACGCCCCGCCAGAAATTCGGCTGGGGGACGACGAACGTCATCGTCATCGCGCTGGCGCTGATCCCGGTGCTCTGGATGGTCTCGCTGTCCTTCAAGACGCCCACGGCCATCCTCGATCCCTCCTTCATCCCCAGCCAGTGGACCTGGGGGAATTACGAAGGGATCCTGAAGACCGCCACGTTCGTCCGGCCGCTGATCAACTCGATCGGCATCGGCCTCATCGCGACGTTCATCTCCGTCGTGCTGGCCTCCATGGCCGCCTATGCGGTCGCGCGGCTGCAGTTCCCCGGCAAGGCGGCGCTCATCGGGATGGCCCTGCTGATCGCGATGTTCCCGATCATCGCCCTGGTGACCCCGCTGTTCAGCATCGAGCGCGCGCTGAACCTGTTCAACACCTGGCCCGGCCTGATCATCCCGTACGTGGCCTTCGGCCTGCCGCTCGGCATCTACACGCTGTCGGCGTTCTTCCGGGAGATCCCCTGGGAGCTGGAGAAGGCCGCCAAGGTCGACGGCGCCACGCCCTTCCAGGCGTTCATCAAGGTCATTGCCCCGCTAGCGGCGCCGGGCATGGTCACCACGGCCATCCTGGTCTTCCTCGCCTGCTGGAACGAGTTCCTGCTGGCGATCTCGCTCACCTCGACGATCGCCGCCCGGACGGCGCCTGCTTCACTGGCCTACCTCAGCGGGAGTTCGCAGTTCACCGTTCCGACCGGCCCCATCGCGGCTGCCGCGGTGGTCATCACCATCCCGATCATCATTTTCGTGCTGTTCTTCCAGCGCCGGATCGTCGCTGGGCTGACATCAGGCGCGGTCAAGGGCTAGCCGGGCAGATCCCGGGACAAAGGAGAAACAGTGGCTGACATCGTTCTGGATCAGGTCACCAAGCGCTTCCCTGATGGCGCGCTGGCTGTCGACAGCATCAATCTCGCAATCGGCGACGGCGAGTTCGTCATCCTGGTCGGCCCGTCGGGCTGCGGTAAGTCGACGACGCTGAACATGATCGCCGGCCTGGAAGACATCACCGAGGGCGAGCTGCGCATCGGCGGCAAGGTGGTGAACAACATGACGCCCAAGGACCGTGACATCGCCATGGTGTTCCAGAGCTACGCTCTGTACCCGCACATGACGGTCAGGGAGAACATGGGCTTCGCGCTCAAGCTGGCCAAGGCCCCGCAGGCCACCATCGACGAGAAGGTCAACGAGGCCGCCCGGATCCTCGACCTGACCCAGCACCTGGAGCGCAAGCCGGCCAACCTGTCCGGCGGCCAGCGGCAGCGGGTCGCGATGGGCCGGGCCATTGTCCGCGACCCGTCTGTGTTCCTGATGGACGAGCCGCTGTCCAACCTCGACGCCAAGCTGCGGGTGCAGATGCGGACGGAGGTCTCCAGGATCCAGCGGCGGCTCGGCACCACGATGGTATACGTGACGCACGACCAGACCGAGGCGATGACCCTGGGTGACCGAGTCGCGGTGATGCGTAATGGCAAGCTTCAGCAGGTCGGGTCGCCGCAGGAACTCTACGAACGCCCCGACAACCTGTTCGTCGCCGGTTTCATCGGATCGCCCGCGATGAACTTCATCCCCGCCAGCGTCGACAACGGCAAGCTGCGCACGCCGCTGGGAGATATCCCGCTGACCGACCGGCTCCGGCAGGCGCTAGAGCGCGCCAATGCGCCGCGCGACCTGATCGTGGGTGTCCGTCCGGAGAGCTTTGAGGACGCCGCACTGGTGGGCGCGGACGCCCGGCCGAAGGGGATCACGTTCCGCGCGGACATCGATGTGGTGGAGTCGATGGGCTCCGATGTCTATGTCTACTTCGCGAAGGAACTCGAGAGCGGCGTGGACGCTGCCGAGCTCAAGGAACTGGCCCAGGACTCCGGGCGCGCCGACACCGGTCAGAGCGGCGACACGGTGGTCGCGCGCATCGATGCGGCCACCCGGCTGCGGGAGGGCCAGAGCGCCGAGCTGTGGGTAGATGTCCAGTCGATCCACCTGTTCGATCCTTCCACCGGCCTGAATCTGACGGTCGGCAGCGGATCGGACGATGCCAGCTCTGGCGGGACGGCTGCAGGCGGGAGGGGCGGTGCTGCAGGCGGGACGACCTGCGGCTGGCGGCAGTTCGGCGGCTGGCGGCCCGGCCGTGGCTGGCGGGTCGGCGGCAACCGGCAGCGCGGCGGCGGCCGGCGGCGGGACCGCCCCTGGCCAGTAGGCAGCTGGCGGCGGTGGTGCGGAGGCTACCTGGCCCGGATGCGCAGGCGTTCGATGATCTCGTCGTTCCACTCGTGCATCCGGATCAGCCGGTAACGCTCCCGGGCCACCCGCTGATAGGCCTCGGCATCGGTTCCGGTGCCGATCAGGTCGGCGGCCCGGAGCATCCGCACGACCGGGACGTACTCCTCGGTGAACCATCGTTGCGCGACCTGCTCGCGGTCCAGGAAGCGGTGCTCGCCTTGCATGCACCGGAACCCCCAGGCCTCGACGGCCTCGCCCAGTTCGGCATACGACCACGGGTCGCTGAAGCTGATCTTGGCGTAGGCCTGGGCGGGCAGCGGGACCCGGCACCTGAACAGCCGCTCGTAGTCCTTCACGAGCAGGTCAGCGCGGCTGCGGATGCCCCGGGCCGGGACCGCGGTGCGGATTTCGGTGACGTAGGCGTCGATCGTCTTGGCGCCGGTCGCCATCGCGATCGACACCCGGTGGTGGCCATCCTGCACGAAGTGCAGGTCGCCGACCCGGTACACCTCGATCGGCGGGATCGGCTCGCCGCGCCGCTGCGCCAGGGCGAGCCGCTCCCACCTGGCCCTGACCCGGCTGGAGGTGGGCCGGAATTTGCGGTCGAAGTCGCGCTGCGAGTCGACCGTGCCGACCACCGAGTCCAGCCGGATCGCCCGCAGGCCCATAGCTCGCTCGCCGCGCATGCCCAGGGCGGCGACGACCTCGTCCAGCGGCAGGATGAGGTTGACGTCATCCGGTTCCCGGCGCAGCCGGCGGGCCAGCCTGGCCAGGGCCTGCCTGCGCCGGGCGCGGAGAAAGTCGTTCTCGACGTCCGAACGGGGAAACCCGGTCTCAGTGCGCATCGCGGTGTCCTCCGGGGGTCAGGCGCCGGCCCGGCTGGCCCGCCGCAGCCCGATGTCGAGCAGGTGCCGCCCGGCCACATTGCGCACCACGGTGCGCCCGAGCAGCGTGGCCGTGTTGAGCCGGCCGCGGGAAGGCACCGGCACGACCGGGTGCACGTGGCCATGCAGCAGCACCCCGGGCCCGATCGCGGCGACGAGGCCGCGATACGCGCTGAACCCGCGATGCGCCCGGTCGGAGCCGTCACCGATGCCGAGCGGCGGGGCATGGGTGACCAGTACGTCGACGCCGCGGCCATCCCGCAGCCGCCGCCGCCACGCCGCAGCGCGCAGGGTCACCGCACGCCGGGCCTGCTGCCGGTCGCTGTACTGGTTGGGGCCGGCACTGTACCTGAGGCAGCCGCCGAGCCCGGCCACCCGCAGGCCGGCCACATCGACCACCCTGCCGTCGGCGTTGAAGGCACCGGTCGGCCACGGCAGGCGAGCGGGCATGCCGGATCGCAACGTCAGGCCCGCCCGGGACGTGCGGTAACCCGACAGGTCGGGGTCGTGGTTGCCGGGCACGAACACCAGCGGGACGTCGAGGGCGTTCATCAGGTAGCTCAGGTAGTCGAACGGCAGGTCACCGCAGGCCAGGATCAGCTCGGCGGTGGCCACGGCGGACAGGTCGGCCAGCAGGCCCTGGTCAGGAACGTCGGAGACGGCCAGGACGCGGACCATCCCCGGCTCGGGCCCCGGCCCGGGATCGGCCCGGCCGACGGGCCCGGCACTGCGCTGCATTCAGCGCGCAGCCGTTTCCCGTACGTCAAGGCCGCGCTCGCGAAGCGCCGCTTCCGCCCGGTAGATGTCGGCCAGCCTGGCCCGGTCCCCGCCGGGCGGCGGCGGCACCTCAAGCCGCCCGCAGGCCATGGCGAGGTTGTCGGCGTAGGCACCCCGTGCCGCCTGCAGGTGGTGGCCCTTGGCGGTGGTGCCCGCCTTGTTCTCGATCGCCTCAAGCTCCGCCCGCAGCCGCCGCAGCCTGGCGGCGAGCCGGTCGAGCGGCTCGGGCACCGGCGGCCTGGCCCGCGCCGCGGAAAGCCTGCGGGCCGCGCGCAGCCCCCAGATCAGCGCGCCGAACGCCGCGGTGGGCAGCAGCGCCACGAGCGCGTACATAACATACGGGTTCACGTCATCCAGTGTCGGCCGCGGGACAGAGTGAACGCAAGCCGGCCCAGGCCGGCCAGCCAGGAGCCAGGCACAGTCAGGAGACAGATGGAGCACAGCACCGCGCGGCGCTGGTGGCATGGCGCCGTCCTCTACCAGCTGTATGTCCGCTCATGGCGGGATTCCGATGGCGACGGCTACGGCGACCTGGGCGGCATCATAGCCAACCTGGACTACCTGACGTGGCTGGGCGTGGACGGCATCTGGCTGTCGCCGACGATGCCGTCGCCCGACGACGACTGGGGCTATGACGTCAGCGACTACCTCGGCGTCCACCCTGAGCTTGGCACCCTGGCGGACCTCGACCGGCTGATCGCCGAGGCCGGGCGGCGTGGCCTGCGGGTGCTGCTCGACCTGGTGCCCAACCACACCAGCTCGGCGCACCCCTGGTTCGTCGAGGCGCAGGGCGACCCCGGCAGCGAGCACCGGGACTACTACGTGTGGGCCGACCCGGCGGCCGACGGCGGCCCGCCTAACAACTGGCTGGACGCGACGGGGCACCGGGCCTGGACCCTGGATGACCGGAGCGGCCGGTACTACCTGCACAACTTCCTGCCAAGCCAGCCGGACCTGAACTGGTGGGATCAGGCGGTCCATGAGGAGTTCCGGGAGATCCTGCGATTCTGGTTCGACCGCGGCGTGGCCGGCTTCAGGATCGACGTCGCCCACGGCCTCTACAAGGACGCCGACCTGCGCGACAACCCGCGGCTGCCGGTGAGCAACCCGCTGACCGGCAAGTTCGGGCTGCTGCCCAAGTACAACGCTAACCGGCCGGAGACCCACGGCGTGTTCCGGGACTGGCGCAAGATCGCGGAGGAGTATCCGGCACCGAGGCTGCTGCTCGGCGAGACCTGGGTCGGCGACTTTGGCAGGCTGGCCGAGTACTACGGGCATGACGATGAACTCCAGCTAGCGTTTAATTTCCCGTTCGTCTTCGCCGGATTCACCGCCGCTGAGCTGGGCGGGATCGTCGCGGACACGCTGGCGGCGCTGCCGGAGGCGGCCTGCCCGGTGTGGATGGCCTCCAATCACGACGTAGGCCGCTTCCCCACCAGATGGGGCGGCGGGGATGAGCGCAAAGCGCGGCTCGCGCTGCTGATCCTCGCGACGCTGCCGGGCGCGACCGTGCTCTATTACGGCGACGAGATCGGCATGGCCGACTTCGACGTCCCGCCGCAGCTCCGGCGGGACAAGATGACCTGGGACAACAAAGCTGCGCGGGAGAACAGGGACCGGGCCAGGACACCGATGCGGTGGGACGGCTCGCCGTCGGGGGGATTCAGCGCAGAGGGCGTCCGGCCCTGGCTGCCGCTAGGCGGCCCCGCGGCCGTTAACGTGGCGAGCCAGCAGGCCGACCAGGGCTCCGTGCTGTGGCTCTGCCGCGACCTGCTCAGCCTGCGCCGGGCCGAGTTCGGCGGCCAGATCGCCAGCTATCTCCAGGTGCCGTCGCCCGACGGCCAGTGGGTCTACCGGGCCGGCGGCCTGCTGGTCGCGGCGAACTTCACCGACCAGCCGGTTGCCTGCGCCGAGCCGCTGGGGGAGGTGCTGCTGTCGAGCGCGGGCCCGGGCAGCGCGGCGGCGGGCAGCGCGGGCCCGGGCAGCGCGGCGGCGGCCGGACCGGGCCACACTCTCGGGCCCTGGGAGGGTATTGTCGCCCGGCAGCCAGGCGGCACCAGCCGCAGCTGACCGTCATGCCGATATGCTGTTCGTCAGGCGCACAAGCCTGACGCGGTGCGGGGGCGGTTGCGCAGCCTGACCAGCGAGGAGTGCCATGAGCCGCATCGCCCATCCGGCAGGCCCCCGGCACGCCGAGGTGCTGCCGCCGGATCATCCGCCCGCGCCGCCCGCCGACATGAACGCCATCGATCCGGCGATCTGGCCGCGGACCGCGCGGCGCGTCGCCGGATCGCTCGTGCTCGGCGGCATCGACGTCCGTGATCTCGCCGCCAGCTACGGCACCCCGTTGTTCGCCTGCGACGAGGCGGACTTCCGCGGCCGGTGCCGCGCCTTCCGTGACGCGTTCGGCCCGGCAGTGGCGGTG
Source organism: uncultured Actinomycetes bacterium (assembly GCA_963774825.1). Lineage (GTDB taxonomy): Bacteria > Actinomycetota > Actinomycetes > Streptosporangiales > Streptosporangiaceae > DATBGO01. The sequence continues at coordinate 139,833 of CAVZGW010000007.1, read as the reverse complement.
GCCTACGCGGCGAAGGCGTTCTGCTGCCGCGGCGTGCTGCGCTGGGTCACCGAGGAGGGCCTGGGCGTCGATGTCTGCACCGGCGGCGAGCTCGAGGTGGCGCTGCGGGCCGGGGTCGCGCCGGAGATGATCACGGTGCACGGCAACAACAAGCTCCCCGAGGAACTGGAGCGCGCGGTGCAGGCGGGCGTCGGGCGGGTCGTGGTCGACTCGCTCGCCGAGATCGGGCGCCTGGCGGAAATCGCGGCCGGGCCGGGACCGTCCGGGCAGTGACCGGCCGGGCAGTGACCGGCCGGCCGGCGCCGGGCGGGTCAAGGTCCTGGTCCGGGTCACCACGGGCGTCGAGGCTGCGGTGCACGAATTCGTGGCCACCGCTCACGATGACCAGAAGTTCGGCTTCTCGCTGTCGTCGGGAGCCGCGGATGAGGCGGTGCGCCAGGTGCTCGCCAGCCCGGCGCTCGAGCTGGCCGGACTGCACTCGCACATCGGCTCGCAGATCTACGACACGGCCGGCTTCGACGTGGCCGCGCACCGGGTGCTTGAGCTGGCGGTCCGGATCAGGGATGAGCACGGGATCGAGATCGGCGAGCTGGACCTGGGCGGCGGTTTCGGCATCGCCTACACGGCGGCCGATGACCCGGAGGACGTCAAGGTCATCGCCGACGGCCTCGGGCGGATCGTTGATTCCCAGTGCCGGGCCGCCGGCCTGGTCAGGCCCCGGCTGTCGGTGGAGCCAGGCCGGGCCATCGCTGGGCCGGGCACGGTGACCCTGTACCAGGTCGGCACCGTCAAGGACGTCGACGGCCTGCGGACCTATGTCAGCGTGGACGGCGGGATGAGCGACAACATCCGTACCGCGCTCTACGACGCCGACTACACCTGCGTGCTCGCGTCCCGGGAATCGGGCGCGGCACCGTTGCTGTGCCGGCTGGTCGGCAGGCACTGCGAAAGCGGCGACATCGTGGTCAGGGATGCCTACCTGCCCGCCGACATCCGGCCGGGGGATCTGGTCGCGGTCGCGGCCACCGGCGCCTACTGCAGGTCGATGGCGAGCAACTACAACCACGTGCCCAGGCCCGCGGTGGTTGCGGTCGGGGGCGGCGCCGCGCGGGTGCTGCTGCGCCGCGAGACCATGGACGACCTGCTCCGGCTGGACGCGGGGTGACCGCCGGGCCAGGCCGGATCCAGGCGCCGGGCGAGGGCGCGCAGCCGGTCGCGATCGCCGACCGGGTGCCGCTGCGGGTGGCGCTGCTCGGCTGCGGCACCGTCGGCGCCGAAGTGTTCAGGCAGCTGCGCGACCAGGACGGCGACCTGGCGGCGCGGATCGGCGTGCCGCTTGAGGTGGCCGGGATCGCGGTGCGCGACACCGCGCGGACGCGCGGCGTCGAGGTCGGACAGTCGCTGCTCACCACCGATGCCATGGCCCTGGTAACCCGCCGGGACGTGGACATCGTGGTGGAGGTGATCGGCGGCATCGAGCCGGCCAGGTCCCTGCTGCTCGCCGCGCTCGCGGCAGGCAAGTCGGTGGTCACCGCCAACAAGGCGCTGCTCGGGGCCGACAGCGCCACGATGCACGCCGCGGCCCGCGCGACCGGCGCCGACCTGTACTACGAGGCTTCGGTCGCGGGCGCCATCCCGCTGCTGCGCCCGATGCGCGAATCACTCGCCGGCGACGCGGTACACCGCGTACTCGGGATAGTTAACGGGACCACCAACTTCATCTTGGACAGGATGGACTCGGCCGGCGCGGGCTTCGCCGGCGCCCTCGCGCAGGCACAGTCGCTCGGCTACGCGGAAGCCGATCCGACCGCCGACGTGCAGGGTTTCGATGCCGCCGCGAAGGCGGCCATCCTGGCCAGCATCGCCTTCCACACCGAGGTCAGGCTCGATCAGGTGTACCGCGAGGGGATCACCGAGGTGACCGCCGACGATATCGCGAGCGCCCGTGCGCTCGGCTGCGTGATCAAGCTGCTGGCGATCTGCGAGCGCTGCGACGGCGGGATCTCGGCTCGCGTGCATCCGGCGATGATTCCCCGGGTGCATCCGCTCGCGGCGGTGCGCGAAGCCTACAACGCGGTGTTCGTGGAGGCTGACTCCGCGGGCAGCCTGATGTTCTACGGCGCAGGCGCGGGTGGCGGGCCGACCGCGAGTGCCGTGCTCGGGGACATCGTCACGGTCGGGCGCAACCGGCTGGCCGGTACCAGGGGGCCGGACGCGTCCACCTACGCCGGGCTTCCCGTGCTGCCCATCTCCGACGCGCGGACCAGCTACTACGTGGCGCTTGACGTGGCCGACCGGCCCGGCGTGCTCGCGCCGGTGGCCGAGGCGTTCGCCCGGCATGGCGTGTCGATCAGGGCGGTGCGGCAGGAGGGCCGGGGCGAGGACGCCAACCTGGTGCTCGTGACTCACATCGCCCGCGAGGCCGAGCTTGCCGCGACGGTAGCCGAGCTTGGCACGATGGAGCCGGTCCGCGCGGTGGACAGCGTGATGCGAGTCGAGGGCGAGGAGGGCCAGTGAGCGATCCCGCGGCCCGGGGGGCCGGGACGAGGACGCCAGGCGCCGGGGCCGTCAGGCCGTGGCGCGGCGTGATCGAGGAGTACCGCCCGCGGCTGCCGGTGACCGGCGAGACTCCGGTGATCACGCTGCGCGAGGGCGGCACGCCGTTGCTCCCCGCGCCGATCCTGTCGGACCGGACCGGCTGCGAGGTCCATCTCAAGATCGAGGGCGCCAACCCGACCGGCTCGTTCAAGGACCGTGGCATGACGATGGCGGTCAGCGTCGCGGCTGGCGCCGGGGCCACCACGGTGATCTGCGCCTCCACCGGCAACACCAGCGCCAGCGCGGCAGCCTACGCCGCCAGGGCGGGCATGGCCTGCGGTGTCCTGGTGCCACGCGGCAAGATCGCGCTCGGCAAGCTGGCCCAGGCCCTGTTGCACGGCGCGCGGCTGCTGCAGGTCGACGGCGGCTTCGACGAGTGCCTCGAACTGGTCCGCAAGCTGGCCGCCGACTACCCGGTCACCCTGGTCAACTCGGTCAACCCGGACCGGCTGCAGGGCCAGAAGACCGCCGCGTTCGAGGTCGTGGACGCCCTCGGGGACGCTCCCGACGTGCACTGCCTGCCGGTCGGCAACGCGGGCAACATCGCCGCCTACTGGCTCGGCTATAGCGAGTACCTGGCCTGCGGCCGGGCCACCCGCGCGCCGAGGATGCTCGGCTACCAGGCGAGTGGCGCGGCGCCGATAGTGACCGGCAAGCCGGTGGCCGCCCCGGAGACGATCGCCACCGCGATCAGGATCGGCAACCCGGCGTCGTGGCGGCTGGCCGAGACGGCCAGGGACGCCTCTGGCGGGCTGATCGGGGCCGTCACCGACGAGCAGATCCTCGCCGCCTACCGGCTGCTGGCCGGCCGGGAGGGCGTGTTCGGCGAGCTGGCCTCGGCCGCCGGGGTGGCCGGCCTGCTCAGCGCGTGCGAGAACGGCCAGGTGGCCCCGGGCTCGCGGGTGGTCTGCACCATCACGGGCAACGGGCTGAAGGACCCTGACTCCGCGGTGTCAGCGGCCGCGGCGCCGACGGTGATCCCGGCTGACTATCACGCCGCGGCGGCCGAGCTCGGGCTGGCGTGAGGACCCCGCCCGCGATCATGAACTGGCCAGCGAATCCCGTCGAGGTATGCGTTCCCGCGACCAGTGCCAACCTCGGGCCTGGCTTTGATTCCCTGGGCCTGGCGCTGGCCTGGTACGACGTGGTGACGGCGTGGATCACGGACACCGGGCTGACGATCGAGGTGACCGGAGAAGGCGCGGGCACTGCCGCCGATGGCGAGCGGCACCTGGTGGTCCGTGCGATGCGGGCAGCGTTTGGCGTGCTTGGCGCCCAGCCGCCAGGGATCGGCCTTCGCTGCGTCAACACGATCCCGCATCGCCGCGGGCTCGGCTCGTCGGCGGCCGCGATCGTGTCCGGCCTGCTAGCCGCGCGGGCGCTGGCAGGCGCCGCACCAGCCCGCCCGGCTGGTGCGGCGAGCCCGGCTGGTGCTGGTGCGGCCGGCCCGCGCGGTGCGGCAGGCCCGCTCGGTACCGCCGCGCTGGGCGATCCTGAGCTGCTGCGGCTGGCCGTCGCGCTGGAGGGGCACCCGGACAACGTGTCCGCGTGCCTGGCCGGCGAGCTGGTGATCAGCTGGATGTCCGCGTCCGGAGCCAATTTCGCCAGGCTAGCCACCGTGGCCGGGCTTGCGCCCGTGCTCTGCGTTCCGGATTGCGACCTTTCCACCAGCGCAGCCCGGCAAGCCCTTCCCGCGGCCGTCCCGCACGCCGACGCGGCAGCCAACTCGGCCCGGGCCGCGCTGCTGGTCACGGCGCTGACCAGCGATCCCGGCCTGCTGATGGTGGCGACCGAGGATTTCCTGCACCAGCGCTACCGCGCCGCCGCGATGCCCGGCACGGCGAGCCTGGTCAGCGCGCTGCGGGCGGCGGGGATTCCGGCTGTGGTGTCCGGGGCAGGCCCGGCGGTCCTGGCGCTCACCGTCGCCGGGCGGTGTCCAGGGCCGCATGAGGTAGCCGCCGTCGCGGCGGATCAGGATCGGTCCTGGCTAGTCAGGCCGGTCGCGGTAGATAGCGGGGGTGCAGTCGTCACCGTGACCACCGATGCGCGGACGGGCGCCGGGCCGGACTGACCGGCGCATGCGGTCGCGTTTCAGTGACAGCGACCGGCGCGCCGCAGTTGCTGTGCCGATTGTTTCAGGTTGAGCGAGCACTGACGAACGTGCCACGGCCAGGGAACGTCTGGATCAGGCCCGCATCCCTGAGCAAGTCAAGGGCATGCCGCACCGTGTCCCTGCTGAGCCCGTGGGCCTGCATCAGGGACGGCTCAGACGGCAGGGGGTCACGGGGACCCAGCTCCCCGGACTCGATCATCCCGCGCAAGATCGCCGCCAGCTGCTGATACAGCGGGGTCGCGTCGAAACGATCTACTGTCACGGACCGGAACTTACCCAGGCGTTACCCCATAGCTACCTGTCGGCCCTGTCTCGTACAGGTAGCCTGTTGTACCTGTATGATTGATTCAGAGCCGGACAATCTCTGCGGAGGAGCTGTGCTGACCAAGGAGGAGCAGACCTGTCTCATCTGGCTGCGCTGGCACTGGGACAAGTCGCACGGGGCAGTCCAGGCCAGCTGCGCCACTCAGATTGGGTCACATCGGCATCAGCGGTCTCGTCAGCCTCTGCTGCTTGGTGCTTGCCAGAGATCTTGACGACTTTTCAGTAGATATCGCTGAAAAGTCGTCACGATCATGGAATGCGACGGGGCGAGCGGCCGGGTCACGCCGGGGCCCCGGCCGGGTGTCTGGTCCCGTGACCCGTGGGACTGTGCGACTGACGGGCGCTGCCGGTCGGTGGACCGGTTCCCCGGCTAGTTCGAGAAGTCCTGGGTCATCCCTAGGGTGCCTGAGCTGTCCAGGTACACCGCGATGCCTAATGATCGCGCGGATCGCGGGCGATGTCCCGCGCCGCGGGTTTGCGGCGGACAATGGGTCCAGGCGCTCATGCTTGGAGGTGCGGTGGTGGCTAGTGGTGACGGCAAGGCCAGGAAGCCGGCGAAGGGCAAGGCTGCCCCGCACGACCGGGCGGCGCAGGACCGGGCTGCGGCGCACGACCGGGCAGCGGCGCACGACAGGGCACCCGGGCACGACCGGCCTGCGGTACACGAGAGGGCGGCCGGGCGCGACGGGCCCGCGGTACTCGGCGTGGTGCCCGGGCACGACGGCCTGGCGGCGCGCGGCGGCGCGGCGCAGGATCCGCCCGGCGCGCAGGAGCGCTTGAACAAGAAGGTCTACGAGGCCGAGCTCTACCGCCTGCAGGCAGAACTGGTGAAGCTGCAGGAGTGGGTCAGGACCGAGCGGGCCAGGATCGTGGTGATCTTCGAGGGCCGGGATGCGGCTGGTAAAGGCAGCACGATCAAGCGGGTGACCGCGTTCCTGAACCCCCGGGTCGCCAGGATCGTCGCGCTGCCCGCGCCGACCGAGCGCGAGCAGACCGAGTGGTATTTCCAGCGCTACGTGGAACACCTGCCCGCTGGCGGCCAGATCGTACTGTTCGACCGCAGCTGGTACAACCGCGCGGGCGTCGAGCGCGTCATGGGTTTTTGCAGCAAGGAGGAGTACGGGCGGTTCCTGCATCAGTGCCCGATATTTGAGCGGCTGCTCGTCGAGGATGGCATCTTGCTGCGGAAGTACTGGTTCTCGGTGAGCGACGCCGAGCAGGAGGTCAGGTTCAGGGCCAGGCTCGAGGATCCCATGCGGCGGTGGAAGCTCTCGTCCATGGACCTTGAGTCGATCTCCCAGTGGGAGAACTACTCCCGCGCCAAGGACGAGATGTTCGTGCATACCGACATCCAGGAGGCGCCGTGGTTCGTCGTGGAGAGCGATGACAAGCGGCGGGCCCGGATCAATATGATCGCGCACCTGCTGAGTTCCGTGCCCTACCACGACGTGCAGCGGATGCCGCTCGCGCTGCCGCCGCGGCCAGCGGCCCAGGGCTACGTGCGGGCCCCGCGGGAACTGCAGACCTACGTGCCCGACCACGCGGCCTCGCTGCGGCGGCATCGCCCGCATCGATGACCCGGCGGTTTCCGGCCGGGGCCTGGCTCAGGTCCAAGCCGCCGGTCCGGGGCCTGGCTCAGGTCCAGGCCGCCGGTCCGGGACCTGAGCCCGCGTTGCCGACTGAGCGCAGTTAGCGCTCGGGAGAACTCACGTGCCAGCCCTGCCGTGCGCCGCGGCGGGTTCCACGTGCGCGTCCGGACCGGGGAAGACAAGCGCGGTCCGCTCCTCGTCGGCCCACTTGACCAGGTACGGCGGGGACCCGTTTGGGCCGTGAACTTCGACGATCTCCCCGGACCGCAGGTGCTCATCGAGATGCCGGGAGAGAACGACCAACCTGTCGCCCACGTTTGCCTGCATGACTTCGATTCCTCTCAGATCGCCGGATTGGTGCTGACGTGATCCGTAATCGCGGGGCCTGCGAGCCCGGCGAGCCTTATGTACCGGGCGGCTGGCTGCGATGGCGACCACGATGGTGCCGAGCATTTCCAGTTCCATGCCGCTCACCCGGCCAGGACCGGCACGCTTGCGAGGGTCGGCGTGCTGGCGACCAGCTGGGCACGCACCATGGCGAGCCGCAGCTCGTCCACGGTGACCAGCCCGGTGACCAGGTGATCGTCCATGACGGCCGCGAGCAGTTCGCCACGCAGCGGCGGCTGTTTCAGCAGCGAGTCCGCGTCGGTGCCTGGAGCGGCGATGTAAGCGGCCGGCACCGGCACGGCAATCTCACTGAGCCGTGTCGTGGCCCGGTCGTCCGGCGGTACCTCCGCAAGCGTGTCAGCGAAGACCACCCCGACAAGATCGCCATCGGAGCCAACCACCGGAAACGCGGTCTGGCGCGAGGAAAAGACCACCCGGCTCGCGAAGTCTGAGACATCCGTCCAGGCGGCCCCGACATCCGGGTGACCGACCATGACGTCGCGGATGCGCAGTCCGCTGAGCGAGCTCTCGATCTGGTCCGTCTGCTGCTCAGAGCGCGCCATCGTAATGAGGAACCAGCCGATCAGCATCAGCCACAGGCCGCCGATGTTCCGCCAGGCGAACAGCTCAGCGAGGCCGATCAGGATCAGGACGCCGCCGAGAGCCTGCCCGGCAAGCTGCGCGGCCCGGCTCGCGCGCTGCCGGTCGTCGTAGTGCTTCCAGAGCAGCGCGCGCAGGATACGGCCGCCGTCCAGCGGGGCGCCCGGCAGCAGGTTGAAGACGGCCAGCACGACGTTCATCAGGGCGAGCCAGGCCAGGGCGGCGGTGATCACATCCGGACCGTGCGCCACGTGGGCCAGCAGCGCAGCCACGCCGAACAGGACCGATGCGGCGAAGCTCGTTGCCGGGCCGGCGATCGCGATCTGCAGGTCGGCCCCCGCGGTCTGCGGCATCTCGTCTAGCTCGGCGGCCCCGCCGAGCATCCACAAGGTGATCGAGCGCACCGTGATATCCCGGCGCCTGGCGACGACCGCGTGCGCTATCTCATGGGCCCCGAGGGCCGCGATGAACAGGATCCCCCCGGCCACGCCGACCGTCCAGTAGATGACGGCGCCCATGTGCGGGATAACGGTCGGCAGCACGTTGACGGCCAGGATGTAGGTGATCAGCCCGAGCATCACGACGACGGACCAGTGCAGCCCCACAGGGATGCCGCCCATCCGCCCGAGCCGGATGCTCTGCTTCATGCGGCGATCGCCCTCTCTCCCGTGCCTCACCAGCGTTGGCAAGGCTGGGTGCCCCCCGATAGAGGCGGGCTACCCGAGGTCATGGGACCTTCGGTCTGTCGATATTTGACCTAGTTCATCGCTGGCGGCCCTGCACTTCGCTGACAGCTACGCCGGCGGGCTTCGTGCCGAGGGTGAAGTAGAAGGCGGCCCCGCTGCCAACGGCTCCTTCCGCCCAGGTCCGCCCGCCGTGGCGGTCGATGATCCGCTGGACGCTGGCCAGGCCGATGCCGGTGCCGGGGAACTCGCTGGCGGGGTGCAGCCGCTGGAAGGCCTGGAACAGCTTGTCCGTGTACGCGGGGTCGAAGCCGGCCCCGTTGTCGCGCACGTAGTAGCAGAGGCCGGCGCCGTCGGCAGTCGTGGTGCCGAACTCGATGGTTGCCTCCTCGCGCCGGGCAGTGAACTTCCAGGCGTTTTCGAGCAGGTTCTGCACTACGGAGCGGATGAGAGGGCGGTCCGCGGTCACCCAGACGCCCTCCTGGATGGCGAACCGGACCTGTCGGCCTGGTTCACCGGACTGCAGTTCGTCGGCTATTGAGGCGACCTCCGCGCTGAGATCGAGCGGGGTGAGGTTCATGTCGGCGCGCGACACCCGCGATAGCAGCAGCAGGTCGTCGATGAGCGCGGCCATCCGCTCGCTCGCCGCCTGGATGCGCCCGGCGTACCCGCGGCCTGTTTCGTCAAGGCTGTCGGCGCAATCCTCCAGCAGTGCTTCGCTGAACCCGCTCAGCGCTCGCAGCGGGGCGCGCAGGTCGTGCGAGACCGAGTAGGTAAACGCGGCCAGGTTCTTGTTCGCCCGCTCCAGGTCAGCGGTGCGCTGACGGACGCGGGCTTCGAGGTCGGCATTGAGCGCCCGGACCTCGGCCTCGGCCCGGTGCTGCGCGGTCACGTCGCGGACCACGCCGATGACCTGCAGAGCATGGCCGTCCTGGTTGCGGACCACGGCCCGGTTCACCTCGGCCCATACGACTCCGCCGTCGTCGCGCAGATAGCGTTTGTCCATCGAGTAGGTATCGATCTCGCCCGAAAGCAGGCGCTGCAGACCGGCCAGATCGGCGTCGAGGTCGCCGGGATGGCTGATGTCCTGGAGTCGCATGCCGTGCAACTCGTCGGCGCTGTAGCCGACGAGCTCGCAGAGACGGGGGTTGACCCGAACCAGATCGCCGCTGACCGTCAACTCGTCGATGCCGACCGGAGCGTTGTCGAACAGGGCGCGGAGCCGCTCTTCGGACTCGCGGAGCGCCGCCTGCGTGCGCTTGTCCTGCGTGACGTCCCGCGCCGCGGCGAAGACCCCGAGCGCCTGCCCGGCCGGGTCGCGGTAGACCGAGGCGTTGTACAGCACCGAAATGGTGTGCCCGTCCCGGTGGCGCAAGTCCAGCGGGTAGTCGCGCACGCTGCCGTCACGGAAGACCTGCTCGTAACCGGCCCTGGCCAGATCCGGCTCGGTGAAATAGCCGCTGAACTCGGTGCCGACCAGCTCGGCCCGCTCGCGGCCGGTCGCCTGCTCCGTGGCGGTGTTGACGTCGGTGATCGCCCCATCCGGGCCGATCGTTATCAGCGGGTCCAGGCTGGCCTCGATCAGGCTCCGGTTGTAGGCGGCCGCGGCGCGGATCGCCTCGTGCGCGCTGGCCGCCTTGGCCTCCGCGGCGTGCTCGGCGGTGAGATCGGTCAGGATGAGGAACCGCAGCAGCGTGCCGTCGAGTTCGAAACCGCCAACCGCCAGTAGCACAGGCACGATCGTCGGGCCAGGTCCGGTCAGCTCCAGCTGGCCGCGAGCGCTCTGGCCGGCACCGATATCGAGCAGCCTGGCGAACGCCTGGCGGTGGGCCTCTGGTATCAGGTCGAGCATCGCGGTGCCAGGCAGTTTCGCGGCGAGTCCGGCCGGTCATCGAGGCCAGCCGCGGATTGGCGTCGATGATCACCCCGCTGGGGGAGACGGTGGCGACGCCTTCGTGCATCGCCTCGAAAATCAGCCGATAGGGGCGGTCCGCGGTGGCGACGGCGTAGACCTGCTCGTGTCCGGGCGGCCCGATCACCAGCGAGTCGACGGCGCCGCCCCGGATCGCCTCGATCGTCTCGTGCGCCTCGCGCAGCTGCGCCCGCAGTTCGGCCACCTCGGCGGTCGCCTGCTGGTCGCTCCCTGGTTGTCCCGCCGTGCGGTGGTCGGCATCAGTGGCCTTCGGAGCTGGCGATCGGGTCATGGCTTTACTCGTCCGGGTCCGGCCGGCCATAGCCGGCGGCGAGCGAGCCGAGTTCGAGCCTGCGGCGCAGCTGGGCGGCGTCAGACAGATCGCCGACGATGCGGCGCGGCGGGCCGGGCAGGCGCTTGATCAGGGTCGGCGCAGCGACAATCTGGTCGCGGGCGGCCAGCGCGGGCTGCTGGCGCACGTCGATGACTTCCAGGTAGACGTGGCCGCGGAGGTCCTCGTCGCAGACGCGGCGGACGGTCTCGATGGCCAGGACGGAGTTCGGGGACGAGCCGTTGACGTAGAGGGTCAGCGCCCAGCGATCGGCGGCCTCCTCGGTCATGTTGCGGTAGTCCTTGGCCGGAGTTCCAGGCCGACCAGCAGACGGTCGGTGTCGGAGAGGTCACCGACGAGCTTGCGGATCGGCAGCGGGAGCTTCCGGACCACCGTGGGCACGGCCAGGATCTGATCGTCGGCGGCCAGGCGCGGGTTCTCCAGCAGATCCACGACCTCGATCCGATACCGGCCGGCCAGGTGCTCCTCGCAGGCGAGCCGCAGATTCTCGGTCGCCCGAATGCACTTGGGCGACCGGCCGGTCACATACAGGCGCAGCTCCCAGTCACCGCCGGAATCGGCAGCGGTTCCCGTCCCGTCGGCTGCGGTCTGCGGCTGGCTCATCGCTGCCCGCCATCGCCCGGGGATGACGTCGGCCCAGCGGCGCGTCGTCATCACCAGCCGGTCAGACGCAGCGTCGGTGGCCTGATTGTCCTCGTGAACGCCGAGCCGGTCGACCTCCTGCCGCTCGGCAGCGAGTTCGTCCTGCACGGCGGCGAGGTGGGCCTCCCGCTCGGCGATGGTGCGGCGCAGCTCACGCCGTCGGCGGCCCAGATCATCGGCCTTCCGCAGCCGCGCGTCGCGCTCGGCGGCCTGCTGTGCCAGCCGGGCGGAGCCGGCCAGCACCCCGGCCCGGCCGACATACACATCCACCAGCTCGATACCGCGGTCGGTGAGCACGAACTCCCGGACCTGATTCGAATGGGCCGAGCCCCGCGACTTCAGCACGAACAACAGCCGATTGCGTTCACCGTCGGTCTCGACGTTGCGCAGCAGCAGCCAGATGTCCGCCATCGAGGACACGTTCACCGTGCTCGCCTCCTCCCCATGGCCAAGCGCGGTCGCCAGGGTTGTAATCCCCCGGGACTTGAGCAGGTCGAGCTGGCGGATCACCATCGAGGTCACCTCCGAGTCGGAGGCGCCGTGGGTGAGGCTGTTGATCCCGTCGAGCACTGCCACCGACGGCGCCACCTGGTCGATCAGCTGGGCTAGCGCCGCTAGATGGGTCTCCAGCCCGAAGGCCGACGGCCGGGCGGCCCACAGGTAGAGCAAGCCCGCGTCGACCCACGGCCGCAGGTCGAGCCCGACCGACCGCATATTACGCAGGACCTGATCAGGTGACTCCTCGAACAGCACCCACACCGCCCGCTCGCCGCGGTCGCAGCTCGCATTCACCAGATGAGCGCCGAGCGAGGTCTTGCCCGTGCCCGCCGTCCCGCTCACCATGACGGTCGACCCCTGGAAGATGCCGCCGCCCAGCATGTGGTCGAGGCGCGGGATGCCCATCGAAATCCGCTCCTCGGAGGCCCCGTAGTTGAGGGCGACCGAGGTGATCGGCAGCACTGTGAAGCCGCGGGCGGAGATCAGGAACGGGTACTCGTTGGTGCCATGCGCCGAGCCGCGGTACTTGACTACCTGCAGTCGCCGGGTGGAAATGCCCTCGCGCACTCGATGGTCGAGCGCGATCACGCAGTCCGAGACGTACTCCTCGATCCCGTGCCTGGTGAGGCTCTTGTCGCCGCGCTCCCCGGTCACGACGGCGGTAACGCCACGGTCCTCGAGCCAGCGCGCCATCCGGCTGAGCTCCGCCCGCACGATCGAGTCGTCGCCAAACGCGCCGAACAGCACCTCGACGGTGTCCAGCACGACCCGTTTCGCGCCGATGCGCTTGATTGCGTCGTCGAGGGTCAGAAAGAGCGGTTCGAGGTCGAACTCGCCGGCCGGGACGATCTCGGTCGGCTCTACCTGGAAGGCGACCACCGTGAGCAGCCCGTCCCGCTGCAGCTGGTCGAGGTCGAAGCCGAGCGAGCGCACGTCGGCGGTGACCTTGGCTGCCGACTCCTCGAAGGTCAGCAGCACGCCAGGCTCGCCGTACTCCCTGGCCCCCGCGACCAGAAACCCCAGTCCCAGCAGCGTCTTACCCGCTCCCGCGCTGCCCGCCACCAGCGTCACGCGGTCCCTGGGCAGCCCGCCCCCGGTGATCTCGTCAAGCCCCTCGATGCCCGTCGGCGCCTTCGCCAGTTCCGGACCGACCGCCGCATCCGTCAGGCCCGTCACAGCATTGTCCATCTGCGCGTCTTCTCCCCGATTCGGGCGTTACAGCGGATTTCCGTGATGTACTTACCACATTAAACGCTGCCCCACACCACCCAATGCCGGGGAGTGCCAAAGGTCCCGAAGTAATTGCACGATCATCTGTGATAAGACGTCGTAACGGAGCTATTAGTCAAACTGCTTCAACCAGCCCGTTATCCTTGCAATATGACGCGGCCCGCCCGAGTGTATACTGGCGTCGGATAACCAGAGGCCACGGGATTTCTGGCCGTGTAATGCGTGGCAGCGTACAGTTTCTGGTTTCGGGTTCGGGCCGGCATGGGGGGTGTCGCCGTGGGCCAACCGTCGCGTGCGGATATTCAGGCCGGGCGTGGTTTCCTGCGGCCTGAGCTTTCGGGGATCGTAGCGGTCAAAGAAGGCCGGACCGGCTATTTCGCCCTCGGCACTGCGGGCCTCGCATGACGGGCGGCCGGTCCATCCTGCTGGTCGAGGACAGCCCCGACGACGTGGATCTGACGCTCCGGGCACTGAAACGTGGCAACGTCCTGAACCCGGTCGTTGTCGCCCACGACGGCGCCGAGGCCCTGGAGCATCTCTTCCCTGATGACGTGGCCAGAGTGCCGCTTCCCGGCCTCATCCTGCTTGACTTGAAGCTGCCTAAGGTGGACGGCCTGGAGGTGCTGCGCAGGATACGCGCCGACGAGCGGACCCGGCTGATCCCCGTCGTCATCCTCACCGGCTCCAGGGAGCAGGAAGACGTCCTGGCCGGGTACCGGGGCGGCGCCAATGCGTATGTGCGGAAGCCAGTGAAATTCTCCGACTTCGCCGACGTCGTGCGCACCCTCGGCGCGTTCTGGCTGCTCCTGAACGAGCCCGCACCCGAGTTCATCCAACTACCGGACCAAGGATGACATCCATGAGTGACGGGAACTCAGCGGGACGCGAGATGCTGCGCATTCTCATTCTCGAAGACGATCCAAGGGACGCCGAGCTCGCGCAGCGCCTGCTGACCAGGGAGGGCGTCGGCTTCACCGCTACCGTCGTCGATACGAGGGCGGCGTTCGAGGAGCAGCTTGCCGCCTTCAGCCCGGACGTGGTCCTGTCCGATTTCTCCCTGCCTGGGTTCTCTGGCGCGACCGCTCTTGCGATCGCGCAGGAGCAGTGCCCGCAGATACCGTTCATCATCATGTCCGGCGTGCTCGGCGACGAGTCAGCGGTCGAGCTCATCAAGCAGGGGGCCACCGACTACGTCCTGAAGGACCGGCCCGCGCGGCTGCCGTCCGTGATCCGCCGGGCCGTCGCCGAGGCCGCGCAGCGGGCGCGGCTGGCTCAGCTCGAGGCACAGCTGCGCCGGTGGCAGCGCATGGCGAGCCTTGGCCAGGCTGGCCGCCGGCGCTGCCTATGAATTCAATAACCAGGTCGGCGCCATGCTCAAATCCGCCGCGTCCATCCGTGAGAAAGCAGCGCACCGGCCAGGACTAAGTATCGCCGGCAATGGCTGGGATGGTGTCCGCCGCAACGCCGAGCAAATACAGCATGCGGGCAGCCGGGCGAACCGGCTGGTCCATCAGCTACTCGAGGCGGCCGGGCAGGAAATGGTCAGCAGCGAACTCGTCGACCTTAGGCAGGTCGTCACCGGCATTGAAGAGCTGCTGCGGAGCACGCTCGGCGAGCACGTTGAGTTCCGCCTGAGTCCTGCCCCGGGGCTATGGCCCGTGCTGGCCGACCCTGGTCAGGTTAAGCAGGTCCTGCTGAACCTCGCCATCAACGCCAGCGAGGCGATGCCGGACGGCGGCACCTTCTCGATCGCCATGAAGAACGTGACGATCAGTGGCAGCGAAACGCTGTCGCACCCGGGCCTTGCGCCAGGCGATTACGTATGCGTGAGCGCCAGCGATACCGGCGCGGGAATGGAGCCTGAGGTCCTCGAGCACGCTCTCGAGCCTTTCTTCACCACCAAGCCCTTCGCCGCGGGCGGCGGGCTCGGCCTCGCCAGCGTGTACGGCATCGTCAGGCAGGCTGGCGGGACCGTCGACCTTTCCTCAGCGCCCGGCGCGGGCACGACCGTCACCTCGTGGCTGCGCGCCGTCACCTCCGACGAGGCGGCCAGCACCGGAGCGCCCGCGTCGATCGGCCAGCCTGCTAGCTGAGGCCGCCGCGGCAGTGGCCTGAGTGCCCGCCGCCGGTCCGCGCGCCAGTCAGCGGCAGCGGACGTCAGTCGACGTCGGATCGGCGCCCCAGGTATTGGCCAGGGTGAGCTCAGGGCAGCAGGCCGTCGGCCCGGCGCATGATCTCGCGGCATAGGCGGCCCACGTCGGCCGGATCGTCGGTGAACTGCGAGGGCTTGATGCAGAACGTGCTGAAGCCGGCCGTGATCTGCGGCGGGATTGTCGCTAGGGCCTGGCCGAGGTCGGCGACGCTGTCGCGATCAGGGAAGGTGACCCCGGGGCCGCCGACGAGTTCCAGCGCGGCGGGGTCCCGGCCCGCGGCCCGCATGGCCGCGTCGAGCCGGGCCATCTCCTCGGGCCTCGGCAGGCCGAGCGGACTGAAACCGGCGGCATAGGTGACGACGCGCTCGGTCATCCGGCGGTGCATCCCGGTGCCGCCGATCCACAGCGGCGGCCCCTCAGGCCGGAAGGCCTTCGGCTCGAAATACACGTCGCGGAATGAGTAATGGCGGCCCGCGTACGAGGCCGGGGTGTCGCGCCACAGCGTGGCCCAGGCCTGGAGATGCTCGTCGAGCAGGTCGCCGCGGGACCGGAACGGTACGCCGAGCGCCTCGTACTCGTCGGCCAGCCAGGAAACCGTCGGCAGCACGACGAGCCGGCCGCCGCTCAGCAGGTCGAGCGAGCCGAGTTCGCGGGCGATCAGTAGCGGATGGCGCAACGGCGCGATGACGGCGCCGGCGACGAGCCTGATCCGCTCGGTGACCGCCGCGATCGCCGACAGCAGCACGACCGAGCTCGGCCACGGTGTCGCCGGGTCCTGGTTGCCTGGCAGGGCGTACTGGCGGGGGTTGGGCATGATGCCGCGCGCGCCGGATGACGGGCCGAGCACGATGTGCTCGCTGATCATCACCGAGTCGAACCCGGCATCCTCGGCCTCCCGTGCCCAGCGCACCAGGCTCGGCAGGTCGCGGCCGGACGTCAGGGTCCAGTTCTCGCTGATGATCAGGCACATTCTCGGCGCGGTCATCTCGTACCTCCGGTGGCAGTGGCGACGTGCGACCAGCTTGGCCGTATCCGGGTCGATGTAAAAGACCTCAGGCGCCGCGAGCACGCACTGCCCGTGATCCTGGCACCTGCCGGCGTCGACGACGAAGCGCATCTGTCGGGTGCGCCGATCTCGGAGCATGATGCTTATGCGCGGCGACTGACGGTATCCGCTGTTCCGCGTGTAGCGCCAGAATCCAGTGAGGAGCGAGAGTGAGCAGCAGAGCCAGTGACCCAGTCGGTTCCAGCGATGCCGGACACGGCGGTGCGCCGCGGGGACCCTGCTTGCCGAGGCGGCACTTCCTCGCGGGCGCGGGAGCCACCGCCGCGGGCGTTCTCGCCGCCGGCACCCTCGGCCCAGGTGCGCCGGACGCGTTAGCGGCCACGCGCGGTAGTGCATCCCGGCGCAGCAGCGCGGCCACGGGCATGCCCAGCCTGCGGGAGGTGCGCGGATGGGAGGAGCAGCTTGTCCGGTTCGGGACCCGGTACACGGGCAGCCGCGGTCACGCGGCTTACGTGGACTGGCTCGCTGAGGAGCTCTCCGCGGTACCTGGCTTCAGCATCCGGACCGACCGGCTTACCTTCAGCCGCTGGCTGGCCCGCGAGTTCGCCCTCCGGGTGAGCGTTCCGGCGACCGTGGGCCGGTCGGGCCCGGTCCCGCTCACCTACTACTATCCGTACTCCGGGCAGACGCCCCCCGGCGGCGTGACCGGGACTCTCGTTGATCTCGGCAGTTACCCGCCCGCCACCGCCTACACATCAGCATTCTGGGCACCGGCCCGCGGCGGGATCGCCCTCGTGCGGACCGCGCCGTCGGTATTCTCGCTGGATCTGGGCCAGACGGCCACCGGTGGCTACGAGCCGGGCAGGACCTCCGCTCAGGCCGCCGCGGACTATTCGGCCTACGCTGCCGCGCTCACGCATCCGGCCTGGCAGGGCATCTTCGAGCCGGTTTCGCTGCTGGACGCGAGGAACGCCGGGGTACTCGGCGTGGTCTGCGCCTGGACCGGGATGCCCGACGACGAGGTCGTCAACCAGTACAACCCGTTTACTTCGGCTTATCCGTCGGCATCCGGCCTGCCAGCGGCAGGCGATGCAGGCTGCCCGGCGGTCTGGGTGGGCGACTCGACCGGCACCAAGCTGTCCGGGCTCGCCGTGAGCGGCCAGGCGAGCGCGACGCTCGTGCTCACCGCCGATATCACCGCGGGCGCCGCGACCGAGACGGTCTGGGGCCGGCTGAAAGGCTCGGGGAACACGGGCGAGAACATCATCATCAACACCCACACCGACGGGCCGAACGCCATTGAGGAGAACGGCGGGCTCGGGCTCATCGCACTCGCCCGGCACCTGGCAGGCCTTCCCGCGCGCAATAACGACATGTACTTCGCTCTGGTAACCGGGCACTTCCAACTGCCGCAGTTCACCGAGGCGATCCCGAATCCCAAGAACGAAGAGGTCGGCAACGACGCCATCAGCGTGTGGATGCTCGACCACCCGGACATCTACCAGGCTGCCACGCTCGGCGTGACCGTCGAGCACCTCGGTGCCACGATGTGGACGAACGACCCCGTGACAGGGCAGTACGTGCCTACCGGCGGCTCGGAGTGGGGCACCACCTACACCATGCAGCGGGACATCACCAGCCCGGCCAACGCGGAGCAGGACGCGTATCTGGCCGCGGTCGCCGCCGTCAACGGGCTCGGCTGGCCGGACCATCCCGTGGCCACCGTGCGGCCTGGAGCCTTTCCGCTCTACCTGGGGGAGGGAGCGCCGCTGTACGCGGCCGGCCTCGGCACGGTCTCGCTGTGCCCGATTCCCACCTACCTGCTGCAAGCAGGGGACGCACAGCGGCCGCAGCTGCTCGACCTTGACAAGCTCGACATGCGGCTGATGTACGGCCAGATCGTCGCCTTTGCCCAGACCATCGAGGCTCTCGACGCGGCCCCCGCAGCCGCCCTGTAGCGGCCGGCGGGCTGGCGCGGCCGCTGGTCAGTGCCTGGCTGCTGGTCAGTGCCCCGGCACTGGTTCGCCTGCTCCGGTCCTGGTGGGCAAGGTGCTGCTTCGTCTGCGAAGATACGAGTGATCTCGCCGTAGAAATACGCCGCAGCTCAGCAGCCCGCTTAAGCTACCCAGCAATCTGAAATTCACCTTGACCGCGTCAAGCAGCTCAGCAGGAAGACCCTTGTGGATGAACTCTTTCAGGCTCCTAGAACCACAAGCGCTTCTTGTGGTAAGCGGATACGCGCTCTTGCCGCCGGTATTCTCGGCGTTAGACGGTGACCAGGTGAATTCCGGACGGGAGTTGGCCCGGTATGGTTGAAGACACCGTCAAGAGCGTAGGCTCCCTGCCCGGCCAGCATCCGCTGCGGGACTGGCGCTCGGTCATGTTCGCCCCGGTCGGGGACGGGCAACGGCGCCGGCGCGGAAGCGACGGAGCGCGCCTGGTCGGCGCCGTTCTCGCCCTCCTGTGCTGCCTCCTCCTCATCCGTTTCAACTCCCGGGTCGACCGGGCCATCATCCAGGTCATCCATCCGCCGCCGCGGAGCATCACCTGGCTTGTCACGGTGGTCTACGACCTTGGTTCGTTTGGCGTCATCATCGTCTTGCTGGCGCTGGCCCTGATCGCGCGCCGCTGGGTGATCGCGCGCGATATCGCGTTGAGCGCGGCCGGTACTGCGGCGGTCAGCGGGATCCTCGTCCTTTTGCTCGGAAGCAACGGCGGGCGGCCGAGCGGAATCGTGATTAACGGCTACTACCTGCGTTTCCCGGTCCTGCAGATTGCTCTTTTCATGGCGGTAGCAACGGCAGCGTTGCCCTACCTGGCGCGCGGCCTGCAGCGTCTCACCGAGCTCTTCATAGCCCTGGTGGCCATGGCCTCGGCTGTCGGAGGTCACGGGCTGCCCGTCAACGTCCTCGGCAGCCTGGCCATCGGCTGGGGGGTCACGGCGCTGGTCCGGCTCATCTTCGGCTCGCCGCTGGGCCTTCCGTCGACCGATGATGTCCGGCTGCTGCTCGACGAGCTAGGTATCCACGCGAGCAACGTGCAGCCGGCGGCGCGCCAGGCCTGGGGGGTGGCGAAGTACGAGGCAACCGAGGCGGGCCAGCCTGACTCGCCCGGTCAGCGTATCGGGATAGCCGTCTACGGCCGGGACGCGGCCGATGCCAAGCTCCTCACCAAGACAGGCCGGTTCTTCCTCTACCGGGACTCCGGGCCGAGCCTCACCTTTACCCGGCTTCAGCAGGTCGAGCACGAGGCCTACCTCACCGTGCGGGCTGGCCAGGCGGGCGTCGCCGTGCCCGAGGTCGTCGAGGCGGGAACTGCGGGACCGTCCAAGGACGCACTGCTGGTCTGCCGGTTGCCAGCCGGGACAGCGCTGTCTGAGGCTGACGCCGCCGACGTCAGTGACGTCAGCCTGGACAACCTCTATCGTCAGCTGCTGACTCTCCGGCGGGCGCGCATCGCCCACGGCGCGATCAGCGGTGACGTTCTGCTTGTCCACCCGGCCGCGCAGACCATCGTGGTGACGGACTTCCGTAACGCGGTTTCAAACGCGTCGCCGGACCAGCTCGATCGGGACCTGGCCGGTGCCATAGCGGCTACGGCGGTGGTGGTCGGCGCCGATCGGGCCGCCGGCTCCGCGGCCCGATGCCTGGATCCCGAGGTGCTCGCCCGCGCCTTGCGGCATCTGCGCAAGCCCGGGCTCGATCCCGCGCTCATCCGGAGCCTGCGCGGCGAGCGCGGGCTCTTGGCGGATGTCCGTCAGCGCGCCGCCCGGGCCAAGTCGATCGACGTGCCGAAGCTGGTGGAGCCGCGCCGGGTGAGCTGGCCGACATTGATCATGATGGTCGGCACCCTCATCGGCGGCTGGGCCCTCATCGGCGTACTCATCGACGTCTCCAGGTCCTTCGACACTGTGATCGGCGCCAATTGGCTCTGGGTCATCGCGGCGCTCGTCCTTGCGCAGCTGGCCTACGTGGCGTCGGCAGTCGAATGCATCGGCAGCATCGCCGGGCCGCTGCCGTTCGGGCGCGTGCTGGCTGTCGAGGTCGCCAACGCGTTCAGCGCACTCGCAGGCGGGACCGCCGCGGTCTTCGCGACCCGGGTGCGCTTCTACCAGCAGCAGGGCTACGACGCATCGGTGGCTTTGAGCTCTGGCGCCATCGTGGCCAGCGCCAGCTGGATCGGCTCCATCGTGCTGTTCCTCGTGTCGCTGCCGTTCGCCTGGGGCTCCCTCCACCTCGAGGTGACCCCGGAATCGGGCGGGGATTCGAAGCTGGTCTGGATCATCTTGGCCGTCGTCGTGGTGGTCGCCGTGGCGGCCGGCCTGGCCCTGGCCGTGCCCAGGCTCCGCCGGATGGCGTCTGAGCTGGTGCGTCCGAAGGCGCGCGACATCTGGGCCAACCTCAAAGACGTGGCCAGCACCCCGCGCAAGCTAGTACTGCTGATGGGCGGCTCGTTCGCTCAGGAGCTGGCGGTGGCCATGGCCCTGTCCGTTTCCCTGCGTGCCTTCGATGACCATCTCCGGCTTCCCACCCTGATCGTGGTCATCACCCTGGCCGCGATCGTCGGAGGCGTCTCGCCGTCGCCCGGCGGCATGGGCGTGGTGGAGGCGGGCCTGATCCTCGGCCTCACGGCGGCCGGTGTCTCGGAGTCCGATGCCACCGCCGCGGTCTTCATCCAGCGCCTGTTCACTTCGTACCTGCCGCCCATCTGGGGCTGGGTCACGCTCGTCTGGATGCGGAAGCGAGAGTACATATGAGCGCCACCGCGGCTGACCGCCTGCGGAGGGCTCGTTTACGCTCATGGATAGCCGAGGTTGCGAGAACGGCACGACAGGACCGCCACGCGACGACCGCCTGACCGTCGGCCGCGCCGCCCGTGCGATCGGCGGAGCTGAGCACGGCCGGAGGCATCATGGTGGAACATTCGCAGCTCGATGAGACCTCGCTGGCCGCAGACCCGCAGGCGAGGCCCGCCCCGTTCGCGTCAGCGTGGCGACGGGCGCACCTGACCGTCGATGAGCGTCTCGCCCGCGGCCTGGCCGCGCGCAAGGAAACGCCAAGATCGAGCCACGGACGGTGGGAGCCCGCTCCGGACCGCCGGGATCCGATCGCCTGGCTCGAAGAGCAAGCGCACAGCCGGGTTCCCATGCTCGTCCCGATCCGCTACGGGCGGATGCTGGTCTCGCCGTTCACGTTCTACCGGGGCGCTGCGCTGATCATGGCGGCCGACCTGGCCCGTACCCCGAATTCCGGCGTCACCGTGCAGCTGTGCGGTGACGCGCACCTGTCGAACTTCGGCCTGTTCGGCTCGCCAGAGCGGCGGATGCTTTTCGACATCAACGATTTCGATGAGACCCTGCCCGGCCCATGGGAGTGGGACATCAAGCGCCTCGCGACCAGTTTCGAGGTCATGGGACGTGACCGCGGCTTCGCCCCGGCCGATCGGCGCGCCATCGTGATCGCCGGCGTCCAGGAGTACCGGATCCGCATGCGCCAGATCGCCGGGATGAGGTCCCTGGAGGCCTGGTATGAGCATCTGGAAGCCGGGATGCTGCTGAAGCTGGTCCAGAAGGAGGTCCGCGTCAAACGGGTCGGCAAGGACGAGGCCCAGGTCACTCAGGACATGGTGGCCAAGGCGAGGACCCGCGACAGCACCCGGGTGTTTGCCAAGCGGGCCGACCAGATCGACGGGGAGCTGCGGATCGTCGCCGACCCTCCGCTCATCATTCCGATCGAGGACCTGATAGTGCCCGGGTCGGAATGGGAGAATCCCACTCCGCTCATCAAGAAGCTGCTCAGCTCCTACCGGCGCACGCTCGGGCGCCAGCACCACCCCATCGAGGAGTACCGCTACGTCCACACGGCCCACAAGGTCGTGGGCGTGGGCAGCGTCGGGACCCGCTGCTACATCATGCTGATGCTGGGCCGCGACCATAACGACCCGCTGTTCCTGCAGATCAAGGAGGCGCAGGCGTCGGTGCTCGAGCGCTTCCTGAGCAAGAGCACCTACTCGCACCACGGGGAGCGGGTCGTGGCTGGGCAGCGGCTGATGCAGGCGGCGACCGACATCTTCCTGGGCTGGCAGCGCATCAGAGGACTCGACGGCGTGAGTCGCGACTACTACGTCCGCCAGTTCCAGGACTGGAAGGGCAGCGCGGACGTGGACCGCATGCTCGTGCCGGGCGCCACCCTGTACTCGCGGATCTGCGGAGCGACTCTCGCCCGGGCCCACGCTCGGTGGGGAGATCGAATAGCGATCGCGTCCTACCTGGGCAAAGGGGAGGCGTTCGACCAGGCGCTCGCGAACTTCGCGACAGCCTACGCTGACCAGAACGAGCGGGACTACGACATGTTCATCGCAGCGATTAACTCGGGGCGGCTGCCTGCCCAAACCGGGCTATAGACGCGGCTGCCTGGCGGCGATCGCGGGCCCGCTTTCCGAACACGAGCGAAGCGGCTCATCTGATGCCTGCCGTGGTGACCACTGCGAGAACGAAAGTCGCCATGGCGGCCATACCGTGACCGACCGGGATGAGGGCCGCTGTCATGTGGCCTTTCGGCTTCCGCGCGAACCTGGATGGGTCTGCGGGCAAGCCGGCGATGACCAGGTCGGCGAGCTCGCCAGCGAGCACGTCGTCGGTGAGCGCCCTGGCGAGCATCTCGTCGGTGACGTGGCTGGTCAAGAGTTTCTCTGCTGGCGCGCTGACCATACCGCCAGCGGGACCGGCTCCGCCGGGATCAGCGGGCGCGCCGGCTCCGGCGGGATCGGTGCGCGGGCCTGCCCCGGCTGCGGCGGGGCGATGGGGGTAGGGAGTCCACAGGATCACGGTGCAGATGCCCAGCCCGATCGCCAGCACCAGCAAGCCGACCGCCGACCACGCCAATGGCTCCCAGCCCGTCGCCAGATAACTCGCCCACGCCGCCAGCCCGGAAATGGCCAGGCCGAAATGCCCGAACAATACCTTCGGCGACAGGCCATCCCTGACCGCACGCTGCTGGCGCAGGCCGCCGCGGGATACCAGCGTGCCGAGCATGTACGCGCCAATGCCGGCCGTGCACAGCCAAGCGACGAGCGTTGCGATGCCCAGGGCCCTGCTCTGCGCCGAAGCCACCGCCGTCGGCTCTGCTGGCACCTGCCTGCCCGTCCGTGAGCTAAGGGCCGGCCCGGGCAAGGCGGCGATTAGGTGTACGGGGCAGCCGCCCGGGCCCGCCAACCGGAATTGAAGGCGTACAAGCAGCGTATCCGCCTGGGTCGGGCACGCGATAGCCCGCTGTCCCCGCCATGGGCCGCCGATCGGCAGCGCCGCGGCTACGGCCATCGGCCTCAGCCGACGTAAGCTCGATCTGAAGGAGGAGGCCACTATGGGGTTCGAGAACGTCCTGGTCGAACGGTCTGGTTTTTTTGCGACCGTCACGATGAACCGGCCACAGCGACGCAACGCCCTGTCGCTGGATCACATGCACGAGCTGATCACAGCGTTCCGTGAGATCGGGGACAGCGACGCCCTGGGCATCATCCTGGCGGGAAACGGGCCGGTCTTCAGTGCGGGACACGACCTCGCCGACGTCGCCGACGCGGACCTGCAGGCGGCCCGTTCCTTGCTGATGACCTGCGCCGAGCTGATGACCCTCATGCAGCAGGTGCCCCAGCCGGTGGTGGCCCGGGTGCACGGCCTCGCCACGGCGGCAGGCTGCCAGCTGGTCGCGTCCGCCGATCTCGCCGTGGCCAGCGAGAACGCCGGCTTCGCCGCCCCGGGCGGGAAAGGCGGCTGGTTCTGCCACACCCCGATGGTGGCCATTGCCAGGAACGTAGGGCGGAAACGGGCCACGGAGATGGCCCTGTCCGGTGACGTGATCGACGCGCAGACAGCGTTGGATTGGGGGCTGGTCAACCGGGTCGTGCCCGAAGGGCAACTCGACTCAGCCGTGCATGATCTCCTTGAGCGCGTCACGCGCGGTTCGGCGGAGAGTAAGGGCATCGGCAAGCAGGCGCTCTACGCGCAGATCGACCTTGACCAGCCGAAGGCGTACGCCTACGCCGTCGAGGTTATGGCCGCCACCAGCCAGCTGCCGGACGCCCGTGAGGGGACACGCGCCTTCCTCGACAAACGCAAACCGCAATGGCGCCACGGCCGCCCGTAAGGTGGTCGGTGAACCGGACAGCCAGCGGAGCGGCGTCAGCCCTGGGACACGGCGGTGTCGTATAGCGCCTGCACGTTCTGGCCGAACGCGGGGGCGTAGGAGACGTCTGGAGAGTCTCCGCCCTGCTCGTATCCGCCGATCACGCCGATCACTGTTCCAGCACCGGTGGCCGTGTCCACGCCGATCAGGAAGGGACTGCCGCTCGTTCCAGCGGTGTAGCCATCGCAGTCGAACTCCAGCTGGCTGGAGCTGACCGCGCTGATCCGGTCCTGGCAGCTGATCGGCTGATCTCGGGTGTCCGGGTAGCCGATCACGCGCACGATGCTTCTGGACGGCTGACCGATTCCCAGGCGTTCGGCGCCGGTGAGATCTTCGATCGTGGTGGTGCTGCCGGGCTGCGCCACCATGAGGAATGCGACGTCGTCGTCGGGATCAGCCGTGGCCGCCCAGGCCGGATCGACGAAGATGCGGGTGACCGTCCAGATCCCCACGGGACTCATGCCGTTGTCATAGCCGGGCACGAACGCGAGACCGGCCGGGGCCGCGGCCGAATAGCCTTTCACGCAGTGGGCGGCCGTGACGAGCAGGTCCCCGGCTGGGCTGTGGACGACGCTCGCGGTGCAAAAGTGCGTGCGGAGCTTGCCGCCGCTCATCGAGAACAGAGCGCCGACGGCGGGCGTCCCGCTGGAGCGGGTAACGGTCACTTGCGCCGCAGGCGTGACGGCTGTCGGCCCGGCGGCCGCCATCGGCCACATCGCGGCGCTGACCGTCACGACGAGAGCAAGAGGCTCCGCCAGCCACGCCGCGCTGGTCAGTCGCTCGCGTCGCCTGATCGCCCGTCTCGCGCGCCTGCGCATTCGCTTCACCGTCCGCGTGGTCTGCGGGCAACGGAAAGTTTTACCCGCGCCCAACGATGATTGTGCAGATCAGGCCTGAGCGTGGGCTCAGCATGAGCTTCGGGATTGCGGGGCAACCCTGAAAGATCCCGGGTTCCGCCAGCGCGGCATGCCCAAGGTCCCGAACGGCTCGGTCACCCGTTGCCTCAAACCGCGGCAGGATTCTTGCGGGTACCCCTCGCAACGCAGCACACTCCGGCGCGGCGGCGCTGGATAGCCACTGCGGCGTTATCCACAACCGGACACTCGGCGACGTGAGGCTTTACCTCAGGAGTGGCCGGTTTCCCGGCTCGGCGCTAATATCCTTGCGCCATGCTCAATCAGGCTATGTCGCTGGTCCGCCTGGACTTCGCTCCGCAGCACCGCCAGCCTCCCGCCGGACGCGTCCTGCTGGCCACTGTCGCGTCGATCGCCGGGTCGCTGGCGGCCGACGCGATCCTGGTCCTTATCGCCGAGGTCATTTTCCCTGGCACCAAGGGATACGTGCACTTCCAGTTCTCCGACTACGGCAAGCTGACAGTGATCGGCGTGATCATCGCCAGCGCGGCGTGGCCGGTCGTCACGCGGGTGAGCTCGGCGCCCCGGTGGCTGTTCTTCCGCCTGGCCATCCTGGTCACGCTGTTCCTATGGCTGCCCGACCTCTACATCCTCTACCGGGGTCAGCCGGCCGACGCGGTCGCCGTCCTCATGGTCATGCACCTGGCCATCGCCGTGGTGACCTATAACCTGCTCGTTCACATCGCTCCCGTCCGGTTCGCGCCGTCGGCCATCCACCATCGGTGACGCAACTGAGCGGCTTCTGCGCCAGACCCTGTCACTTCCCGGTGTCGAGGCGCGCGATCTGCCCGTGAAGGTAACGCTGCTGCTGCAGATTGGCCGCCTGCCGGGCGGCGGCGGCGTAGGCGTCCCGTGCAGCCGCGATGTTACCGGTCATTTCAAGAAGGTGAGCGCGCACCGCATGGAAGCGGCGGTCGGCGTTGATCCTCGGGTCGGACTCCAGTTGTCTTAGCAGTTCGAGGCCGGCTTGCGGGCCTTGGTCCATGCTGACGGCGACGGCATGGTTGAGCGCGGCGACCGGGTTGTTGTCGAGGCGAAGGAGAACTCGATATAGAGCGACGATCTGTGGCCAGTCGGTCGCTTCGGTGCTGGGTGCTTCGTCGTGCACTGCGGCGATCGCCGCCTGGATCTGGTACGGGCCGGTCAGTCCACGAGGAAGGGCAGCAGTAATGAGGCCGACGCCCTCGCTGATGGCGTCGCGGTCCCAGAGGCTGCGGTCTTGCTCGGACATGGGAATGAGCGCTCCATCGGGTCCGCTGCGCGCTCGATGCCGGGCGTGGGTCAAGAGCATGAGGGCGACGAGCCCGGTTACCTCGCTGTCGTCGGGCAGCGAGGCGTGCAGGGTGCGGGCCAGGCGGATGGCCTCTTCGGCGAGGTCCACGCGTTGCAGATTCGTGCCCATGGTGCTCGCGTAACCTTCGTTGAAGATCAGGTACAGCACTCGCAGCAGGACGTCGAGACGGCTCGGCAGCTCGGCTGCGCCAGGCATGGCGAAGGGGAGGCCGCTGTCCTTGATGGACTGCTTCGATCGGGTGATGCGCCGGGTCACGGTCGCCTCGGACGTCAGGAAGGCGCGGGCGATCTCGGCGGTGGTCAGTCCGCCGACCGCGCGCAGGGTCAGCCCGATCTGCGACGCAATGGGCAGCGACGGGTGGCAGCACATGTACAGCAGGATGAGGGTGTCGTCGGGTTCAGCCGATCGGTGTTCCCCGCCAGGAGGCTCCCGCGTCTCAGCCACTGCCCGCTGGGCCACGGTCTCCTCTCGCCGCCGGCGCGCCTGATCGGATCGCAGGAGGTCGGTCAGCCGACGCGACGCGACGGTGATGAGCCAGGCCTTTGGGTTCTCGGGAAGGCCGTCTCGCGACCATTGCAGGTAGGCGGCGAGCAACGCCTCCTGAGTGGCGTCTTCAGCCAGGTCGAAGTTGCCGTAGCGGCGCACCACCGCGCCGAGGACCTGCGGCGTGAGCCGACGCAGCAGGTCTTCGGTGCCGGTGGCAGCCAACGCGCCAGCCTTTCGGGGCCTCAGCCCTCGTAGTCCGCCTGGTGCTCGTCGATGGGGCGCACGTCGGCGAAGGCACGCGTTCGGACTTGCTCGGGCCCCGGGCAGGTGGCGAGGCGTGCAGCGATCTCGGTGGCCCGGTCGAAGCTTTCGCATTCCACCACCCAGTAGCCTGCGAGTACCTCCTCGGCCTCGGCGTACGGGCCGTCGGTCACTACCGGTACCCCCTCGCGGAGCCCGACCCGACGGGTGTGCACCGGAGCGCTCAGACCGCGGGTCTCCACCAGCTCGCCGGAGTCGAGCAACTCCTGGCTGAAGGCTTGCATGAATGCTCCAACCGCGGCGAAGTCCTCGGCAGTCCAGGCCGGCTCTGCTGACGGCCGGCCAACCATCTCCTCGTAGTTCTGCTGCGATGCAAAGGTCAAGATCATGTACTTCATCTTCGTATCCTCTCTCGCGGGCGCCTGCTGGCGCTCTCACCACGGACGTCGGAGCCAACCGCCGCGACCGGACAGGCGGGCAAGCAGCAGAAGGTAAAGGTCAAGGTCAAAACCGACGTCAATACCGAGGTCAGGATCCGCGTAACTGCGGGCCGGTGCCGGTGTGGACTACCGCCTGTTAATCCACGAATGGCATCGTGACAGCCTGAAGGCCGTGCACGATACGCCGCCGGATAGAAGGGTGAACGTCGTAGTCATCGAGCGAACTGAGCGGTACCCAGGCAACGTCGGCTGCTTCGTCTGTGGTTGTCAAGCCCCCGCCGACGACCCCGGCCACGAAGCACGCATTGACAGGCTGCCGTACCTCGCCATCAGCGTAGGCGATCACATGGCCCGGGTCGCTGAACAAGCCCGCCAAGGACATGACCTCGACATCCAGGCCTGTCTCCTCACGGCATTCCCGGACTGCACACTGCGTCAGCGTCTCGTCCTTCTTCAGTCCGCCTGTGGGGATCGTCCAGAGCCCGGAATCGGACCGGCGTAGCAGCAGCAGCTCGCCCGCACTATTGCGGACAATCACGCTCGCGGACGGCTTGCGGCTGGTGGGCTTAGGCGCGGCCGGGTCACGCCAGTAATCCACCCGTGGTGCCCTGGCGCGCTTCTTTTTCTTGCTCATGTCGCGCTGTTTCCCGGCCCTTCGTCGCCAAGCAGTCGTGCTGATCCCCAGACCCGCTCGAAGGACTCCAGGTAAGTGCCGAAGTAGGCGCCGTCGACCCGGCGCAGGTGCAGCACGGGCGTGTAGGCGGCCAGAATCCCGTAGACGTGCGTGTTCACGATCATCTCGTCGTCGAAACGGTAGATAGAGTTGTATAGAGGGGTGTCATGCATCCGGATCTCCGCCACCCCGGCCAGCGGCCGGTAGTGGGCCAGGACGGCGCGGACCCGGCCCGCGACCCCGCCGCCAATCTTGTATTCGCCGTCACGGGCAGCCAGATTCGCTCCGTCCGGATCACCCAGCAGCAGCCGGACACGCGCCCCTGCCTGGGCCCGGGCCACCAGCAGCGGCGTCCAGTCCGGGTGCTCCTCGGTGAGGAACAGTCCCGCGAAGGCCAGCATGTCGACGTTGCGCCCGGCCTGGCGCAGTAGTTCAGCCCACAGATGACCGGGCACGTCCGCGCGGCGCGGATAGGCGGCGACCATCTCGGCCCCGGTCAGCGCAGCCCGGTCGATCACCCCCGGCCACAGGTAGCTCTCGTCCACCTGCAGGATCGCCGCGACCCGGTAGCGGGTACGCGGATACGGGATAACCTCACCCCGAAGCCACCGCTCGACTGTCTTAGTGGACACCTGCGCTGTCTCCGCAAGCGCCTCGGTGCCCAGCCCGGCCCGCAGCATGCATCGCCGTAGCCGCTCATTGACCATGACCCGATCCTCCCATGAATCCTCATCCACGGCCATTCATGCTGTCCATAGATGTCTTCAGATGTCTTGCAGTGTCATCGCGATGGGCTGCCTCCCCGGTGTCAACTGCTCGTGACCAGTCAGGCACAGGAGGCAACATGATCCGCCAGAGCGCGAGCACGGATGCCGGCTTAGCCGATGACTGCGTACCCAGCTCCCTCGAGCTGGCTTCGCTGTTGGACGAGTACCCGGGGTTCCGGGTGTGGCAGGAGGTCACGGGAGACCGGGTCCGCTACGTGGCGCGTCGCCTGTCTCCCGGCATCGGCCCGCATACAGTCGTCACCGCTGACGTGGACGAACTGCGAGCAGTGCTGGATAGTGCCTCCGCACCGCCGCAGGCAGCCAATGGCCAGCCTCTCGACCCCCGAGCGCCCAACATCGCCCGGATGTATGACCGGTGGCTTGGCGGCAAGGACAACTTCGAGGCCGACAGGCACGCCGCCGACGCCGTGGCGGCGGAGTTCCCCGAAATCGTTCAAGTCGCGCGGGCAAACCGTCAGTTCGTCATCCGCGCAGTGGCGGCTGTGGCCTCGGAAGGGATCAGCCAGTACATCGACATGGGCGCGGGACTACCCACATCGCCGGCCATCCACCACATCGCCCAGCACGCCGACCCCGCCGCCCGCGTGGCGTACGTCGACAACGACCCCGTTGTGCTAGCCCACGCTCGCGCGATCCTGGCCGCCGGTCCCGGCGTCGCCGTCATCGCCGGGGATCTGCGCCAGCCAGCCGCAATCCTGACCAGTCCCGAATTACTCAACCTGATCGATCTTCGGCAGCCGGTCTGCGTGATCCTCGCTGCCGTGCTGCACTTCATCCCGCCAGCCGAGGCTGACACGGTCGTGGCCGCGTTCCGACAGGCCATGGCACCCGGCAGCTACCTCATCGCATCGTCGGGGACCTCTACCGGCACCAGTCCCGCTCTCATCAGCCGCCTCGCCGCCGCGTACCAGGACGCCGCCACCGTGACCGGCCGCACTGTCGATGAGATCGCCGGCTACTTCGCCGCCCTGGACCTCGAACCGCCCGGCCTGACCGACGTGTGGGCCTGGCGGCCGGGCACCCAGCACCACCGGCCGCCGACGCGTAGCGCCCGCATCCTGGGTGCCGTCGGCCGCAAGCCGGGCCACCCCCAACCCCGTCACGCAGGAGGCTGGCCAGGGGGTGACGCTATGAGCGAGCCCGCGCCGCACGGCGACGCTGCGCTTGCTCCGGATGACGATGCCGCATGCTGGCGGGTGGCTAAGCAGATCCGTGAGGAACATCCACGGTGGGTGGTTATCTGGATCGCCCGGATCGGTCAGTTCCGGGCCTACCCGAAGTTCGCCGCACCGCGAGGGACCGCGCCTACCGCGAAAACATCCGGTCACCTAACCGCGCAGATGGAACGGGTCGAGCGGGCGGCCCGCAGGCCACGCGGCCGATGAGCGCAGCCAGGGACCGCTGGCCCAGCCTCGCGCTCGACGATCACAAGGGGTGGCGTGACTGCCACATAGGCATACAGTCACATAGGCATACAGTGCGGGCAGCATGAACGCTGACGGCAGCACCGCCACCGGGCCGGCCACCCTGCCGCCGCTAGCGCGGCGCGCAGACGCCGGGATCGTGCGTATCGGCGGCCGGGACGTCGCCTGCCTGCTGCTGTGCGGGGGCCGGACACCATCGAGCTGACGGGCCAGCCGAGGGTACGTTCTGTCCAACTTCATCTATTTCATCTATGGGGTCAAGCGGCTCCCCGTGCGGGCAAGCAGCCGCTGAGAGGCGGGAGGTCCGGTGCGCGTCCTGTTCATCCAGCACGATCACTGTTCCCCGACGGGGTCAGTGGGGGAGAGGTTCGCCGAGCGCGGCTACGACGTCACCGAGTTCCTCGTCGTGCCTGCGGACCGGTTCCACGATCCTGGCGTCGAGGTTAGCTTCCCCGACCCGGCCGCCTTCGACGTGATCGTGCCGATGGGCGCGATCTGGTCGGCTTACGACCATGACCGGATCGGCAGCTGGCTGGCCCCGGAGCTTGACCTGCTGCGCGCTGCGCACGAAGGCGGCATCCCGGTGCTCGGGATCTGCTTCGGGGGCCAGGCACTCGCGGCCGCGCTCGGCGGCCGCGTCGGGGCCGCCGACCGGCCGGAGATCGGCTGGCACGAGATCCAGACCAGCTACCCGGACCTGATCGAGCCGGGGCCCTGGTTCGAGTACCACTACGACCGCTGGCACCAGCCGGCTGCGCGCGCCCTCTGGCGCACACCGACGTGGCGCCGCAGGCGTTCGCTATCGGTAACTCACTCGCGGTCCAGTTCCACCCGGAGACCACGCCTGCCGTCCTTGAATGCTGGCTCGACAACGGCGGATATGCCGACATCATCCGGGCGGGCCTGCGCCCCGATGAGGTGCTCGGCCAGACCAGGCGGCTGGCGGCTGCCGCCGCGGCCCGTGCGCACCGGCTCGTGGACGGTTTCCTCGACACCTGCGTCACCACTCGCGCCCATCACCCGATCAGGCAAACCCGTCCCGTGCCCAAGCCGCCAGCGCGACCGAGCTGACGCCCGCCCCTCGGTGATCGGATCGCCCGGCGCCGACCCGCGGCCTGGCTGTCAGGCGGGGCCGGCGGCGGTGCTCGCCGCGGATGCGAGCCTCTCGACCCGGGCGTGCAGGGCGGCAACGTGGCTTCGCGCCTCCGGCTTCATCAGGACGCTGCGCAGTATCCGGGCCCCGTCCTGGTCTACCGCGACGTCAGGGTGGCGCCGGGAGAATCCGCCCGCCGGCGCCCGGAGCGTGCTGAGGAACACCGGGTCGGCCTCATCATGCATGCCGTCGGCGAGCATCAGCGCGCTCGCCCGGTCGATCCCGGAAAGGCTGCGCGGCAGCGTGGCCGGGAAGTAGCAGACGATGTCAAGCTCGGGACGCTGGTAAAGCTCCAGCACGCTCGATGCCCTGATCAGTTCCGACCAGTCAAGCGCGGCCAGGCGGCAGGCCGCAAGCACCCGGCCGAGCCCGTCGGGGGTGGGCGGCAGCAGCCGGAACGTCAGCCAGAGAGCAGCGGCCGCCGCTCCGGCCCTGGAGCATTCGAGGCTGATCTCGCCGAGGTGCAGCTCGTCTGAGGTGAAGTAGGTGTAGGGGGAGTCGTGCCTGAACAGGCGGCCGACACCCGGGTCGCGGAACAGCACCGCACCGCATCCGTAGGGCTGCAGTCCGTGCTTGTGCGGGTCGACCACTACGGAGTCGCACTCGGAGATGGCCAGCCACGGAGCCGCATCGAGCGCGGCCGGGCCGCGCCCGGCCAGCAGCGCGAAGAACCCGCCGTAAGCCGCATCGACGTGCACCCGTGCCCCGTGCCTGCGGGCGATGGCGAGGACCTCGTGCACCGGGTCGATCGCGCCGAGGCCGGTCGTGCCCGCGGTGGCGACCACTGTCCCGATCCGGCCGCTGGCCAGCGTTGCGTCGAGCGCGTCAAGGTCGATGCGGCCCGCGCCATCCACCGCGACCTGGGCACCCTCGATGCCGAGTACTCCGCACATCCGCGCGTGGGTGTAATGCGCTTCCTGGCTGTAGGCGACGCCCCGGCCCGGATGCAGTTCACGCGCGATATAGAGAGCCTCCAGGTTCGCGATCGTGCCGCTTGTCGTCAGGTGGCCAAGGTGCGTGCCGAGACCGAACATCCCGGCCAGCTGCGCGACCACCTCCTTCTCCATCCGCGCGGTGGCCGGGCCGCCATCCAGCGCGTGGTTGTTCGGGTTGATCAGCATGGCGGTGAGGTAGCCGGCCACCGCGGCGGGGTGCGGCGGCTTCAGCATCTGCCCGGCGTATGACGGGTGGAAGAACGGATAGTTGTCCCGCAATCGCTCCGTGAACTCAGCGAATGCGCTGGCAAAACGCTCCTCGCTGATGGCCAGCGACTCGTCGGGCTCGAACGGGGCGAAGCTCTCTTGCCAGCCGGCGATCGCGTCGACGCCGCTGCTCAGCCAGTGCCGCAGGTCCATCTGGGGCCGGCCTTAGGAGTTCTTGGCCCATTCGGTGATGCGGGCAAGCGCCTCCTGCAAGACCTCGGTCCGCTTGCAGAACGCGAACCGCACCTGGGTCCGCCCGGCTTCGGGGTCGTCGTAGAACACGGCGCTCGGGATGGCGACCACGCCGGCCCGGTGCGGTAGCTCACGGCAGAACGTCACGCCATCAGTCTCGCTAAGCTGCCTGATGTCGGTGGTGACGAAATAGGTGCCCGCCGGGGCGTACACCTCGAAGCCGGCCTCGGCCAGGCCCGCGCAGAGCAGGTCGCGCTTACCTCGGAGGTCGGCGCCGATGCCGGCGAAATAAGCGTCCGGCAGCCGCAGCGCCTCCGCGACGGCGTACTGGAAGGGGCCGCCGCTGACGTAGGTCAGGAACTGCTTGACGCTGGTGACCGCGGCCACCAGCTCGGCGGATGCGGTCACCCAGCCGATCTTCCAGCCGGTGAACGAGAACGTCTTGCCCGCCGAGCTGATCGATACGGTGCGATCGGCCATGCCGGGCAGCGAGCCGATCGGCACGTGCTCGCCGGAATAGACCATGTGCTCGTAGACTTCGTCGGCCACCACGAGCAGATCGCGCTCGCACGCTAGCTCGGCGATCGCTTCCATCTCGGCGCGGGTGAAGACCGACCCGGTCGGGTTGTGCGGGGAGTTGAGCAGGATCAGCCGGGTGCGCGGGGTGACCGCCGCGCGCAGCGCGTCGAGGTCGGGCCTGAAGTCGGGCGGCCGCAGCGTGACCGGCACGCGGATGCCGGCCGCCATGGCTACGCAGGCCGCATACGAATCGTAGTAGGGCTCGAACGCGATGACCTCGTCACCCGGCTCGACCAGCGCGAGCAGCGCGGATGCGACGGCCTCGGTGGCGCCCGTGGTTACCAGCACCTCCGCAGCGGGGTCGAAGGCAAGGCCGTAGAACCGCTGTTGATGATCTACGATGGCCTGCCGTAGCTCGGGGATGCCGGGCCCTGGCGGGTACTGGTTGCCACGCCCCGCCATGATCGCGTCGGCGGCCGCCTGGGCGACCGCTCGCGGCCCGTCGACGTCAGGGAAGCCCTGGCCGAGATTGACCGAGCCGGTCGTGACCGCCAGCGCCGACATCTCGGCGAAGATCGTCGTCCCTATCCCGGCCATCCGGCTGCTGCGCAACTGTCGGTCCACCCCGCCATCAGATCACGCCGCGCCCAGAGGGCATCCGGCCGCATCCAGGTCTGGATGACAGCCGGGGGAGGCCTGCTGTTAGCCGCGGGTGTCAGCGCGACGAGGCTGGCGTCTGGCAGCGGCAGGGTCGGGCGGCCAGTGGCCAGGGGAAGCTGTGCGGCCGGCGGGCGGTAGCGTCGGTCCGTGTGCTTGCTCATCGCGCTGTTCAAGGTCGTGCCGTCCGAGCCGCTGATCGTCGCGGCCAACCGTGACGAGCTGTATGAGCGCCCGGCCGTGGCGATCACCACGCTGCGCAAGGCCGGGCCCAGGGTGCTCGGCGGCCGGGATGAGGTCGCCGGGGGCACGTGGCTGGCGGTAAACGAGTACGGCGTCGTGGCCGGGCTGACGAATCTGCCCTCGCCGCAAGGCAGGGACCCGGCCAAACGGTCACGCGGGGAACTGCCGGTTGCTCTCGCTGCCCATCGGGACGCGGCGGCCGCCGTGGCCTGGATCTGTGCCACCGTGGATCCGGCCGACTACAACCCCTGCTGGCTGCTGGCCGGGGACCGCCAGTCGCTGTTCTACGTGGACCTGACCGGCGGTAGCCGCCCGGTCGCCCGCGAGCTATCGGCCGGTACATACGTCCTCGAGAACGCGCCGCTGCTGCCTGAGTCGGCCAAGGCGGGCCACGTCGCCGGGCTGATCAAGGCAGCCTTCGCGGCTGGGAACGGCGACGTGCGCGGCGCACTGGCCACTGTCTTGTGCGATCACTCGCCAGGGCCAGGCGCGGCTGCAAGCCGCGGGCCGGCAAGCCGCGGACCCGGAAACAGCGAAGCCGCTGGGCGATCTGTCGGCGGCCTGTGTCCATGCCGACGGGTACGGGACGCGCTCGGCCATGATCGTGACCGTCGGAGCCGCTGGCCAGCCGGTCGTGCAGGTCGCGGACGGCCCGTCGTGCCAGGCGCCGCTGCTGGACGTCGGTGGGCTGTGGGCGGGCTGACCGAGCAGGTGCTCGGACGGCGCGCGCTCAACCGGGCGGTACTCCAGCGCCAATTCCTGGTGCAGCGGGCCAGCCTGACGCCCCTTGAGGCCATCGAGCGCCTGGCGGGGATGCAGGCCCAGGCGCCCAACGCGCCATATGTCGGCTTGTGGACCCGGTTGGCCGACTTCGAACCCAGCAACCTCGCGCGGCTGATAACCGAGCGCGCTGCCGTGCGGACCCACGTCATGCGCAACACCATCCACCTGGTCACCGCCACGGACTGCCTGAACTTTCGCGCCGTGCTCAAGCCCGTGCTTGACCAGGGGTTCGCCAGCTCCCCGTTTGCCCGTAACCTCGCGGGCGCCGACCTCGATGCTGTGCTGGCAGCGGGCCGGGCGCTGCTCGCCGAGCGGCCCCGCACCCGGGCTGAGCTGAGCCGTCTGCTCGGGCCGCGCTGGCCAGGCAGCGACCCGCTGTCGCTGGCCTACGCGGTCACCCATCTGGAGCCGACAGTGCAGGTCCCGCCGCGCGGCATCTGGGGCACAACCGGCCTCGCCACCTACGCGACGACCGAGGCGTGGCTTGGCCGCCGGGTTGTGCCGGGCCAGGTGCCCGAGGACCTCGTCACCAGGTACCTGGCCGCGTTCGGTCCCGCAACTGTCGCTGACCTGCAGGCATGGTGCGGCCTCACCCGGATGGGCGAGGTTTTCGACCGGCTACGGCCACAACTGCGCATGTTCCGCGGCGAGCAGGGCAATGCCTACTTCGACCTGCCGGACGCCCCGCGGCCGGATCCGCAGACCCCCGTGCCGCCGCGGTACTTGCCCGAGTACGACAACATCTCCTGCTCTCGTACGCCGACCGCGGCCGGATCATCGCCCACGACCGCGGGGTGCCCCTTCCGCCCGGCCAGGGCGGCACAAGCGGCACCGTGCTCATCGACGGATTCTGGCGGGCGACCTGGAAGATCACCCGGCGGCGCGACGCCGTGACGCTGGACGTTGAGACCTTCGCGCGGCTATCGGGCGAGGAAACGGCGGCGGTGATCGCGGAAGGCGGCCGGCTGCTGGCGTTCGCGGCAGCCGACGCGGGCGAGCGCGACGTCCGGCTCTCATCGCCCGCGTGACCGCCAGCGACCGGTGGCTCCCCACAGGATCGTCGTCACGATCACGCGAGAGGCTCCTGACGGCTCAGCTGCCGCTGGTCAAGGTCACGCCGGGGCCGCTGCGGCGGACCGTGCCCACGCCCGCGACCTCGTTGCCAGCCGACGCCACCACCAGCTTGCCCGGACTGCCGCTGAACGCGAACCCGACATCACCTGACCCAGCGCCGACGATCACGTTGCCGGTAACGGACAGGTAGCCGGTCCCGCCGCGTACCTGAGTGATCGCGACATAGACGTAGCGTGCGCCCGTCCCCTCGCCCAGGTCATTGGAGAGCTTGTTGCGGGCGATCGTCGAGCCGACGTTGCCCTGTACGGTCCCGGTGATCCCGTACCAGGTCCCGGCGTGCTGGCTGGCGCCGAAGTCCTCGATGTAGTTATCGGCGATCGTGCTCCCGTACAAGCTGATGGCGTTGATGCCGTCCTGGGCATCTCCGTACAGATGGTTTCCTGAGATGTCCCAGCCGGAGGCGGTCTGCAGGTAGATCGCGTCCTTGCCGGATGATCCGATCTGGTTGGCCTGCAGGTACCCGTCGGTGACGGCGGTCCTCGTGTCGGCCACCTCGAATCCGTAATCGCCGCTGTGGCTGATGAAATTGTTATCGAAACGGCTGTTCACGCTGGTGTTCGTGATCACGCGGCCAGCTGCCGTGGTGCTGGTGTCCACTATCCCCGAACCGCCGCAATCGTTCACATCGACGTGCTCGACGTCGACCTGCCAGTTCAGGATGATGATGCCGTCCGTCGTCCCGGACCCATTGCACGCGATGGTCAGATCGCTGATGGCAAGGGGATTGCCGGTCGTCGCTGAATTCCGCCGGTAGGACGCCGACGCGAGTACGTAGCTCATGCCCGCGTCCTGCCTGAGCACTGTCCCGGTGGTATTTCCTCCGCTGTATGTCCGGTCGCCGAGCAGCGTGATTCCGCTGGTGAGCAGGCAGGTCCCGCCTTTGATGCCGATTGCCGCCCCGGCGGGACTCGAGTCGATAGCGCGCTGCACGGCCTGCGCGTCTGAAGGGCTATCGGTACAGGTGATGATCACGTCGCTCGGCGGGCCAGCCGGCGCGCTGCCTGCTCCGGACGAGCAGGCGGCCATGGCGCAGGACAGCGCCGCCATGGCGAGCGCTGCTGACCTTGGTCCGGCGCGCATTTCCCCCCTTGTCAGCCTGTGGCTGCCCGTCAGGCTGGCCCCGTCAGGCTCGCCCCCGTCAGGCTGGCCCCGTCAGGCTGGCCCCCGTCAGGCTGGCCCCCGTCAGGCTGGCCCCCGTCAGGCTGGCCCCCGTCGGGCTGCCGCCGAGCCTTGCGGAACGGGCGCACTGGCCAGAGTCAGCATTCCCGGGGGCGGCCCCGCCATGCGTGCCGCGAGATGCTCCCGCCGCCCCCGCGCCGGGCGCGGCGGCCGCCGGCGTTCCGGCGGCGCAGCCAATACGCGGCGGCCGCCGGCGTTCCGGCGGCGCAGCCAATAAGAGTTTCGGGCGGGGCGGGTGCCGTCCGTATACTGGCGGCCATGAAGGTCATGTCGCACCGCGCCGCGGCCGGACGAGCTATCAGCTCGCCGGTTGCCGCTGTCTGACCTTCACCACACTTGCCGGCGACCGGAAACGGATCGCCGGTGCGTTTACCTCACTTTCGTTGCATGGCCGCGCCAGCGGTGCCTTTCCGGTGCCCGACCCCGGAGGGATCATCCCGTGAATACCGACCAGGCCATCCAGACATTCATCGACTTTTTCCGCGAACGCGGGCACCAGCGGATCACCGGAAGCACGCTGCTGCCGCCGGCGGGTGACCCGGTGCTGTTCACCACCTCGGGTATGCACCCGCTGATCCCGTATCTGGAAGGGCGCCCGCATCCGCTGGGCCGCCGCTCGTCAACCTGCAGCGCTGCCTGCGCACCACCGACCTCGACGAGGTAGGTGACTACTCGCATCTGACCGTCTTCGAGATGCTGGGCTCCTGGTCGCTTGGTGACTACCGGGGTCCGCAGAGCCTCCGGTGGGGATTTGAGCTGCTTCGCGATGGATACGGCATCGGCCGGGACCAGCTCTATGCGACCGTTTTCGGCGGTGACGAGCAGGTCAGCCTCGATACGGAGGCGCTGCGAACCTGGCATGAGCTTGGCGTCCCTGTCGAACAGACCCGAGATGACAACTGGTGGTCGAACGGCCCGGCCGGCCCGTGCGGCCCGGACTCAGAACTGTTCGTCTGGACCGGCAGCGGCACTCCGGACGGGACTCCCGGCAGCGACCAGCGGTGGGTGGAGCTGTGGAACCACGTGATGATGCGGTACTGCCGCCTCGGCGACGGCAGCCTGGAGCCGCTGGTGCAGTCAAATGTAGACACCGGCATGGGCCTGGAGCGGCTGCTGACCGTCCTGCAGGGTAAGCAGTCAGTCTTCGAGACCGACCTCCTCGAGCCGTGGATGAGCACGGTCCGGAGCCTGTGGGACCCGGACGAGCAGCCGCTGCGCCTGCTCAGCGATCATCTGCGGTCGAGCGTGGTGATCATCGGCGACGGGGTAAGGCCGTCGAATACCGGCCGTGGCTACGTGCTGCGCAGGCTGATCCGCCGCGCGCTGACCACGCTATGGCGTGCCGACAGCTCACGGACGCTCGGCGACCTGCCGGCCCGCCTCACCGGGCAGACCATGGAGCACTTCCGGCAGGACGGCGATGCCGGGCAGGTCAGCGGCGTGCTCCTCGGCGAGCAGCGGCGCTTCGGTGAGCTGCTGGCCCGCGGGCGGGCCGTGCTAGCCCGGCGGCGGTCCAGTGCGCCGCCGACCGAGGATGAACTCCGGTATCTGCACGAGACCCACGGCCTGCCGCGTGAACTCGTGGTGGGGCTGCTCTCCGAGCCGGCCTAGCTATGGCGCCGGTCCGGTCCGGCTCCCTGGTCGGTGTGCGGCGGCGGGCACCCAGCGGGCAACTCGGTCGTTGTGCGTACCGCAGGGAGGCAGGAATGCGTCGGCCACCGGAGTGCTGAATGCTGGAACCGCAGAGCACCGTGTTTCTGGTGTTGCTAATTGTCGTTTTTGGTGCCCTGATGTGGTGGGCGCTCGCCGCCAGGCTGCTGTTCTTGCGGATTATCGCGGCAGGCCTGGCCTTCATTCCCGCGATGGTGTTCGGTGTCGCGGTGGTGAATAGGTATTACGACTATTACCAGACCTGGAGCGCCGCGATCGGGGATGTGACGAGCCAGGGGGTCCCAGCGGCGACCATGCCCACGACGGTCAGCAGGTCAAGTATCGCATCGGGCCTGCTGGCCGGGCATTATGTCGATATCGCCCTCGCCCGGCAGCAGGGCTACGTCCTGCCGCTGACAGTGCATGGCCGGTCCAGCGGCATCACCAGGACGGTGTATGCCTTCCTGCCGCCGCAATACTTCTGGCCAGGCTCTTACCAGCGGTACCGGTTCCCGGTGATCGAGCTGATCCACGGCTTTCCTGGCCAGCCACAGGACTGGATCACCGTGCTCAACGTGAACTCGGTCCTTGACACTCTGGTCAGCCAGCGCCTCGCCAAGCCGGCGGTGCTGGTCATGCCCGACGCCAACGGCGGGCGCGGAATATCGCTGCAATGCCTCAACCAGGTAAACGGGCCGAAGGACGCCACCTTCCTGGCGTCGGATCTGCCTCGCTACATCGCCGGAGGGCTGCGCGTCCGGCAGCCGGGGAGCGGCTGGGGGATCGCCGGCTACTCGGAGGGCGGTTTCTGCGCCGCGAACCTCGGCCTGCAGGACGGGCGCGTCTACAGCTACGCGGGCGTGCTCAGCGGTTACTTCCGGCCATCCGACAACCAGCTGACGAGGCCGTCACGGCAGGTCAGCCCGTTCGGCGGGAATCGCCGCCTGGCACTGCTCAATACGCCGATTGACCTGCTGCGGTCGCTGCCAGCCGGTCATCTGATCCCCCGGTTCTGGCTGGGCGCTGGCCTGCTGGACGGCGACGACGTGCGCAACGCCC
Organism: uncultured Actinomycetes bacterium; assembly: GCA_963774825.1. GTDB lineage: Bacteria > Actinomycetota > Actinomycetes > Streptosporangiales > Streptosporangiaceae > DATBGO01. Next base: position 99,515 of record CAVZGW010000007.1, on the reverse strand, counting down.
AGAGCTTCGGTCAGCTGCTACAACTGCGTCAGCCCACCGTGACGGTGAAGCTGGTGCCCGGCGGCGGGCACTCCGCGCTTGCCTGGCGGCAGCTGCTGCCCTCGATGCTCGGGTGGATGACGCAGGGCCTCGCCAAGGAGGCGTCCTTCGATGACTCGCGGTCCGCAAGGGAGCGCAGTGCCGCGGCCGCGGCCGCGGCAAGGAGCCGAGCCGGGTCAAGCTGACGAGGCAGCGGCAGCGTGCACGGCCCGCGAAGGCCCAGCCGCCGGTGGCCGGCGAAAGCCGAGCCGGGTCAAGCTGACGAGGCAGCGGCAGCGTGCACGGCCCGCGAAGGCCCAGCCGCCGGTGGCCGGCGAAATCTGACGTCTCAACCAGCAAAGGTGCCCGCGTCGCACGCGCCGCGGGCTGCGTCGTGCTCGCCCGCGCGGCCAGCGAGTTGGCGCAGCAGCGCGCGAAACGTGCGGCGGTCCGATTCGTTCTCCAGGCCGGCCAGGACGTGCTGCTCGGCCGCCCGCAGCCGCCGGTCTAGGTCATCGAGCAGTTCGCGGCCTGGCGTGGTAGCCACGATGCGGCGGGCCCGGCGATCGGCCGGGTCCGGGCGCCGCTCGATCAGCCCGGCACGCTCAAGGTCATCAAGCAGGTAGGTCATCACGGTTCGGTCGACTCCGAGGTGCTGTGCCAGCGCCAGCTGGCTGTCCTGGTCGCTGCGGGCGGCAGCGGCGAGCACCTGATAGCCGCGGGGGCCGCCGGGCAGATCAGCGAACGCTGCGCCCGCGGCTTTCACGTAGGAACGAAAGACCACACCGAGGGCCCAGCCCAGGTCGTCGCACAGCACGCCCTCGCAGGCGCGGCTGCGGCTGGGCTGCGCGATGTCTCCGGGCTGGGCGATGTCTCCGGGCTGGGCGATGTCTCCGGGCTGGGCGATGTCTCCGGGCTGGGCGATGGCTCTGGGCTGGGTGCCTGCCTCGCTTTCCTGGCCGGCCACCGACCGGGTCTCGGCAGTCATACCACACATCGTACCTCTGATCGGTGGTCTCCATGAAAATTTGTCTCGCAGATGCTCTGTAGTGGATACTATCTGTTGTACAGCGTTCTTTAGGTTAGCCCGCCGTCAACTGGAGTGCAGATGAGCAAGGCATCCCCGGCCAGGAAGACTGTCGTCGTCATCGGAGGCGGTTACGGCGGCATCAGCGTGGCCAAGGCCCTCGACGACGTGGCCGACGTGGTGCTGGTGGAGCCGAAGGACGCCTTCGTCCACAACGTCGCGGCGCTGCGCGCCCTGGTCGATCCGTCCTGGCTGCCGCGGATCTACCTGCCCTACGACGGGCTCCTGACATCCGGGCGGGTGATCCACGACCGCGCGGTGAAGGTCGACGCCGGCCGGGTGGCACTCGCCTCGGGCGAGGAGATCGACGCGGATTACATCGTGCTCGCGACCGGGTCGCACTACCCGTTTCCGGCAAAGAGCGATGTCGACGGCACCGTCGCCGCTCACCACAAGGTCCGTGCCGCGCATGCGGCGCTTGCCCAGGCGCGGCGGGTGCTCCTGCTGGGCGCTGGCCCGGTCGGCATCGAGCTCGCCGGTGAGATCAAGGCGATCTGGCCGGACAAGCACGTGACCCTGCTGGACGTGGCCGATGACGTTCTCGGTGCGCGGTTCAGGACTGAGCTGAAGGCGGAGCTGCGCAGCCAGCTCCGGGACATCGGGGTCGAGCTCCTGTTGTCCAGCGCGCTTCGGGACAGCCCGCCTGCCCGCCCGGTGAGCTGGGGACGTTCACCGTCGTGACCGAGTCCGGCACCGAGGTGACCGCTGACATCTGGTTCCGTTGCTACGGAGTCACCCCGGCCAGTGATTACCTCGCCGGCGGGTTGGCCAGTGCCCGCCGGCCGGACGGCTTCGTGGCGGTCACCCCGTACCTCCAGGTAGCCGGCCAGGACCGGGTCTTCGCGCTGGGGGACGTCTGCACCGCCGATCACAAGATGGCCGGCATCGCCACGCGGCAGGCCCAGATCGTGGCCGGCAACATCCGGGCGCTCGTTGACGGGGAGACTGATCTCACGCCGTATCAGCCGTCGCCGCCGGGCATTATCGTGCCGATCGGGCCGGAACGCGGCTCGGGCCAGCGGCCAGGCAGCGACGATCTGGTTGCTCCGGAGTTCGTGGCGCAGGCCAAGGGCCGCGACATGATGGTCGGACGATTCGCCGAGCTGCTCGGGGTCGCCGCCCCGGCCGGCGACAACGGGAAGGCAGCTCCCGACAAGCCGCCAGGCACCTGATGCTGCAGGAAGCGCAGCCGGTCAGCGCATGATCTCGACGAGCAGCACCCAGGCGTTGATCAGGCCGAAGACGATGGCAGCCAGCACGCCGGGCACGACCCAGTACAGCCCGCCGCCGTCGCGGGCCAGCAGTGCCGCCCCGGCGGCCACCAGGCACCCGCAGCTGACCACGGCCGGGAATACCCGGCTCACCAGCCACGTCACCGGCGTTTCCTGCTCGGCTCGCACGGACCGGTGGTCGATCATCAGCTGGAAGGCCCCGAAACCGACTCCGGTGGCGATCAGCTCCGCCGCCAGGACGGCATCTGGCTGGCCGGGAACGACGATGAAGAGCCCGGTCAGCAGCGGCGTGACGAACAACATCAGGGTCTGCCCGGAACGGGCGGGCAGGCTCGGGAACTCCAGGATGCGCTTCAGGTTTATCGACACGGCGACGAACAGCAACCCGGTGAGCGTCGCCGCCGCCGCCGCTGCGGCGGTACCGAAGGCCGTCCAGTCGCCGACAGCGTAGGCGGTCGTCATGGCGGCGGGCCCGCGCCCTCCGGCGACGGCGTCGCCGGGCTCAGCGTGCGTCCGCGACCGATGCGGCTATCGGTCACGGCCTCCGGTTGGCCGGAGGGCAGCGGGCTGGCGGGCAACGGGCTCCTTACCGAAGGCGACGGGTCCTGGCCTGAAGTCATTATGGAGTTCCCGCTCGGCGAAGCCCAGTGACGCGGCCTTGCCGCCAATCCAGGCCCGAAGGCTGCTGGGGCCCCGCCTCCTGGTCTTCGCCCGACTGGTCCCCGGTGGAGCCCGGCTGGCCAGCCCGGCTGCGGCTATCCGCGGGCAGGGCCATCCGTCCTCGCGCCGGAGGGCCAAGAGCACTAGCCAAGACGGCCGCGGGGCCTGATGCTTGAGTGGTCCGCCTAAAAGGGGCCGAAGGGATAGCTGTGACGACGTATAGGCGCGGGTAGAGGGCGATGACGGATAGTTCTCAAGAGGCGGGGCCCGGCTGGGTCTCGCGGTGGATGGATCTCGATGGTCCGGTGCGCTACCTCGACTTCGGTGGCCCGGCTGACGCCCCGGTGATCGTGTGCGTGCATGGACTGGGTGGCTCCGCAGTCAACTGGGCGGCGATGGCACCGCTGCTGACTGACCGCTACCGTCTGCTCGCCCCCGACCTGGCCGGACACGGTCTTACCCAGTCCGGGGGACGTGGCACAGACGTGGCGGCGAACCGGGCGTTGCTGCACCGCTTCGTCCAGAAGGCGGTCGCGGGCCCGGTGATACTCATGGGCAACTCCATGGGCGGGATGATCTCGCTGCTCGAAGCTGAGCGCCGCCCCCGCCGCGGTGGCTGGCCTGATCCTGCTGGACCCGGCCCTGCCGTTTGTGCCATCCCGCCCGGATCCGGCCGTCGCCACCATGTTCGCCCTCTACGCGGTACCAGGCATCGGGCAAATGATGATGAACCGCCGCCGCCGCCTGTCCCCTGAGGCGCAGGTCGCCAGGATCATGTCGCTGTGCTGCGTAGACGCGTCACGCATACCGGCGGACGTCCTTGCCCAGCACGTCGATGTCGCGCGCCAGCGGACCGCGTTCGTCGATGTCGGCCGCGACTACACCGCGGCCGTACGGTCCGTCGTCTCGACCGCCGGCCATTTCCGCGGCCAGTCATACCGGCGGGCGATCGACACGATCCAGTGCCCGGTCCTGCTGCTGCACGGCGATCATGACCGGCTGGTGCCGGTGACGGCAGCCCGGGTGGCTGCCCAAAACCACCCATCCTGGTCCGTGGTGGTGATGCCCGGCGTGGGTCACGTGCCTCAGCTAGAGGCTGCGGCGGACGCCGCCAGGCTGATCACCGCGTGGCTCGGCGCAGCCGGCCAGCGAGCAGCGCAGGCGGCTGGGCCAGGCGCCGCAAGACTGGCCTGAGGCAAGCGGCCGCAGGGCCAGGTGGCGAAGGTCCTTGCTGGTTGGGGAATAAGACCTGTAGCTGGGGGTAAGCGCGGGACAGACGATGAACTTGAGTCGGCAGTGGATGGCCAGTGACGGCTGCCTCGCTCCCACCGGCGGCGACCGCCGCCTGGATGGGGTCCCGGGCTGGGCGGGATGCTTGGACGAGGAGAAGGGGTCGGCGAAATGAAGTTCAATCTTTCGGTCATCCTGACTGAGACGGCGGCCGCTTCACCTGATAAGCCGGTCGTTGTCCACGATGGCGGCCAGCTGACCTACGGTGAGCTGGACGAGCTGTCGGACCGGCTTGCTGGCCAGCTGGAGGCGGCTGGCATCGAGCCGGGAGACGCGATAGCCCTGCAGCTGCCGAACATCCCGCAGTTCCTGATCGCCTACTTCGGGATCCTGAAGGCCGGCGCCGTGGTGGTGCCGCTGAACCCGCTGCTCAAGGCGCCTGAGATGGCATTCCACCTGGGCGACAGCCGGGCGAAGATCCTCATCACCTGGGAGGGCGTGCTCGGCGACGCCGGCAAGGGCGCCGAAGCTGCCGGGCTGACCCAGATCTACGCGGTCGGCCACGCCGAGGGTGCCCCGGGCGCGGAGCCGTTCGAGCGGCTGCTCGCCGTTGCCGCGAAGGGGCACGTGTTCGCGTCGCGGACGCTGACCGACACCGCCGTCATCGTCTACACCTCGGGCACGACCGGGCGCCCGAAGGGCGCCGAACTGACTCACATGCAGCTGTACATGAACGCCGACATCCCCGGCCGCCTTTTCGACGTGCAGCCCGATGACATCGTCATCACGGTGCTGCCGCTGTTCCACGTGTTCGGCCTGGCCAGCATCATGAACGTTTGCGTGCGGTTCGGCTGCACGATGTCGCTGATCCCGCGCTTCGACCCGGCTACCGTGCTCGCCGCGATCCAGCGCGACCGGGCCACCATCTTCGAGGGCGTGCCGGCGATGTTCATCGGCCTGCTGTCGCTGCCCCGAGCTGGACAACTACGACGTCTCCTCGCTCCGGATCGCGATCTCCGGCGGCGCGTCGATACCCGGGCCGGTCATCGATGCCTTCGAGAAGCACTTCGGCGTGCTGATCCTGGAGGGTTACGGGCTCACCGAGACCGCATCCACGACCACCTTCAACATCAGCGAAGCCGAGCGGCGGATCTACAGCGTCGGCAAGCCCATCTGGGGCACCCAGACCCAGATCTGGGACGACAAGGGCAGCGCGCTGCCGGCTGGCAAGGACCACGTGGGCGAGGTCGTCACCCGCGGCCTGCACGTGATGAAGGGCTACCTGAACAACCCGGAGGCCACCGATGCGGTCTTCAGCGGCGGCTGGTTCCACACTGGTGACCTCGGCTACTTCGACGAGGACGGGTTCCTGTTCATCGTCGGCCGGAGCAAGGAGCTCATCATCCGCGGCGGCTACAACGTCTACCCGGCCGAGCTCGAGGATGTGCTGCACGCGCATCCGGCGATCCTCGAAGCCGCCGTCGTCGGCATCCCTGATGACCGGCTCGGCGAGGAGGTCAAGGCGGTCGTCGTGCTGCGGCCCGGCGCCTCGCTGACGGCCCCGGAGCTGATCGGGTACTGCAAGGAGCGCATCGCCGCCTACAAGTACCCCCGGGTGATCGAGTTCCGCGAGGCGCTGCCGAGGAACACCCTCGGCAAGGTCCTGAAAGATCAGCTGGTCCCGCACTAAGGGCGGCCCGGCATGGAGTGATGAGGAAAGGACGGCTGCCATGACGGTACCCGCACCCGAGCGCAGCCGGATCCCGCGCCTGGCTGATGACTACAGCCGTGCCGCCGCGGCGGAACGGATGGAGTTCGTCCACAAGGCCACCGGCATTGCTGCGGAGCACATCGGCCGCTACTCCATCGACCCGGCCGCGCTCGCCGGGAACATCGAGAATTTCGTGGGCGCCGCGCAGGTGCCGATCGGGCTGGCCGGCCCGCTGCTCGTGGACGGCGAGCACGCCAGCGGGGAATTCTACGTGCCGCTCGCTACCACCGAGGGAACGCTGGTCGCGAGCTACAACCGGGGCATGAAGCTGCTGCACCGGGCCGGCGGCGTCAAGACGACCGTGATGGACGACCGGATGCAGCGCGCACCGGCATTCGGTTTCGACAGCGCGCGCGAGGCCAGGGCGTTCGGAGAATGGGTGACAGCGAACTTCGACGCCATCAAGGAGGAGGCCGAGACGACCACCCGCACCGGCCGGCTGCTCGATATCCAGCAATTCTCGGCGAGCAGGTTCATATTCCTCCGGTTCAACTTCACAACCGGCGATGCCGCCGGGCAGAACCTGGCCGGCCAGGCCACCTCACAGGCGTGCAACTGGATCCGCGCGAACTACCGTGGCGTGCGGCAGTTCTGCCTCGAATCCAACATGGCCACGGACAAGAAGAGCTCGCATATCAACATCCTGGCGACCCGGGGCAAGCGCGTCACCGCTGAGGCGACGCTCCCCGCCGACCTGACCAAGGAGATCGTGCACACCAATACCGGGCAGATGTTCGAGGCGCGCCAGATCACGAATCTCGGTGGCCTGCTGTCCGGCGTGAACAACAACGGCAACCACTCCGCTAACGGGATCACCGCGCTATTTGTCGCAACCGGCCAGGACATCGCGAACGTGGCTGAGTCGTCGGCAGCGCTCGTGCATACCCAACTGCTCGCCGACGGCAGCTACTACTACTCGATCACCATCCCGGCGCTGATCGTCGCCACCTATGGCGGCGGGACAGGACTGCCCACCCAGCGCGAATGCCTGGAGGTTCTCGGCTGTTACGGCGCCGGAAAGGCACACAAGTTCGCTGAGATCCTCGCCGCTACCGTTTTGTGCGGCGAGGTCTCGCTAGGCTCCGCAGTGGTCTCAGAGGAATGGGTCTCCGCGCATGAGCGGTTCGGCCGCAACCGGCCGTAGTTATCGCCGGACATCGCCGAGGACATTGCGCATCGCTGCCCACACGGCGGGATGATTGAGCAGGTCGAGGTGATGCATGCCGCCGAGCCCGCGGCCCGATTCCACCGAGAAGGGGATGTGCTGGCGGCGCCCGCGCCTGCCATGGGCGCTGGTCGGCCGGACGAGCAGGTCGCCGACCAGCCCGCCGAGCGGGCTGCCCGGATCAGCGGTAACGGTGGCGCTGATGGTGTAATGGCAGGCGCCGGCCAGCAACGGGACGTCGCCCCGGTGATCGACCAGGCAGTTGTCCTGGTCACAGCCGTCCCAGTCGTCGGAGAGTAGATAGCCGTGGCGCAGGTCCTTGATCCCGGGACTCGACCCGTTCACCAGGGTCGCGAACGGCCTGGTCTCCGGGGTCTTGCCGAGGGCCCAGCCCGCGAACCCGGCAGCGCGGGCAAGCGGGGCACCCAGATGCGGCGACCCGAGATAGAAGATATGCCGGACTCGCTCCGTCCACGGCGCGGCTGCCTGACTGCCGTAGTGGCACGCGCTGCGGATGACCAGTCCGCCCATGGAATGGCCGACCAGCAGGAGGTCGTCGAGGGGTTCCGGCCACGCCGCCAGCAGCCCCTCGAGCAGCCAGGCCAGGTCGTGGCCGCTATCGGACACGTGCCTGCCGGTGTTGTAGCGGAGGTAGACGGGCGTGTAACCGAAGCCCGCATGCAGCCGCGGGCCATAGGGCACGTGGTCGGCGGCCCGCCGGTGCCACGAGATCTCCGTCTCGGCCAGCCCGTGGACGAAGACTGCCAGCCTGGACGTCGCGTGCGGGAACGCTGCCGCAAGCTCCTCGGTTACCAGGCCGACATCGCGCCCTGCCGCCCGCGCCGCCATCCGGATGGTGAGCGGCGCCAGATCCGGGCTGAGCTGATCGCCTGCTATCGCGTTGACCGCGGCGACCGCGGCGAGCGCGAGGTGACCGCCGCAAGCCTGGCCGGCCGCGCGGTCACCGGCACCGAGCAGCGATGCGACCTGGCCGGCCGCCGCCCCGGCCGCCGCGCCTATGTTGCGGACTGCGACGTAAACGCTCCGGCTGACGGCGTCGTGGACGGCCCGGACCGGGGCGTCCGGGGCGTCCGGGGCGTCCGGCTCATGGAGCCGGCCGAACGCGCGGTCCGCGACCGCGCGGTGCACCTGCTCGACCCGCGAGACCATCCCGGCAAAGGCCTGGCCGCCAAGCTTGCCGGCCGCCCGCATCTCTGCTGGCGTCATCGAGCACCTCCGAAACACCGCACAGCAAACCAACTGCTCGGGACGTCCGGGTAAAACGTCCCGAAAATGACGGTAACCGCCCCAGGCGCTTACGCATAGTCTGCATAGTAGGGACTTGGTGCTCTAACGGGCAGGACGCCCTAACGGACATGATGCTCTAAACGGACATCATGCTTGCGGGCACCGTGCCAGCAGGGTGCCGCAAAAGGAAGGTGTCTATGGAACGGATGAGCACGCTCGACGCGGGATTCTTCTACGTCGAGCACGAAAACGTTCCGATGCATATGGGCTCTGTTGCCGTGTTCGAGGGACCGGCGCCGGCCTACGACGATCTCGTCAAGCTGTTCGCCCTGAAGCTTCCGCTGGTGCCGCGGTACCGCCAGATCGTCAAGACGACCCCGCTGAATATCTTCCGCCCGGCCTGGGCGGACGACGAGCATTTTGAGATCGGCTATCACGTGCGGCATGCCGGGGTTCCGCCGCCTGGTGGCGACAGGCAGCTGCGAGACATGGCGGCGCGGGTCTTCGCCCAGCGACTTGACCGGTCCAGGCCGCTATGGGAGACGTGGTTCCTCGAAGGGCTCGAGGGCGGCCGCTGGGCGATCCTGGGGAAGGTGCACCACTGCATGGTGGACGGCATCGGCGGCACGGACATCATGACCGTCATGTTCGCCCCGGCTGATGAGTCGGCCGAAGCTGCCGTGTGGGAGCCTGAGCCAGGCCCGTCGGTGGTGAACCAGGTTGCCGATGGCGTGCGTGACGTCATGACCTGGCCGGTGCGGCAGCTGGCCGCCGCGCCGGACGTCGTGCGCCAGTGGCTTGGCGCGCCGGAGGAGCTGCTAGGTTTCGGCCGCGGCCTGACTGGCAGCGCGCGCCGGATTGCCGCGCCCGCGGTTTCGTCGCTGAACGGATCCATCAGCCCGCATCGCCGGTGGGCCTGGACGACGGCGAGCCTCACCGAGGTGAAAGAGATCCGCGGCGCCCTGGGCGGCACCGTCAATGACGTGCTGCTCGCCGCGATCACCCGCGGCTTCCGTGATCTGCTTGAGGCGCGCGGCGAACTTGCCGATGGCGTAGTGGTGCGCTCCCTGGTGCCGGTTTCGGTCCGCGGGCATGGCGAGCAGGGTGTGGTCACCAACCGGATATCAGCTGTCCTTGCCAATCTGCCGGTGGGCGAGCCGGACCCGAGGCGGCGGCTGGCGCTGATCCGCGACCAGATGGACGATCTCAAGACCACCCACCAGGCGGTCGGCGCCCAGATACTCACCGGGATGCTGGGCTTCGCCGCGCCGACGCTGCTCGCGCTCGGCTCGCGCGCGGCCTTCAGGATCCCGCAGCCGCTGATACAGACGGTGACCACGAACGTGCCCGGACCGCGTTTGCCGCTGTTCCTCCTCGGCCGCCGGATGGAGGGATCTTACCCATACGTGCCGATCGCCGATAATATCCGGATCTCGATCGCGATCTTCTCCTACCTGGATCGGTTCTTGTTCGGCATCACAGCCGACTACGACGGCGCGCCGGACGTCGAGGTCCTGGCCGAGGGCATCGGCCGCGGTCTGGCTGAGCTCGCAGCCTGTGGCGGGGACAAGGGGCGGCCGCGGGCGCGGGCGCGGCAGACGCAGGGCAAGCGACAGGTCAAGAGCGCGGACCAGAGCCAGAGCAGGAGCCAGGGCAAGGGCCAGCGGAAGGCCCCGCCGTGAGCCCCGGCCCGCGTGATCGGCAGGAGGCTGACGGTGACCGGGGCGGCGGGAGGCGCGGCCTGCCCGCCGACCTGACGGTGGCGGTCACCGGCCCGACGGGTGCCGTCGGCAGGGCGGTGATCCGGAACCTTGAGCAGGATGACAGGGTCGGCCGGGTCTTCGGAATGGCCCGCAGACCGCTGGAGCCCGCGTTCCTTGGCTGGCGCAAGACCAAGTACCGGCGCGGTGACGTGCTGGACCGCGAGGCGGTCAGTGAGCTGGTCGCCGACGCCGACGTGGTCATCCACCTTGCCTATGCCATCTTCGGCTCGCGGCGCGAAAGCGCCAGGGTCAACGTGACCGGCAGCCGCAACGTTTTCGAGACTGCCGTCCTGGGCCGCCCGGGTCGGCTTGTGTTCATGTCCTCGGTCGCCGCGTACGGTTATCGCCCCGGCAATCCGGTGCCGCTGACCGAGGATGTCGAGGCCCGCGGCTCGCCTGAGCACTATTACTCCGCCCAGAAGGCGGAGTGCGAGGCGCTGCTCGCAGAGCTGACCGCGGGGACCGGGATGGAGGCATACGTGCTGCGGCCGTGCCTCGTCGCCGGGCCCGACGCAATGCCGTTGATCAGGCATTTGCGGCTGGCGCCGGTACTCGATCGGATTCCGGCCGCGGGCAGGCGGCTGCTCGCGAAGCTGCCCCGCTTGCTGCCGGTGGTGACCGATCCCGGCGTGCCGATTCAGCTGGTCCATCACGACGATGTCGGCAGTGCCGTGTGCGCGGCAGCCCTTGGTGACGGGCCGCCCGGCGCCTACAACCTGGCCGCCGAGGGCGAGGTCACTATGAGCGACCTGGCAAAGCTCGTCGGCGCCCGTGCTGTGCCAGTGCCGCACGCACTCGCGGTGGTGTCCAGCCAGCTGGTCAACGCGCTCCCGTGGGTGCCAGCCGAGGCCGAATGGGTACATGTCGTCAGATATCCGATGCTAATGGACACCACCCGGGCGCGCCGGTGTCTCGGGTGGGAACCCGCGTACACGGCCCGCGAGGCGCTTGAGTCGATGAAGGGAACCGCATTCGGTCTGAGCTATAGCGCGAATATGCGGGGAGAACTAGGGTAATGTAATAAAGTACTTACTTTTTCACCGGTGTCGCCAAGCCCCCGCGGGACCCCCGGAGGCTTTTGGGCCGGAGGCTTGTATGGATCCAGATCGGGGGTCGGGCGGTCGCCGTCCGCGGGTGGGGCTGGTGCTCGGTGCAGGGGGCGTCTTGGGCGCGGCCTGGATGACGGGTGCCCTGCCAGCCCTGCAGAAGCTGCTGCCGGGCCCGATCAATGACGTTGACCTTGTCGTCGGCACGAGCGCGGGCAGCGTGGTTGCTGCCGGGCTGCGCTGTGGCGTCGATGTCGACGAGATGATTGCCTTTAACCGCGGGGCTGCCACCGGCGTGCTAGGTAGCATCGGATCGGCATCCGCTGAGGAAGGCCCGTTGCCGCCGATGCCGCGATTGCGGCTCGGCTCGCCCCAGTTGCTGCGCGCAGCGCTGCTGACCCCCCATCGGGTACATCCGTGGGTTGGCGCCAGTGCCTGGCTGCCGCATGGGACGGGAAAGCATGTCGCGGTGCGCTCGATGGTGCACGCTCTGCACGCTCATGCGCACCGGCACGCAGCGCAGCAGGGAGCAGCGCCGCCTGGATCAGTGCCGCCTGGATCAGTGCCGCCGCAGAGGTCAGCGCCACCGCAGGAAACACTGCCGCACTGGGTCAACGGCGAGACCTGGATCGTCGCAGTCGACTATGACTCGGGGCAGCGGGTGGTATTCGGCCGGGACGGCGCCCCGCAGGTCCGGCTGCCCGATGCGGTCGTCGCGTCGTGTTCCATCCCTGGCTGGTACCAGCCGGTCGAGATAGCGGGACGCCGCTACGTGGATGGCGGCCTGCGGTCCGCTACCTCAATGGGCCTCGTGGCTGAGGCCGACATTGACGAGGTATATGTGCTCGCTCCGATGGCCAGCTTCGAGATGGACCGGACGCGCAAACCGCATGAGCAACTTGAGCGGCGCCTCCGACGGCTGCTCACCCACGCGCTGCTACGGGACGCCAACGCGCTGCGGTCGCACGGCGTCCGGGTCACCATGCTCACGCCAGGACCTGAGGATCTGGCCGTGATGGGGGCGAACCTCATGGACCCGCGGCGCCGCAAGGCGGTTCTCGAAACCTCGCTACGCACCTCGGCGGCCGCTCTCGCGGGCTCGGAGCCTGACGACTACCCTCCAGATGGCGTGCTCCCCGCGGATCACGACTACCCGGAGGCCGGCCAGCCAATGGTCGCCTGACTTTCGGCGTCCGCGGGCGGTGCGTGCGCGGTCATTCGTTGCGCAGGGAGATCCCGTCAGATTGGGCGATATCGTCAGCCTCGATCGCTCGCAGTCCGTCGCCGAGCCGCTCGCGGGCCTGGCGCAGCAGCTTGAGCGAGTTGGTTGAGTTGCCTTGCGTGGCGGCGCGTTCCGGATCAGCCCCATGCTCTTCAACAAGGTGCGCCTGGAGCGCCGCGGCGACTTCGTCGGCCGCCTTGAGCGCCTGGTAGATGGCCCGTTCCCGCGCGACGTCGTTAACCATGCGGCAAGTATCCCGCATGGCGGGTGTCAGCCGTCCGTGCAGCCTCACCGGCCACAGGACGGCTGACACCCGCCCAAGCTGATACCGGGTGCAGGTGCAGCCTGCCGCTTGTGCCGGACTGGGTGGCCAAATGGGTCCGTAATGCCCGTTGCGCGGTCACCGGATCCGGTACAAGCACCGCTCCGCGACTGGGCGCGAATGCACCGCCTGTCAGCTCAGCGGGTCACTCGCTACCGGGCTCGTACTTGAACGAGATCTGGAGCTTGGAGCGGTAGGTGACCGCCCCGCCCTCGTCGATGTGGATGTCCTGCTCGACGACTTCGGCGACGCGGAGGTCGCGGATCGTCTGGCTCGCGGTCCGCACCGCCTCGGTGGCGGCGTCCTCCCACGAAGTGCTGCTAGTCCCGATGAGATCGATCACCTTGTACACGCTCATGGCATCTCCTTTGACGGCAGCTGGGGGCAACGGCAGCTTGAGCATATGCCGGTCGGCCCTGGAAGTGGATGGCCGGGTCCATTCCTGGCTCAGGCGTGCGGCAGCAGGCTCGCCGCGGCGACAGCCTGCTCGCCGAGGTAGGCCTCCAAGCGCCTCAGCATGTCTAGGTGCTCACTGGCCCAGAGCACGAGGAGCGCTGCACGCAGGGACGCTGCCTCGCCACTGGCGCTGGAGTCCCGCAGGTACCGCAGCAGCCGCTGGTGGTCCTCCGGGCTGGGCGGTTGTGGCGGCGGAACCGAGGTGCCGTGGGCGAGGGAATCGCCGAGCGTCACATACCAGGAACGCACCGCCTGAACCTGTCCGACCAGGCTGTTGCCGTCTCGCCCGATGTTGTCGCCATATCGCCTGGTGCCGCCGCCGGGCCCGCCGTCACTCTGCATCCCGTTCAGCGCTGCCATCGAACGTCCGGCGCGCAGCAGCCGGGCCACGCCCGCAACCAGCCGTGCCGCACTCTCCGGATCTGCTCGTTTCGCCGACCGCTCGGCCAGGTACTGGCGGAAGGCATCGTCGAGCTGGTGCCGGGCAGCATCGGCGGCCTGCTCGGCCCGGGCCGGGTCGCCTGCGTCGCGGGTGCCGGTGAGCTGGCTCGCCGAGATCGCAACATAGTCCGCGGCGCGCGAGTACGCGGTGGCCAGATTCTCGCGCAGTACAGTCGCCGCGCCGCGCGGCCAGAACACCAGGCCGACCCCCAGGCTCACGGCGAAGCCGATGGCCACGTCCTCGATCCGGATGAGCCCGACCTTCCAGCCGGTGGGCTCGATGATGTTGAACAACAGCACGAGGACCACGGTGAATGCGGCCTGTCCGGCCGCGAAGGAGATCACCCGCGGAGCGTAGGCGGCGATCAGGACAGCTACCGGCAGCACGGCCCACAGGACCTTGTCGTTTGCACCGACGGCGAGCAGAATGGCCGCGCCCACCACGATCCCTGCGGCCGTCCCTGCCAGCGCGCTCAGGATTGATCGGCCAGTGCCCAGGGCGGTCGAGCGCAGGACCGACAGCGTGCCGAGAACAACCCAGAAGGAATGCTGAAGGCCAGACCGCTGTGCGATAAACACGGCGACAGCCAGGCCCACTGCGCCCCGGACGCTGTTGCGGAACCATACCGAGGTAACGCCCACGTGGTCGGCCGCGAACTGCCGCACCGCGAGCAGCGGAGCGGGCGGCGGGGCAAGCCGCTTGGCCGCGTCTGCCAGCCGCAACCCGGGTCTGTCCGGTGCGCTGTCGGTGCGGCTCTGTCCGGTGCGGCTCCGTCGCGGCTCCGTCCGGTGCCGCTAGATCCGGTCTGTGCCGCGGGGTGCCGCGTGATTCCGGGCCGCTGCCGCCGCTGACGGCGGCCGCGTAACTGGCGATCTGCCAGGTCGTGTACGAGATGGCGCGGGTCCGGAACGATCGCTCGAGCAGGGCCTCGACAGCCTGATCATCTGAGCTGACGGAAGGCTCGGAGATCTGCCTGGCCAGCGCCCGCACAGCGGTTTCCTGTGCCTGCTGCAGGCGTGCGGTGTCTGGTCGTTCATCCTGACCGGCCAGCAATGCACCGCAGGCCCGCAGCACGGCCGTGGCGGCCGCCATCGATTCGCTGTTTTCCGCCCGGCACAGTTCGACCTTTGGCGCGCCGGTTATGCCTACGAGCGAGCGGAGCAGCCAGCCGAGTTCGTCGATGAGCGCGGCGAGGGCTGCCGCCTGCCTGGTCGGCCCGGTCGCGCGGTGCGGGGTAGCCGCCAGGCGGGTCCGCAGGTTGTCGACGTCCTCACGGGCGGCTGCGGCGCGGGCCTCGGTCGCCTCCTGATCCGCGGAGAAGGCACAGTCCGCCAGATCGGCGAGTGCGCGACAGGCCCTGGCAGTTTCGCCGCGCAGCGTCTGGCTGCGCCGTGGCGGCCAGAGCAGCATGACCGCGCAGATCCCGGCGCCCGCCGCCAGGCCCCACCCGGCCAGGCGCCAAGGGATGGCTGAAAGCGGGGCCGGGAGCGAGACGGGCAGGACGAAGGCAAGTATCGCTGCCGTACCCCCGGCGGCGAAGTAGCCGTTGATCACCCCGGAGAAGAGGATCACGAAACCGACCACGGCCATGGAAGCGGCGGCGAGCCAGGCGTTCTGCGAGCACAAGGTCCCGACAACGACGAGCACCGCGCCGCTGAGGGCCAGCGTCAGGTAGGCGGTGAAACGGCTGATCGGCGGACCGCTGAAATCGACGAGCACGAGCATTGCGAAAGAGCCGAAGGACGCGAAGACCGCCGCCTGCGGCTGCTGGATCAGCTGGGAGGCCACCGCGAAAGCCGCGGGCATGACGATCGCGGCGCGCGCCGCGCTCTTCAGCGAGGTCAGCCCTGGATCGGCGATCTCCAGCCGTGGCAACCTCATGGTCTGGATGCGCTCCTCAGTCGGCGGCCGGCCTGCCTGCGGGTAGTTCCTGGTCATCATCGCCCAGTGAGTTGGTGAATGAACAGGCGGCCGCCGGGCTCCGGCCCACCTGGCCCGGCTCCCGCCGGTCGGCGCGGCCCGCCAGTCAGTCGACCTCGGCCGAGCCCGTGAGCCTGAGGCGGCGCTGAGCCCGCTGGTAGAAGGTGGTGCGGCCGAGCCGGACGACTTGCGCGGCGGCAGGCAGCAAGGTGAGCTCCACGACGTCGCCCGGCCGGACGTGCCCGACGACTCGGCCGTCCGCTTCAACGGCAAGCTCGGCGCTGGTCGCGAGGATGGTGAGGGCGAGCCGCTCGCCGCCGGACAGGAACAGTGCCCGGTTGAAGGCCGAATGCGGGGCGACGGGGGTTACCAGCAGACCTTCGGCGCGGGGCGACACGATGGGGCCGCCGGCCGAGAAGTTGTAGGCGGTCGACCCGGTTGGCGTGGCTACGATGACGGCGTCGGCCGCGTAGCGGACGAAGGTGTGGCCTTCGACCGTCAGTTCGACCGCGGCGCTGCCGCCCATGCCCGGTATCCGGACCAGCGCGATGTCGTTGAACGCGGCGGTGTCCTGGCCCGGGAAGGTGGCGCGGACACCGGAACGCGCCTCCACGGTGAACCGGTGCTCGTCGATGGCCGACAGGGCCCCTGCCAATTCGGGGACATCGATCTCGGCCAGGAAGCCCAGCCGGCCAAGGTTCACGCCGAGGACGGGGGGACGGCTGCCACGGGAAAGGCGCAGTGCCCGCAGCATCGTGCCGTCCCCGCCCAGACTGACGATGAGATCGGCGCATTCGGCCAGGTGCGCAGGCTCGACCACAGCAGCATGGCCGTCGATCCGCTCTACCTCGCCTGCCAGGCCGAGGATCTCGACCTTTCGGGCATGTGCCCAGTTGATGATGGTGCCCGTCGCGTTGTCGCAATCCCGGGCGGGATGCAGGACGAGGCCGACTGTGCCGATCAGTCCCACCGGATCCTCCCGATGCCGAGGACAGCTGCGGTCGCCGCGGCGTTTCGCCGGTTCACGGCGGTGTGCTCAGCGGAACGGGGAGTCGCCGTCGTCATCCTGAACGTGCACGGCTGCCTCCTCCGCCGAGGCGGCGCCGCCATCGATGCCGACGTCGTGCGCGACAAGGTCGGGCTCGGTAGCTGAATGCACTCCCTCATCGTCGGCGACCAGCAGGCCGGACCGGGGCTCAGCGTCCTCGGCCAGCGGGCCGTCCGGCGGGAGATCGACGTCGCCATATGGGTCCGTGTCCGGTTCTTCCTCGGCGAGCAGCTGATCCAGTGATTCGCCCGCTCGCTCCTCCGCCAGTGTCGTGCCGAACCCCTCGCCCGCCGACCACCGGTCCGGTGGCGCGATGCCCGTGTCAAGCGGGTCGTCGCCTACGTCACCATCGAGCGTGTCCGATGCATCCAGCGTGCCGTCGTCTTCAAGATCATTTTCTTCAAGATCGGATGACCCGTCGTAGATCTCGTTCTCTGACATGACTCGCTCAGCCTCCTTTACTGCTCGGCGGCACTGCTACTGCTCGGCGGCACTGCCACTGCTCGGCGGCACTGCCACTGCTCGGCGGCACTGCTACTGCTCGGCAGCACTGCCCGGCGGGCTCGCAGTAATCCGTACTTGCGCCTCGCCCAGACTAGCGAGGACGGCCCGGGTCGGAGGAACAGGCCGGTTCTGCCGCGTCCCTGGGGTGCGCCGTCCTGCGGCCCCCTAGCTCTGCGGCCCGGTAACTGCGCGGCCCGGTAACTGCGCGGCTAGGAGGCTGGCACGTACGCGCCGCTGCAGATGTTCTCGTACCGGTTAGGGTCAAACGCCTGGCCGTGCTGGGGGAAGTACCACTCGACGGCCTGGTACATCAGCTTGCCGTCGCAGGTTCCGCGGTTGAACGCGACGATACTGGCCCGCTCCTCGGTGCCGGTGGCGGCCGTCTGGCCGGGCCCGACGTACTCGCTCGTCCCGGTCGCTACGGCCTGGGCGCCGCCCCAGGAACCCCAGACGATATGCGTGACGAGGCCAGTCGGGTCACCGCCGTTGAAGATCCTGGCCGGCTTGACGTGCCCGAAACCCGCGCCGCGTGCGAAAAGGCCTGCCAGCTGACCAAGCGTGGGGGCCGGGCTAGCCGCTGGCTGCTTTGCTGCCGAACAGCCGGTCACGGCGGCGATGCCGATGGCGGCGATGGCGGCGCAGGTTCCGGCCCGTGGCCGGCCAGGCCGAGCTGCGTCCAGCCCGCGGCCGGCTGGCCCGGCCGCGCCCAGCCCGCGGCCGGCTGGCCCGGCTGCGTCCAGCCCGGCTATGGGCGGGAGGGAGCCGATCCGGGTCCTTGGCTCGCGTCGGCATGTCCATCCTCCTTGCAGGCCCGGCCCGTGCGTGGCCCGCGCGGCGGGCGTTTGACAGGGTGTTGGCATGGCAACTGGTCCTGAGCATCGAAACGTGACCGTTGAGCGGGTCGCGAATGGCGTGTTCACCGTTACTAACATCCGAGGCGGCCAGATCGCCTTCGGCACTGGCAGCGGGTCAGATTTCACTCCGACTGAGCTGATGCTGGCCGCGATCGGCGGCTGCACGGCGATCGACGTTGACATCCTGACGTCGCGCCGGGCTGAGCCGGAGACGTTCGAGGTGACGGTCAACGCCGAAAAGGTGCGCGACTCGGACGGCAACCGCCTGACCAATCTCGAAGTGACGTTCCGGATCGCGTTTCCCGGCGGCGTATCGGGCGATGAGGCCAGAGCCGTGCTGCCCGCTGCGGTGCAGCGGTCACATGACCGGCTCTGCACGGTCAGCCGCACAATCGAACTCGGCACGCCCATCACGACCCGCATCGAGTAGCGGCCGCCGGCCGGTCCGGTTGCCGGGGAAGGCGGTCTCTCAGCCTGCTTCCCCCGGCGAGCGGCCGGTTTCGGGCCGGCCTCGTGATGCGATCGAGCCCGGTGACCCGAGTGCTCACGTCGGCGGCGTACCGAGGTCACCGACCACGGAAGTTGCCGCCCCGGCGTGCGAGCGGCCTGGCTGGCCTGCCCGGCTCTCGCCTGCCGCACCGCGGGGGCTTAGCCGAATCCACGAGCAAGGCGGTCGTAAGGACCACTGCGGTGGCGACTGCCGCTCCACCCACGGTGTCGGTGAAGAAATGGAACCGCAGGGCCACGACGGCCGCGGCGACCCCGCCCGCTGCGAGCAGGACCGCGAGCGCGAGGATCATGCGCACGCCAGCGGGCAGCCGCGGGCGCAGCGGGCCGGCTAGCAAGATCACGCAGGAGACAGCGAGCGCGAAGGTACCCGTGACATGTCCGCTGGGAAACTCCGGGTGACCCTGCCAGGTCCGGTCGATAAATGGCTTTAGCGCGTGTTCGGTCAGGGCTCCTGCCGCGGGCACGGAAACGGCGCAGAGCACGGCGCCCCGCCATCGCCGTGTCGCGAGGCAGGCAAGGACCAGCGCCGTGGTCATCACCGTCACCTGGATCGGATCGCCGAGCTTCACCAGCCAGTTCAGGATCGAGAGCTGGCTGCCCAGGGCGACCCGGACCCAATTGTCGACCGCCGTGTCCAGCCGCCCCGGCCGGGTCTCGTCCATGACCCACGCGCCCAGCAGCGCCACCACCGTCACGCAGACGGCTACGAGCGCCACCGCCAGCGGGCGGACGGCCGCAGGCAACAGCGCGCGGGGAGCCCGCCGCCGCGCCGTGCCCTGTCCCCATGTCGTCCCTCGCACCTGGTCATACTAGGCGGCTTCGGCGCCAGGTCAGCGAAGACGGACGCCTGGTCAGCGGATTTGGCGCAAGATGTATGCATGCTTGACCACCTTTCCATCCAGTGCGCCGACGTAGCTGCGAGCGCCGCGTTCTACGACGCGGTCCTCGGCACGCTCGGTGCCAGCCGGGTGATGGACTTCGGGGAAGTCATCGGCTTCGGCGTCGCGTCCAACCCGGTCTTCTGGATAGGCCCGCGGACAACCGGCGAGGGGTTCCGTGAGTCGCATATCGCTTTCGCCGCGCCCGACCGGGCGGCCGTGCGGGCGTTCTTCGACGCAGCCGTAGCCACGGGCGCCGAGGTGCTGCACGAGCCCCGGGTCTGGACCGAATACCATCCCAGCTACTACGGCGCCTTTGTCAGGGACCCTGACGGCAACAACGTCGAAGCCGTTTGCCACGCCCCTGAATAGCAGGTGTCGCTAGATCAGCGGCGCTCGGCGCCGGCTCGCCAGTTCCTGGCGTAGTGCTTCGACCTGGCCGTGCACAGAGCAGCGGAAAGCGGAGAGGCCGGCATCCGTCAGGTACTGTCCCTTCGCTTCCGTCCGCATTGCGTGGTTGCTCAAGCACCACCGCCACGTCCGGATGCGCTCGCCGGATGGCCTGAGCGATGCCCTGGTCGAGGCCGTGCAGCACGACGTCGGCGCCTGCCAGCACGTCGCACTTGTGTCCCTGCAGCAGGGGACAGGCCCCAGGGGCCCGACCAGGCCCGGAGCAGAACGCGACGTCGAAGCCCGCCTGCTGGAACAGCGAGAAGTCGGAGATCTCGAGAGCCTTGGAATCGTTCTCGACGAGCACCCGCGGACGGCGCCCGGGTCTGCCGGGGGAGTACCAGGCCCTTCCGGGCACCCGTTGCTTCATGCGCCCTCCTTGTGTGGTCTGTCCATCCAGTAGGCGCGCGCTCGCATGCTGACCGGCAGGGCCATTGGTCCGTTCCATTGATAACGATGGACACCCGCCAGCCAGCTGCGAGCTGACGACTCCCGCATCGCGGGCAAGCAGTCCGGCCTGGGTCCGGTTCGCGCAATCAAGCTTGACCAGCGTCCGGGACACGTAGCCCTTGATGGCCAGGCAGCTGCGGCAGATGCTGCTCCTATCACGCCCGTATCACGCCAAATTACGCTGTCGTCACGGAAGCGTCGTGAGCTGATGCCCGCTATGGGCGATTGCAGCCGAGCCGTGCTCGTCTGGTTGGTCAGCCGGCCGGCACCGACGACTATGTCCATCGGAGCCCAGCCGGGGCGACGTGGCCCTGGCCGCTCCCCGTGCAGAAGGAGCCGCGGGTGATGGGACGAGCCCTGGAGCATGAAAGACGACCACGGGCCAGGGTTACACCATGCACCCGCTGCCCATCTGGGGCATCAACTACTACGTGGTGAACTTCCAGAGCACCACCGGGAACGGCCCGATCATCAAGCAGCTGTACTTCCGCCAGGCGATGGCGTACCTGATGAACCAGGCCGCGGTGATCAACGGCCCGCTCAAGGGCTACGGCAGTATCACCGTCGGGCCCGTGGCGTCCGAGCCGGTGACCCAGTTCCTGTCGGCGAAGGGCAAGCAGGGTGATCCGTTCCCGTACAACCCGGGGATGGCCAAGACGCTGCTGACCAGCCACGGCTGGAACGTGGTCGCGGGCGGCCAGACCACCTGCAAGACGCCGAGCCTGTGCGGTCCCGGCGTGAAGGCGGGCCAGCCGCTGAAGTTCAACTTCCCGTACGCCACCGGGACGGCCTGGATTGAAGACGAGATGACGCAGCTGCAGTCCAACGCGGCGGCTCTCGGCATCAAGCTCAACCTGCAGCCGAAGCCGTTCAACCAGGTCACCGCGCTCGCCGCGGGCAACTGCGTGGTCGCCAAGATCCCGTGCAACTGGGACATGGCCAACTGGGGCGGCGGCTGGTCGTTCGCCCCGGACTTCCTGCCGACCGGCGAGACGCTGTTCAAGTGCGGTGCGATCGCCAACTCCGGCGGGTACTGCGACACGAACAACGACGCGCTGATCAACGCCACCCTGACCAGCAACTCCGACCAGGCCCTGTACAACTGGCAGGACTTCCTGGCGCCGCAGCTGCCGATGGAGTGGCAGCCCAACGCCGACTACAACGTCTACGAGATCGCCAACAACCTGCACGGTGTCTGGCCAATGTCCCCGACCCTAACCTTCACGCCGGAGGACTGGTACTTCGTGAAGTAACTCCCGGCCGCCGGCCATGAACCGGACCGCAGGCCGCATCCGCGCCGGGTGCCGGGGCCCCGCCCCGGCACCCGGCCGTAAGGGGCGCTGACAGGGCCGTTCCTATTACGCTCACGTCACGAAAGCGTCGCAAGCTGGTGCTTTCTCTGGACGGTAACAGCCGGACCATGCTGATCTAGTCGGTAGCCGGACAGCCGGCCTTTGACGACTATGTCCATTGGAGCTGACCGGGGCAAGGCAGCCCCGGCGGCTCCCCGTGCATGAAGGAGCCGCGGGTGATGGGACGAGCCCTGGAGCATGAAAGACGGCCACGATCCAGGCTCCGCCGCAGGATGCTAGCCGTGACCGTCGGCGCCGCCGCGCTGGCGGTCGTCGCGGCGGGCTGCGGGGGCAGCAGCGGGAGCAGCACGCTCGACGGGCGGTACGAAGGTCAGCGGCGGCACGGCCGCCCTTGCGCTGCCGCCGTCGACGACGCCGAACTACATCTTCCCGTTCACGAGCAGCACGTACATCAGCGTCACCAACTCTGACTACCTGCAGTACCTGCTGTACCGGCCGCTGTACTGGTTCGGCCAGGGCGACCAGCCAGCGGTGAACAACTCGATCAGCCTTGCCAACCCGCCGGTGTTCAACGGCAACAAGGTCACGATCACGCTGAAGCACTACAAGTGGTCCAACGGCACCGCGGTCACCGCGCAGAACGTCGTGTTCTGGCTGAACATGCTGAGGCGGTCGGCGCCACGCGACTACGGCGCCTACATCCCGGCGGTTCCCGAACACGGTGGTCACCGGCGTCAAGGCGGTCAGCCCGACGACGCTGACCATGACGATGAACAAGGCCTACTCGCACAACCTGGTTCCCTACAACGAGCTGAGCCAGATCACCCCGATGCCGACGGCGTGGGACCGGACCGCGCCGGCCCGAGCCACTGCACGACGACGATCAGCGACTGCGCCAAGGTGTACACCTACCTGGACACCCAGTCCAAGGCGCTGTGCAGTTACGTGGGCTCGCCGCTGTGGAGCGATCGTGGACGGCCCGTGGAAGCTGAGCGCGTTCAACGCCGACGGGCAACATCACCTTCGTGCCGAACAAGTCCTACTCCGGGCCGGTGAAGCCGTCGCTGGCGCAGTTCAAGGAGGTGCCGTTCACCACCGACACCGCCGAGTACGGCGTGCTGCGCTCGGGCAGCGGCGCCAGAAGATCACCGTCGGCTACCTGCCGACCAGCAGACGCGCCGAAGAAGCCGGCGAACGCCGCGGTCGGCGCAACCCGCTGGCGGGCCAGGGTTACACGCTCGACCCGCTGTACATCTGGGGCATCAACTACTTCGTGGCCAACTTCCAGAGCACCACCGGGAACGGCCCGATCATCAAGCAGCTGTACTTCCGCCAGGCGCTGGCGTACCTGATCAACCAGGCGGCGGTCATCTACGGCCCGCTGCAAGGGCTACGGCACTATCACCGTCGGGCCCGGTGGCTCCGAGCCGGCGACCCAGTTCCTGTCGGCCAAGGGCAAGCAGGGCGACCCGTTCCCCTACAACCCGGGCAAGGCCAAGACGCTGCTGACCAGCCACGGCTGGAACGTGGTCGCCGGGCGGCCAGACCACCTGCACCAGACCCGAGCCTGTGCGGTCCCGGGCGTCAAGGCGGGCCAGCCGCTGTAGTTCACCCTGCCGTACGCCACCGGGACGGCCTGGATTGAAGACGAGATGACGCAGCTGCAGTCCAACGCGGCGGCTCTCGGCATCAAGCTCAACCTGCAGCCGAAGCCGTTCAACCAGGTCACCGCGCTCGCCGCGGGCAACTGCGTGGTCGCCAAGATCCCGTGCAACTGGGACATGGCCAACTGGGGCGGCGGCTGGTCGTTCGCCCCGGACTTCCTGCCGACCGGCGAGACGCTGTTCAAGTGCGGTGCGATCGCCAACTCCGGCGGGTACTGCGACACGAACAACGACGCGCTGATCAACGCCACCCTGACCAGCAACTCCGACCAGGCCGCTGTACAACTGGCAGGACTTCCTGGCGCCGCAGCTGCCGATGGATGTGGCAGCCCAACGCCGACTACAACGTCTACGAGATCGCCAACAACCTGCACGGCGTCTGGCCACATGTCCCCGACCCTAACCTTCACGCCGGAGGACTGGTACTTTGTGAAGTAACTGCCGGTTGGCGGCCGTAACGGGCCCGCTGGCCACATCCGCGGGAGTGCCGGGTTCGTCCCCGGCACTCCCGGGGATGTGCTCCCAAGCACACCCGGGATGTGCCCACAAGGAGGACAGTTGGTAGTCTTTCTGATGCGCAGGGTAGTCCAGGCGCTCGTCGTGCTGCTGCTGGTGACAGTGATCACCTTCATGCTGCTGAGGTTGATCCCGGGGAACGTGGCGGTCGCCATCATGGGCCCAGGGGCTTACCGCAACCCCGCTGCGATCAGGCTGTTCGACCATACCTACGGCTTCGATAAGCCGTGGTATTCGCAGTACCTGCTGTGGCTGGGGCATCTGGTCCAGGGCAATCTCGGTTACTCCTGGAACCTCAACCAGAGCGTTGCCTCGCTGCTGGCCGAGCGGCTGCCCAAGACGATCGCCCTGGTCGGCATCTCCACCATCCTGGCGCTGATCGTAGCGATCCCGATCGGCGTGATCCAGGCGGTGCGCCGCAACAGGCTCGCAGACCATGTCTTCAACGCCTTCTCGACTATCTTCTACGCGATGCCCGCGTTCCTGCTGGGCATCCTGCTGATCCTGGTCTTCGCCATCAAGTTCCCGATCCTGCCCGCCGAGGGCCCGCAGGGCGAGGGCGTGGGCGTGATCTTCACCCAGTTCAACGCGATGATCCTGCCGATCACCTCGCTGGCGCTGGTGACGATCGCCCTGTTCAGCAGGTACATGCGCTCCTCGGTGCTGGACAACATCACCGAGGACTATGTCCGGACGGCGAAGGCGAAAGGCGCGAGCGAGCAGCGGATCCTGATGCGCCACGTGCTCCGCAACTCGCTGATCCCGATCGCCACGCTGCTGGGGCTGAGCCTGCCGGGAATCTTGTCCGGCGCGCTGATCACCGAGGCGGTCTTCAACTACCCCGGGATGGGGCTGCTGTTCTTCCAGCAGGCCCAGAAGCAGGACTATCCGACGCTGCTAGGGATCGTCGTGGTCGTCGCTGTGGCCACGGTCGTCGGCTCGCTGCTGGCCGACATTGCGTACGCGGTGCTCGACCCCCGTGTGAGGTACGTGAGCTCATGAGTCTCAGTGGCCTGCCCCCGAACTGCCTGACCCGTCGCTTCCGTCAGCGAGCGGCCTGGCGACCATGCCCGAGGTTCCCGAGGGCGAGGAGGCGGTCGCCGCCGGAATGCTGCCTGCCGGCAAACCGCGCAGCGCGTTCCGACGTGGTCTTGAGGTGTTCCTCGAGAACAAGCTCGCCGTGACCGGGGTCGGCATCATCGTGTTCATGCTGGTGTTCTGCTTCATCGGGCCGCTGTTTTACCACGGCGACACGTCCGTGGTGAACTTCGGCAACGAGACTCTCCCGCCTGGCGCCGGTCATCCGCTCGGCACCGACCAGAACGGGAATGATGTGCTCGCCCGGCTCATGACCTCCGGGCAGATCTCGCTGGAGGTCGGGATCACCGCGGCGCTGCTCGCCACCGTCGTGGGCGTGATGTGGGGCGCGATCGCCGGGTATTTCGGCGGTGGCCTGGACGCGGTGATGATGCGCATCGTGGACGCGGCCCTGTCGATCCCGGTGCTGTTCCTGCTCCTGGTGATTGTCGCGCTGGTCAGCCCGAGCGTGCCGGTGCTGATCCTGGTGATCGGACTGGTCTCCTGGCTGACCACCGCCAGGCTGGTCCGCGGCGAGGCGCTATCGCTGCGGGTGCGCGATTACGTGCAGGCGATGAAGGTGATGGGCGGCGGCAGCACACGCGCCGTGATGCGGCACATCGCCCCGAACGCGATCGGCACCATCATGGTCAACGCCACCTTCCAGGTAGCTGACGCCATTGCGTTCGTTGTCGCCCTCGGCTACCTCGGGCTCGGCGTCCCGCCGCCGCAGGAGGACTGGGGCGTGATGCTGAGCAACGGGGTCAATTACGTCTCCAACGGATACTGGTGGCTGATCTTCCCGGCGGGGCTCTGCATCGTGCTGGTGATCACCGCGGCTATCTTTATCGGCGAAGGGCTCCGCGACGCCGTCGAGGTCCGGCTGCAGCGCCGTTAATCCGGCAGCCGCGCCACGGCGAACTCGAAAACTGCAGTCACGACACTGACGAGGACGCATGGCACCTCTGCTCCAGATTGAGGATCTGCACACCGAGATCCGGCTCCGCACGGCGACGGTGTACGCCCTCGACGGCGTCAGCCTGACCGTCGAGCCCGGCGAGTGCCTCGGCATCGTGGGCGAGTCTGGCTGCGGGAAGACGATGACCGCGCTGTCCATCATGCAGCTGCTGCCCCCGGGCGGGCACATCACCGCCGGCCGGATCACGCTGGACGGCCAGGATATCTCCGCGCTCCGCGAGCAGGACATGCGCCACGTCCGGGGCAACGAGGTCGGCATGATCTTCCAGGATCCGATGACCTCGCTCAACCCCACGATGACGATCGGTGACCAGATCGCCGAGACGGTGCTGCTGCACCGCGGCGTGGACAAGGAAGCGGGGCTGGCGCGGGCGATCGAGGTGCTTGGCCTGGTCGGGATGCCCAGGCCGGCCGAGCGCGTGAAGAATTACCCGCATCAGCTGTCCGGCGGGATGCGCCAGCGCGTGATGATCGCGATGGCGCTGGCCTGCGAGCCGAAGCTGCTGATCGCGGACGAGCCGACGACCGCGCTGGACGTGACGATCCAGAAGCAGATCCTGGGACTGATCGATGACCTGCGCAAGCGGCTGGGCATGGCGGTCATCCTGGTCACCCACGACCTGGGTGTCATCGCCGGCCGCGCCGACCGGGCCGCCGTCATGTACGCAGGCCGGGTCGCCGAGACCACCACCACCCGGCGGCTGTTCAGCAACCCGCGGCACCCCTACACGGAGGCGCTGTTCGAGGCGCTGCCGGAGAAGGCCGCCGATGCTTCGGCCCGGCTGTATAACATCCCGGGGCAGCCGCCGGATCTGACCAGCCCGCCGCAGGGATGCAAGTTCGCGGCACGATGCCGCTACGTGCAGGACTCGTGCCGGAAGAAAGAGCCGGACCTCCTCGGCGATAGCTGGGATCATGCCTTTAGGTGCTACTTCCCGGTCGGCCGGAACGACGACACTGAACTGCAGGCCGGAGCCACCGAGGCGGCGGCGGCTCCCGCCATGCGTGCGGCACTCGATGGAAAAGCCGATGGCGAGGTGCCGCTGCTGCTGGTCGACCGGCTGGTGAAGAACTTCACGGTCACCGCGGGCGCGGTGCTGCAACGCAAGATCGGCGCGGTCAGCGCGGTCGCCGACGTCAGCTTCTCGGTGCGCCCCGGCCATACCTTCGGCATGGTCGGCGAATCTGGCTGCGGCAAGACCACGATCGGCCGCCTGATCGTCGGCCTGGAGCAGGCGAGCAGCGGCGTTATCATGCTGGACGGCGAGGACCTGGCCAAGCTGAGCCCGCGCGAGCGGCGGCGGCGCGCCCCGAAGGTCCAGCTTATGTTCCAGGACTCCTATGCCTCCATGGATCCGCGGATGCGGGTCGGCCCGATCCTGCGCGAGCCGCTCGCCATCCAGGGCGTCGGCAGCAGGCGCGAGCAGCAGCGCAAGGTCGACGCGATGCTGGATGAGGTCGGGCTGCCCCGGGCCGCGGTCGAGCGCTACCCGCATGAGTTCTCCGGCGGGCAGCGGCAGCGGCTCGGCCTGGCACGTGCCCTGATCCTCAATCCGAAGCTGCTGGTAGCGGACGAGCCGGTGTCCGCCCTTGATGTGTCCATCCAGGCGCAGATCCTCAACCTCATGCAGGACCTGCAGCACGACCTTGGCCTCACCTACCTGTTCATCTCCCACGACCTGTCCGTCGTGCGGTACCTGTCGGAGACGATCGGGGTGATGTATCTCGGCAAGCTGGTCGAGGTGGGTCCCTCTGACGAGATCTACTACCACCCGGTGCACCCCTACACGAAGGGGCTCATCGACACGATCCCGATCGCCGACCCGCGGGTGGCCCAGGCCAAGGAGGAAAAGGGAGTACGGGGCGAACTTCCGTCCGCTATCGACCCGCCGTCGGGCTGCAGGTTCCGCACCCGCTGCCCGTACGCGCAGGAGATCTGCGCGGAGGAAGAGCCGCCGCTGCGGCCGTTCACTGCGTCCGGCCACCTCGCGGCCTGCCACTTCCCGCTACGGGAACCCGAGTCCGCCGTCAAGGCGGCCGCCGTCTCGTAACGCCACCGCCAGGTCGCCCGGCCGCGATCCTCGCGGCCGGGCGGGCGTCAGCTGCCGGGCGGCTGACTGCGCAGTCCGTCCAGGATGAGGCCGAGCAGCCGGTCGGCTTGCCCGTGGTCGGACGGGTCCCGCTCAACGGCGATGCTGATCGCATGCACGAGCCTGAGCAGGTCCGTAGCGCTGGCGTCGGCTCGCACGGCCCCGGCGTCCTGCGCCCGCGCGAGCAGTGCGGCCGCCGCCTCGTGCATCTGGCGGCCGCAGGCCGACACAAGCTCGGAGTCCTTGTCGAGAGTGGTCAGCAGGGCTGAGGTGAGGCTGCGCTTGGTGCGGCTGAAGCTGACCAGCGCCCGCAGCCACTCCTGCAGCGCAGCGGCCGGATCGCCGGATCCGCTCAGCTTTTCCGCCCGGCCCGCCAGCACCTCAACCTGATCGCGGTAGACAGCCTCCAGGAGCGCCTGGCGGTTCGGGAAGTGGCGGTAGAGCGTGCCGATCCCCACGCCGGCCCGCCGGGCGATCTCTTCAAGGGACGCATCGTCGGCGCCGTGCTCTATGAACGCAGCGCTTGCGGCGCTCACCAGCCGCTGGTAGTTGCGCTGGGCATCGGCACGCAGCGGGCGCTGCTCTTCGGACCTAGCCGGCGCGCCTGTCGGGTTCATCTGCCGTCACCTAATTCGGGTTGCCAATCGGAGGATGCCTCCGTATAGTTTCTAACGGAGGATACCTCCGTATAGAGCTTAGCTCATCTAGGGTGCCCCCGGCCATGCCAGTCGCCGGTGACCCACTTCGAGCATCCGTTCCAGGAAGGCAACCAATGTCTACATCGTCCCTGCTTCGGGCTGCCACGGATCGCGGCGCAGGGCCCGCCCGGTCCCGTGACAGCACGGGCATCGCGCTCGCCCTCGTGCTCGGCGCCCAGCTGATGATCATCCTCGACATGACAGTC
This sequence comes from uncultured Actinomycetes bacterium, assembly GCA_963774825.1. Lineage (GTDB taxonomy): Bacteria > Actinomycetota > Actinomycetes > Streptosporangiales > Streptosporangiaceae > DATBGO01. The sequence goes on along the minus strand of CAVZGW010000007.1, from coordinate 70,697 downwards.
GTCAACATCGCGCTGCCGAGCATTGCCCGTGGCCTGCAATTCTCCGCGCCCAGCCTGTCCTGGGTGCTCAACGCCTACACCCTGACCTTCGGCGGCCTGCTGCTGCTGGGCGGGCGGGCCGGCGACATCCTCGGCCGCCGCCGCGTCTTCATCGCCGGTATCGTCATGTTCACCGCGGCCTCGCTGGCTGGCGGCCTGGCGACCTCCGCCGCGTGGCTGCTCGCGGCCCGTGCCGTGCAGGGGGCCGGCGGCGCGATGGCGTCACCCGCCGTGCTGGCTCTTATTACGGCCAGTTTCTCCGAGGGCCGGGAGCGGACCCGGGCGCTTAGCATCTACACGGCTGTCGCCATGGGCGGCGGGTCGCTCGGCCTGGTCCTCGGCGGCGTGATTACCGAGTGGGTGTCGTGGCGCTGGGTGCTGTTCATTAACGTGCCGATCGGCATCACGGTGGCGCTCGCCGCGCCGCTGTTCCTGACCGAATCGCGGCGCCAGCCCGGACGGTTCGATATCGCCGGTGCGGTCACCTCGACGGCGGGAATGACCGCGCTTGTGTATGGCTTCATCAGGGCCGCCTCAGACGGCTGGGGCAACGACGTCGCGCTCGGCGCGTTCGCGGCCGCAGCCATCCTGCTCGGCCTGTTCGTGGTGACCGAGTCGCGCGCCAGGCAGCCGATCACTCCGCTGCGCCTGTTCGCCGACCGCGGGCGCGCGGGCTCCTACCTGGCCCGGCTGCTTCTCGTGGCGGGCATGTTCGGGATGTTCTTCTTCCTCACCCAGTACGTCCAGGAGATCCTCGGATTCAGCCCGCTCCGGGCCGGATTCTCGTTTCTGCCGATGACCGCCGCGCTGTTCGCCGTGTCCCGGCTGTCGCCCCGGCTCCTTGCCCGGGTCCGCGCCAAGAGCCTGATGCTGGTCGGACTGCTGCCCGTGGTGGCCGGGATGACCTGGCTATCCCGGATCTCGCCCGGCGCCGACTACCCGGGCGGGGTCCTCGGCCCCATGCTGCTGATCGGCGCTGGGATGGGCCTGGTGTTCGTGCCGCTGACCATGGCGTCGCTGGCCGGCGTCCGGCCGGAGGATTCCGGTGCCGCCTCCAGCATGGTGAACGTGACCCAGCAGGTCGGCGGGTCGCTGGGGCTCGCGATCCTGGTCACGGCGTTCAGCAGCGCCAGCAGGAACGCGGCCCGTCATCAGGTCGCGCACCTCGCCCCGCTGGTGCAAGCGCACCAGATCGTGGTGCACGGCATGGCGAGCGCGTTCACCCTGGCGGCGATCTTCGACATCTGCGCGCTGCTGGTGGTGCTGGCCATCATCCGCAGCCGGGCCACCCGTCCGGCGCCGGCGCCGACCGCTGCCATCCCCGTCAGCCGCTGAACGGGATGGCAGCGGATGCGGCCGCGCGCCGTCGTCCCTCGTCGATCCAGCGCGGGACCAGCGTAGCGTCGGCGCCCGCCTTCAGGCACAGCTCCGCGGCCCGCTGGTATCTGGTGGCATCGATCTCGTGCTCATGGCAGCCGAGCGCGAGTCCCGCATACTCGGCCAGTATGTCGGCCCGCCCGGCGGCCGTCTCGGTCAGCTCGTCGATCGCGGCAGACTCCTCCGCTGCTGTCAGTGGACGCCACCGTGCGTGACGCCCCGCAATGGCGGCGATCTGGGCGAACAGGATCCGGTCAGCTGCGCTTCTCACAATCCGATACTCTAGAACACAGATTCGATTTAAGCAATGGTCCAGCGGTTCGAATGTGCACGGTCACCGGCGCGGCCAACTCCATGCGGTACATCGACGAAGCGGGAACGGCGGTCCGGAACGTCGATGGCCTGGCGCGCCTGACCAACCTGGCTGGCTTGCAGCGGTGGGGGTACGTGCTCGTCGAGCCGGACCCGGTCGGCGGCGGGCCAGACCCGCCCCGCTCCGACTGGGTGATCCGTCCCACCCGGGCGGGCCGGAACGCTCAGGCGGTGTGGCGGCCGCTGCCAGCCGTCATCGAGGCGCGCTGGCAGGAGCGTTACGGCGCAGGCGCCGTCGAAGCGGTCAGGGAGTCCCTGCGGGCGCTGGTCGGCCAGTCGGACATCGAATTGCCGCGGTACCTGCCGGTGCTGTGGACAGGGAAGACCGATGTCGGCGATCTTCAGGGCTGGGTGCGAGCCGCCAGCGCGCGGTCCGCTGGCTCGGCTCCTGACCTGTCCGCGCTGCTGTCCCAGGCGCTGCTCCTGTTCGCCGTCGAGTTCGAGCGCGAATCATCGCTGTCGCTGCCGGTGAGCGCCAACGGGCTGCGGGTCGTGGATGAGCAGGGTGTCCGGGCGCGGGATCTGCCCGGGCTTGCTGGCGTATCGCGGGAGGCGGCCAGCGCACTGGTCGGTTTTCTCGGCAACCGCGGCTGCGTCGCGGTCGGACCGGATCCGGCGGCCAGCCGGACGAAGGTGGTTCGCCTCACCGCCAAGGGCCGGAAGGCGCAGCTGGAGCACCTAGGGCTGGTCGCGGTCGTCGAAGAGCGCTGGCGGACGCGGTTCGGTGCAGCCGCTATCGACAGCCTCCGGGCGTCGCTGCGGGACGTCATCGATCAGCGGGACGGGGACCAGCCGCTGTTGTCAGCGGGACTGCGGCCCTACCCTGACGGGTGGCGCGCCCACCCGCCTTATCTGGCGCAGACCAAGGCCATGCTCAGCGACCCAGCCGCGGCGCTGCCGCATTACCCGATGGTGCTGCACCGCGGCGGGTTCCCCGATGGCAGCTGACTTGCGGTACGAGCAACTCGCTGACTGATGCAGCCAACCGCAGCCCGCCAGGCTGGTCATCCACATGAATGACGTGCCGGACAGCGCGATACCTTGGCAAGGTGTTCGATCGCCGCGCCAGGCGCGGGCAACCGGCGAGCCCGGCCGGTCCCGCCGGGCCAGCCGGTCCCGCCGGGCCAGCCGGTCCCGCCGGGCCAGCCGGTCCCGCCGGGCCAGCCGGTCCCGCCGGGCCAGCTGCGATGACCGGACTCGCCGGGGCCGACGTGCACGTCTGGCACGGCCGCGTCGACCTCGGGACCGGGACGCCCGGGGAGCCGCAGGAAGCCGACCTCGCGATCCTGGATGCCGATGAGCGTTCGCGCTGCCAGCGGTTCGTCCGGAGCGCTGACCGGGTCAGGTTCGCGGCTACGCACGCCGCGCTGCGCAGGCTGCTCGCCCGCTACCTGGAGGCCGATCCGGCCAGTATCCGGTTCGGCCGGATGCTGTGCTGCGAATGCGGCAGCGCGGAGCACGGACCGCCCCGTGTCGGCTGGCCGCCAACCGATATCACCTTCAACTTTTCCGAATCCGGCGGCCACTGGCTGCTCGCGGTCACGCGTGAGCACCGGGTTGGCGCGGACATTGAGGTGCCCCGCGAGGTCGATATTGGCCAGCTGGCGGCGGCCTGCCTGACCACGGCGGAACACCAGTATCTGAGTAACCAGCGGCAGGACGCGCGGCTGCAGATGCTCTACTGCTGCTGGACCCGCAAGGAGGCGGTCCTGAAAGCCTGCGGAATCGGCCTTCGAGGCGCGCTGGACGGACTGGAGGTAGCGCCAGGCCTTAGCGGTCCGGTTGAGGTCAGGCACCGCTGCAAGGCCGGCCCGGATATCTGGGCCGTACAGGATCTGGCCGCGGAGGCGGATCTGGCCGCGGAGGCGGATCTGGCCACGGGACCGGATCTGGCCACGGGACCGGAGGCCGGCGCGCAGAGCACTGCGAGGACGCCCGGATGGCTCGCCGCTGTCGCGCAGCCCGCCGCAGCCGCGGGGCGGCTCTGGTACCGCGAGGCCGCCAGCGCCTGACTCGCCTGTGAGCCAGCGCGGGACAGCACCCTGCCCTGGACCAGGCGAGCGCCGCCGTGCTAGGGATGTCAATGATCAGGCCCGTCAGGAAGGTGCATCGTGACGATCGACCAGGTAACCACCGGCGGGGCTGTTCCGAGCCGGGCACAGGTGGTGATCGTCGGCGGCGGGGTGATCGGCTGCAGCGTCGCCTATCATCTCGCGCACCTGGGCTGGACCGACGTAGTCCTGCTTGAGCAGCATCAGCTGACCGCCGGGACGACCTGGCACGCTGCCGGGCTGATCACCTCGGCGGGCATGACGGACGAAACGCTGCTGTTTTTCAGCCGGTACTCGCGCGACCTGTACGCCCGGCTGGAGCAGGAGACCGGGCACTCTACCGGCTTCCGCCCGGTCGGGCACATCTCGCTGGCTACGACCCCGCAGCGGCAGGAGGCCCTGCGGCGGGAGGCTGCCTGGATGCATGGCTTCGGCGTCGAGGATACGGAGATCTCGCCGCGGGAACTCGCCGACATGTGGCCGCTGGCCAGGACCGACGACGTGCTGTCTGCTTTCCACGTCGCGGACGAGGGCCGGGCCGACCCGGTAGGCGTGGCTACCTCGCTGTCCAAAGGCGCCAGGCAGCTGGGCGTGCGGGTGGTCGAGGGCGTGGCCGCGACCGGCGTCCAGACCCGCGGCCGGCGGGTCTGCGCTGTGATCACTGAGGCAGGCGGCATCGAGACCGAGGTGGTGGTGAACGCCACCGGGATGTGGGCCAGGCAGTTCGGGGCCCTGGCCGGGGTTCAGGTACCTCTGCAGGCGGCCGAGCATTACTACCTGCTGACCGACACCGTGCCGGGGATGAGCCAGGACCTGCCCGTCATTGAGGACCCAGACAACTACGGGTACTACCGGCCGGAGGGGGACGGCATGCTGGTGGGCCTGTTCGAGCCGGCCGGCGCGCCATGGTCACTGGACGGGGTGCCCAGGGAATTCTCGTTCGGCAAGCTGCCGCCCGACTGGGAGCGCATGGAGCCCTACCTCGGGCGGGCGATGAGCCGGATACCCGCGCTGCCTGAGGTCGGGGTACGGACGTTCTTCTGCGGGCCAGAGTCCTTCACCTCCGACGTCAGGCCGCTGCTCGGGCCCGCCCCTGAGCTGGATGGCTACTTCGTCGCGGCGGGCCTGAACTCGCTGGGAATCCTGTCCGGCGGCGGAGTCGGCAAGGTGCTCGCGCACTGGATCGCGGACGGAGTGCCGCCCGTTGACGCCACCGGCGTCGCCATCGACCGGACTGCCGAGTTCGAGACATCGCGGCGGTTCCGGGCCGAGCGCACCGTGGAGCAGCTCGGCGTGCTGTTCGGCGACGCTGTCTGGCCGACTTGGAAGCCGTCGACCGGGCGGAACGTGCGCCGGTCGGTGCTGCACGACCGGCTGATCGCGGCCGGCGGTCAGTTCGGCGCATCGGCCGGCTGGGAGTTCGCCGAGTGGTTCGCCGGCCCTGGCGAGGCGCCGGTGACCACCCTGGACTACCGGCGCCAGGACTCACACGCGATCGTAGGCCGCGAGCATGCCGCGGTGCGCGAAGCCGTCGGCGTGCTGGACATGAGCCTGATGGCCAAGCTCATCGTCCAGGGACCAGCTGCGGGGACAATCCTGGGCCGCCTCTCGGCGAACGACGTGACCCTCGGGCCGGGCAGGCTTGTTTACACCCAATGGCTAAACCAGGCGGGCGGCATCATCGCCGACGTCACCGTGACCTGCCTGGAGCCGGCGAAATTCCTCGTGGTGGCCAGTGACGTCATCCACCGCAGGATCGAGCCGCTGATCAGGAGAGCGACCCAGCCTGGCGAGATCGTCACGGTTACCGACGTCACCTCGGGTACGACGCTGCTGTCTGTGCAGGGCCCGGCATCGCGAGAACTGATCGGGCGGCTGACCGATGCCGACCTGTCGAACGCGGCATTCCCGTATCTGGCGGCCCGGCAGATCCATGTCGGCTACGCGCCGGTGCTGGCCATCCGCGTCACCTATGTCGGCGAGCTGGGCTGGGAGCTGCACGTGCCGGCCGAGTACGCGCTCGGCGTGTATGACGACCTGATGGCCGCTGGCGGCGATCTCGGTTTCCGGCCGGTCGGCCTGCAGGCCATGTCAAGCCTGCGGCTGGAGAAGGGCTACCGGGATATGGGCGTCGACATCGACAACACCGACAACCCGCTGGAAGCCGGGCTCGGATTCGCCGTTGCGTGGGACAAGCCCGGCGGCTTCATCGGCCGCGACGCGCTGCTGGCCGCGCAGGCCGGGGGACCGCCGCGCCGTCGCGTCGTCAGCCTGGCCGTCGATGACCCGGCGATCGACCTGTTCGGCAACGAGCCGGTACTGCTGGATGGTGAGTGGGTCGGCTACATCCGCGCCGCCGCCTACGGCTATACGGTCGGCGGCTGCGTCGGGCTGGCCCAGGTAGCCAGCTGCGACGGCGTCACAAGCCAGTGGCTGAAAGGCGGCGACTTCCGTGCGCGCACCCAGGCCGGAGACGTGCCGGCCCGGCTGCAGTTCGGCCCGTTCTACGACCCGCAGCGGCTGCGCATCCTGGACCGGTTACGGCTCCTTTGGCACGTCGGCCACCCAGATGTGACGGCCGGGGCGCCAGATCCGCGGGAAGGCCAAGCCGGAGGCCGGCATGACGGGCGGTCAGCCGCTCAGACGGGCGGATCGGTGCGGAGCAGGCTGTAGGTGACCCCGTCGCGCCACGCGCATTCCCGCCATCCGCAGCCGCGCATGACCCCTTCCCGCGTGAATCCGGCCTTCTCCAGCGCCTTCTGCTCCGCGAGATTGTCCACTTCGGTGGCGGCCTCGATCCGGTGCACCGTCGTGTGCGCCAGCAGGTAGCGTGCCAGCAGCCGGTGCGCCTGCGCGCCGTACCCATGGCCGCGGGACTCCGGCAGCAGCGCTATCCCCATCTCGATGCAGCAGGCGGCGGGCGTGGTCTTGCGGTACCGCCAGTTCACGAAGCCCAGCCGATCCTGGCCGCGGACCACTAGCAGTACTCCGCCGTCGTCGCTGATCAGCCCGTTCTCGGCCCAGCGGCGGCGCCACAGCAGGGGATCGAACCAGCCGAACTGGGCGAACTCGCCGGCCGTCGCCGGATCCCACGTGAGCTTTTCCACTACCGGCAGGTCGTCCTCGCCAACCGGCCGCAATGTCAACTGATCGCCCATAACGACATCATGCCGTTCCGGCCCGGCGCGTCGCTCAGAAGATCGACGGGCACCACGGCGCGGGGTCGGCGTACATCGCTGCCGAGAGCCTCGCCAGCGCGCCGTGTGTCCGCTCGGTAACGTGGCCGGCCGCGGCGAGGGCGCCGAGCCTGGTGCCGCCCAGATAGGCTGCCCCGAGGGCTGCTACAGGCAGTTCGATGTCTGCGGCCGCCGTGGTGCGCTCGCAGCCGGGGGCTCCGCCGCCGGTGACCCCCGGGCACCGCAGCCGCCAGCGGCCGGCGTTGGCGGGCAGCAGTTCGTCGGTCACCTCGATCACGACGTCAGCTGCGCAGGAGTAGCGCCGCTTGCGGAGCGCGGCCGGGACGTCGACGAGCCGGATCCAGAGCCCGTCGGTCAGGTAAGCGCGCGCCCGGCGCCGGTCGGCGAGCATGTCAAGCAGCGGATCGTCGACCGGCCGGTGCCTGGCTATCACCTCGCCGATCAGGTCCCTGGTAAGCAGGTCGGTCCACAGCGCCGCGGTGGCCGCGGCATCGGCGGCGATGAGCTCGCTGACCACCAGGCTGCCCGATGGCAGGCCGTCATCAGCCCAGTCCGCTTTCGTCCGGTACAGGGCATAACCGCGCGGGCCGGAGTCGTCATCGGCCAGCAGGCACGTCAGCGGGCCCATTCCGCTGCGGCCGGATTCCGGGTCCGCAAGCAGGCACTGCCACCAGCGATCGTCCCTGGCCATGGTGCCAGGGCGGTGCGGGGCCGTCGCTTCGAATACCTTGGCCAGTTCGGTGCGCAACACGGCGGGCCGGGCGGCCCGAAGCCGCACGGGACCGTACTGCGTGGCCGCCCGGTTGGCCACAGCCGGGCCCAGCGTGCCCTCGCCACGGCGGATCGCCAGGCGCAGCTGCTCCGACGCGCAGCCGTAACCGTACCTTCCGTAGATGCCCGACTCCGACGCGAACAGCGCCGCGATGGCTTCGCCCCGGTTGGCGACGTCCGCAAGCTGGTGCCGCATCATCGCTGACAGGATGCCGCGCCGCCGGTGGCTCGGTAGGACGCTGACGTAGGTGACCCCTGCGGCATCTGCGATCCCGCCGGGGACAGTGAGCTGGAAGGAGTACGCAGCTGCCGTGCCCGCGATCGCATCACCGTCGAACGCGGCGAGGCTGCGGTCGAACTCGAAGATCATGAGCTCCTGCTCGATGGCCGCCGCCGGCCGCGCGGTCTCGTTGAAGGCATGGGTGGCTACCGCATCGTACGCATCGAACTCGTCGGACGTTATGGGCCGCAATGGATAGTGCTCAGCCATGCTGCTACACGTACCCCATCGGCGGCCAGGGGGCGAATCGTTTTCGGCCCGCTGAGGCCGAGGCCAGGCACCCTGGCTCGGCTGCGGCGATACGCCGCGTATGGTGGCCGCAGCGGGCGGCCGGACGCCTCCGATCTCGGCCTGGGCGCTAGCCAGGATCGGTGCTGAGCCCTGCGCGTGCAGCCGCCTCGCTTCGCTCATTGAACCCGACGATGTCGACAACCCGGCCGCCTCGCACGGTGAGGACTTGCCACCTGTCTGTCTCGCCGCCGCTCTCGCCCGCCGCCCGGTTATCGGCCACTTTGAGGCCGATGAAGATCTGATCCCCTCGCACTACGGTCTCCGATACCCGAGCGCGGACTCCCGCCTCCCTGCCACGCCGGTACCAGGCAAGGACCTGGTCCCGGTTCTGGCAGGGCGGCGAAGGATCGCCGGGCGGTCCCCAGCGCACATCGGGATCAAGGAGCTCGCGGTAGGCTGCCAGGTCGGCTGCCGCTAAGGCCGCACTGACCTGCTGCGCAATGCGTTCTGTGGCTTCGAGTTGCTCGGGCACCGGCCACCTCCTGAGACGTCCTCGACAATGAAGAATGCACCGCGGTCAGCGGGTCGGCAAGTCCCGGGCCCGCATGCAGCGTCGACGCTGCGGTGCAGTGTCACGGAATGCAGTCACGGTACCCGAGCTGGCCGGGTATGGAAGCGATCGGGCCAGCCGCGCGTTGGCTCGATCATGCAGGTAGAGATCTGGTCCGACGTAGTGTGCCCGTGGTGCTACCTCGGCAAGCGGCGCTTTGAGCGGGCGTTGGAGTCCTTCGATCACCGCGGCGAGGTCGAAGTGGTGTACCGGTCATTCGAGCTCGACCCGTCCGCGGCCAAGGGCGTGACCATGCCGACGGTCGATCTGCTGGCCAGCAAGTACGGGATGAGTGTCGTGCAGGCCCGTGACGCCCAGCGGCAAATGGAGCGCCGTGCCGCGGACGACGGGCTGGACTTCCGGATGGATGGCCTGCGCAGCGGCAATACCCGCGACGCGCACCGGCTGCTGCAGCTGGCCAAGGCACGTCACCGGCAAGCCGAGCTGGCCGAGCGTCTGCACCGCGCCTACTTCAGCGAGCAGGCATCGATCTTCGATCACTCCTCGCTGGCCAGGCTGGCCGTCGAGGCGGGACTGGACCGTGACGAGGTGCTCAGCGTCCTGGCCAGCGGCGAATACGGAGATGCCGTGGACGAGGATGAGGCGGTGGCCCGGTCGCTGGGCGCGAGCGGCGTTCCGTTCTTCGTCATCGACCGCCGCTACGGAATTTCCGGCGCACAACCGGCCGAGACCATCGTCCAGGCGCTGGACCGTGCCTGGGCCGATGCGAGCAGCCACGAAGCCGCGCCCTGATCGCTCCGCAGCCCGGACACGGCAGCCCGGACACGGGTGGCGCGGACACGGGAGGCGCGAACACGGGCGGCGCGGACACGGGCGGCGCGGACAGGGGCGGCGCGGATACCGGCAGTGCGGAACTGGCAGCGCGGATACTGGCGGCGCGGATACCGGCGGCGCGGACCGGCAGCGCGGGCACCGGCGGCGCGGGCACCGGCAGCGCGGACTGCGGCGGACGCCGGCAGCGCGCCGATGCGGCGAGGTCCACCGGCAGGAGAAGATGGGGTGATGGGTCTCACGCCAGCGAGCGCCGCTGCGGCCAGGTCGCAGGAGTGGCTTGCGTTGCCCGGCGGCCGGATTCGGCCCGTTGTCTCGGTTCCCGGCGGAGGCGGCGCTGCCGAGTTGCTGACGCCTGCCGCGTGGCTGGCCCGCCAGCAGCCGACCTGCCGGTGCGGCCGACCGCGTCTGGGTTCTGGCCGGACCTGTGGCAGCGCGGAGTGCGTTGCCTGCTTGCGCCGACAGGAAGCCGGCACCGCCGCCCGCGGGCGGCCCGGGTGATACGCACCACCTCTGCGTGTGTGGCATCGTTAAGCATGACGTTCCACGTCTCTACGCTGCACTCGGCACCGCTACTTGGCGGCTACAACGCCCTGGGCGGCGGCGGTCTGGCGCACTTTCTCGTCCGCCTGTTCATCTGGCATGAGATCTGGCGTCTCGGCCGGGAGCTATGGCATATACCGACATTTGGGCCGATCATTGTCATCGTGCTCGGGCTTGCCGTGGTGACGCTCAGCATCCTCAGGTCGCAGGGCGGCCTCGGCAGGCTGTCGCGGCGCCGGGGCGGCAAATCCGGAACCGGAACCGGTGCCGGGCCGCGCGATTGGTAGGCATCGGGAGGCGGCCCGGGATCGGGCTACCGGCTCGGGCGAATCTGGACGCCGAGGAGCCGCGCGCCGGCGGTGATGAACATGGGTATCCCGATGCCGGGCGGCAGGGCGGCAGGGGCGGTTTGGGGCGGGGCCAGATCATAGTGATCCGCCTGCGCATCCGGTGCCGGGCGGCCACGCGGCCGCTGCCGCGGCGTAGTCGTCTTTGAGCAGGTCCCGTAGTTCCCAGGCGGCGGGGGCGGTGAGGGTCACGCGGGGGTCGGTGATCCGGATGGCCTGCCGTGTCCCGTTGCCGGTGACGGTGATGACGTACCAGCGGTCCCAGTGGCATTGCAGCCAGATCAGGGACCGCTGGTCGTCGGCGCTCAGCATCGGCGTCCTTCGTCGTATCCGGCGGCGGCGAGCTTGCCGGCGAGTTCGGCGGGGGAGTGCGCGACGAGGTAGTGAATGCGGGTGCCGTCGCGGTGTTCGGCGGACCAGGTCCCGGTGTCTTGCTGGGCGATGTCCCACCGGTCGCCGAATCGCTGGTGTAACCCGCCGCCGGGCTGGCGTGGCGGGGGTGCGGGGATGATGCTCCATAGCCAGGCTCCGTCCTGGTCAGGGTCCGGTTTGGTGTGCGAGCACCGGCCGGACCCGTTATGTTTGCGCACCACACTAGGCCTGCCCGGTTAAGCACGTCCAGGCACGGTGATGCCTTAACCAGGTAATGCCTGGTCAGCTAGCTTGATCATGTGAGTATTGATCACGACGCGGAGACTCCGCCGTTCGGCCAGCTGGCCGCGATCTTGCGTGCGCGGATCGAGTCGGGGGAGCTGCAGCCGGGCCGTGCGCTGCCTGCGCTCACTTATCTGATGCAGGAGTACGGGCTGTCCCGCAACACCGTGCGGCGGGCTATCGGCGTGCTCGCTGATGAAGGCCTGGTGCGGACTAGGCCGGGCTGGGGCACGTTCGTGGTCCCGGAGGACCAGCGCCCGAAGGCGTAGCCCCGGAAGCTACCTAATCGGGCTCAGGCTGTTACGGCAGCGAGGCGCTTTACGCCATAGGTGTCGGCGCTCGGCTCGCGTGATCGGTGCAGGTAACGGCTGTGGTCCGGGATACGGGGATAACCCGTGTGGCGTGGCAGCGGGCCGCGCGGCCAGCTCGCCCGCAGCCACCGTAAGTATCTGCGGTCGCTTGTGTCACTGATGTCACAGGAGTCTGCGGCACAGCCGAACAGCCGAGCCCGATCCGGCTGCTTACCCGGTGGCTCTCAAAGATCTTGACGACTTTTCAGCGATATCTGCTGAAAGGTCGTCAAGATCATTTAATTGCGTCCTGGTCCTGGTCCTGGTCCTGGTCCTGGTCCTGGTGCTGGTGGCGGTGCTGGTGCTGGGGCTGGGGCTGGGGCTGGGGGCCTGCTGCTGCCAGCGTGACCCGATTGGCGCGGCGCCGCTGGGCGGGGCGCCCCGCAACGAACCGGCCGCCGGTGGCGGGGCGCCCGCAACCACCCAGTGCTCCGCGTGCGGCGAGAGCAGCATCCGGTTTCCGGCTGGCTACGCCCAGAAAAGCATCCCAGCGGGCATTTCCGCGTCCCAATTCCCGTCGTCGAGGTACGGCACCTCGAGCGTGCCGTATCCGCCAGGCTTGTGCTGCGCAGTGAGCCAGAGCAACTCGCTGACGGTCATGCCGTGCTGGTGCGCAGCGTCACGGAGCGAGGTCGTGCCGTTGGCGCGAAACTGCTCCCGGAGAGTGGGCCGCGGCCACTGCCCGAAATCCTTGGCATTAGCCACAAGCAGGTCGACGTCCGCGTTACCGCCCCATACCTGGGAGCCGAGCTGCCGCAGCACCGCACGGGCGTCCCATTGCCCGGCCGACCAGGCGATCGTCTGCCAACCCAGCGCAGCGAGTCCGGCGGACAGGGTGCGGGAGACAGCGTAAAACCCGCCGTACACGCCCACCTGGTATCTGGGAGTGAGCGCATTGATCGCCTCGAAGTAATCAGCTGCCGGCCCGAGCTTGGCTTTCGGGTCGGTGCGGCCCGGAGCATAGTCGGCGATGTCGAAATCGACGGCGAAGTACACCGCCATGCCCTCGGGCGCGCCGAGCGCGGTGAGCTGTTCGCCCGCGAGCTTGCCGTCCTTCTCACCTTGCACGGCGCCGAGCAGCACCGCGTCGGCAGCGTACTCGAACGATAAGAACACGCTGATCCCGTTGCCGATGAGCGTGTCGGCCTCAGCCGTGGTGATGTTCTTGCCGATCTGCTGGTATCCGGGGACCGAGTCCCAGCCGATGTAACGGCCGACTGCGGTCACGCCAGCGTCCTTGAGCATCTTGATAGTGGGCCGGAAAGTAGAATAATCGATGATCATGCTGCTTCGATCCTTTCAATCTTGATATGTCGGTAATCCTTAGAGCCGGTCCTTGAATTCACGCTGTTTCGGGTACGTGACGGCCGATAATAGATCGTGATCCCGCACCTACTAATCTAAGTGCGGTCAGGTGGATAATCCAGGCCAGCCTTTGACGGTTCTCTCGTCACGCCGTCCGCAATCCCCGAGCCAGCTACTAATCTGCCTATCAGAGTTTATTGCGAAGGCTACCGCGCAATATTGCGAGAAAGGCTGTCTCGATCGCGGATCACCTGGCAGGGCGGATAGCAGTTTACGGTGTCCGCGAGCGGACGAGGCTGCTAGCCGAGTTTGAGGCCTGGGCGCGCCGGGCCGGTCAGCCTGGCAGGTGCGGCCGTAGCATCCCGGCCGTCCTGCCGGGTCATCCGCCGTCCGCGGGCTGAGCGGACGCGGCGGTCTTCACCCGTGGCGGGTGATCCCGGCCAGCGTGCCCCGACGTTACCCTCCGCTGAGGCTAACTGCGGCCTGAGCGATGGAGGGCGAGATGGCGCTGACTGAATACGAGCCTGGCCGAGCGTTCCCCGGCGTTATCGGGCGGACGGCGGAAGAGTCGAGCCCGGCGTGGCCGCGGCCGCTTCGCGCAGCGCCGGGCGCACCGAATGTGGTGTTCATCGTGCTGGATGACACCGGGTTCGGCCAGCTGGGGTGTTATGGCAGCCCGATCTCGACGCCGCACATTGACAGCCTCGCCGCGGGCGGCCTGCTTTATACAAGCATGCACACTACGGCGCTATGCTCGCCATCGCGCTCGTGCATCATCACCGGCCGCAATCACCATGCGAACGCGATGGCGTCGATCAACGAGCTGGCGACCGGCTATCCCGGCTACAACGGCAGTATCCCGTTTGAGAACGGGTTCCTGTCCGAGATGCTGCAACAGCGCGGTTACAGCACCTACATGGTCGGAAAGTACCATCTGCTGCCGTCGGAATTCGAGTCGGCCGTCGGCCCGTTCGACCGCTGGCCGCTGGGGCGAGGCTTCGAGCGGTTCTACGGGTTCCTCGGCGGTGACACCAGCCAGTGGTACCCGGACCTTGTCTACGACAACCACCAGGTCGAGCCGCCGCGCACTCCCGAGGAGGGCTACCACCTGACCGAGGACCTGGCGGATAAGGCGATCGAGTTCATCACCGACGCCAAGCAGATCGCTCCGAATAAGCCGTTCTACCTGCACTTCTGTACCGGTGCTACGCACGCCCCGCACCATGTTCCCAAGGAGTGGGCGGACAGGTACGCCGGCCAGTTCGACGACGGCTGGGATGCGTACCGGCAGCGGGTGTTCGCCAGGCAGAAGGAACTGGGGATCATGCCGGCGGGCGCTGAGCTGTCCAGGCACGACCCTGACGTCCCGGACTGGGAGTCACTATCACCAGATGCGCGCCACCTCGCGGCCCGGATGATGGAGGTGTTCGCCGGGTTCCTGTCGCACACCGACCACCAGATCGGCCGTCTGCTCGATTTCCTGAAAGAGACTGGTGAGTTCGACAACACCCTGATCATGGTGGTGTCCGACAACGGAGCCAGCGCCGAAGGTGGACCCACCGGCACGACCAACGAGCTGCAGTTCTTCAACAACGCACCCGAGCCGCTGGAGGATAGCCTCCGGGCAATCGCCGAGCTGGGCGGCCCGACGACCTTCAACCATTACCCGTGGGGCTGGACCTGGGCGGGCAATACGCCGTTCCGGCGATGGAAAAGGGAAACCTACCGAGGCGGAGCCTGCGACCCGTTCGTCGTCTCTTGGCCGCAGGGCATCAAGGCACGCGGCGAGGTTCGTTCCCAGTACGCGCACATTATCGACATGGTCCCGACCGTCCTGGATGTGCTAGGCGCTGAGCCGCCCGCGGCGATCAGGGGCGTGACCCAGTCCCCGCTGCACGGCGTCAGCTTCGCCTACACCTTCAGCGACCCGGCTGCTCCGGCCCGGCATCAGACGCAATACTTCGAGATGTTCGGCCACCGCTCCATCGACCACGACGGGTGGCGGGCCGTATGCCCGTGGCCTGGGCCCTCCTTCGCCGAGGCGGGCAAGCCTTTCGGGGCGCCGATCACGGCCGGGACGCTGACCGGCCTCGACGCCAGCCATTGGGAGCTTTACCACGTCGCGGAAGACCCAGCCGAGAACCACAACCTCGCTGGCCAGCACCGAGACAAGGTCATCGAGATGATCGCGCAATGGTATGTAGAGGCCGGCAAGTACAACGTGCTGCCGCTCGACGGGAGCGCCCTGGAGCGGCTGATGACCGAGCGCCCCCAAATTGCGGAAGCGCGGACCAGCTTCACCTACCGGCCCGGCACCCAGACCATCCCGGCTGCCGTCGGGCCCAAGATCCCGAACCGCCCGCACGCCATCACCGCCGACGTGGACATCCCCGCAGGCGGCGCGCAAGGCGTCCTGCTCAGCCAGGGCACGGGCGTCGGAGGCTGGTCCTTTTACGTCAAGGACGGCAAGCTGCATTACGTCCATAACTACGTCCGGCGGGCCCTCTATCAGGTGTCGTCGCCGGACGCCGTGCCAGCAGGCCGGCATCTGCTGCGCTTTGAGTTCGAGCCCACCGGGAAGCCAGACTTTGCCCAGGGCAGGGGTGCCCCCGGCCGCGCACAACTGTACGTCGACGGCCAGCTGGTCGGGCAGGCAGAATTCCCGGTCACCACGCCCGTCGCCTTCAACCCCGGCGGGCTGACATGCGGCGCCAATCCCGGATTGCCAGTCACCCCCGACTACCAGTCGCCGTTCCGCTTCACCGGCATCCTGCACGCCGTCACCGTCGACCTGTCAGGGGACCTCATCATCGACACCGAAGCCGAGATGCGCATGGCGATGGCGCGGCAGTAGCGGCAGCCGCGATCTTAGGGATCAAATCCCGCGCCGAAGCCTGCGCCATTGCCCGGCTGGCCGTCCTGCTCCGGGCGGGCTGACCGCGGGGCTGACCGGTCGGGGCTGCCTGCGCCGGGGCTGCCTGTGCCGGGGCTGCCTGAGCCGGTCCGGGCCGGGGCTGACCGGGCCGGGCTGCCTGAGCGCCGTCAGTCAGGATGGCCACCGGATTCCTTGCCAGCATTGCGTGCATTTACCTATTCCCCCGTGCGAGATAAAGCGCCAGTCAAATCGCGACTCCCGACCGGCCGAGGAGAAACCGGGCTGGTCAAGCCACGCAAATAACTCTATCCAGCGGCGGCAGCTGATGAATAGAGCCGGATAACCAGGCGACTATAAGCTTCAGCGCCAGTTGGCCTGCGCATTTAGGCTAGCGGGCGGTGGGCCGTTTTCAGCGGCCCAGGTGTTCGGCAGCGACCCGCTTCGGCACGACCATCCGCCACGCCTCGATGACGATCTCGCGCATCTCCGCATCGTCGAGGCGGGCAAGCCAGCACGCGGCCCAGTTGTAACGAAGATCAGCCGGCCCTGGCATGAAGAACTTGTCCGGGTCGCTCGCGATGAGCGCGTCCCGCGCTTCCTTGGGATACCCGAAGCCCATCTGCGTCTCGTCGCGCGAGAACGCGAGGTAGACGATCGACCCGACGCGGAACTTGACCCGGTCGCGGATCAGGTGCTCGCTCGTGCGGGGGAGCGTGCGGGCAAGTTGCCGGACATCTTCGACGGTGACCACGGACTTACGGTAGACCGGCCGGCCGACATCAGCCTGACCGCCGGGCTGTGCGCTGGCTGCGCTACACGGTCTTCCTCGGTGCCCGCGCCGGCCGGCGGCTCACGCCAGCGCAAGACCGCGTCGGCGCGCCCGCTCCCGCCACACCTGAGCTGGGCACGGCCTGAGGCAGCCCGCGCCGCTCGTCTGGTGCGGAGAGCACGAACCTGAATACCCCCTCCGCTGCGCGCGCGCCGCGGGCGCGCACGGCTGCGGCAGCACGACGCCCAGTATCCAGCGCATCGGCGGCGCCGGGGGCGCGCACGGCTGCGGCAGCACGACGCGCGGTATCCAGCGCATCGGCGCCCGCCGGAGCCATCGGCGAGCGCCGCCAGCGTGCGTCCGGGTCAGATCTGCGCAAGGCCGCCGTCGACAGCGAGTTCGGAGCCGGTCATGTAGGAGGAAGCGGGCGAGGCGAGGAACAGTACCGCGGCGGCGGCTTCGCCCGGGTCAGCTATCCGCCGCAGCGGAACGTGCTCGGCGGCCCATTCTTGCATGGCGCTGGCCAGGTCAGGAGTTGTTGCCCCGGTCGTGGGGGTGCTGACTGCGCCGAAGCTGACTGTGTTGACCCGGATCCGCTTGCGGAGCAGGTCCGGGTCAGCGGCGAAGCCGCGGCCCAGTGAACGGACAGCGGCCTTGGCTGCCGCGTAGAGCGGATCGCCGAGCAGGCCCCGGTCGTGCGACACCGACGAGGTCAAGATGACCGAGGCCCCGTCGGCCAGCAGCGGCCGGGCCGCGGTCACGGTGAAGAACGCTGACTTGAAGTTGGCGCTGATCACCCGGTCGAAGTCGGCCTCAGTGGTCTCCCAGAGTCCGGGCGCGTTGGACGCGCCCGCGTTCGCCACCAGCACGTCGATCCGGCCGAAGGCGTCCCGGACTGCCCTGCTCATGGCGGCGGCGCCTGCCTGCGAGCCAAGGTCCGCCGCCACGGTCACGACGTCTCCCTGGATGGCCCCGGCGGCGCTGTCCAGCCGGGCCTCGTCTCTGCCGACGATGGCCACGCGGGCGCCTGCTGCGACGGCGGCCTGCGCGACGGCCAGCCCTATGCCGCTGCTCCCGCCGGTCACCACTGCCAGCCGCCTGCCAGTCCCTGACCCATGGACCGCTCCCGTCAGATGCTCCCGGCCCGTCAGCGCGCCGCACTCATGCTCCGCGATGTGCTCGGCTGCCACGCCGTCGAGGCGGCGGGCATGCTGGTCACCGAGGAGTCGGTGACCAGCGCCCGAACGGCCCCGGGCCACCCTCCGGCACCGGCGTCCTGGTCTCGGCGATCACGGCCTGGTGGCCGTTATAGCTGAAATGGCCGCCACGCGAGCTGGGCCGCGGATATCAGTCGGGCTGGGAACCAGGCTGCCGCCGTCGCCCGAAGGCGAAGTAGGAGAGCGGCGCGGCCCCGAGGGAGTTGACGATGACAATCACCACGGCCCATGCCCATTTCGAGCCACGGATCTCGGTTGCCGGTCGGCGTTTGATGTCAACGAGCGCCGCCGTCTTGAGGCAGCTCTCGGCGACTCCTGCGACGATGAGCAGTTTGCGGGTGCGCGGGCTGAGATCGCTCCACCGTCGTCTATCGGCCACGATATCCTCCGCGTGAATGGCAGGGCTCCCTGATGGCCAGCACATTACAGTGGTCAGGCGGCCGCCTCTACCTGGCCATCGTCATACCTGGCCATCCTCCGCGCCGGCGGCCGTTTCGAGCCTGGCTCCGCATCCTGGCGGCGGCGGATCACCTGCTAGCTTCCAGTGAAGAGCGCCATCCCCCCAGCTGGCCTGCCGGGCGATGGCCGCGAGGGCATCTTGACCGAGCACGCGCGGCGCACGGCCGAGCACGGGGGAGCGGCGCGCCGTGCGTGGCTCGCGGCTTTGCCAGGCGTAGTCGGCCAGCTGCGAGCTAGGTGGTCACTAACCACGGGCGAGACCGCCGGGCGGCAAGGGCGCGTATGTCGCGCGGGTTCGTACCCGGGATGGTTCCGCCGCCGTGCTCAAGGTCGCACCGCCCGAATTCGCGAAGCAGGCCTGCCGATCGCTGCCGCTAGCGCGACGGCGCGCGGATGCCTTCGAGCTGACGTGAGCCGGTCGCAGTTGCCGGTCACGGTAGCCGGTCAGGAGCGCGACCGGATCGTCGGCAGTCAGTAGCTTGCCATCGGGTGACGCAGGTGCTGCGGGACCGGCGGGGTTCTGGAGCCGAACTCGGCGAGGTGGTTCCGGGCTCGGCGCCAGCGGCGCTCATATTTCGCGATATCCGATGCGCGTCTGCTCCCCGATCGTCTCGCCTGCGCCGGCTGATCCTGGTGCGGTCCCGCGGCGGCCGTCGAGGGCAGGAGCTGGCTGACGCCAGGCTGGCGACGGGACGTTCGCCTCTGGCACAGCCGGGTGCGGCGGTGCAAGCTGACACTGTGTTGCTGGGCACCATTGGCCTGCCGTGATGACGAGATACGAACGGCCCGGGAGGGCCGAAGTTGTCAGCCCAGAACCGCGCCTGGAGCGGCCCATCCAGGTCGTCAGCGCCGGGGCGCTGCCCTACGCAGGGCAGCTGGACTTCGTCATCGTCGGCGGTCCCGACGCGTCCCGGACCTTGCGGCAGTCGAAACTGATTGGAGCTGTCCATGAAGATCTTCAACGGAATATCAGAGCTGGCGTCCGCCGCCGGTACGGAACTCGGCAGCAGCGACTGGGTTGTGGTGGACCAAAAACGCATTGACAGCTTCGCCGACGCGACTGGCGACCACCAATGGATCCATGTGGACCCGGCCAAGGCGGCCGCAGGCCCGTTCGGCGGGACCATCGCGCACGGCATGCTCACGGTGTCGTTGGTGCCAGCATTCCTGCAGGAGATATACGGCGTAGATGGCATACTGATGGCGATCAACTACGGGCTGAATAAGGTCCGGTTCCCGGCCCCGGTACCGTCCGGGAGCAGGCTGCGCGGGACGTCGAAGGTCGTGGAGGTGACCCAGCTAGATGGCGCGGTGCAGTGGGTGCTGTCCACCACGGTCGAAATCGAGAACGGCACCAAGCCCGCCTGCGTCGCGGAGTCGATCGTCCGGTACATGGGCTGACCGCAACGTTCCCCCTGAGCAGTCCTGGCCGAGCTAGCCCAGGTTCGCTGCGGCCTTCCCGGCTCGCGGCCGGCGGCTCAGGTGCCTTTCCTCATCGGTGACCGGCGGGCTGCTCAGTCCATGGCGCACCATGGACTGAGCAGTCCGGACGACGGTTCCAGCGGACCGCGGTGAGGGCTCCACCGGCGGCCACCCAGTTGAGCGCGCCGAGTAAGATCACGCGGGCCACCCGGAGGTCGAGGTCCGACCGCAGCAGGTCGGCGTCGGCCGCATCCTGCGCGAGTGCGCCAGGCGTTGCCGTAGTTCGAGGCCTCGGCGGAATAGCGAATGTGAATATGGTCCGGAGCCTGCCCGGTATTGCGGATCGCCGCGGCAGTGTAGTCGCGCGTGCCGGAAATTCCGCCCGGTCACCGACATCGCTCAGCCGGGTGCCCGCATAGCCGCTCCGGTTCAGCACATGTGCCGCCCGCCCAAGATCCGTTCCCTGGTGCGGCTGTTTCGAGCTGCCTCCGTCTACCCACGGCTTGGCGGCGGTTTTTCTAGTCGCGCCGTCCTGCTGCCGTTGGCCGACCTCGGGAGTAAGACTGGTCACTCGACGCTCTCAACTGCCGCCCTGTGCATCGTGATCTAATATAGCTTAAAGAAAGGGAAAACAGCCGCTGAGAGGGCTCGCGGTCGTGCAGATCTTCATTTAGTCTGGATTTAAAAGAACAAGATTACTTTCGGCCGATCACGGAGAAGCCGATCAGGGAGAAGAGGACGTCATGGGCGAGGCATACATTGTGGACGCCGTGCGTGCCCCGGTCGGACGGCGCAGGGGCGGCCTGGCGGGCATCCACCCTGCCGATCTGGGCGCGCATCCGATCAGGGCGCTGATCGAGCGCACCGGCGTCGATCCTGACGCTATCGAGGACGTCATCTACGGGTGCATCGACACCATCGGCGCTCAGTCGGGTGACATCGCGCGCACCGTGGCGCTCGTGGCGGGCCTGCCCGAGCATGTGCCCGGCGTGACGCTGGACCGGCAATGCGGGTCCAGCCAGCAGGCGGTCTCGTTCGCCGCCCAGGCTGTGATGTCCGGCACGGCGGACCTGATCATCGCCGGCGGCGTGCAGAACATGAGCCAGTATCCGATCCTGAGCTCGTACGGCGCCGGGGAGCCTTACGGCGCGACCGACCCGTTCTCGACCAGTCCAGGCTGGCGCGCCCGCTACGGCGACGCTCGTGATCTCCCAGTTCAACGGGGCCGAGATGATCGCCGAGAAATGGGACATCAGCAGGCAGGATATGGAGGCGTTCGCCTACCAGAGCCACCAGCGCGCGCTCGCGGCCACCGCCGGCGGCCGGTTCGAGCGCGAGATCGTGCCGCTGGCTGGCGTCAGCGCCGACGAGGGCCCGCGCCAGACACCACGATGGAGAAGATGGCCGGGCTGAAGACCTTGACCGATGGCGGCCGGCTGACCGCCGCGGTGTCCAGCCAGATCTCCGACGGCGCGGCGGCGCTGCTGATCGCCTCAGAGCAGGCGCTGCGGACCCACGGCCTGACGCCACGGGCCCGGATCCACCATATCTCCGTGCGCGGCGCCGATCCGGTCTGGGTGCTCACCGGCGCCGATCCCGGCCACCGAGTACGCGCTGAAGAAGACCGGCATGTCGCATCGACGACATCGACGCGGTCGAGATCAACGAGGCGTTCGCCAGCGTCGTGCTGGCCTGGCTCAAGGAGACCGGCGCCGACCCGGCGAAGGTCAATCCGAACGGCGGCGCGATCGCGCTCGGGCACCCGATCGGCGCGACCGGCGCGCGGCTGATGACCACCTTGCTGTACGAGCTTGAGCGCACCGGCGGCCGGTATGGCCTGCAGACCATGTGCGAGGGCGGCGGCATGGCCAACGTCACGATCATCGAACGGCTCTGAGCCCGGCGGCACGGCCGCAATGACATCGGCCGCGGCAGCGGGGAGTCCCTGGCGCCGCGGCCGATGACTCGAGGCGGTCAGGTGGGACGACTGGGGGTGGCGCCTGGAGTACCGGCGACGCTCCGTCCTGCGCTCCGCCAGTTACGGCATCAAGGCAAGGATGAGGGATCGCCTATCCAGACGTGCTGCAGATGGGGCGATTTGCCGAACCAGCCCCTATCATGCGCCGTTCTCCACAGGGGCTCGATGACGTCAACGGAGTGCTGCGCAATCATCACATCGCGATTCAGCACTTTCACCACCACTCCAGAATGATCGATTCTGCTGAATCCGCCGCCGCTCAGCGCCGCGAAGACGATCATTCCAGGTCTCACGTCAGTCATCCTGCTTGGGCGGCGGCCGAATTCCATGAAATGAGCTCTGTTGTTCTTGAAGAACGTCGCCAGATCACGGGCTACTGCCCACGAGTGACTCCAGTACTCCACTATGTTCCGCGGAGCCCCTACGGCATACCACCAGTGATCGTTCGACGAATTGCTGAATTGCCTATGCACCATCCGCTGGCCGCCGCCAGCATACAGCGCGAAGGAAACGAAATTGGTACAGTCGTCTGAAAAATAGTCCGCGCGCCTGTTATAGTAATAATCAGCCCAGCTGGCCACGGCCTTACAGGAAACCCTTCTTCCGGAGCAGGGCCTGTATGCAGCCACTTCGCTCGCCGAGATCATCCGGCCGCTGGTACCGTTAGGCGCCGCTATGACTGCGGGCGCGGCATTCGCCGACTGCGTTACCGGACCTGCCGCCGTCGCGACCAGGCCACCTGCCGCCAGGGCAGCCAGCGCTGTCGTGCGCCTGCACTTGAACCTAAAACGATACTGCGCGCCAGACCGCGACATACATGCTCCTTACCGCGTATAAGTACGCTTGTGGGAAAACAGCGCCGAGATTATGTCAGACAATGGCGTACTGGTGCAAGGCTGACTCAGCAGCCCTGGTTCTGCAGCGGCGGCTTCAGCGCCGCCGGGATCAACTTCGAAACGGCGCTCTGGCCTGTGCCCCGGGCACGATCCGGTTTGATAAGGCCCTCAGTCGCGAGTTACAGGGCGTTCCGCCGGGAGCCTGGTAACCTGCGCGTCCGGGGTTCGGCCCGCGCTGCAGTTCGGGCCCTCCGCCGCGGCCGGCCCGGCCCGGGACGGTCCCCGCTGGGTCCTCAGGGCGCAAGGCCTTTCCACGCCTGCGGTACCGGTAGCGTGAGTTAGAGATCAATAGCATCCAGCTCTATCCTCGGCGAGGCGTCCTTCCAGTGGCTCGGCTGACCGGTCTTTGCCTCCGATTTGGTGGCCGTCTGTCCGAAGTGGTACAGCGGAGTCGCTGCTGTTGATCCGAGCGATTGATCCGAGCGATTGATCCGAGCGATGGGCGGCGCGGATAAGCAGAGTCTGCGTCTGAAGGGCGCGAGGTGACCCGGTGACCGACACACGGACGTGTGAGCAGTGCGGTACTGCCTTCGTGCCGCGCCGCGAGCATGCCCGGTTTTGCTCCGCGCGCTGCCGGGTCGCCTGGAACCGGGAGATTGCGAGCAACCAGGTTGCCGGGACGAGCCCGCTCGACTGGGCCGTCACCGCGATGCAAGATGCGATTGGGCAGCTTTCCAGCGTCCAGGTGCGAGACTCCGAGGGCGTGCTCGCGGTGATCAGCGAAGCGGTCTGGCGGGTGACCATAGTTGATGCCACGCTGGTGCGCTACTACCCGGCGGCCTACGACATTGCGCTGCGATGCCGGGCTTCGGCCGAGCGACGGCCGATCGAAGACACTCTGGCGGGACTGCGCTTCGTGCGGAATCAGATGGGCCAATACGTCGACCGTGTTGACTTTATCTGTTCGGAGCATGCCCGTCCCGGGCCGGACCAGGGCGGCATCACAGGCTGGACATGGACATCAGTGCCTGAGCCGACGCTGACGCCGCTTCCGCGCCGCGGGCAAGTGTGGGAGATGACGCGGTACCGGGCATACGAGACTCAGCTGGCGGGTCACTCGGTCGGGGAGACGTTCGAGAATGCCGCGGCGTTCCTCAGGCTGGCCCTCGCGAAGGCAGCCCCGCCTCAGAAGGCAGGGCAGGGGAGTCGGACAGCGCCCACCGAGAGCCGACGGTCCCACAGAGATCCGGACCCTCGCGCATCACACGGCCTGTGACCTGCGGCCAGACCATGCCACAGGAACGGAAACAGCTCTCAGCTGCTCTCCCCGACGATGACAAGGGCATGCCCCTGGTCGATGATGTCCCGAACTCCTTGACGTCCGACCTGCGGCCAGGGTCTTGGCCGCGTCGCCTGGGGCGCGCTGTCGGCGCTGACGCGTGCCAGGGCTTGCTCCAGGCCGCGTTGTGCCCTCGCGACCCCCGCTGGTGGTGGCGGCCTGAGAGGACTGCGTGGCCGACCTGAAGGCAACGAATTCGATATCGATGTCCTGCCGCCAGCTTGAAATCTCCGGCGAGGCAAGTCGGAGGTACTGCTAGGCCCGCCGGAGCTTGCGGGCGAGCGCAGCCAGGCCGGCGCTGGCCGCGAATGCGCCGCTCAGCGGGAGCCAGCGCCGGGCGGGTCGGTGCGCGGCTGCGGGAGGAGGGGGAGAGGCCGGCCCCTCGCGCAGGCGGGCGATCGCTTCTGGCAGCAGGTCCGGCAGCTCGAGTGCGAGGTCGAGGTATTCGAACCGGTAACGGCGCCAGTAGTCTTGCAGCGCCCGGGGGCTGGGCAGCAGGATGCGCCGCAGTTCGGGCTGCAGTGGGCGGGTCAGCTCGGCGAGGTTGAGCTGGGGGTCGACGATCATCGCGGTCGCCTCGAGGTTGACCAGGGCGCGTGCGAGCAGCATGAGCCCGCGCGGGAAAATGATGCCGTAGTGCGCTCCCAGCGCGAGCTCATGCAGCAGGAGGCGGGCGATAGAGAAGTCAGCTGCGCGGCCCCCGAACCAATCCTCGACGGTGTCTGCGAGCGCCGCGCGGAAGCCGGCGGGATCGGCGCCGGGGAGCAGTTCTGACAGGCGCAGAAGCTGGCCGCCGACCGCCTCGAAGTCGCCGTCAACGAGCGCCCAGAAGATGATGGCCGTCCGCCGCCGCTCGCTCGGATCAAGTCGGCCGTACATGCCGAAATCGATGAAGCCGATCCGGTTACCGGGCAGGAATAGCAGGTTGCCAGGGTGCGGGTCGGCGTGGAAGAGCCCGAACTCGAAGACCTGCCGCAGCATTGCTGCGGCGCCCGCGCGCAGCCCCGCGGCGGGGTCGAGGCCGGCCCGCCGCAGGTCGGCGGCGGGCGCCGGCGGCAGCCCCTCCAGCAATTCCATCGTCAGCACGCGCGCCGAGCTTCGATCGCTGATGACGGCGGGGATCACGATCCGGTCGTCACCGGCGAACAGCTGCCGGAGCCGCTCGGTGATGCGTGCCTCACGCCGGAAGTCGAGTTCGCGCCGCGTGTACTCCGCCAGCTCCGCCACGGCGTCGGAGGGCCGGAAGGCAACCGAGCCCGGCTGGAGCCGCTCGAAGCGGCGGGCCAGCGTGGCGAGCAGCGCAAGATCGCGCTCGACCTGCCCGGTAATCCCGGGGCGCTGCACCTTCACCGCCACGCGGCGGCCGTCGCCGAGCCGCGCCCGGTGCACCTGCGAGAGTGAGGCCGCGGCGAATGGCTCCCGCTCGAACTCGGCGTACAGCACGGCAAGTGGCGCGCCGAGTTCGGCCTCAATGATGGCCACCGCTTCCGCCGACGGGAAGGGCGCGGCGTTAGTGTGCAGGTCACGCAACGCCTCCGCGTACTTCAGCGGAACGTAGTCGGGCCGCAGCGCGACCATCTGCCCCGCCTTGACGAAGGTCGGCCCGAGTCTCTCGAGCGTCAGCCGCAGCCGCTCGGGCAGCGGAAGGTCCATTGCCAGCTGATGCGGGCACTGCCTGGCGGGCCGGAACGCGCGGAGGAGGCGGCAGCGGGGCGAGACGCAAGCGCTAAGGCCCAGCGCCTGGACGAGCCAGCCGAAGCCGCTCGCGGACAGGATCGTAGCGATCTCCACGGCACGCGTAAGCTGTGCGGTGACCGCCCGGGGCCCGCCCGCGAACGCATTCGCCGTCGTCACAGCACCTCCTGTGTCCAGATCCGGCTTTCCATGTTCTGCGCGGCGCCGGCGTGGGAGCGCGCCCGGTACCCGACTTCTGCACCCCGGTGTCCCGCACCAGCTGCGACCAGGCGTCCTCCCTAGAGCCGCCATGTAATCCTGGCATGCCGGGTCAGCGGCCCCCGCAACGCCCGCAGCCAGGGCTGGCGGCCCCCTGGCCGGCCTGCCTGTTTCCGGACGATGACCGGCTGGGTCCCGGTGCCCGCGTACTTGAGCTCCACGGCGGTCCTCGGCCGAGCCTTGCGCCGCCGGGCGTTCAATCCGGTGCCGCGCGATCGCGATGCACCCGCCGGGATCACGGCCGCGCTGCGGTGGGCACGCCAGGCGTCCAGGCCCGTTTACCTCCAGTCACGCCGGGCAGTCCCGATTTGGAATAGCTATCGAGGCAGGCGATCGAAGTGTGGTGGGAGTACATAGTCATCGCAGCGGTGCTGATCTTTGTGGCCTACTGCTTCCTGGTGGTTGTGGGCTTTAGAACGCGGCTGCTGACCCGCAAGACCGACCGCACCGCGGAAAGCATGTACAGCAGCTACGCCGACTCGAACCGAAAGCAGCGGAAGTATGCCAGGGAGCGCGGCGGCCAGTGGCGAGACGACGAGGGCAGCAAGACACCCTGACCAGCCGCGTGACCGCTTCGCGAGGCCGCCGGTCATGCGGCACCGAAAGTACTCCAGTCAGACCTAGCATGAGGCGACGATGCCAGCTGGCGCCGGTCGGAGCGCCGGGGCGGCTCCTGCTCAGCGCGCTCGCGGAGTAGCGCGGCGCGGCCTATAGGGTGCGTCCATGCCGGACGCCCTGCCCCGCACCGAGCCGTTCACCCCGCAGACCGCTCCCGAGGCGCTCGAGGACCTCCGCACGCGGCTGCGCGGGACGCGCTGGCCGGACACGCCCGAGGACGCCGGGTGGTCGCTCGGGACCGACCTCGCCTACCTCCGCGAGCTCGTCGCATACTGGGCGGACGGGTTCGACTGGCCGGCGCAGGAGGCGGCGCTCGCCCGGCTCCCCCGCTTCCGCGTCCCGCTCGGCGGCCTCGGGATCCACTTCGTGCATGTCCGGGCCGCCGCGCCGGCCGGGCCCGTCCTGCCGTTGGTCCTCAGCCACGGCTGGCCGGACTCGTTCTGGCGCTACGCGAAGGTCATCCCGCTCCTCACCGACCCCGGCGCGCACGGCGCAGACCCCGCCGACGCGTTCGACGTGGTCGTGCCCGATATGCCGGGCTACGGGTACTCCGACCGCCCCACCGGCCCGCCCCTCGACGCCATCGCCGTCGCCGACCTGTGGGCCGAGCTCATGGGCGTCCTCGGCTATGCGCGGTTCAGCGCGGCGGGCGGGGACATGGGCAGCCACGTGAGCCGCTACCTCGGTCTCGACCACCCCGACCGGGTCGTGGCGGTCCACCGCACCGACGCGGGCCTGCCTCACTTCACCGGCGACCCGGCGGACCTCGCGCCCGAGGAGCGCGCCTGGCTCGAGGGCGCCGCGGCCTGGGGCGCGACCGAGGGCGCCTACGCCGCCATGCACCGCACGAAGCCCCAGACCGCCGCCTTCGGGCTCACCGACTCGCCAGCCGGGCTCGCCGCGTGGATCGTCGAGAAGCTCCGGGCGTGGAGCGACTGCGACGGCGACGTCGAGCGGCGCTTCACGAAGGACGAGATCCTCACGAACGTCACGCTCTACTGGCTCACGGGGACGATCGGCTCGTCGATGCGCATGTACCGCGCGAACGCCGCGATCCCGCCCGCGCAGCACGCCCGCCGGGTCGAGGTGCCGTCCGGCTTCTCGCTCTTCCCCGGCGACGTCGTCCGCCCGCCGCGGGCGTGGCTCGACCGCACGGCGAACGTCGTGCGCGTGACCGAGCCCGCGCGCGGCGGGCACTTCGCGCCGTTCGAGGAGCCCGAGCTCTACGCGGAGGAGCTGCGCGCGTTCTTCCGCCCCTACCGGGCGGCGGCGTCGGGCTGAGGACGCCGCCGCGCGCGGGCGCTGGGGGCTATCTGCCTGGGCATGGCCCTGCTTGCCTCGGTGGTAAGAGCCTGCGGGTGGCGGCGTAAGATCGGCCGATGGAGAAGGGCATGCAAGTCGGGTTCCGGACCGTTGACGGAGTTCGGGTCCGCTGCGCCGAGAGCACCGGCCCATCCGCGCCTTCGATCCTACTGACGAGCCCCTGGCCCGAGAGCGTGTACGGCTTCGCGCCGA
Source organism: uncultured Actinomycetes bacterium (assembly GCA_963774825.1). Taxonomy (GTDB): domain Bacteria; phylum Actinomycetota; class Actinomycetes; order Streptosporangiales; family Streptosporangiaceae; genus DATBGO01. The sequence continues at coordinate 42,797 of CAVZGW010000007.1, read as the reverse complement.
TCTGGCCGTCGCTCGCGACCGCCGCTCGCCTGGTGGCCGTGGAGCTTCCGGGCTTCGGTCGGTCCGAGCGGCGCGACGACCTCCTGTCGCCTCACGCGATGGGCGAGTTCCTCGTCCGGTTCGTAGCCGAGTGGGGGCTGGAGAAACCGCATATCGTCGCGCCCGACATTGGCACTTCTGCGGCCCTGTTCGCGGCCGCCGCACACCCTGGCCTTGTGTCGAGCGTGGTGGTGGGAAGCGGCGGGGCGGCCGTCCCGATTCAGCTCAGCGGTCCGCTGGCCGAGTGGGTGCTCGCTCCGGACCTGGAACGTTTCCGCGCGATCGATCGGCGGGCGATCGTCGACGCGGCACTTGAGACGATCGAGGGCTATCGGCCGCCGCCGGAGGTCCGCGAGGATTACCTCGAGTCATACGAGGGCGACCGGTTCGTGGAGTCGATGCGCTACGCGCGCGCCTACCCGGACGACCTTCCCCAGCTGGCTGAGCGTCTCCCTGAGATCAACGCGCCGGTCCTGATCATCGCCGGCCGTCGAGACCGAGCGGTGCCGATGATTAACGCCGAGTTTCTCGATGAGCGTCTGCCGAACAGCAAGCTCGTCGTCGTCGAGGCCGGGCATTTCGTGTGGGAGGAGCGAGCCGACGAGTACGCCTCCCTGATCGCGGACTGGGTCGCGGACGGGTACCGCGCGGCGGACTGCCGGGGTGTCCACTCAGCGTGGCACCGTCCTGCCTCGCGAGTACTCTGCCTGGCATGACCAGAGCGCACGAGGTGGTCGCGGCCTACTGGGCCGCGGCGGAAGCTCGGGACTGGAATGCATTCGCCGCACTGCTCGCCGACGACGTGGTCTACCGCGGCCCCCAAACCAGGGAACAGGTCCGCGGCCGGGAAGCCTACATCCGGTTCAACGTGGAGGGCTTCTCCTATGACTGGCACATCGTGGTGCGGCAGATTGTCGGCGAGGACATGCACGCCGCCAGCTGGATCGAGTTCACCGGGCGAGAGGGCACGCAGCCCGGCTTGTGCTTCTTTGATCTTGGGGACGATGGCCGGATTGCCCGGATCACCGACTTCTGGCCCGATCCGTACGAGCTTCCAGCCAGCCGCGCTCATCTGGTCGAACGCTACTAAATGGCGCTCGGCTGACCTCCAGTAGCCGTGCAGCGGCAGGTTCCCCGGCAAGGTGATGGTCAGCGTTCCACCCCGTCGCACCAGCGAACCTCCCGGTGTCCAGGCTGCCAAGGACGGTGTAGGTCGCGGTCGTCAGGTACTTGACCCTGCACGTGATCATCAGCCTGTGCCGACCTTGGTCTTGGGGTGCCTGACGATGAACCGTGATGTGATCATGAAAAAGCCCGAACCTGCTGGTCAGCTACGGTTCGGGCAGTTCATGGCGGGCGCCCCCAGCAGGATTCGAACCTGCGCACACGGCTCCGGAGGCCGTTGCTCTATCCCCTGAGCTATGGGGGCTTGCGCTCAAGTGCCGACGGGCACTGGGTTGCAAGACCGGAGCCAGGGTACCAGCCGCGGGGATCTCCCGACACGTTGCAGATCAGCGCGCGCCGCCCAGGCAGAACAGGTAGCCTCGCGCGAGTGACGCAGGGAATTGGCCGGGTGCTGGTTGTCGACGATGACGAGGTCATCCGGCAACTGATCGCCGTGAACCTCACGCTTGAGGGGTTTGACGTGGTCACGGCCGTTGATGGTAAGGACTGCCTGGACAAGGTGGTCGATGCCGCGCCCGACGTGATCACGCTGGACGTCATGATGCCCCGCCTCGACGGCTGGGTGACCGCAACCCAGCTCCGCGATAACCCTGCGACCGCCGGTATCAAGGTTGTCCTGATCACCGCGCGGGCGCAGGAGGACGACTGGGACAAAGGCCGGCAGATCGGCGTGGACGCCTACCTGACCAAGCCCTTCGACCCGGCCGAGATGATCCGCGTGGTCCGCGAGCTGGTCGGCGCGCCGAGCAGCGCCTTCGACTGACCCGCAGGCGGGGCGCCTGATCAGGCCCGGTCGGCGTCACCCGCTCGTAACCTGAGCCTGTGATCCCCGGGGACATCGGCGCTGAACTCGCCAGCGCGATCAAGGCCGCGATTGCCGCGGGCGAGCTGCCGCCCGCCGCCGAGTCCCGCGCCAGCGCAGCGGGCACGTGGCGCCCCGCGCCGCCGGGGGCAGGCGGAGCACCCGGCACTTACGCGACCACGCTGCCGTTCGGTATGGCCGAGGCGACGGGCCTGGACGCGGCCAAGATAGCGGCGCTGCTGACCGCCAGGCTCCGGCGCGTCAGCTGGATCGCCGCCGCGTCCGTCACCGGCGGCGGCTACCTCACCGTCATGGTCACCGCCAGAACCCTCGCCGCCCTTGCCGTCCGGGTGACGCAGGCGGGCGACGGCTGCGCCCGCAGCGACGCCCTGCGCGGCGCTGTGCGGTCCGCGCCGGCCGGCGCCGACCTCGCCGGCGCGGTTACCTGGGCGCAAGCCTGGCAGCGGGTGACCGATGCCGCGACTGGGCGGCTGGCCGCGGCGGCTGGCGCCCAGGTCACCTTCAAAACCGAGATGGAACGGCCCGACGGCACCGAGATAGAACGGCCCGACGGCGCCGGTCCGGCCGGTGCCGCTGGTCCCGGCCGGGGTGGGCCTGCCCTGCCCGGTGACGGCCTCGGTCCGGCCGGCGCCGCTGGTCCCGGCCGGGGTGGGCCTGCGGTGCCCGGTGACGGCGCCGGTCTAGCCGCGCCAGCAGATCCGGTCGCGGCGGCCGTGGCGTTCGGGGGCGCCGATGCCATTCGGTACGCCTTGGCCAGGACGCGGACCGGCCGGGCCGCGCGGATTGACGCCAGGTCATCCGTTCAGCATGTTCTTGGCAACCCGTTCTTCGCGGTCTGCTTTGCCGTGTCGGATGCGGCTTCCACGCTGCGCTGGGCCGGTGAACTGGGCTTGCGGCGTGGCGAGCCTAGCGGTTTCGTGCCCGGGCGGCTTTCCATGGCGCCCGAACTCGAACTCCTCTATGCCATCTCGTGGCTGCCCGAACGCGCCGCTGGTGCGGCCGGGCGCTGCCAGCCGCACGAGTTCACCCGGTACCTCGAGGGCCTTGCCGGGGCCTATCTCGATTGCCGGGACAACTGCCCGGCGCTTCCGTTCATGGGACGGTCCGCCCCGCCGGACGCGGCGGGCATCCGCGCCAGGCTGTGGCTTGTATCGGCGGCAGGCGCCGCGCTCGGGGCCGGGCTGCGGCTGCTCGGGATCGACCCGCCGGAGCGCGTATGAGCCGACGCGCGGCGCGTTGTCCCAGGCCGACGCCCGGCATCTGGTAAGAAGGGCACGCCTCAAGTAAATTCGTGGGTCAACCGCAGCAAAACGGGCGACCACGCCCGCGGATTCGTGACCGGGTGGTTCAATCGCCAGCCAAGCGGGTACCGCATATCATGTAAGCCCCCTGGATGTCGACAGCCAAGGCGAAGCCTCCAGCAGCTAGCCCGGACGCACGCCTCTGCGTGGCCGCCGGGTGGCGCGCACCCGGCGGTGCGCGCCTGCGAGTGTCACCAGAGCAGTGTCTCCGGAGCAGTGTCGCCGGAGCCTTCCGAGGTTTGCGCCTACTCTGTCGGCTTCTCCCGCTGATAACGCACAGTCTGAAGGAATGCCGTGGGCTCTCTTGGTGTTAAGCTTGGTGCTGCACCAGACGCCCCGCTACGGGGACCGGTGCTCGCCTGCTTGCTGTCAGGCCTACGCCGCAACCAGCGGCGGCCTGCGGCTTCCACGGATAGCCACCTTCTGCCATACCTCCACCCCTGCCAGGAGTGGACCGGGAGCGGCGGAAACGAGTGGGACCGGACGGCCCATGGGTCACCGTAGCCATGGGCGCTGCCTGGGAGTTCTTCGGGCCTGCGGCCCGAGGAACGCGCCTGGGCGGCCATGGCGAGCCTGCCCCGCCGTCTGGGCTCTCCGCGAGCCTCCCTCTTCGATGCTGGCTGCGGGCGACGGATTGCGCATGCTGACGATGGCTGCATGCGAGAAGGCACGGGGATGGCACATAGCACAAGAATTGACCTGGCAGATCAGCCGGGCCGTCACAGCGGGTCACACCGGTTGCCCATCCGGCCGGTGTCCGCGCCCTGGGAAGGACCCCTCGTGAGCAACACCACCGAAGTTTTCACTGGCTCCTCTGGCGCGCCTGAGGAGACTCCCGCCCTGTTCCCGGCCGCCGACGGAGCCGGCGACACGGCGGGTGCTGAGGGAACTTCCCGCAGGTCGGCGGGCGCGGTAGGCTCCAGGCCGGATGCGGACGCCGGGGCCGGTGAAGCCGCGAAGGCCGGAGCGGGCCGCCGCGGCGGCTCCGGGCTGTCAGCGAAATTGCTGCCAGAACTCCAGCGGATGGCCCAGTCGATGGGCATCGTCGGCGTGGGCCGGATGCGCAAGGGCCAGCTGATCGAGGCGATTGAAGAGCGGCACCGGAGCGGCCAGGGCGCCGAGCGCGGCGGGACCGCCGGCCGTGCCGCCGGGGGCAATAACGGCGCGGTGAACGATAACCCAGTCCAACGGGGCGTGCCTGCGGGAGCCGGCGCTACCCACTCCTTGGAGCAGGACGCCATGAGATCTGAGACTTCGATGCCCGGCCTGGGCGGCAGCGCGCAAGCGGGCGGGATTGGCGAAGCCCCGTACCGCGACTCGGGAGGTGTGGGGACCGGGGTTGCCGGTGGTTTTGGCAGTTCCGGGAGTTTCGGCGGCGGCGCGGGCACCGGTGAAACAGCCAGCGGTGGCGGTGGCGGGCAGGGCGTGGCCGCAGGTTCAGGCGGCGGCGGTGCCACAGGTAGCGGCGCGACCGCAGGCGGGCAGCGCGATGATGCCCAGCAGGCCGGCGACGGGCAGCGGGACAACAGGCGCCGCCGCGGCACCGGCCGGCGCGACGAGCAGCCCCGCGCGGCAGGCGACGGCTCCGAGCAGCACCGGGACACGCGTGATTCGGGCCGCGATAACTCCGGCTCCCGCGAGTCCCGCGATTCGGGCCGGGACAACCGCGACAACAACTCCGGCAACCGCGATTCGGGCCGTGACAACAACTCCGGCAACCGCGACTCGGGCCGCGATGGCGCCCGCGACTCCCGTGATTCTGGCCGGGACAACAGGGACTCCGGTCAGCGCGGCGACCAGCAGGGCGGCCGCGATGACGACAGGGACGGCTCGGGCAGCCGCCGCAGCAGGGACAGGTTCAGGGGCCGGAACTCGGGCAACAGGCGCCGGGAGCGCGGCACCGAGTCTGAGCCGGTGATCACCGAAGACGACGTGCTGATCCCGATCGCGGGCATCCTGGATGTCCTGGACAACTACGGGTTCGTCCGGACGACCGGCTACCTTCCCGGGTCCAACGACGTCTACGTCTCGCTGTCCCAGGTGCGCAGGTACGGGCTGCGCAAGGGAGACGTCGTCGAAGGCGCGGTGCGGCAGCCGAAGGACGGCGAGCGCAGAGAGAAGTTCAACGCCCTGGTCCGGCTCGACAAGATCAACGGCCTCGACCCGGAGGCCGCGAAGACCCGCGCCGAGTTCGCCAAGCTGGTTCCGCTGTACCCGCAGAACCGGCTCAGGCTCGAGACCGACCCGGGGATCATGACCACCCGGATCATCGACATGGTATGCCCGATCGGCAAGGGCCAGCGCGGCCTGATCGTGTCGCCGCCCAAGGCGGGCAAGACGATGATCCTGCAGGCGATCGCGAACGCGATCACCAAGAACAACCCCGAGTGTCACCTGATGGTCGTGCTCGTCGACGAGCGGCCCGAGGAAGTCACCGACATGCAGCGCTCGGTGAAGGGCGAGGTGATCCACTCGACTTTCGACCGGCCAGCGGAGGACCATACCACCGTCGCGGAGCTGGCCATCGAGCGGGCAAAGCGGCTGGTCGAGATGGGCCATGACGTGGTCGTGCTGCTCGACTCGATCACCAGGCTCGGCCGGGCCTACAACCTGGCAGCCCCGGCGAGCGGCCGGATCATGTCAGGCGGCGTCGACTCGACGGCGCTCTATCCGCCGAAGCGGTTCTTCGGGGCAGCGCGCAACATCGAGCACGGCGGTTCGCTGACGATCCTGGCAACCGCGCTGATCGAGACCGGCTCGCGGGCCGACGAGGTCATCTTCGAGGAGTTCAAGGGTACCGGCAACATGGAACTGCGGCTGCGCCGTGAGCTCGCCGACAAGCGGATCTTCCCGGCCATCGACGTCGACGCGTCGGGCACCCGGAAGGAAGAGCTGCTCATGACGCCCGAGGAGCTGAAGATCGTCTGGCAGCTCCGCAGGGTGCTGCACGCCCTGGAGCCGCAGCAGGCCCTTGAGGTGCTGATGGAGCGGATGCGGGAGACCAAGAGCAACACCGAGTTCCTGCTGCACGTGCAGAAGACCACGGTCGGCGGCTGAGCCGGCAGGCTGGCCCGTTCCGGCAGGGGAGTCCGCCCTGGCCGGCCGGATAAGGGAATTAGCAGGCCCTGGAACCTGTTGCAGGGTCTGGCACACTGGTAGGCCGACGATAGCGCGGTACCGGTTCACGCCCGGCGCGTCAGGCGCGCGGCGAGGCGACCCGGCGACCGCCAGAGCCCAGGAGTCACGACATGAAGCCTGATATTCACCCCGATTACGTGGTGACCACGGTGACCTGCACCTGCGGGAACACCTTCACCACCCGCAGCACGGCGCGCAATGGCGTGATCCACGCCGACATCTGCTCCAGCTGCCACCCGTTCTACACCGGCAAGCAGAAGATCCTGGACACCGGTGGCCGCGTCGCCAGGTTCGAGCGGCGCTTCGGTAAGAAGCCGTCGGGCGACAAGTAGGCAACCGCCGGAACGCCTTGATCTGAACCGGTTTTCAGCTCGCGGCCTGCGAGGGTCGCGAGCTGCCTTCTGAGAGGAATGCGGTGTTCGACCGGCTCGCGGAGCTGGCCAGCGAGTATGCGGCCCTGGAGCGTGATCTCGCCGACCCCGCCGTCCATTCCGACCCCGAACGCGCCAGGGCCCTTGGGCGGCGCTACGGCGAGCTCGGCCCGGTCGTGCATGCGTACAACGAATGGCATGAGATCCGGGCCGACGAGACCACCGCGGTCGAGCTGGCCGGGGAGGACGCGTCGTTCGCCGCGGAGGCTGAGCAGCTCGGGCGGCGGCGCGCGCAGGTCGAGGAGCGGCTGCGCCAGCTGCTCGTCCCGAGGGACGCCAACGACGCCAGGGACGTCATCCTGGAGGTAAAGGCCGGCGAGGGCGGCGAGGAATCCGCGCTGTTCGCCGGCGACCTGCTCCGGATGTACCTGCGGTTCGCCGAGCGGCAGGGCTGGAAGACCGAGATCCTCGACTCGACGATGACCGGGCTCGGCGGCTACAAGGACGCGACGGTAGCGGTCAAGTCGCCCGGCCGCCGCCGCGCCGCGGCAGGCGGCGACGGCGCCTGGGCGCAGCTGAAGTACGAGGGCGGCGTGCACCGGGTGCAGCGGGTTCCGGTCACCGAATCCCAGGGCCGTATCCACACCTCGGCGGCCGGAGTCCTGGTGATGCCGGAGGCCGATCCCGTCGAGGTCACCATCGACCCTAACGATCTGCGGGTGGACGTGTTCCGCTCGTCGGGGCCAGGCGGCCAGAGCGTCAACACCACCGACTCAGCCGTCCGGATCACGCACGTGCCCACCGGCATCGTCGTGTCCTGCCAGAACGAGAAAAGCCAGCTCCAGAACAAGGAGCAGGCGATGCGGATCCTGCGCGCCCGGCTGCTCGCCCAGGCGCAGGAGGAAGCCGCCGCGCACGCGGCGGCGGAGCGCCGCAGCCAGGTCGCCACCGTCGACAGGTCGCAGCGGGTGCGCACCTACAACTTCCCCGAGAACCGGATCTCCGACCACCGCGTCGGTTACAAGGCGTACAACCTGGACCAGGTCATCGACGGGGACCTCGGCGCGGTCATCAGCGCGCTTGTGCAAGCCGACCGCGCGGAGAAGCTCGCGGCCGCCGATGTCGCCTGAGTCGTCCCCGCTGGCCAGCCGATTTGCCGTGCCGGGCCGCCGTGGACCTGCTGAGACCAGGCCGCGATGAGCCTGCTGCTCGATGAGATCGTCATGGCGGCCGCGCGTCTTGCCGAGGCCGGAGTCGAATCGCCGCGCGCCGACGCCGAGCTGATCGCGGCGCACGTGCATGGCGTCGCCCGGAGCGCGCTGCACACCGTTCCCGATGCCGCGTTCGACCCGCGGTTCTGGGACGATGTCGCGCGGCGCGCGTCGCGGGAGCCGTTGCAGCACATCACCGGGCTTGCCTACTTCCGCTACCTGGACCTCGAGGTCGGTCCCGGCGTGTTCGTGCCACGCCAGGAGACCGAGGTGATGACCGGCTGGGCGATCGACGAGCTGCGGAAGATTGACAACGCCGAGCCGGTGGTGGCCGACCTCGGCACCGGATCAGGGGCAATCGCGCTTGCCATCGCCCAGGAGGTGCCGCGGGCCCAGGTGCACGCTGTGGAGGCGGATCCGCTGGCGCGCGGCTGGGCGGAGCGGAACGTCGCCAGGTGCGTGGCGGCAGCGCCGCACGTCGCCGGGCGGGTAACCGTGCATGGCGGCGACTTCGCCGGAGCGCTCCCCGATCTTGACGGCGGGCTTGACCTTGTTATCAGCAATCCGCCCTATATCCCGATCGGCTCCTGGGTTCCACCGGAGGTCGGCGAGTACGATCCGGCGGCGGCACTATGGGGGGGCGCAGACGGGCTGGACGCGGTCAGGGTGGTCGAGCGGGTGGCCGCCAGGCTGCTCCGCCCCGGCGGCCTCGTCGCCGTCGAGCATGGCGCGCCGCAGGGCGCGGCCGTCTACTGGGTCTTCGCGGAGGAGAACGGCTGGCGGCGCACCCGCAACCACTCCGACCTCGCTGGCCGGGACCGCTTCGTCACGGCTATGGCAGGATGAGCGGCCATGAGCGCCAGGTATGACTGCGCAGACGCCGCGCAGCGCAGCGAGGGTCTGGCAGCAGCGGCCGCCGCGCTGCGCACCGGCGAGCTGGTGGTGCTGCCGACGGACACGGTGTACGGGGTGGGTGCCGACGCGTTCCACCCGGCGGCGGTCGCCAGCCTCCTGGCGGCCAAGGGCCGTGGCCGGGAGATGCCGCCTCCAGTGCTGGTCGGGACGGTCCGCGCGGCCGCTGCGCTGGTCGAGGACTTCGGGACCTACGGCCGTGACCTCATCGAGGAGTTCTGGCCGGGCGGCCTCACCCTGGTCTGCCGGGCCAGCAGGACGCTGAACTGGGACCTTGGCGACACCCGCGGCACGGTGGCGGTGCGCATGCCGCTGCACCCCGTCGCGCTCGACCTGCTCAAGGAGACGGGACCGCTCGCGGTCAGCAGCGCCAACCACAGCGGGTCGCCGCCCGCCGTCACGGCGGATCAGGCCGCGCGGGAGCTTGGCGATGTCGTCTCGGTCTACCTGGACGGTGGCCCGTGCGCGGGCGACGTCCCCTCCACCATCGTCGACCTCACCGGCGCGACACCGCGGCTGCTCCGCCTCGGGGTGGTCTCCATCGGCCGCCTGCGCGAGGTGACGGCGCTGGTGACCGCCGATGACGCCGGGCCGGGCGGTTGACCCTGACCGGTCCAGCCGGCCGACGGCGGGCGCGCCGGGTCCCGGCTCCGGCGCAGGGCCGGCCGCGGCCCGCGCCCTCGGCCCGGCATGTGACACGGTGTTCTAGAGTTGCTCTGATGCCCGTAGAAGCCGGCCGGACGTGGTGAAAGACCGTGCGTGAGTACGGTCTGACGCTTCTCGTCACGGCTGCTGTCACCTATCTGCTCACGCCGCTGGTGCGCCGCGTGGCGATCTCGGTCGGCGCGATGCATGCCGCCAGGGACCGGGATGTCCACATCGTGCCCATTCCGCTGTTGGGGGGACTGGCCATCTACGGCGGCCTGGCTGCCGGGCTCATGGTGGCCAGCCAGGTCGAGCCGCTGCGCGGCAACGTGTTCCAGGGCAGCCGGATGGGGGCCGGCCTGCTGCTGGCCGGCGGCCTGATCGTGGCGGTGGGCGCTGTCGACGACCGGTGGGGCCTCAACCCGATCAGCAAGCTGGCCGGCCAGGTGGCCGCCGCCGCGATCCTGGTCTGGAGCGGCGCCCAGCTCGCCTGGCTGCCCGAGCCCGGCGGCGGGGCGCTGATCCTGACCCCGAACGAGGCAACCGCGCTGACCATCCTGGTCGTGGTCGCCACCATCAACGCGGTCAATTTCATCGACGGCCTCGATGGCCTGGCGGCCGGGATCGTGTGCATCGCCGCGCTCTCGTTCTTCGTCTATTACTTCAAGCTCACCCGGGTGACCGGCATTACCGATCAGGCCGGCCCGGCGCTGGCGGCCGCGCTGGTGGCCGGCGCATGCATCGGCTTCCTGCCGCACAATTTCTATCCGGCCAGGATTTTCATGGGCGACACCGGCGCGATGCTGCTCGGGCTGCTGCTCGCCTACACCCCGATCTCGAGCATCGCCTCGCTGAACTACTGGAGCCTGGTCAACTACAAGACCGCCACGCTGAACAGGTTCCCCGAGGTGCTGCCGCTGCTGCTGCCCGCCGCGATCCTGGTGATCCCGTACGCTGACCTGCTGCTCGCGGTCATCCGGCGGACCAGGGCAGGTTTGTCGCCGTTTGCCCCGGATCGGGGGCACCTGCATCACCGGCTCCTCGACATCGGTCACTCGCACCGGCTGAGCGTGCTGATCATGTACCTGTGGGCGGCGCTGTTCGCCGGCACTGTGGTCTGGCTATCCGTCGCGAATACGCAGGTGTTCGTGTTCGCGGTGGCGACCCTGGCGGCGGTGCTGGCGCTGCTGCTGATGTCGATGCCGCGGTTGCGCTGGTGGCAGCGGCCACGCGGGGTACGCGGCTACGGCAGGCCAGCTGCCAGCAAGCCGGCTGCGGTCACGAGCGCCCAGGTCCTGACGGACGCCGGCGGGCAGGCCCTTAAGGACGTTAACGGGCAGGCACCGACGGACGCCAGCGGCGAGGTGCTGACGGACGCCAGCGGGCAGGCCCTGACGGACGCCAGTGGGCCGGCCCTTACGGACGCCAAGGGCGAGGTCCTTACGGACGCCAGCGGGCAGGCCCTGACGGACGCCAACGGGCGGTCTCCCGCGCCGGGACCTGGTAGGCCCGCGGCGGACCAGGACCCGCCCACCACCGTGCTGGCTGCCCAGGCGCTGACCGATCCGCGGCTGCGCTAGGGGCCTCCGCAAGGGCCTGGGCCGGGGACCCGCGCGCAACGGGGCATTCGGGCATTCGCGACTTTAGGTAGCTTACCGAACCCATGGCAGGAGAGCTTGTGATATCTTTCACGAGCACCCACTCGCAGACGAGTTCGAGGCCCGTGATACGTTTCGGTCACCTGACGATGCTGCCCCGCCGCAGTTGCGGGCCGGCGGTTCGGTGCCACCCGGGCACCGGCTCGGGCGGTCCATCGTCCCCACAGACCGACCTGGTCGCGTCGAGTTCCACCGGAGCCGATTAGATGCTGGCAGACTATGCCTGGATCGTCCGCCGGTCGGCAGCCGTGGCTGCCGGCGTCGGCGCGGTTATGGTCGGGCTCGCCGCAGGTTTCGGCGGCAGTAAGGCGCTGATCGGAGCGGCGATCGGGGTGGGCCTTGTCGCGGTCTTCTTCGGCATCAGCATGATTGTCGTGGGCCGAGCCGCGCGGGTGAGCCCGCAGGCCATGATGGTGACCGCACTCTGCACTTACCTCATCAAGATTGTCATCCTGCTCTTCCTCGTCGGGCGGTTCCAGGATTCGACCTTGTTCAATCCCCGGATGTTCGGCCTGACCGCGATCGTCTGCATCCTCGCCTACAGCGGGGCGCAGGTGCTGTGGTCCATGCGGCGGAAGATGCTGTACGTCCAGCCGGACCGGGAACGGTGACCCGTGCGGCACATTCAGGACCTGGACGGCGTACCGCGGCCCACGCGCAGTGCTGCGGCGGCAGGCTTCTGGCGGCGGCCGGGCTGTACTGAGCCGTCTGGACCCGGTACTGAGTCGTCACGACCCTGTGATGAGCCGACAGGACCCGGTGATGAGCCGCGAGGACAATGTGATGAGCCGCAAGGACAAGACCCCGCCGGACAAGAACTATTCGCCGGGGCCGCCGAGCGCGAGCGCCGGCTGGGCGGTGACCAGCTACCTCATCGGGGGAATGGCCGTCTACGGCGGGGCGGGCTGGCTGATCGGGCGGTGGACCGGTGTCGCGGCGCTGTTTCCGGTCGGGATGCTGGTCGGCCTGGCCCTGGCGATCACACTCATCATCTTCCGGTACGCACGACCCTCCTGACCGCGCCTGAGCGGGGCACCCTGGCCCGGCCCGCCCGGCCGTCACGGCAGCAGGCGCGTCCGGGCGGCCCACAGAATGACAGCGCGACCAGCCGGAGGAGCAGACCGTGAGTGCCATCCAACCGATCACGACGGCCAGCGGATGCCACATCTTCACCGGCTGCGGATATCCGGCCCCGTCGATCGAGTACTTCTTCTTCAAGCCGATCTTCTCCATCGGCAGCTTCCACTTCACCAAGCCGATGCTGCTCGCGGTGATCTGCGCGGGCATCGTGGTGGTTTTCTTCGGGTTCGCCTTCCGCAAGCCGAAGCTCGTCCCGCGCGGCGCGCAGAACGTCGCTGAGCTCGGCGTCCTGTTCGTCCGGGACCAGATACTGCGCCCGCAGCTCGGCAAGAAGGGCGACGGCTTCCTGCCGTTCCTGGTGGCGCTGTTCTTCTTCGTCTGGTTCATGAACATCATGGGGATCATCCCGCTCGCGCAGTTCCCGGCGACGTCGAAGATCGCGTTCCCGCTCGGCCTGACCTTGATGGTCTGGATCACCTACATAACGCTGGGCATCAAGCACCAGGGGCCGATCGGCTACTTCAAGAACATGGCGGTCCCGCCCGGCGCGCCATGGTGGATCCTGCCGCTGCTGAGCCCGATCGAGCTGCTGTCGAACATTATCGTGCGGCCGTTCACCCTCACGATCCGGCTGTTCGCCAACATGCTGGCCGGCCACCTGCTGCTGCTGGTGTTCGCGCTGGCGTCCTGGTACCTGTTCAGCGCCTCGATCGGGTTGCTCTTCGCGGCGACCTCGTTCGTCATGACGATCATCCTGACCGGGCTCGAGGTGCTGATCCAGGCGCTGCAGGCCTTCATCTTCACCACGCTGACCGCCTTCTACTTCGCGGACGCGATGGAGTCATCACACTGAACCGACTCAGCCCTGAACCGACTCAACAAGAGCCCCGGCGGGAAGAGCCGCCGACCGGAAAGAAAGAAACGACACATGCATCCAATGGTCACCCTGCTGGCGGCAGGCACCACCACCAACCTCAACATCAGCATCAAGAACCTCGGCGCGCTCGTCTACGGTCTGGCCGCGATCGGGCCGGGCGTAGGCATCGGCCTCGTCTTCGGTCATGCTATTGAGGGGATGGCCCGCCAGCCTGAGGCGTCGGGAATCATCACCACGTACATGTGGATCGGGTTCGCGCTGACCGAGGCGCTCGCGCTGATCGGCATCGCGGTCCCGTTCTTCATCAAATGAGGCCCAGGCCGGAGAGGTAGCCGCACATGTTGTACGAAGCGGCAGCGACGCAGAATCCCCTGGTCCCTGACCTGACCGAGCTGATCATCGGCGCGGTCTCGTTCCTGATCGTGTTCGGCCTGCTCGCCAAGGTGCTGATGCCGCGGATCACCAAGACCCTCGCGGAGCGCACCGACGCGATCGAGGGCGGCCTGGAGCGCGCCAAACTGACCCAGGCGGAGGCGCAGCGGGAACTCGAGCAGTACCGGGCGCAGCTCGCCGAGGCCAGGCATGAGGCCGCTCGGCTGCGGGAGGATGCCAAGGAGCAGGGTGCCCAGATCGTGGCCGAACAGCGGGACCGGGGACAGGCCGAGTACCAGCGACTGGTCAGCGCTGCGACGGCGCAGATCGAGGCGGCCAGGGAGCAGGCCCTGAATTCGCTGCGTACCGAGGTCGGCTCGCTCGCGGTCGAGCTGGCCAGCCGGATCGTCGGTGAGGCCCTCCAGGACGAGGCCAGGCAGCGCAGGACAGTGGACAGGTTCCTGACCGAGCTGGAGGAAGGCCAGTCCGGTCCGGCCGGCGGGGTGAAGGCAGGCCGATGAGAGGCGCAAGCAGAGCATCGCTCGGGGCGGCCAAGGAGCGGCTCGCCGAGGTGGCGGGAGCAAATCCAGGGTCGGCCGGTCAGCTCGGCGACGAGCTGTTCGCGGTCACGACGGTGCTTGACGCCGAGCCTGCGCTGCTCAGATCGCTCTCCGAGCCCTCCCGTGACGCCCAGTCCAAGACGGCTCTGGCGAACCGGCTGTTTGGCGGCAGGGTGTCACGGGCCACCCTCGACGTGCTGACCGGCATGGTGAGCGCCCGCTGGTCAGCCCCGGTTGACCTGGCCGATGCGGTCGAGGAGCTGGCCGTGCTGGCCATTGTTGAGGCTGCGGATGGTGATGGCCACCTCGATGACCTTGAGGACGAGCTATTCAGGTTCAGCCGCGTCGTCAATGCCCATTCTGACTTGCGGGCCGTGCTGTCGAATCCGTTCGTGGCGGCGGAGCGCAAACAGGAACTGCTCGGTGAGCTGCTGGGCGGCAAGGTGACCGCCCAGACACTGCGGCTGGTCAGCCAGGCGGCGGTGCACCCCAGGGGACGTAGCCTGGACACAAGCCTGGCCGGGTATGCGCGGCTGGCCGCGCAGCGCCGGGCCCGCCTGGTAGCCGAGGTGCACGTCGCTGTGGACCTCACCGCTGAGCAGCGCGGCAGGCTGGCGGCGGCGCTCGCTGCCACCTACGGCCACGACGTGCACCTCAACGTGGTGCTCGACCCGCAGGTCATCGGTGGAATGTCCATCAGGACCGGCGACGAGCTCATCGACGGCAGCCTGGCGACCAGGCTGAGCGGCCTCCGGCGCAGGCTGGCGGCCTGAACCGGACCGGCCTGCGGTCCCGCCGCAGGAACTGCAAGCGGACCCAGACCGTGAGATACCAGACCAAGACGAGAGAGACGGCAGGAAGATGGCGGAGCTGACAATCCGGCCGGATGAGATCAGGGATGCGCTGGCGCATTTCGTCGAGTCTTATGAGCCGGGCGCCGTGGCCGCTGACGAGGTCGGCACCGTCGCCGAGTGCGGCGACGGCATCGCGCGGGTCGAGGGCCTGCCCTCTGCCATGGCCAACGAGCTGCTCGAGTTCGAGGACGGCACCCGCGGGATCGCGCTGAACCTGGAAGTGCGCGAGATCGGCGTGGTCATCCTCGGCGACTTCAGCAAGATCGACGAGGGCCAGCAGGTCCGGCGGACCGGCGAGGTGCTGTCGGTGCCGGTCGGCGACGGCTTCCTCGGCCGGGTGGTGGACCCGCTAGGAAACCCGCTGGACGGCAAGGGCGCGATCGAGGACACCGAGCTTCGGCCGCTGGAGGTCCAGGCGCCTTCGGTGGTGCAGCGCCAGAAGGTGAACGTGCCGCTGCAGACCGGGATCAAGGCAATCGACGCGATCACCCCGATCGGGCGCGGCCAGCGCGAGCTGATCATCGGCGACCGGCAGACGGGCAAGACGGCCATCGCCATCGACACGATCATCAACCAGAAGGACAACTGGGACTCCGGCGACCCGGCCCGGCAGGTCAAGTGCGTCTACGTCGCCGTCGGCCAGAAGGGCTCGACCATCGCGCAGGTCCGCCAGTCGCTAGAGGACGCGGGTGCGCTCGAGTTCACCACAATCGTGGCGGCACCGGCCTCGGACCCGGCGGGCTTCAAGTACGTCGCCCCGTTCACCGGATCGGCGATCGGCCAGCACTGGATGTACGCGGGCCAGAACGTGCTCATCATCTTCGATGACCTGACCAAGCAGGCCGAGGCCTACCGGGCGATCTCGCTGCTGCTGCGCAGGCCGCCAGGCCGGGAGGCTTATCCGGGCGACGTGTTCTACCTGCACTCGCGGCTGCTGGAACGATGCGCCCGGCTGTCCGACGAGATCGGCGGCGGGTCGCTGACCGGGCTGCCGATCGTGGAGACCAAGGCCAACGACATCTCCGCCTACATCCCCACCAACGTGATCTCCATCACCGACGGGCAGATCTTCCTGGAGACCGACCTGTTCAACTCCGGCGTGCGCCCGGCGATCAACGTCGGCCAGTCGGTCTCCAGGGTCGGCGGCGACGCCCAGATCAAGGCCATGAAGACGGTGGCCGGAGGGCTGAAACTGGCCCTCTCCCAGTACCGTGACCTTGAGGCCTTCGCCTCGTTCGCCTCTGACCTGGACGCCGTGTCCCGGGCCCAGCTGGATCGCGGCGCCCGGCTCGTCGAGCTGCTCAAGCAGGGCCAGTACAGCCCGATGCCGGTTGAGCGGCAGGTGATCGCGGTGTGGTCGGGCACCAGCGGGCACCTCGACGACGTGCCGATCGATGACATCAGGCGCTTCGAGTCCGAGTTCCTCGATTACCTGCAGCGCTCGCACCAGGGGATCTACGACGCGATCAGGGAGACACGCGAGCTGTCGGAGGACACCATGACGGCGCTCAAGGACGCGATCGGCGAATTCCGGCGGGGCTTCGAGACCAGTGACGGTGAGATGCTGGTGAAGGAGGAACCGGTCGAGCCGCTCGAAGAGGAAGCCGTGAGCCAGGAGAAGGTCCCCAAGTACACCACGGCCCCGGCCGCGAAGTCCTAGGGCGGGAGAGGGCAGGGCATGGGAGCACAGCTCCGCGCGGTCCGGCGGCGGATCAAGTCGGTCCAGTCCACCGCCAAGATCACGCGTGCCCAGGAACTGATAGCGGCGTCACGGATCATCAAGGCGCAGCAGCGGGCCCATGCGGCCGCGCCGTACGCCACCGAGATCACCCGAGCGGTCGAGGCGGTGGTCAGCCGGTCCGGGCAGATCAATCATCCGCTGACCAGCGAGCCGCAGAACCGCAATCGCGCGGCTGTCCTCATCTTGACCAGCGACCGGGGCTTCTGCGGCGGCTACAACGCCAACGTGCTGCGTGAGGCGCAGGGCCTGCGGGCGCTGCTGGCCGGCCTCAACATCGAGGCGGTCCCCTACGTGACCGGGCGGAAGGGAATCGGCTGGCACCGGTTCCGCGGCATTGACGTCGCGGGGGAGTGGAGCGGCTTCTCCGACACTCCGGCGCACCGTGACGCCAGCGAGATTACCCGGGCTCTGCTGCAGGCGTTCGAGCAGCCGGCGGAGGAGGGTGGCGTCGACGAGATCCACGTGGTGCACACCGAGTTCGTGTCCATGCTCACCCAGCAGCCCGTCGTCCGCAGGCTGCTGCCGCTGGAGATCGAGGAGACCACGCAGGCACCGCCCGGGCCGATACCGGTGTACGAGTTCGAGCCGTCTCCCGAGGCCGTCCTTGACGCCCTGCTGCCCTGGTATGTGGAAAGCCGGATCTTCGCCTCGCTGCTTGACGCCGCTGCGGCTGAGATCGCAGCCAGGCGGCGCGCCATGAAGTCGGCCACTGACAACGCCAACGACCTTCTCGACCAGCTCACGCGTGACGCCAACAAGGCACGGCAGGCCGAGATCACCCAGGAAATCAGCGAGATCGTCGGGGGCGCCAACGCGCTGGCTGAGACGCTCTCAGGGAGATAAGTGAGCCTCATATGACCGCTACCGTAGAGAACCCAGCCGGGCAGGCCGCGCCGGCCGGCGGCACCGGACGTGTCGTCCGGGTCACGGGTCCCGTCGTCGACGTCGAGTTCGCCACCGGGGAGATACCAGGCATTTATAACGCTCTCCACGTCGATGTGACCCTCGGGGATGAGCGGCGGACGCTGACCCTGGAGGTCGCACTCGACATCGGCGACAACGTGATCCGAGCGATCGCCATGCAGCCGACCGACGGCCTGGTGCGCGGTGCTCCCGTGACCGACACCGGCGGGCCGATCTCGGTGCCGGTGGGGGATGTCACCAAGGGCCATGTGTTCAACGTCCTCGGCGAGACGCTGGACGTGCCGACGGCATCCCTGAACATCACCGAGCGGTGGGGGATCCACCGGGACCCGCCGCCGTTCGATCAGCTAGAGGCCAGGACCGAGATCCTGGAGACCGGGATCAAGGTGCTCGACCTGCTGACCCCGTACGTCAAGGGCGGCAAGGTCGGCCTGTTCGGCGGCGCCGGCGTGGGCAAGACCGTGCTGATCCAGGAGATGATCACCCGGGTGGCCAAGAACTTCGGCGGTGTCTCGGTGTTCGCGGGTGTCGGCGAGCGGACCCGTGAGGGCAACGACCTGATCATCGAGATGACGGAGTCCAACGTCATCAGGGACACGGCGCTGGTCTTCGGCCAGATGGACGAGCCGCCGGGTACCAGGCTCCGCGTCGGGCTGGCGGCGCTCACGATGGCCGAGTATTTCCGCGATGTCCAGGGCCAGGACGTGCTGCTGTTCATCGACAACATCTTCCGGTTCACCCAGGCAGGCAGCGAGGTCTCCACGCTGCTCGGCCGGATGCCGTCAGCGGTCGGTTACCAGCCCACGCTGGCCGACGAGATGGGCCAGCTGCAGGAGCGGATCACGTCTACCCGCGGTCACTCGATCACCTCTATGCAGGCCATCTACGTGCCCGCCGACGACATCACCGACCCGGCACCGCACACCACCTTCGCGCACCTGGACGCGACCACGGTGCTGTCCAGGGAGATCACCCAGAAGGGCATCTTCCCGGCGGTGGACCCGCTCGACTCCACCTCGCGGATCCTGGATGCCGCCTATGTCGGCCAGGAGCACTACGACGTGGCCCGCGAGGTGCAGCGGATCCTGCAGCGGTACAAAGAGCTACAGGACATCATCGCCATTCTCGGCGTCGACGAGCTGTCCGAAGAGGACAAGGTCACCGTGCAGCGCGCCAGGCGGATCGAGCGGTTCCTGTCCCACCCGATGTTCGTCGCCAAGCAGTTCACCGGCCAGGAGGGTGAATTCGTCCCGCTGGCCGACACCATCTCCTCGTTCAAGGCGATCTGCGAGGGCAAGTACGACCATATCCCTGAGCAGGCGTTCTTCATGTGCGGCGGCATCGAGGACGTGGAGCGGAAGGCAAAGGACATGGAGCGGTCGTGACTCAGGCACTCGAGGTAGCACCGTCACCCGGGGTAGCACCGTCACCCGGGGTAGCACCAGAACCCGGGGTAGCACCGTGACGCTGCGTGTGGAACTGGTCGTCCCCGAGGGCCAGGTGTGGGCAGGCACCGCCCAGCGGGTAATCGCCAAGACACTGGACGGCGACATCGGCGTGCTGACCGGCCACGCTCCGGTCCTCGGCATCCTGGCCGAGGGCAGCCTGGTGCGGATCCTCCCGGAGGACGAGAACACCGCCGCGACAGGCAGCGAGGTGCTCGCCGCGGTCGGCGGCGGATTCCTGGCCATCGCCGACGACCGGGTATCGATCCTGGCCCGGCAGGCCGAACTCGGCGTGCAGGTGGACAAGGACGCGGCGAGGGCGGCTCTGGACGCCGCGCTCGGGGCGGCCGAGGCTACCGGAGCCAGCCACGGCTCCGTGGAACCCGCGACGGTGCGCTACGCGAGGGCGCTGCTGCGGGCCACCGGCGAACAGGGCTGATGAGAGCCAGCGCGGAGCGCCTAGGGTGGCAGAAGGGCTGGCAGTCGGGGTTGTCTGGCTCCTGGTGGCCGTTCTCGCCATCGGGGTGCTTGCCGCGATCGGCATTGCGGTCCGCCGGATCCTGCTGGGGCGCGGCGGCGGAACGATAGAGTGCGGCTTGCGCCGCGGCCAGGATGAGGCCTGGCTGCTGGGCCTGGCGGCGTACCGGCCAGACGAGCTGCTCTGGTACCGGGCGCTCGGGATCCGGATGAGACCGGATGAGGTCTTCGACCGGCACGAGCTCGCCGTCGTGACCAGGCGCCGGGCCGGTCCGGCCGAGGCGGTGAGCCTGGGCCCTGGCACAGTCGTGGTGGAGTGCTACGCCGGCCACGGAGCCCCTGACATCGAGCTGGCGATGAGCGTGGACGCGGTGACCGGCCTGCTGGCGTGGCTGGAGGCCACGCCGCCTGGCCCGATGCCTGAACTGGGCTGACCAGGCAGCGCCGCTACCGTAGGCCCGCGCGGCTACCGCAGGCCCGCGCGGCTACCGCAGGCCCGCGCGGCTACCGCGACGCGCCGCTCTAGCGCTCCCCGCCGGGTTTCCAGAGCAGGTCGCCGGTCGACTCGTTGGCCTGGCGGCTCAGGATGAACAGCAGGTCAGACAGCCTGTTGAGATAACGCGCCGGGAGCGGGCTCATGGTCTGCCCGTGCTGGTCGATCGCGGCCCAGGTAGCGCGCTCGGCTCGCCGGACGATGGTCCTGGCAGCGTGCAGCAGCGCTGCGCCGGGGGTGCCGCCTGGCAGCAGGAAGCTGCGCAGGGTCGGCAGGCTCTCGTTATAGGCATCGCACTGGCGCTCCAGCTCGGTGATGTAGCTCTCGTCGATCCGTAGCGGCGGGTAGCGCGGCTGGTCAGTGACCGGATTGCAGAGGTCGGCGCCCACGTCGAAGAGCTCGTTCTGGATCCGGATGAGCAGCCGCTTGATGTCGTCAGGCAGGCCGCCCATCGTCACGGCCACCCCGATCGCGCAGTTGGCCTCGTCGACGTCGGCATAGGCGGCCAGCCGCGGGTCGGTCTTGGCCGCCCGGCTGCCGTCGCCAAGCGCGGTGCTTCCGTCATCTCCGGTGCGGGTGTAGATCCGGGAGAGCACGACGGGTGTCTGTGTCTGCCTGGGGTCACTGGACATGGAACCCACCGTATCGGGCGATCGGTGCCGCCGGCGCAGGCTCTCGGTAGTGGTCCGGAAGCGCCGAAAACCCGGGCACGCATAGTCCGGGCAGCCGACCCGAGGAGGTCGGAATAATCTTTGCTCCCGAAGAGGATTTGCAGGTCTGACCTGGGGTATTCACATCATCGCCACGATGTGGCATCGTATGAGTACGAAGGGTGATCGCTGATAGTGACCGTGTGAGGCAGTTGCTCACGCGTTTTGGTCACAGAAGGTGATGATCCGGTCCGGGCCGAAACGGGACCTTGGGGCAGGCCCGTTGGCCTGCGGGCCGTCATCTCATGCGCCCGGCGGTTCTCGGGGGCCCGCCGGTGTGCGGACGGTCCGCTTGGGGAAGCGCGCTCCCGGCCGAAAGGCCGGGAGCGCGCTGACATGTCCGGACGAATCTGGCAGCCTGGTTCCGGACTAGTAGGGTGGTCTGTCGAATGTCCGGACTGTGTTCGGGAGGTTGCCGTGTACGACTATGTCATCGTCGGCGCCGGCAGCGCAGGCTGCGTTCTTGCCTCGCGCCTCACCGAGAACCCGGCGCTGCGCGTCCTGCTGCTCGAGGCGGGACCGCCCGACGACGCAGACGAGATACACATTCCCGCGGCAATCGGCCAGTTGTTCAAGACCACCTACGACTGGAATTACCAGACGACACCGCAGGAGCGCGCCGCGGGCCGCTCCATCTACTGGCCGCGCGGCCGTACCCTGGGCGGCTCATCATCGATTAACGCGATGATCTACATCCGCGGCAGCCGGTATGACTACGACACCTGGCGGGACGACTACGGCTGCGACGGCTGGGGCTACACCGACCTGCTGCCTTATTTCCTCAGGGCGGAGAACAACTCCCGCGGGGCATCGGCGTTCCACGGCGCGTCCGGCCCGCTCTTCGTGCAGGACGGCCGGTACAAGTCGGAGCTGACGGCCGCCTTCGTCGAATCGGCCAGGCAGACCGGCCTGGAGGCCAATGATGACTTCAACGGGCCCAGGCAGGACGGCTCCGGCTTCTACCAGGTGACGCAGCGGGACGGCCGCCGCTGGTCGGCGGCGGACGCTTACCTGCATCCCGCCGCGGCGCGGCCTAACCTGACTGTGCAGGCAGACGCCCTGGTGACCGGCGTGGCCATTGAAGGCCGGCGCGCCGTTGGCGTTGACTACCTGGTCCGTGGCGTGAACCAGACAGCCCGCGCTGAGTCCGAGGTCATCCTCGCGGCCGGTGCCATCGGCAGCCCGCAGCTGCTGATGCTGTCGGGGATCGGGCCCGCGGATCACCTCCGCGAGCACGGTATCGCGGTGGTGACCGACAGTCCCGGCGTGGGGGGGAATCTGTCCGATCACCCGGTCGTCACGCCGATCTGGAACACCCCCAGAGCCCGCGGCTTGTGGGAGAAGGCCGGCCTGAAGAGCTTGTTCCGCTGGCAGCTGATGCACTCCGGTCCGATGACGACCAATGTGGCGGAGTCGGGCGGTTTCAGCCGGTCTGACCAGCGCCTCCCGGCGCCCGACATCCAGTGGCACGCCGTCCCTGTGCCGTTCCAGAACGGTGGGCTTACCGATCCGGCGATCCGCGCGTTCTCGCTGCTCATCGCCCTCATCTCGGTCGGCAGCCGGGGCCGGATCCGGCTGTCCAGCAGCGATCCGCGGCACAAGCCGGCCATCGACCCCGCCTACCTCTCCGACGGCGCTGATCTGGAGCCCCTGGTCTGGGCGGTGCATGCGGCCAGGGAGTTCGCCGCCGCCCAGCCGATGGCGGGGCTCTGCACGTCCGAGCTTGCGCCTGGTGACGAGGTCCGCGGCGATGCCGAGATCCGTGACTTCATCAGGCGTGACATCTCGACCATCTATCATCCGGTCGGCACCTGCGCGATGGGCGGGGACTCCGAGCTGGCCGCGAGCAGGCTCACCAGCGTCCTCGACCCCGAATTGCGGGTGCGCGGCGTCGACGGATTGCGGGTGGTGGACGCCTCGGTGATGCCCACGGTGCCGCGGGGCAACACCAACGCGCCGACAATCGCGATCGCCGAACGGGCTGCCGACCTCATCGCCGGCCGGGCGCCGCTCGCCGCCACCGAGCCTACTGACGCCGCGCTGGCCAGCGCCCCCCCGGCCCGGATCGCCCGGCGGCCCGCCCCGTCGCGCTGAGCGGCCTGACGAGGCTAAGGGCCCGCCAGTGAATGCCGCACGCGGCCGCGCCGGAGCGGCCGCCAGAACGCGGCGGCCAGAAGGCGGCAGCGAGCAGGATGAGCAGCGGACCGGTGTTCGGGTCGGTGCCGTGGCCAGTGAATATCCCGCCGATGTTCTCGCCCGCTAGCCAGATGAGCAAGGCGATGACGATGCCTGCGACCAGCGCGGGCATTGTCGTGCCGGAGCGGAGCACTCCTGCTGCGATGGCAGCGAAGACGGTCGCAAGCAGGACCGACACCAAGGTGCCTTGGTCGCCTACCGCGGCCGCGACGGTATGGTCAACGGCCGCGAGCCAGCCGGGTTCACCGGCGGCGAGACCCGCGAAGGTGTCGTGCAGGCCGAGCGGAGCCCGGTTAGCGGCCTGCAGGAGAAGAAAAGCCGAACTGCCCCACAAGGCGAGCCAGGCCAGCCGCGCCCCGCGGTCACCAAGCGGGCTGCCCGCCGCAACGCTGGACGGATGCCGGCGGGCGGGCTCCGTGCCGACGGCCCGCACGCGGCCGAGCGCGTTGATCGCAGGTGGTTTCGAGGCCGTCCGCGGAACGGATAGACGACGTAACCCTTCGTGATTTTAGGGTCACTGCCTGCGTCCATGCCACTGCGCGCAGCCGCCGGCCTAAAGGGATGCGGAATTCCGCCCGGGGCCGCGCCGACAGCCTGCGGGGCCGCTGATCGCGGCGGGCGGCGCGGGGGCCGGACGCTTACTTGTAGCGCCTGCCGTGCAGGATCGTGACCAGGCTGACGATCTTCTTCATGTCCTGGTCGGTCCGCGAGAACGTGGTCAGGTTGACCATCGGCTTCATCCGCTGCCTGGTGATCGCCTTCGGCCGGGCGAACTCGCGGAGGCCATCCGCACCGTGGATCCGGCCGAAACCTGAGTCACCGGAGCCGCCGAACGGCAGGGCCGGCACGCTGGCAAACGCGACCACGGCGTTGATCGCGGTCATTCCGCTGTGCAGCGCCCTGGCGGCGGCCATGGCCGCCTTCTTATTGCCGGAGAAGATAGTGCCGCCGAGCCCATAGCGGCTGTCGTTCGCCAGCCGGACGCCTTCATCGAGGTCGGCCACCTTGGCGACAGTGACCGTGGGCCCGAAGGTCTCGTCGGTCACCGCGTGGCTCTCCTCAGGCACGCCGGTGAGGACGACCGGGCCGATGAACGGCCTGCGGATGCTGGCGATGCCGCCGACTACCGACCTGCCGCCCCTGGCCAGTGCGTCGGCGATGTGCCTCTCGACCACATCGACCTGGCTCGGCATGGTCATCGGCCCGTAGTCAGCCTCCCGGTCCTCGCCTGGACGCAGCCGCGAGACGCGTTCGGAGAGCTTCTCGAGGAACGTCTGGTAGACCTCGTCAGCCACGTAGACGCGCTCGACGCCGATGCAGGTCTGGCCTGCGTTGGAGACCGCGCCCCACGCCGCCGCATCGGCCGCGGCGTCGAGATCGGCGTCGGCGCCGACGATGAAGGCGTCCTTGCCGCCGCATTCGGCCACCATGGGCGTGAGGTTCTGCGCGCAGGCCGCCATCACCTTCCTGGCAGTGGCCGCAGAGCCGGTGAAGGCGATCTTGTTTACCCCGCTGCGGGCCAGGAACTCGCCGGTCTGCCCGGCGCCGGTCACCAGCTGAAGGACCGGCTGCTCGGGGACCACCTCGGCAAACGAGCTCACCAGCCAGGCGCCGACCGCCGGCGTGAACTCACTCGGCTTGAAGACCACCGCATTCCCGGCGGCCAGCGCGTACGCGAGCGAGCCCACCGGGGTGAACACCGGATAGTTCCACGGCCCGATGACACCGACGACTCCGAGCGGCTGGTACTCGAGCGTGGCCGCCTGGTTGATCGCGACGAGGCCGCTGCGCACCCGGCGCGGGCCGAGGACCTTGCGTGCGTGCCGCGCGGCCCAGTCGATATGCACGACCGCGAGCAGGATCTCCAGCTGAGCATCACCCAGCGGCTTGCCTGTCTCGGTGTGCACCAGCTCGGCGAGGCGGCCGATGTACCTGGTGACGTGCGACTTCCAGGCCATCAGCCTCGCCTGCCGGTCCTTCCAGGACAGCCCACCCCACCAGGACGCCGCCGCGCGGGCGCGCTCCACGGCCTGGCCCACCTCCGCCTCGCCGAAGACCGGGAAGGTGTCAATGACCTCGGATGTCGCCGGGTTCACCGTGTCAAAGGTCGCCGCGGGCGTGGCATGCCCCTGGGTCCACGTCGCTACCATCGCTCCACACCCGCCATCCTGTGCAGTGCCAACCGCGAGCGCTCGGCATGCCGCCCTCGCGTGCCGGAAAATCACCTGCTACTAGGTCAAGATACCGTTGAACTTCTACCCAGCTCCGCCCGCCGGTACCGGAGGCAGCGTGACTGATGATCCCCGGGTGGGGTCCCCGGCGCCTGCGCTGCGTCCGGGCCCGGTGCTCCCGGGCGTGCCGATGCGGACCGGGGCTGGCTCCGCGAGGCGATCGAGCCATCGACGGGCTGCCCGCCGTCGCGGTCCGCGTTCTCCGGCGGAGCGGTGCTGGTCAGCGCGGCCGGGCGGGTCATCGCGACCAGCGCGCGCCTGCTCGCCGGCTGATCCGCGCGGCTGCCGCTGCCGCACTGATATCAGAGGCTGTAGGCGGCCGGGTGGGTCGGCTGGTAGAGCATCATCTCGCCCGCACCGGGAATCTTCAGCATAGCCGTCAGCCCGAATCCGCGGTCCGTCACGTCCCCCGTGAACTCGGCGCCCCTGGCGGCCAGCTCAGCGACAGTCTCCTCGATGTCATCGCACATCAGGCTGATCTCGTGGTGCTGGCTGGTCGACCAGGTCGCACCGCCGATGTCGTCCGATGTCGGGTGCACGCCCAGTTCAGAGGGGCCGGTCTTGAAGATGAGCCAGCCGCCGTGGGCGTCGACGTGGTCCCAGCCGATGACATCGCGGAAGAACGCCCGCGCCGCGTCGGCATCGGCGGCGTAGACCAGGGTGTGCATGGCGTTAATCATGCCTGGACCCTAAGGCGCGCCGAGCGCACCCAGCAACCGTCCCAACACCATCCCGCGAAACCCCGCTCCGTCTTCCCGCAGCCGCACCAGCCCGGGGATTTCCTGGTGACGGCTACCGTGCCGTCGGCTTGAGCTTGGCCAGCGCCTGAGTGAACGCGGTCGCATCGTCACCGAGCGCCGCGAAGAAGGCCTTGTCGCACGCCTCGACGGCGACGATCGCCCGGTTGGCGAGGGCCCGGCCGGCGCTGGTCGCCGCGAGCGCGAGCGCGCGCCCGTCGCTGGGGTGCGGCAGCCGTTCGATATGGCCGCGCTGTTCGAGCGCCCGCAGCACCTGCGAGGTCATCATCGGATCCGTTGCGGCATGATCGGCCAGCTGCCGCTGGGTGACCGGGCCATCGCCTGCTAGCCAGGTGAGCGATGCGAGCAGGACGAACTGAACGTGCGTCAGGCCGTACGGCTTGAGTGCCGCGCGCTGCGCAGCCTGCCAGCGGTTGGTCACCTGCCAGAGCAGCAGGCCGGTGCTCTCCTCGGCACTGGTGAACGCGGTCGCGAGCCGGGGGCCTTGGGCCGCCTCCTCGCTGGCGCTCACGCCGGGCCCGCTCCGGACGGGCTCACGCGGGAACATCGGGGCGCGGGCCCGGCGTGGCGGTTTCCGCGGTCGCCCCCACGGCGGTTTCCGCGGTCGCCCCCACGGCGGTTTCCGCGCTCGCCCCCACGACGGTTTCGGCGGTCGCCCCCACAGCGGTTTCCGCGGCGGCGACCAGCAAGTCCATGTCTTGCTGCAGGCTGGCCTTCAGGCCGTTGCCAAGCAGGAGATTCCAGAACCAGCCAAGGGGACCGCTCATGGTCACCGCGACGTCGACCCGGGTACCTTCCCCGGGCCTCTCCTCGACCAGATGCCGGAAAGTCAGCCGGGCGCCGGCCAGCAGCGAGACATCGACGAACTCGCGGCCCGGCACGAGGGTGTCGATGACGAATTTCACCTTCGGGCCGCCCTTGGGCTTGAGCACGCCGGTAGACCCGGTTGCGAACGGGCCGTCCAGGCGAACCCATTCGGTGTCGGAGTTCCACTCCGGCCAGGTAGCGACGTCGGCCCAGCGGGCGAAGAAGGCTGACGGGGGTGCGCTCGATGAGGCCCGTGCCTCCGCGATAGCGATCATGTAGTTAGTATGCGCGCATACCAACTACATGTCAAGGCCAGCCAGGCCAGGGCGGGCGGAACCCGCCGGGTGCGGCGCCTGCGGGCTGGTTCAGGCGTGATCGGCTGATCCGTCACGCCGCAGACAGCGAACTATTGTCATGACATGAGCCGACTTCCCTACCTGCGCCGCGACGACCTCGACGGCGACCGCCAGGCAGTCTGGGACAGCGTCGTCGGCACGCGAGGTGACCAGCTTGTCAACGCCCAAGGCGGGCTGGCCGGACCGTTCAACGCCTTCGTTCAGGCGCCGGACGTCGGGAAGCACCTGAGCGCGCTTGGCCGCGTGCTGCGATTCGAGACGTCGATGGAACGCCGGCTCAGTGAGGTGGCGATCATCACCGTCGGTGCCGCCTGGAAGGCCGAGTTCGAATGGTGGGCGCACGCCAGGATGGCCCGCGAGCACGGCGTGCCCGATGCGGTGGTCGACGCCATCGGCCGCGGAGCTGACCCGCCGTTCGAGTCCGACGACGAGCGGGCGGTCCACGCCGTGGCCCGTCAGCTCACCGGGACCGCGCAGGTCGACCAGGAAACCTATGACGCCGCCCAACGCCTTCTCGGCGACACAGGCATGGTCGAGCTGGTCTCGCTGTGCGGCTACTACACCCTTATCTCGTTCCTGCTGAACGCGTTCACCGTGCCCCTCCCGCCGGGCGCGACACCGGCCTGGCCGGACTCGGAGGTTTAGCCGCGCTCGGCGCGCGGGCCTTGCAGGCCCCGGCCGGCCTACTCCGGATAGCCGACCTACTCCGGATAGGAGCCCCGTGCTCCTGGACGGCGGCGCCACCAGCTTCGCCTGACTGGCGCCAGCCCAGCCGCGCCTAGCCCATCGGATAGCGGCGCAGTCCCACCGCGTACTCGCAGCCGGCCGCGAGGCCGGTAAATCCGGCCATGTTCCGCAGGAACTCGTCAGGATCGAAATCGCCGCCGAGGCCGTCGAGGTAGGCCCGGTGCTCCCGCAGCGAGGCGATCCCCGCCGCAATGGTGGCGGTAACGTCCACGAAGTGCGTCGGATTGCCGGTCGCGGCCACGTAGGCGTCGCGGATGCCGGTGCACCGCGGCCCGGCCTCAGGGAACACCCATTCGTTGGCGGCGTCCCTGCAGGCATCGAGCACGGCGAGCCCGACTGCCCGGTGGTCGGCGTGGTTGACCGGGCCGTCGTCGCCCCAGGTGAGATCGAAGCTCATGGTGATGACCACCTCGGGCTGCAGCCTGCGGAATGCCGCCGCCAGATCGCGCCGCAATGGCACGCCGTACTCAATCAGGCCGTCGGGATGGTCGAGGAACTCGACCTCGCTGACGCCGACGACCGCCGCGCTGCGCCGTTCCTCGTCGACGCGCAGCGGACCCACCTGATCGGGAGGCATCCCGGCGATTCCGGCCTCGCCCCTGGTCACGAGCAGGTAAGAGATCTTCTTGCCCTGGCTCGTCCAGCGGGCCGCGGCAGCCGCGGCACCGTATTCGAGGTCGTCGGGGTGAGCCACCACTGCGACGCCCCTGTCCCAGTCTTCTGGCATCGGCTGCATCGCTCCCGCCCTTCTTTGCCAGCTGGTCAGCCTGTGACTACCGTTACCTCGCCGATCCCCAGGGCCGCCACCGGGGCCCGGATCTGGGATGCGTCGCCGACCAGGACCGTGACCAGGCGGTTTTCCGGGAACGCCGCGATGACCGCGGCTGTTGCCTCGGCAGTACCGGTCTCGTTCAGGCGCGCGTACAGCTGAGCCTGGTAGTCGTCCGGCAGGTGCTGTTCTACCTGATCCGCCAGCGTGCCTGCGACCGATGCCGCCGTCTCGTACTCGAGCGGCGCGACACCCACCAGGTTCTGCACCGCCATGTCGCGCTCCGTCTCGACCAGCCCTTCCGCGGCCAGCGTGCGCAGCACCGTCCACAGGTCATCCAGCGCGGGGCCGGTGGACGCCGTGTCCACGGAACCAGAGATGGCGAGCACCGACGCACCGGCAGTGCCGCCGCGGTCCGGCGACCGCAGCACTTGCTCGCTGGCCCGTACCCCGTACGTGTAGCCCTTCTCCTCGCGCAGCACCCGGTCCAGCCGGGAGGTGAGCGTGCCGCCCAGGCAGTAGGTGCCGAGCACCAGCGCCGGCCATGCCCGGTCGTGCCGGTCCGGGCCGATCCGCCCGATGAGCAGCTGCGTCTGGACGGCACCAGGCCTGTCCACGATCACCACGCGGCCGGCGTCATCGGCGGTCACCGGCGGCACGGGCAGCGGCTCGGCGGTGTCGCCGGTCCAGCCGCCGAATGTGTCGGCGAGCATCGCGTCCAGGTCGACACCCGTCAGGTCGCCCACGACGACCGCGGTCACCGCGGAGGGCCGCACGTGAGTCTCGTACAACGCGCGCACGCCAGCGGGATCGATCCGCGCGACGGTGTCCGCGGTGCCCTGGCGCGGCCTGGACATCCGCGCGGACGCCGGGAATAGCTCCTGCAACAGCTGCTTGGCTGCACGCCGGCGGGGGTTGGCCTGCTCAAGGGGAATCTCGTCGAGACGGTTGCGCACCAGCCGCTCGATCTCGCTGGCCGTGAACGCAGGTGCCCGCAGCGCCTCTGCGAGCAGGCCAAGCGCCCTGGCCAGGCGGGAGACAGGAACCTCCAGCGAGACGCGCGCGCCCGAGTAGTCGGCGCGTGCCCGCAGTGTCGCCCCGCAGCGCTCCAGCTCGGCGGCGAACTCCTCGGCGGTGTGCTGGCCGGCGCCCTGAGACAGCGCACGCATCATGATCCACGCGATCCCGTCGAGCCCGTCGGGCTCGGCGTCGAGCGGCATGTCAAGGCAGATCTCCACGGCCGCCACCTGCTGCCCGCGCCGGTGGCAGCGCAGCACGGTCAGCCCGTTCGCGAGAGCGCCGCGCTCGGGCGCGGGGAACGCCCAGGGCTTCGCCTGCCCGGAGGCCGGCTGCGGGTGCAGATCCATAGTCACGACTGCGTCTGTCACCGCCCGGGTCCTTCGCGCTTGTCGTTCTCGCCGGCGGCGCTGGGCTGGTCGCCGGCGGCGCCGGGCTGGTCGCCGGCGGCGCCGGGCTGGTCGCCGGCCTTGCCGGCTGCCGGGCCGACCGGGTCTTCTGAGGTTAGCGGCTCGTACGCCAGCACCGCACGGTTGTCGGGGCGCAGCCGCGCTGCGGCAACCGCGCGGACCTCCTCGGCGGTGACGTCGAGGATCCGGCTGACGGCGGTGAACGCGAGCTGCGGGTCGCCGAACAGCACAGCGTACCGGCACAGCTCGTCCGCCCGGCCTGCGACCGTACCGAGCCGGTCCAGCCATTCACGTTCCAGCAGAGCCTGGGCCCGCTCCATGCTCCTCGGCGGTCGGCGCCGTCGCGGACAGGCGCGCCAGCTCCTCGTCGACGGCGGCCTCGATCTGCGGGATCTCTGCGCCGCCGGAAGCCTTCACGTCCAGCCAGCCCAGCGACGGGGCGCCAGCGAGCCGCAGCAGCCCGAAGCTGGCGGTGACGGCAGTGCGGTCGCGCCGTACCAGCCGGTTGTAGAGCCTGGACGACATGCCGTCGCCGAGAATGGTGAGGGCCAGCTCGGCCGCGTCGCACTCGCGCGTGCCGTCGCGCGGCAACCGGTAGGCGGCCATCAGCGCGGGCGCCGGGACGTCCTCATGGATCTCCTCGCGCAGTTCCGTGCCGATGATGTCGGGGAGCGTGCCATCGCGTGGCGCTACCTTGCCGTCGTAGGCCGGGATGGAGCCGAAGTACTTCTCGACCCACGCGATCGTCTGCTCCGGGTCGATGTCGCCGACGATCGCCAGGACTGCGTTGTTCGGCGCGTAGTTCGCACGGAAGAACCCGCGCGCGTCGTCGAGCGTCACGGCGTCCAGATCGGCCATGGAGCCGATGGGCGTGTGGTGATACGGGTGGCCCTCTGGGTAGACCAGCGCGGTCATCCGCTCGAACGCGGTGCCGTAGGGCACGTTGTCATAGCGCTGCCTGCGCTCGTTCTTGACGACGTCACGCTGGTTGTCCAGCGATTTATCGTCGAGCGCGGCAAGCAGCGAGCCCATGCGGTCCGCCTCCAGCCAGAGCGCCAGCTCCAGCTGGTGTGCGGGCATGGTCTCGAAATAGTTGGTGCGCTCGAAGCTCGTCGTCCCGTTGAGAGAGCCGCCTGCGCCGTGCACCAGCTCGAAGTGGCCGTTTCCTTTGACCTGCGCCGAACCCTGAAACATCAGGTGCTCGAAGAGATGAGCCAGGCCAGTGCGGCCGTTGACCTCGTACCGCGAGCCGACGTCATACCAGAGGCAGACCGCCGCGACCGGAGTCAGGTGGTCCTCAGAGAGCACTAGGCGCAGGCCGTTGTCCAGACGGTGCTCGGTCGCTGTCAAGCCGCGAACCGGCCTGCTGCATGGCCGTTTGACCCACGGGCGTGTATGTCCCTTCGATCGCGTGCGGGAGAAGTACAGCCACTGTATGCAAGGAAGCCGCGGGGCTTGCCGCCCCCAGCCGTCGTCGGTGCCGCGTATCGTGTCGTAATCCAGCACGACGCGGTGAATGCCACGGTCCTGGTTGGCGTAGCCTTTGGCCGCGGGATGACCGGTACGACGGCGGAGCAGTGGGAACACCTTCGCAGTGAACACCCGGGCGTCTCGGGTACCCAATCTACTAACATGAATCGGCCCCTCGGGCATACCGGGCAGCATCTACCAGTGGGCGCCGGGGGAAGGAAAGAAACCAGTGGCCTTTCGCCTCACCGTGCTGGGAACCGGGTATCTGGGCGCCACCCAGGCTGCGTGCATGGCCGAACTCGGCTTTGACGTCCTGGGCCTGGACACCGACGCAACGCGGATCGGCGCGCTTGCCGCAGGCAGGCTTCCGTTCTACGAGCCTGACCTCGAACCGCTGCTCAAGCGTGGCCTGCGATCGGGGCGGCTACGCTTCACCACGTCGTTCCGGGAGGCCGCGGACTTCGGGGATGTGCACTTCTGCTGCGTGGGCACGCCGCAGCTCGCGGACTCGAGCGGAGCTGACCTTTCGCAACTGCTCGGCTGCATCGATGCGCTGGCCCCGCTGCTGGACCGGCCGTGCCTGATCGTCGGGAAATCGACTACGCCGGCAGGCACCGCCGCGAGCCTTGCCGAGCGAGTGGAGCGTCTCGCGCCCGCCGGGGCAGGCGCAGAACTCGCCTGGAGCCCGGAATTCCTGCGCGAGGGGCATGCGGTGACCGACACGCTTCGGCCAGAGCGCATCGTGGTGGGGGTGCGTTCGGCGAGCGCCGAGGCGATCCTGCGCGAAGTGCATGCGGAGCCGCTGGCGGCTGGCGTACCTTTTGTCGTCACCGACTTCGCCACCGCGGAGCTTGTCAAGGTCGCCGCTAACGCCTTTCTCGCTACCAAGATCTCCTTTATCAACGCGATGGCCGAGGTCTGCGAAGCAGCGGAAGGGGATGTCGCCAAGCTGGCCGAGGCGCTTGCCTACGATCACCGGATTGGCGGCGCCGGCCTGCGCCCCGGCCTCGGATTCGGCGGCGGTTGCCTGCCCAAGGACATCCGGGCCTTCAGGACGCGAGCCACGGAGCTTGGCGCGGGAGAGGCGGTTTCCTTCCTGGACCAGGTTGACGCGATCAACATGCGGTGCCGCCCCCGGATGGTGGAACTGGCACGTGAGCTGGCCGGGGGGTCGCTCGTCGGCCGCAATATCGGCGTGCTCGGCCTCGCGTTCAAGCCAGATTCTGACGACATCAGGGACTCACCCGCGCTCGATGTGGCTACGACTCTGCATGGCCTGGGCGCCTTTGTTACCGCCTATGACCCGGCAGCGATGGAAAACGCTCGTCGGGCGCACCCGGAACTGGATTACGCGGACTCCGTGATCGGCGTGGCGACGGACGCGGATGTGCTGCTCCTGCTGACCGAGTGGCCCGAGCTCCAGCAGGCGGACCCGGAGATCATCGGTAAGGCCGTTGCGCATCGAAGGATCGCGGATGGGCGCCACGCGCTCGATCCGGCGCTGTGGCGCGCCGCCGGCTGGACATACCGCGCGCCTGGCCGCGCCACAACCAAGCGCCGTGATGCGGCACCTTGACGCGGACGCCGGCGCCGTCGTCTGGATGCCGGAGCCATCGGCCGCGACCCCGGTTTCGGATCAGGGCAGCTGACGTAGCGTGGCCTTTCCAGGCATCCCGCGAACGGAGGTGCGGTGAGCCTCGTCCCGGCAGCGGTCGAGCCATCCGAGGTCTCCGAGAGCGGGCGCCCCCGGGCCGCCGCCGGAGCATGCTGGCTGATCTTGTGCTGTTACCTGCTGTGCGCGGTGGCCCTGACCTGGCATCTGTGGGCCGACCCAACCTCGCACGCGCAGGTGGGCGACCCTGAGGACGTCGATCAGTTCGCCTGGTTCGTGCGCTACTCGGCGACGGCGATCTCCCATGGGAGGTTGCCGGCGCTGGTGACCACCGCGATGAACGCGCCGCGTGGCATCAACATGATGTGGAACACCACGTTCCTGCTC
Source organism: uncultured Actinomycetes bacterium (assembly GCA_963774825.1). GTDB lineage: Bacteria > Actinomycetota > Actinomycetes > Streptosporangiales > Streptosporangiaceae > DATBGO01. Next base: position 9,221 of record CAVZGW010000007.1, on the reverse strand, counting down.
CCGGGGATAGTGCTGAGCCCGGTTACGCTGCTCGCCGGGCCGCAGGTCACCCTCACCATCGTGCTCACGCTGGGCTTCGCCGGGTCGGCGGCCAGCATGTTCTGGGTGCTGCGCCGCTGGGGGGCCAGCCTGTGGCCCGCGGCCCTGGGCGGCGCGCTCTACGGGTTCTCCCCGGCACTGCTGGACGCCTGCATCGGCCACTACAACTTTGCCTTCGCGGTGACGCCGCCGCTGATGATCGACGCGCTGCTGCGGCTCGTCACCGGCCGCGGCAGGCCGGTTCCGACCGGGGTCTGGCTGGGCCTGCTGGCGGCGGCGCAACTGTTCATCGGGGAGGAACTGCTGGCCGACACGGCGGTAGCCGGGGTGCTGCTGGTGGCGATCCTCGCGGCCACGCATCGCCATGCGGTGCCCGGCCGGGCCCGAGCCGTGGCGTCCGGGATCGGGACCTCGGCCGCGGTCGCGCTGGTGATCTGCGGCTACCCCCTGTGGGTGCAGTTCCACAGAAGCTCAAGCTGCTCCTCAAGCCGTTCTTTGTCCCGGACCCATCGCTCCGGCTCCAATGGTTCAGGGGCAACCGATCGGTAAACCGCGTTCGGCCATCGCTGTCGTTCCCTTTCGTCTGCTGCGGGCGAATTCTCACGCGGCTCGGCCGCCCGACGTTGCTATCACAGAGCGTCTGCTTATCAACGTTGATCGCCGCGAAGCAGCCGGTCCACTATCGGCCATTGTCGACACCCTCAGGATCAAGGCGGGCTCAGCTTTGGTGGCGAGCCGGCGCGGCGGTCAGTACCGGCTCGCGACGACCGCCAGGCGTTTCACCGCGCCGTTCTGGAAGGCCTGCAGGAAGGCCTCGTAGTCCTTGAACGACACGCATCCGTTGAAATCGCCGTTCGGGCCGAGCATGTAGGGATGGGCGAGGAGGCCCTCGCGCCCGAAAATGCCGCCCCCGCCTTCCGGGTTGAGCCGCAAAGCCTGCACGCCGTGGAAAAGCTCCTCGCGGGCGGTCAGGTCGTAGACATGGGGCGGCGTCGCGCCGCGATCGCGTTCGTCGACGTGACCGGGATCGTCCAGCCGGTCGCCGAGGCCCGAATGCGCCTCCAGTTTCGTTCCGTCGGGCATGTAGACGGTATGGGCGGTCAAATCATAGACGGCGGTCCATCGATCGAACGGGCCGGCCGGCGAACCGGCGAGCGAGGCGAACTGGGTCGGACGCGGCGGAGGCAAGGGCGCATCCTCCGGCAGCGGCGAAACCGCGGCCTTCGGCGGGGGCGCGGGCGGGCGCGCGAGGAGCGAAGCGACGGCGGGCTTTGTCGGCAACGCGTCTTGCGATGGAAGGCCGGCCCCAAGCAAAATCGGCGTCGCGGGCGCTGGAGGCTCGGGGTCGCGTTGCGCGAGAAGGGGGTTCGCGGGCCGTCGGTTCAGCCGCCATCGGCGGAAGCGCCGGGAGCGGCCGGCGCTGCGCGGTCGCCGGAGCGATCGCGGGCCGCGGGGCAGCCGACATATTGACGATCCAGGCGGTCGCCGCTGCGCTCAACCCGAGCGCGACAACACTCACCGCGGCCACGATCAAGATCTGCCGCGAGAGACGGCGAAAGTCGAATGAATTGAACGCGCGCGGCGCAGAGACTTCGAACATTTGCGTTGCCTTCACCTTCGCTCGCCAGGATTTGAAATCCGCGACCCGCTCGTCGCCAAAGGCGAACGGGATGCACGGCGGCTTGGCGGCTCAGTTTGAACTTGCGGCCTTCTCCACTTTGGCGTCTGAGCGCGCCATGGCGGACTTACGGTCTTCCCCCCCGCTCCCCGGCGAGGCGGGGCCTGGAGAAGGAAAGCATGGCGTTCGATGCGAAGGTGGCGATCCTGGCGCCGGAGACCTTCCGGTCTGGCGGAAGCTCAGTGTCGCCGCCTTTCTTGCGGCCGGCGCCGCTGACGCCGCTGCGGAGGGGCTGGGCGAGCCCTGTGTCGACGCGGCGGGCCGCGCCCATGCGCGGCTGCTCGGCCAGCTCATGCTGATCTTTGCGGCGTCGTCCGAAACGCTGGTTCGCGCCGATGGACAAGCCATCGATCGGGGCGGGGCGCGCGCCGTCTGCGTCCGGGCGATGTTCGCGACCGGGCGCGACGCTGCGAACCGCGCCGCCTTCCTGGCCGAGCCAGCCGATGCGCCCGATCTCGTCCGCCCGGCGCTGAGAGGGCCAAGAGATGTCGAGAAGGCGGCGAAAGGGGCCGCGCTGCACCCCTGACACGCCGGCGGTCTGGATCGAGGCGCGCCAATCGCGCCGATCGCTTGGTCTCGATGCGATCGGCGTCACCGCGCATCGGCGCCAACCCGAAGCAAATGCCCGCCAGTGGCCCGTCAGCCTGTTGCGAACATGCGATCGCGCTGGCGGCGGCCGCCCTTACGCGGCGCCCTTGACGGGCGGCTGCTGGCCGGGGCGGAGCCGGTTGATGCCGAGCGTCTTCATGATCAGGCGCTCGTAACCCGGCTCGCTCGACCCCTTGCGGACCTTGCGCAGGAAGTATTTTTCGAACCCGACCTTCGCCATGTGGACCCAATAGCCCTGCGACGACCAGTTGACGTTGCGCGGCGGTATTTGCGGCAGCGCGACGAACGCGACGCCGCTGTCGCCGAAATCGGCGAGGCAGACCGCGTTCCAGGTCGCCGTATGGCTGGGCGCGCGCCCTTCGATCAGGTCCTTGATGTTATGGGCGGCGGCGGTGACCATCGACTCGATCATATAGCCGGTCTTCGGCACGCCGACCGGCACTGGCGTCGCCTCGTAGGGAGGAATCGCGGTGCACACGCCGACCGCGAAGACATTTCCATAGGTCGGGTTGCGCTGCGTCTTGTCGATGAGGACGAAGCCGCGGGGGTTGGTCAGGCCGAGGATCCATTTGCCGTCGTCGCCCTTGAGGCAGTCGACGCCGCGGAAGCCCGGAATGAACATCGAGAATTTGGAGGGCAGCTTGTGCGTCTTGCGCACCGAGCCGTCCTCGTTGACCTCGGTCGCCTCGACCGCGTCGGCCGTCACCCGGTCGATCCTCGCGTTGACGATCCATTTCACGTCGCGATCGCGCATGATCGACTCGAGCATGCCCTTGGTGTCGCCGACGCCGCCGAGCCCGAGATGGCCGATATAGGGCTCCGAGGTCACGAAAGTGATCGGCGCGCGGTCGCGAATCTTGCGCCGCCTCAGATCGGTCGCGGCGGTCAGCGCATATTCATAGGCGGGGCCGAAACACGACGCTCCCTGCACCGCGCCGACGACCATCGGACCGGGATCCTTGCAGAATTCCTCCCAGCGTTCAGCCGCGGCGGCGGCGTGATCGACATGGCAGATCGAGTGGCTGCGCCCCTGCGGGCCGAGGCCCTCGATTTCGTCGAAGGCGAGCTTCGGGCCGGTCGCGACGACGAGAAAATCGTAAGCGATCCGCTTGCCGTCATTGAGGACGACGACATTGGATTCGGGGATGACCTGTTTGGCGCCCGCGGAGGAGAAGCCGATGCCGAGCCGTGCGAAGACTTCGGGGAGATGAACCTTGACGTCTTGCGGCTTGCGCCAGTTCGACCGCGACCCAGGGATTCGAGGGCGTGAACTGGAACCATTCGGAATCGGAGACGACTTCGATCTCCGCCTTGCGGCCGAGAAGGTCGCGCAGCTCGAAAGCCATGGGAACGCCGCCGATGCCGGCGCCAATGACAACCACTTTCGGCATGACCTAACTCTCCCCGCTTCACATTGCTCGTCTACGCTCGATCACGCGGGCCTCCGCGTCCCTCAAGCGCGCCTCAGTTTACGATAAGCCATCACGTCTTCCCCCTTTTCGCCTTGACTTGAATCAACCAACGCCGGGGGAACGGCGGTAGCGTGAAAACATGAGACGGACCCCGGAAGCTTCTGAACACGCATGCGCGACGCGCCGCTGCATCCGCAGCGGCGTTCGCGCCCGCCGCCGTCAGGAGAACGTCGCTCCCGGCCTGACGCCGAGCCACCGGAAGGCGATGGCCGCCGGGCAGAAGCCGGTGATCGACGCCTGGATCAGATTGCCGCCGACGAAAGCGGTCAGCAGCAGCCAGTACGGGCTGGCGAGCTCCGCGAGCGCCAGGCTCGCGAGGACCAGGAGTCCGGCGAATGTCATCACGGCGCGATCGATTGTCATGGCTTCTCTTTCCCTCGTTTTCCCGACTTTTCCGGAGAGCAGAACAGCTCGTACATCAGCTCGATCAGGCGCTTCACCTGAGTGCTCGCAAGCGAATAATGAATGGTCTGCGACTCGCGCCGCGTCGCGACGAGTTCATCCTCGCGCAACCGCGCCAGATGCTGCGAAAGGGCCGACTGGCTCAACCCGATCGCCTTCTGCAGTTCGCTCACCGACCGCTCGCCGGCGAGCAATTCGCACAGGATCATCAGGCGATGTTCGTTGGCGACCGCTTTCAGCAGAGCCTCGGCGTTGCCGGCCTTGGCGCGCATTTCCTTTAAATTCATGGTTGCTAAATTAGATATTCGAATATATAAGTCAAGACCCGTTTCGGAGAATTGCTCGATGCGTCGCCTTTGTCTGATCGCCGCCGCTGTTGTCGCGCCGCATTTCGCCGTCGCGGCGGAGGGGTTCGTCGCGCACGCCTCCGAGATCGTCGACCAGAAGGCGGTGATCGCCACCGTCGAACCCATTCATCAGCTGGTCGCGCGCGCGCGCATTGGCGGCACGATCGCCGCGCTCAAGGCGAAGGAAGGCGACAGCGTCGCCGGCGGCGCGGAGCTCGCCACGGTCGCCGACCAGAAGCTGGCTCTGCAAATGCAGGCGCTCGATTCGCGCATCCAATCGCAGCAGGCGCAGCGCGACCAGGCCAGGACCGATCTCGACCGCATCCAGGAATTGCAACGGCGCGGCGTGGCGACGCAAAGCCAGCTGGACCAGGCCAAGACCAATCTCGACGTCGCCGAGCGCAATCTCTCCGCCATGCGATCGGACCGCAGCGTGATCGCCCAGCAGACGAGCGAAGGCGCCGTGCTGGCGCCGGGGGCCGGCCGCATCCTCACCGTTCCGGTGTCCGAAGGCCGCGTCGTGCTGCCGGGCGAAACGATCGCGACGCTTGCCGAGGACCGTTACATCCTGCGCCTGCAGCTGCCCGAGCGCCACGCCCGCTTCATGCGCGCGGGCGACGCGGTGCTCATCGCCGCGCGCGGCCTCGAGAGCGATTCGACCGAGAAGAAACGCGAGGGCCGCGTTCGCCTCGTCTATCCCGAGATCCAGGGCGGACGGGTGATCGCCGATGTCGACGTCGCCGGGCTCGGCGACTATTTCGTCGGCGAACGCACGCGCGTCTATGTCGCGACCGGCGCGCGCCGGGCAATCGTCGTGCCGGCCTCTTACGTCTACCGCCGCGCGGGCGTGACCTATGCGAAGCTCGCCGGCGGCGCGGAGGTCGTTGTCCAGCCCGGCGAGTCGCGCGAGGACGGCGTCGAAATTCTCTCCGGGCTGCGGGATGGCGACGTCCTCGTGTCGCCATGAAACCGGGGCTTTCCGGCGCGCTGACCCGCGCCTTCATCAATTCGCCGCTGACGCCGCTCCTGCTGATCGCGGCGCTCATCGCCGGCGCCATCGCCGTGGTCTCGCTGCCGCGCGAGGAGGAGCCGCAGATCAGCGTGCCGATGGTCGACATCATGGTCGCGGCCAATGGCTACAAGGCCGACGAGGCGGTCGAACTCGTCACCCGTCCGCTCGAGGACATCGTCAAGGGCATCAACGGCGTCGAGCACGTCTATTCGCAGACCGAGGACGACCGCGTCGTCGTCACCGCGCGCTTTCTGGTCGGCACCGACGAAGACACCGCGGTGCTGCGCATCCACGAGAAAATCCGCGCCAATATCACCGGGTTGCCGAAGGGCATTCCGGAGCCGCTGATCGTCGGGCGCGGCATCAACGACGTCGCGATCGTCGTCCTCACCCTTTCCGCGCGGCCCGACCAGAGCGCGATATGGACCGACAACGGCCTCTATCAGGTCGCCGAAGAGCTGCAGCATGAACTCGCCAAGGTCGACAACGTCGGCGGCACCTATCTCGTCGGCGGCAGCCCCAACCAGATCCGCGTCGAGCCCGACCCGGAGCGGCTCTCGCTCTACGGCATCACGCTCAGCCAACTGATCGACAAGCTGACCAACGCCAATCGCTCCTTCCTCGCCGGCGCGTTTCGCGACGACGGCCGCTCCGTCCCGGTGGTGGCGGGCCAGACGTTGCAGGGCGTTCCCGATATCGGCCTGCTGCTGCTCACCACGCGCGACGGACGGCCGGTCTATGTCAAGGATGTCGCCAATGTCGTCGTCGGCGCGGCCGAGCCCGAGCATCGCGCCTGGACCTCGACGCGCGCGTCGGACGGCCAGTTGCAGCGGCGTCCGGCGGTCAGCATCGCGATCGCCAAGCGCAAGGGCGCCAACGCGGTCGTCGTCGCCGACGAGATGATGCACCGGCTCGAAACCGTGAAGGGCCGCATCGTCCCGGCCGGTCTCGACGTCGCGGTCACGCGCAACTACGGCGAGACCGCCAACGAAAAGGCCAACGAACTGCTGTTCCACCTCGCGCTCGCGACGGTCTCGATCGTCGCGCTGATCACGATCGCCGATCGGCTGGCGCGAGGGCGTCGTCGTCCTCATCATCATCCCGACGACGATCCTGCTGACCCTCTTCGCCTCGTGGATGATGGGCTACACGATCAACCGCGTCAGCCTGTTCGCGCTGATCTTCTCGATCGGCATCCTCGTCGACGACGCGATCGTGGTGGTCGAGAATATCGTGCGCCATTGGTGCATGCGCGGCGAGCGCGGGCTTGTCGAGACGGCGATCGAGGCGGTGGCGGAGGTCGGCAATCCGACCATCGTCGCGACGCTGACGATCGTCGCCGCGCTGCTGCCGATGATGTTCGTCAGCGGGCTGATGGGCCCCTACATGAGCCCGATTCCCGCCAACGCCTCGATGGCGATGCTGTTCTCCTTCTTCGTCGCGGTCACCGTCACGCCCTGGCTGCTGCTGCGTATCGCGCGCCGGCGCTTCGAAGGCGCAGACGCGGCCGGCGCGACGCGATGGCCACGACGTCGGCGCGATGGGGCGCTTCTACACGCGCATCGCGCGCCGCTGCTCAAAGGCCGGCGGCGCTCGAAGATTTTCCTCGTCGCTGGTCGGCGCTCGCGACGCTCGCCGCCTGCGCGCTCTTCGCGACCAAGGACGTGCGCGTCAAACTGCTGCCGTTCGACAACAAGTCGGAAATCCAGGTGGTGGTCGATCTGCCCGAGGGCGTCGACGCTCGAAGAGACCGATCGCGTGCTGACGGCGGCCGCCGAGCGGCTCGAGGATCTGCCCGAACTGACCTCGATCCAGGCCTATGTCGGGACGGCCGCGCCCTTCAACTTCAACGGGCTCGTGCGCCATTATTATCTGCGCGACGAGCCCGGAGCTGGGCGATCTCTCGGTCAATCTGACGCCGAAGGGCGAGCGCTCGCGCGCGAGCCACGCCATCGCGCTCGACATTCGCAAGCGTCTCGCCGGTCTGGCGGCTGCCGCGCGCACGGTCGCTCAAGGTCGTCGAAGTGCCGCCGGGGCCGCCCGTGCTGTCGACGCTGCTCGCCGAGGTCTATGGGCCCGACGCCGCGAGCCGCCGCGCGCTCGCGAGCAAGGTGCGCAAGGCGTTCGAGGCGGTCGATTTCGTCGTCGACGTCGACGACAGCTTCGGCGTGCCGGCCGAGCGGCTGCGCTTTGCGATCGACCAGGAGGCGCTCGAATTCCACGGCGTCGAGGAGCAGGCGGTCTACGACACGATCGGCGCGCTCATCGGCGGCGCGCAGGTCGGCTATTCGCAGCGCGGCGGCGGCCTCAAGCCGATCGACATCAACGTCGCGCTGCCGCGCAGCGGCCTTGCGCTCGAACGAGCGCATCCTCTCGACGCCGCTGCCGGCCGGCGGCACGCGCGCGCCAGGGCGCCAATGTGGAACTCGGCGACGTCGTCAGCCGTCAAGCGCGAGCGCGCCTCCTATCCGATCTTCCGCCACAACGGCCGCTTCGCCGAGATGGTGCAGCGCCGAACTCGCCGGACGCTTCGAGGCGCCGATCTACGGCATGCTCGCGGTCGACGACGCGATCGCCAAGATCGATTGGGGCGCGGCCGGCACGCCGCGACATCGCGTATCACGGCCAGCCGCTCGACGAGCCGAGCCCGACGCTGCTGTGGGACGGCGAATGGGAGGTCACCTATGTCACGTTCCGCGACATGGGCGCGGCCTTCGGCGTCGCGATCCTCGGCATCTATCTGCTCGTCGTCGCGCAGTTCGGCTCGTTCAAGCTGCCGCTGGTCATCCTGACTCCCGGTGCCGCTGACGCTGATCGGCATCGTGCTCGGCCATTGGATGCTCGGCGCCGCCTTCACCGCGACCTCGATGATCGGCTTCATCGCGCTCGCCGGCATCATCGTGCGCAACTCGATCCTGCTCGTCGACTTCATCCGCCACCGGCGCGCCGAGGGCGTCGCGCTGCGGCCCGCGCTGATCGAGGCGGGCGCGACGCGCTTCAAGCCGATCGTGCTGACGGCGGCGGCGGCGATGATCGGCGCGGCCTTCATCCTCACCGATCCGATCTTCCAGGGGCTCGCGATCTCGCTGGTCTTCGGCCTCGCCTCGTCGACCGCGCTGACGGTGCTGGTCATCCCGGCGATCTATGTCTGGCTGCGCGACGACGAGCGGGCCGCGAAGGGCGCGCGTGAACCGACGGCACAGGCTGACGAACGACAGGAGACTGACATGACGCAGACGGACTGGCCGGCGATGGCCGCAGAGCTGAGCGCCGAACTGCGCATCTTCGCGGCGGCGCGCCCGACGTGATGAAGGGCTTTTCCGCCATCGCGCAGGCCGCGCTCGCGCCGGGCGCGCTCGACGCCAAGACCAAGGAGCTGATCGCGCTCGCGATCTCGGTCGCGATGCGCTGCGACGATTGCATCGCCTTTCACGTCAAGGCGGCTGTCGAGCGCGGCGCCACGCGCGAGGAGATCCTCGAGACGCTCGGCATGGCGATCTACATGGGCGCCGGTCCCTCGGTCATGTACGCTAGCCACGCCCTCGGCGCCGTTTCCCAGTTCCAGGCGCGCGCCGGCGGGAGCTGAAGCGGGCGAGCGCCATAGCGCAGACGCTTCGATCGGGATTTGCGACGAGAGTCATGCGGGGCCGGCGGCGCTCGCC